>CAVOZQ010000014.1:0-96627 GCA_963700945.1 uncultured Alphaproteobacteria bacterium
CGATCGAAGCTACTTCAATCCGACGCCTCTCGATCCAGGACCGGACGATTTTGCTTTAAGTGGAACGCAAGGAGATGACGTGTGGCTGGTGGTTCCCGATGGATCGGGAGGCGTGCGCTATTTCGCGGACGACGTGCACTTTGGTGCTGTGCTGAACGGCGTGAGCTTCGGCCGTTTTCTGGCCGAGACGGGCGAGTCGTCCCTCAGCACGACGTCGCTGGGCTGTGAAAATGGACATCCGCTCGTCGGCCCGTTGGTGATTAGCGATGTGAACTACCGCCCCGCCGAGCCGTCTGACTCGGCATTGGCCGTTTATCCTGGTATGACCGCGAACGATTTAGAGTTCGTAATCACAATCCGACGGTGGAAGCGGTTGATCTTGCCGCTTGGCGGATTCCGCGGGGGCGTGGACTTTGAATTCGATCCGGGCAACCGCGATTGCCCCCTGCGCAACGCTGGTGATAACGCGATTCAATCCCGCTGCCCTGGAAAATGCAGACCGTGCTGCCGCATTTGGGACCCACTACGGTATTGATGAAACGGTACCGCTGGTGGGCGGCTACGGAGGTACGCTACCCAACGAAGGTGGGCGGATTACGCTTCAACGGGCCGACGTCCCGCCGCTTGATGATCCGTACTTTACACCGCTCGTTGTCGAAGACGAAGTTATTTACGACAACCTTTCGCCGTGGCCGATAGCCGCAGACGGCGATTCATTGCGGCGGCTGACGCAGGTATCCTTTGGGAATTCGAGCAATTCATGGGCTGTTGGTGCAGCAACGCCGGGAACCGGGATCCCGGTGCTTGATTCCGGCTTGGCGTGGGCTTCAGGCGAAGCCCCATCGCCCGCATCTTGACCTGAAATATCTCGAGGGGGCCGGGGGAAATCATGTCCCCCGTCTTTCAGCTATTCTTAAGCTGGGTATCCTAGAGCGTGTCTCGTCTGTTGCGTCCGGCGGTCCCGGGCGCTTTTTGGGGTGCTTGATGGGAGCATCGATGACCTTTCTCGGCCATGAACAGCGGCTCGTGCCCGGCCTCTCGCAGGGTGGCCAGTGGCTCAAGGCTTTCCTGCTGCAGGCAGAAGGTGCCAGGGCCCAGGCCTGCGACTACTGCACCTCGGCGATTCCGGGTCGGCGAAGTGCGATGTCACGGCTGTGGCGCCACCGCGACTGTCAATCCATCGACATTATCGCCGACCGGTCAGAGCACGACGCCCAGTCGGCAGTGGGTCCTGCCCGTGCTCCTCTGCGTCGTCTTTCCGCCGGCCCTGCTCGATCATCATGCCCATCATCTTCTGGCGATGGCTACGCCGGGAGAACCGCGGCTTCATCCTGCCTCTGTTGATCTGCCTGTTCTTCCCCCCCGCCGTGCTGCTCGTCGCCCCTGCCCTTCTCTGGCGCCCCCAACCAAGCGCGAAGCAGCCCAAAGTGCGGCACGCCGACGCCTCATGCACATGCCCAAGATGTAGCATACACTAGGAGCCACATCCCCAAGTCACGATGGGGCCCGGGGAAGATCATCTTCCCCGGCATCTCTCCAAAAGCCTTTGCAAGCTTTCGCCAAACCCGGTGGTGCGTTGCAGCAAAGCCGGTTAGACTGCCACCGAACCATTCGGAGGTGGCTCATCATGGACGGGCACGATCGCGAGGACACGCAGCACAAGACGCTGCGCATGACGGTTCTGGCCACGCCCGACATGGCGAACTTCTCGGGCCACGTGCATGGTGGTGCCATCCTCAAGCTCCTGGACCAGGTGGCCTATGCCTGCGCCTCGCGGTACTCCAACCACTATGCGGTGACCGTCTCGGTCGATCAGGTGTTCTTCCGTGAACCGGTGCATGTCGGCGAGCTGATGACGTTCCTCGCCTCGGTCAACTACACGGGCCACACGTCGATGGAGATCGGCATCCGGGTCATTGCCGAGAACATCATCGAGAAGACCGAGCGGCACGTCATGACCTGCTACTTCACCATGGTCGCGGTCGACGGCAACGGGCGGCCAGCGCGCATTCCCAACGTGAAGATACGCGACGAGACCGAGCAGCGCCGGCACGATGCCGCGGCGCTGCGGCGAGAGTTCCGCAAAGAGATCGAGCGGCGCAGCCTCAAGATCAGGCAGAACCCCGCGGCACCCGGATGATCTTGGACACCGGATCGGCCCTGTGCGCTTGCACCCCGGCGCGCGCCGGGCCTATTGAGCCGCCAGTTCCCAGGTCCGCGTCCCGGCCTGCGGGTCTTCGCCGCACGGCATCGCTCGAAAAAAGGGGCCAAGCAACAACATGGATGCAGCATCATGACCATCATCGATTCGGCGCGCGACTTCTTCGAGGCATGCGAGACCGGCAAGGGCTGGGGCGCCTGCAAGGCTTGGTGCCATGATGGGGCCACGTTCTCGTGCCAGGCCGACGCCTTGATGGAGACGACGACGCTGGAAGGCTACACCGAGTGGATGAAGGGCCTGCTGACCCCTCTTCCCGACGGTCGCTACGAGCTCAAAGCCTTCGCCGCCGATCCGGAACGCAACGCGGTCACCGCTTTCGCGGTCTTCCACGGCACGCACACGGGCGACGGTGGCCCGAAGCTCCCCACCGGCAAGTCGGTCGCTAGCGACTACGTGTACGTGATGCAATTCGATGGCGACAAGATCCGCCACATGACCAAGATCTGGAACGACGCCCCAGCACTCCGCGCCCTAGGCTGGACCTGATCCTCTTTAGTAAATGCGGAGGCGGCCCGGGCGAACTCAGTTCTCCCGGGCCGCTTTTTGCTCAACCCTGTTTTTCGTCCCCCGCCTCAATCGGCAGCGAAGCAGTAAAAAAGACCGTCGCCGCCGGTGCCTTGGAGGTCGACCTGGCTGCAGCCGCGGGAGTCGTGCGCCGAGTTCCAAGAGGTCGGGTTGGCGCCGCCGCCGTCGCGGTCGTGATGGCCGACCGTGGCCGCGCCATTGCCGCTAGTGGTCCAATCTTCACAGGACGAGCGGGAAAAAGTGCCATCGAGGTTGGAGCCGGTTAGAATGTCGTGCCGGTTCGGCTCGTCGCCGCGGCCGTTGATGACAGCGCCGGCCTCGGAGATCGAGGTCTGCTTTGTGAGATTGTTCTCGCCGTGTAGCTCGTCGACGTTGGCGGCGACAGTCACGCCTTCGGCGTTGAGCCATGGCCCGGCGCCGATGCGGTCGCGGGCGTTCTCGGTGCTGCTGCTCAGATAGGCCTTCCAGTCACGGTTGCCGACACCGACAGCCTCCGCGAGGGCAGCGCAGTGCGCGTCGGCGCCAGCGAGGCCGCCGAGATCGGCGCCGTTGCCGGGGCCGGCACTGGTGATGAAGAAGCTCATGCTGCCATCCTGCGCCATGGTGGGTGCGGTCAGGGCGACCAGTGCGGTGGCTAAAGCAACGGCTGTCGAATGCGCTCGCATGGGACACTCCTCTAGTCGCCCGACATGGAGTCACGCTAATGCCGCAGAGTGATAACACCCAGGAGCTTGTTCTCAACCAATCGTTGAGCACAAGTCGGTGACGTCAAGCCGGCGCGGCTGTTTAGCCCTGCCCCTCAGGTTCGCCGTCGCTTTCCAACCGGAACGTCTCCTGTTCTCGCAGCATGGCCGTTCAAGCAGGCCGCTGCTCAGCCCATATTCTTCATCTCGATCCGAATGCCGTGCGCGGTCGTGTCCGACTCGTTCAACACGCGGCCTGGAGGCTGCGGCGACATGTGAACGACGAGGCAACCCCGGCCGTTCCAGGCCTCCAGCGCCTTGATCACGTCGCGGTGTGGTGGCAGGCGTTCGCCCTCGGGCGTGATGTCGGTGATCGGCGGTTTGATCTGGTCGAGGACGAAAACCGACGGCCAGCGGTGATGATGGACCGGCTCCTCGTCGTTGGGCTCGAGCGTGACCTCGAGCACACGGACCCGCTCGTTCTCGAAGATGACCTTGTGGTGCTTCGGCGCCGCCTTGACTGCATCGAGCTCCGGGTCCCAAGTCGACGGATCCGACAAATCGGTGCCCTTGGTCATCGCTAGCTCTCCCCGCGAATTGAGCTTTCACAGCTTGCTTATTGTACACGAGCAGTCAGAAGATATGAAGTTGACTTTGAGCTCTGATGCCTCAGCCGGGCGGAGATATCATAGATCGATCGGGCGAACTGCGGAAAGTGATGAGTTTTCTGAATTTCTTGCAGCGGCCCAAGAGCCTGCGCGAGGCGTTTCGGGAGGAGCTGCAGGGGAACTCAGCTCAACCGAGAGGTCTCCTCATTGGGTTCGGTCCCTGCGAGCCCGAGGACGAGGTAGCTCTCGACCGGCTTGCTGACGCCCTTGAGCTGTCGCACGCCAGCAGGCTCGACGGCGACGAGTTCCTCGACGTCGAGATAGGCGCGCTGGTCGATGAGGATCTCGCCGTCGCCGGTTTGATCGCAGAGGCGCGCGGCGAGGTTCACCGGGTTGCCGATGGCGGTGTAGCCTGCGCCGCCGATCCGGCCGATCATGCCGAGCATGGCGTAACCGGCGGTGATGCCGATACCGATGCCGACCGGAAAACCAAGCCTGATCCAACGCTCTAGCAGGGTAGCGAGCGTCTCCCGGATCGCGAGGGCCAGCCGGACAGCGTCGAGCACCGGCTCGTCGCACGGCAATGGATCGTTGAAGAAAACCATCAAGCCGTCGCCGGCGCGAAAGCCGATCCTGCCGTTGTAGTCGTCGGCGAGGCTACCGACGCGGGCGTGGTAGTCGTGCAGTAACGAGGTCGCCTCCTCCGGCTCGAGCCCCTCCGAGAAAGCGGTGAAGTTCCTGATGTTGCAGAACAGACAGGCGACGTGGCGGCGAGGCGAGGCGAGCAGATCGGCCCGGTTGCCGTTGACGACCACAGCCGCCACGTGAGGTGACAGAAACTCGCGCAGTCTATCGAGCCCCTGGATCTCCTGAATCTGATGCTCGAGCTTGGCCGCGAGCTTGATGTTGAGCTCCTGTATCTCGCCGGCCTGCCGATTGATTCTGTCGAAGAGTCCATGCACCAGGCAATTTTGATTCAGCAGCGCCCCAACCACCAGCAGCATGTAGGCGAGAATCTCGAAGCTGCGCTCATAGTAAAGGTAAAGTGTCGCAACCAAGATCACGACGGCGGCACTGCCAACGGCGACCGGCAAGTTGCTTCCGTGCAGTCGCCGGTCCCGCCACATGGCATAAATGGCGATTGCACCAAAAGACCACATGACGATAGCCTGCAAGTGGGCATTCCAGTCGACCAGCTGGATGCCGAAGGCGGCCGCGGCGAAGATCGTTCCGTAGCATGTCAGCAACGAGCCCACGGCGCCGAGAAAGGCCAGCGTTCCTGGTGGGAACCGCGACAGAGGCTGTGTGTCGCCGCCCAACGCCATCTGCCGCGGTGCAAAGTTCTTGTTCAACATCGTGGCCCCCCACCCGACCAGCATCCCAGCAGAACGATGATGAACCGTGCGAGCCTACGCGCTCTCGATGACAAGCAATAGCCCGTCATCGAACAGCAGGCCGCGCGAAGGCATGCAGCACCACGGTTGCCGCTGCCCAGACGCGAAATATGAAGAGCTTGCAAAGGGAGCCCGGTGCACCCGCAAGCCGCCCTGGCTCCCCCGAGGCCCAAACGAAAAAAGATCAACCTGGGCGGCTATTTCTGCTAGCTTCTGCAGCCCTGAAGCGCGGTGGGGAGCGGCTTCGTTGCCTTCGCCCAATACGAGAGAATTCCCAGACCCATGAAGCTAGCAATTGAACGTGCCAGCCTCCTGCGTTCACTCTCGCATGTCCAGAACGTCGTCGAGCGGCGCACCACGATCCCAATTCTGTCCAACGTCATGCTGCGCGCCGAAGGCGAGACGCTGCATTTGACAGCGACCGACATGGATCTATCGATGGCGGCGAGCGAGCCGGCCCGAGATCGAGGATGCGGGTGCCACGACAGTCGCGGCGCACACCTTGTTCGAGATCGTTCGCAAGCTGCCGGACGGGGCCGAGGTGATACTCGACCAGCCGGCGGATGCGAGCGAGCTCTCGCTGCGTGCCGCGCGCTCGATGTTCACGCTGCCGACCCTGCCGGCGGACGAATTCCCGGCCATGGAGCTGGACGAGCTCGAGGTCCGTTTCGCGATGCCGGCGGCCGATCTCCGCCGCCTGGTCGACAAGACGCGCTTTGCGATTTCCACCGAGGAAACGCGCTACTACCTGAACGGCATTCATCTGCATGCATCAGGCAGCGGAGCGACGGCGATGCTGCGCGCCGTCGCCACCGACGGTCACAGGCTCGCCAAGATCGAGCTGGGCCTGCCGGACGGGGCCGAGGCGATCCCGGCGATCATCGTGCCGCGCAAGACCGTGGCCGAGATCCGGAAGCTCGCCGACGGTGTCGACGGCGACATCCGGATCGCCGTCTCGCCGACCCGCATCCAATTCGTGCTCGAGCGGACGGTGCTGGTCTCGCGCCTCATCGACGGCACGTTTCCCGACTACGAGCGCGTCATTCCGGCCGGCAACGAGAAGACGGCGCTGCTCGATAGCAAGGCCTTCGCGGCGGCCGTGGACCGGGTCTCGACCATTTCCACCGAGCGCGCCCGGGCGGTGAAGCTGCGCTTCGACGACGGCAGGGTCACGGCTTCCGCGGTCAGCAACGAGGCCGGCCGGGCGGAGGAGGAGCTGGACGCCGAATATGCCAGCGAGGCGCTCGAGATCGGCTTCAACAGCCGCTACATTCTCGACATGCTGGCCGAGGTGGAAGGTGACGCCGTGCGCATGGAAATGGCCAATCCGGCATCGCCGACCCTGGTGCTCGACCCGACCGACAGCGCCGTCGTCTACGTTCTCATGCCCATGCGCGTTTGATGACTGTCGTCAGCTCGATGGCTCGGGCGGCCAGTGCGCCGACGGTGGCGCCCGCCATCGATCCGACCGACGGCCAGCCGGCCGTTCAGCGGCTGCGGCTGCGTGCCTTCCGCAACCTCGGCGCGCTCGAGCTCGTGCTCGGCCAGGGGCGAGCCCGATCGTGCTGCACGGCCCCAACGGCGCCGGCAAGACGAACCTGCTCGAGGCGCTGTCGCTCCTGGCACCGGGGCGCGGTCTGCGCCGCGCCCGCCTGGACAGCCTCGATCAGGACGGCGCGGCGCAGCCCTTTCGTCTCGACGCCGAGATTGCGACCGCCGACGGACCGATCGACATCGCCACCGGCCGCGACCCGGCGAGCGAGCGCCGCTGGCTCGAGATCATGGGCGAGACGCAGCGCGGCCTGGCGCCGCTCGCCGACCTCGTCGCCATCGCCTGGCTCACCCCGGCCATGGACCGGCTGTTTCTCGATGCCGCGTCTGAGCGGCGCCGCTTTCTCGACCGCCTGGTGCTCGCCGTCTATCCCGAGCATGGCCGGCAGACCGCCATCTTCGAGCGGACGATGCGCGAGCGCATCGCTGATCTTGCGCAACGGCCCGCGCGATCCGGCCTGGCTCGACGCACTCGAGGAGCGGATGGCGGCGACCGGGGTCGCCGTCGCCGCCGGCAGGCGCGAGTTGGTCTCCGGCCTCAACACGATCCTGGGCACGCCCGACCAGGGCTCGCCGGCCATCCGGCTCGAGCTGGAGGGTGCCGTCGAGGAGTGGCTCGAGACCGGTCCGGCGATCGACGCCGAGGAGCGGCTGGCCCGAGGCCTGGCCGCGGCGCGGGCACAGGACGCCGAGACCGGTGGCGCTGCGCTCGGCCCGCATCGCAGCGATCTCGGGGCCACCGACCTCGCGACCGGCGAGCCGGCGCCGCGTGTCTCGACCGGTCGGCAGAAGGCGATGCTGCTCGCCATCGTCCTCGCCGAGGCCCGGCTGCGCCAGCGCGTCGCCGGCGACCTGCCGATTCTCCTGCTGGACGAGACCATGGCGCATCTCGACCCAGAGCGCCGCGATGGTCTCGCCGAGCAGCTCATCGCGCTCGGCGCCCAGGTCTTCCTGACCGGCACCGAGCGACGCCTCTTCGCGGCCCTCGACGGCCGCGCTCGTTTTCTTCATGTCGACCAGGGAACCATTCTCGACCATGAGTGACACGCCAGAGACGACCGGCCCGGGCAGCAAGCTCCCGGAGCCCGGGAGCCCGATTGCCGCCGACGAGCCGATCTACAATTCGACCTCGATCCGCGTGCTGGAAGGGCCTGGAGGCCGTGCGGCTGCGCCCCGGCATGTACATCGGCGACACGGACGACGGCTCCGGCCTGCACCACATGGTCTTCGAGGTGGTCGACAACGCCATCGACGAGGCGCTCGCCGGCTATGCCGACCAGGTCGAGGTGACGTTGAACGCCGACGGCTCGGTGACGGTGACCGACAATGGCCGCGGCATCCCGGTCGACATGCACGAGGGCGAAGGCGTCTCGGCGGCCGAGGTGATCATGACCGTGCTGCACGCCGGCGGCAAGTTCAACCAGAACAGCTACAAGGTCTCCGGCGGCCTGCACGGCGTCGGCGTCTCGGTGGTCAACGCGCTCTCCGATTGGCTCGATCTGGTGATCTGGCGCGACGCAGGCCGAGCACTATATCCGCTTCGAGAACGGCGGCGAGCCGGTGGCGCCGCTCGCGGCCCGCGGCGCCGCTGAACGGCCGGCGCGGCACCCAGCTCACCTTCATGCCGTCGCTGGGCGTGTTCACCAAGACCGAGTTCTCCTTCGCGACGCTGGAGCATCGGCTGCGCGAGCTGGCCTTTCTCAATTCCGGCGTGCGCATCATCCTGCGCGACAAGCGCGGCGAGGAGCCGGTCGAGGAGGAGCTGCCACTACGAGGGCGGGCTCGAGGCATTCGTCGGCTATCTCGACCGGACCAAGGCGCCGATCCACAAGCCGGCCATCGTCACCGGCGCCGAGCGCGGGCCGATCGACGGTCGAGTGCGCCATGCAATGGAACGACGGCTACCACGAGACCTGCCTCTGCTTCACCAACAACATCCCGCAGCGCGACGGCGGCACCCATCTGGCCGGCTTTCGCACGGCGCTCACCCGCACGCTTCAACAACTATCGCCGAGGACACCGGCATCATCAAACGCGAGAAGGTCCAGCTCACCGGCGAGGACATGCGCGAGGGGCTGACCTGCGTGCTCGTCGGTCAAGATGCCGGACCCCAAGTTCTCCTCGCAGACCAAGGACAAGCTGGTCAGCTCCGAGGTGACGCCGATCGTCCAGGGGCTGATCACCGATGGTCTCGTCGCGCTGGTTCGAGGAGCACCCGGCCGAGGCCAAGGCGATCATGGCCAAGGTGGTCGAGGCCGCCACAGCGCGCGAGGCGGCGCGGAAGGCCCGCGAGCTGACCCGGCGCAAGGGTGCGCTCGACATCGCCAACCTGCCCGGCAAGCTCGCCGACTGCCAGGAGCGCGATCCGGCCAAGGCCGAGCTCTTCCTGGTCGAGGGCGACAGCGCCGGCGGCTCGGCCAAGCAGGGCCGCGACCGCAGCTTCCAGGCGATCCTGCCGCTGCGCGGCAAGATCCTCAACGTCGAGCGGGCGCGGGTCGACAAGATGCTGGGCAGCCAGGAGATCGGCACGCTGATCACGGCGCTCGGCACCGGCATCCGCGACGAGTTCGATCTCGCGAAGCTGCGCTACCACCGCATCATCATCATGACCGACGCCGACGTCGACGGCTCGCACATCCGCACGCTGCTGCTGACCTTCTTCTACCGGCATCTGCCGGAGCTGATCGAGCACGGGCATCTCTTCATCGCCCAGCCGCCGCTCTACAAGGTCAAGCGCGGCAAGTCCGAGCGCTACCTCAAGGACGACGCCGCGCTCGAGACCTATCTGGTCACGACCGGGCTCGAGGATACTCGCCTGGTCATCGCCGACGACACCGATGGCGGTGATCGGGTGGTCGAGGCGGAGGCCCTGGCCGACGTGGTCGAGAGGCGCGCAGGCAGCGACCGCGATCTCGATCGAACTTCAAGCGCCGCCACCCGGTCGAGCTGATCGAGGCCCTGGCGCTCGAGGGCGGTCTCGCCGAGGGTGCGCTCGCCGACCCGACGGACGACCCTGGCGCTGGCGCAGCGGGTCGCCGCCCGACTGACCGCGAGCGGTCGCGGCGCCTGGCAGGCGCATGTCGGTGACGAAGGCGAGCTCGTCTTCCACCACATGAAGGGCGAGCGGCGCGAGCGGCACCGGCTCGACCCGGGGATCGCCCGCAGCCCCGAGGCACGGCGCCTCGCCGAGGCGCTGGCGCGCATGCGGGCCCTTCTTCGCCGAGGCCGGCACGCTCGAGCGCAAGGACGAGAGCCGGCCGATCAACGGCCCCCTCGATCTGATCGAGGCGATCCTGGCGCTCGGCCGCAAGGGCCTCACGATCCAGCGCTACAAGGGTCTCGGCGAGATGAACCCCGAGCAGCTCTGGGAGACCACGCTCGATCCGACCATCCGCTCGCTCTTCCAGGTGCAGGGTCGACCACGCCGACGAGGCGGACGAGATCTTCACCACGCTGATGGGCGACGTGGTCGAGCCGCGGCGCGAGTTCATCCAGGAGAACGCGCTCCGGGTCGTCAACCTCGACGTCTGACCTGGCCCGCGACCAGGCGACCGGCGGGGCTATCGGAGGGGGCGACCGATGAGGGGACGATGACGGAGCCGGTGACGGCATCCGGCGTGAGCGTCATGGCCCGCGCCCTGGCCTGGCTTATGCTGGTGCTGACGACGCTCTTTTGGGGTGGCAACGCGGTCGCCGGCAAGCTCGCCGTGGGCGAGGTCTCGCCCATGCTGCTCACCTGGCTGCGCTGGACGTTGGCAGCGCTCTTGATGCTGGTCGTTGCCCGCCACCATCTACGCCAGGACTGGCCGGTCATTCGCCGCCGGCTGCCTTTTCTCGCGATGATGGGAGCGCTCGGCTTCACCGGCTTCAGCGGCCTGCTCTATTCCGGGTTGATCCGCACCACCGCCATCAACGCGACGATCATCCAGGCCAGCATGCCGATGTTCATCTTCGTCTTGAACCTGGTGATCTTCCGCACCGCGAGCCGCCCCCTTCAGCTGATCGGCTATACGGCGACGCTGGTCGGTGTCGCGGTCGCCGCCGGCCAGGGCGACCTGTTTTCCCTGGCATCGCTCGGGACCAACCAGGGGGACCTGATGATCATCGCCGCCGCCATCATCTATGCCAGCTACTCAGTGGCGCTGCGCAGCAAGCCGCAAGTGCATTGGCAAAGCCTCCTGGCCGCGCTGCTCATCGCCGCAAGCCTCGCCGCCTTGCCACTTGCGGTCATTGAGGCCCAGACGACCAGCTTCATCTGGCCGGACAGCCGCACCGCCTGGACCGTCGTCGCCTACACGACGATCTTCCCGTCGCTGCTGGCCCAAGCCTTCTTCATCCGCGCCAACGAGATCATCGGCAGCAATGCCGCCGGCCTCTTCCTCAACCTCATCCCGATCATGGGAGCACTGCTCTCGGTGGCGCTGCTCGGCGAGCAATTCCATCTCTACCACGCCCTGTCCCTCGTGCTGGTGCTGGGCGGCATCGCGCTTGCGCAGCGCCAGCGCGCGACGTGATCCCACGAGGCCATCAGCGCCACCGACAACACCAGGAGTATTCGCCATGAACGTGCTCGATCGCTTCCGCCTCGATGGCAAGCGCGCCTTCATCACCGGCGGCAGCCGCGGGCTCGGCTTGGCCATGGCCACGGGCCTGGCCGAAGCCGGCGCCGATCTCGTTATCGCCGGCCGTGACCCAGCGAGCCTGGATGCCGCCGCCGACACGCTGGGCAAGACCGGCCGCGACGTGCGAACGCTCGTGGCCGACATGGCCCAGCCGCAGACCTGCGAGGCCACGGCGGAGCGGGTCATCGCCGAGCACGGGCCCATCGACATCCTGATCAACAATATCGGCGGCAGGCGCGACCCCGCGCCCACCATCGAGATGCCCCTGGCCCGCTGGCAGGAGCTGATCGACCTCAACCTGACCAGCACCTTCCTCTGCACCAAGATCATCGGCGGTGCGATGCTGAGCCGCGGCCAAGGCGGCCGGGTGATCAATGTCAGCTCGATCAATGCCATGGTCGCCGGTCGCGACATCGGTGGCCGCCACTACGAGACCGCCAAGGCCGCAGTCCTGCAGTTCACCCGTGCCACCGCCGCCGACTGGGCACCGCATGGCGTCACCGTCAACGCCATCTGTCCCGGTCTCTTCATGACCGAGGCCAATACCCGCTGGTCGAAGGAGAAGCCCGAGGTGATCGACGGCGTCGTCGAGCGGACGCCGATGGGCACCACCGGCGAGCCCGGGGACCTGGGGGCGCTCGCCGTCTATCTCGCCTCCGATGCGAGCCGCTTCATGACGGGTGCGGCGCTGGTGATCGACGGCGGCTACACGCTCTGGTAGGCGGATGCCGACAGACGGCTACTCAGCCGAGCGCCGCCTGACGGCCCGCCCAGCGCCCGGGCTCCCATGACTGCCCCGCCGCTGCGAGCGGCAGCAGGCGCTCGACCCGATGCTGCAGCATGGCCGCGGCCTTCCTCGGCTCTGCCGGCAAGGTCGAGGCGTCCAGCGGCGCGCCGTAGGACAGCTGGAAGCGCCGGCCGCGCTTGTTCAAGAGCTCGCGGAAGAGCGTTACGTCGCGCAGCTCGGATGCCAGCGCCGAGAGCAGATAGAAGGTCGGCGAGTTCCGCGCCTTGATGTGCAGGGGCACGATCGGCAACCGATGGCGCTTGGCGATCGACAGGACCGAGGGCAGCCAGGCCCGCTCGGTCAGCCCCCGCCAACTCAGGTAGGCCAGCCGGCCGGAGGGGAAGACGACCAGCAGCTGGCCCTTGTCGATCGCCTCCTCGAGATAGCGGAACGCCCGCCGGGACGCGGCCCGGCTCTGCTTGTCGCGCTGCAGCTCGATCGGGATCATGACATCGACCAGCCCCGGTGCCACGCGAAGCGCGTCACTGTTGACCAAGAAACGCATGTCCGGACGCCGCCGCTTGACGCTCTGCCAGAGCGCTATGCCGTCGGCGAGGCCGGTCGGGTGGTTGGCGACGAGGATGGCAGGCCCGCTCGCCGGCAGGAAGCCCAGTCCGTTGGCGGCAATGTCGAGCTCGAGCTCGGCAGAGACCAAATCCATGATCTCGGCGCCGGAAAGCTCACGCACCCGATCCGCCATCGCCCGAGCCTCGCCATAGCGCAAGGGCTCGAGCAGGAACTTGACGAAGGCGCCGCGGAGCAACGGATCGGCGAGCAGACGAGGCGCACGCTCGAGGATCAGCTGGTCGACGATATGCGGCTCGGGAGAGAAGACCGCCGCGTTTTGCATGGCGAGGCTCCGTTCACACTGCGAACCCCTTCGTAGAGCAACAGTGCGACAGGCTCGTGGCAGTGTCGCCGGTGTTGAGAGCGTCAGCAAACCGGCGTCGGCAACGGCTCCCCGGCAAAATGGGCACGGAGATTGGCCACCACGAGACCCGCCATGGCGTCCCTGGTCTCCTCCGTGGCGCTCGCCTGGTGGGGCTGCAGCACGACGTTGTCCATGACGAGCAGCCGCTCTGGCACATTGGGCTCATCGGCAAACACGTCGAGACCGGCACCTTTAATCCCGCCGGCCTCGAGCGTCGCGACCAGCGCCGCCTCGTCGACCACCGAGCCGCGGGCGATGTTGATCAGCCAACCCTCGGGCCCGAGCGCCTGCAGCACCTCGGCATTGACCAGATGGCGGGTCGCAGCACCGCCCGGGCAGGCCACGGCCAGCACGTCGGCCCAGCCGGCGAGCTCGACCAGTGTCGGGAAATAGCGAAGATCGACCCCGTCGCGGGCGGCTCGGTTGTGGTAGCCGAGCACCATCTCGGCGGCGGCGGCGCGCTTCGCCAGCTCCATGCCGATCCGCCCGAGCCCGAGAATACCCAGCTTCTTGCCGGCGAGGCAGGTGCCGAGCGCCATCGGCCCGTGCCGCCGCCAGCTGCCGTTCCTGACATAACGGTCGGCCTCGACCATCCGCCGCAGGGTCGCGAGCATCAGCCCCATGCCGAGGTCGGCGACATCACGGCTGAGCACGTCGGGTGTGTTGCTGACCCGGATGCCGTGCTTCCTGCAGGCCTCGACATCGATGCCGTCATAGCCGACGCCGAAGCAGGCGACCATTTCGAGCCGGGGCAGCCGCTCGATCAGGGCAGCGCTCAATCCACGCTCGCCGGAGGTGACGACGGCTCGAACTTCGCCACCCTCGTTCTCGACCACGGCCTCCGGGTCGACTGCCTGCCAGAGATGGATGAGACGGTAGGCAGCCTCGAGCTCGGCCATCGCCTTTGGCCGATTGGGCGAGAGAACGAGAACGGCCGGCGTCGCGGCCAAGGCATCCGACATGCGTTTTCCCCGATGTGTCGGCTGCGGTTCTAGGCGGGTTGGCCGCGGCCTTACAAGCCGTGGCGACAGAGCGTTCGGTCGATCGGCGCCAGGTACGCGCTGCCGAACAGCTCGACATGCACGAGCAGCGGGTAGAGATTGTAAAGGTCGGCGCGGTCCGCGAAGAACCCGTCGGCGATTCCGGCCGCCTCGGCATAGGCCGCGTAGAAGGGCTCGCCGAAGCCGCCGAAAAGCGTCGTGAAGGCGAGCTCGATCTCCGGATGGCCGTAATAGATCGCGGGATCGATGAAGGCCGCGACCGTCTCCCGGCCAAAGAGCAGATTGCCGGCCCAGAGGTCGCCGTGCAGCAGGGACGCCGCCTCGGGCGGTGCCAGCAGCCGATCGAGCCTCGGTGCCAGCCGCTCCAGCCGACGGGCCATTTCCGCGGGCAGGCGACCCGACGCCTCAGCGCGGGCGCACATCGCGAGCAGCCGATGCGTGCGGAAAAAGTCGATCCAGCTCGGCGACGGCTCATTGGCCTGCTCCAGCGGGCCGATCAGCGTGTCACGTTCCAGCCCGAACAGCGCCCGTGTGATCCCGTGCAGGGCCGCGAGCTGCCGCGCCGCATCGATCTGAGCGGCTGTCCCGGGACTGCCTGGCTCGTGTGGCACATACGAAAGCAGCAGTCGGTCGGCGCCCGCCTGCAGCACCTCCGGCACCGGCAGGCGGCTGTTCCGCTTGAGGTATGCGAGCATCCAGGCCTCGAGCTCGAGGTCGCCGGCCCGGTCGCCGCCGCGCCGACGCTTCTCGACGACGCGCGTCCCGTCCTGGAGCTCGAGCCTGGCCACATCCGCGATGCAGCCGCCATGCAGACTCGTCCGCCGAGCGACCGGCTGGCCGAGGACGCGCTCGGGCTCGCTCGCCGTCACCGGCCGCGCTCGAGGTCCGCGATCAGCCCGTCGACCCCCGCCTCGATCAGGTCGAGGACGTGCTCGAAGCCGGCATGGTCGCCGTACCACGGATCGGGCACGTCGCGCGGGCCATCCTCCCTGACGAAATCCATGAAGAGCTGCAGCCGAGCCCGGCCATCGGGCGGTGCGCGTCGCTCGAGCGTTCGCAGATGAGCCGTCGTCATCGCCAGAACCCGGTCGAAGCCGTTGAAATCGGCCGCCCGAATCTGCCGGGCCCGACGGTCGGGCAGGGTGTAGCCGCGCGCCCGGGCCGCCGCCCGCGCCCGGCTGTCGGGCGGGTTGCCGGCCTCCTCGGCACTGGTGCCGGCGCTGTCGGCAACCACCTCGATCCCGCGTGCCCGGGCGCGATGGAGAAGCACGGCCTCGGCAGTGGGCGAACGACAGATATTGCCGGTGCAGACGAAGAGAATACGGGCTGGCGGTATCGGCATGGCACCTCGTTGAGCGGAGCGGGTGGCGTTCCTGGATACCCCAAAACCTGACGTGCCGGCGCCGTCGCCGCAAGCGTTCGGCTGCTGCTTTTCGGGCGAAGTCGACGATGCGTGGCGTCGCGAAATGGTGTAGATCGTGCGGGCGATGGGCGGAATTGCCACGTCGCTGGTGCCATCGAGGTGCTCGCTTTGCTCCGCCCGACAATTCCCGGATTGGCTCAGCTCGACGCGTTCTTCCAGCGCCTGCCGCGCGAGCTTTTGGCCTCGCTGCTCGTGCTCTGCGCATTCGCCATCTTCACGGCGATGGCCGTTCTCGTTCGGCTCGCCGCCGAGCACCTGGCCATCATCGTCATCATCTTCATTCGCCAGGTCATGACCATGCTGCTCATGGCGCCCTTCTTCTGGGCGAGCCGGAAGCAGATTCGTCATCCGGCCGGGCTCAAGATGCACATGTTCCGGGGCATCACAGCGGTGGGCGCGATGCTCTGCGGGCTGTCGGCCGTGGTCTACGTCCCGCTCGCCGACGTCACCGCCATCCAGATGACCGAGGTGCTGTTCGTTACCGGGCTGGCAGCGCTGATGCTGCGCGAGCAGGTCGGCTGGCGGCGCTGGCTGGCAACGGCGATCGGCTTCATCGGCGTGATCGTCATGCTCCAACCCTTAAGCGGCGGCATCGATCCGTTCGTGCTGGTGGCGTTGCTGGGTGCGGTTTTCAGCGCGTTTGCGGTGATCTCGCTGCGGCTCGGCTCGATGCACGACACCGCGATGACGGTGCTTTTCTTCCAGGGTCTGGTGGTGATCGTGCTCAGCGCCCCCGTGGCCTATTGGTTCTGGACCCCGCTCACGATGGAAGGCCTGCGCATCGTCTTGATGATGAGCGTCATCATGGGGATCGGCCAGTGGCTGTTCACCACGGCCTTGCGCATGGGGCAAGCCTCGGCGCTGGCGCCGCTGAACTATGTCCGCCTCGTGATGATGGCGGCGGTCGGCTACTGGCTCTACGCCGAGGTGCCGTCGCTCGCCACGGTGCTGGGGGCGCTGTTGATCATGGGCTCGGCCACCTACACCGTGCATCGCAACGCCCAGCGCCGCAAGGAAGCGGAGGAGGCGACAGCGACCACCGAGACCGCGGACACGCAGAGCCGATAGCGGCGGATCACGCCCCTATCGGCGGTCGGATCAGCTGCTGCCCTGGCTGGCGATGGCGGTGGCGATAATGCGGCTCAATCGGGCGGTTGCATCGCTCATCGCAGTCGTCCGGCTCTCGAAGGTCGCAGGTGCGGCGACCGGCTCGGTGACCCTGAAAGGCGCCGTCTGCAAGACGTCGCGGGACTCACGCTCGAACAGCGACCAACGCCCTTCGAACACGACCAGCTCTGAGGCAGCTTCGGCGCCGGCAGCACCCACCTCGATGTCGAACCGCTCAACAGAGATCTCGACGGTGTAATCGAGCGGCAGCAGCCTTTGCTCGGGCAGGACGAACACCTGATCGGTGCCCAGGAGCTGCGCCAGGTTGCGGGCGACAACGCCGCGGATCTGCAGATCGAGCGGCTCGATCCAATTGTCCGTGCTGGCAACCGTGAGCTCGTTCGGGCTCGTGCGCGTCACGATCCCATTGCGATCGAGATAGTTGGCGAGCGCGATCGGAAACACGCCGATCGACTGCTCGGTCTCGGCAACCGGCACCTCGGCGCTGAGCGGCGTCAGCGCGAAGTAGCGGATCGGCTGGGTAGGCGTGCAGCCGGCAACGACGACGGCAAGCGCCATTGCCGCGATGCCGTGTTTCAGGTTTCCTGGCATGGTCGTTACTCCCTCCTGCCGCGGATGATGGCGCTCGGGTCGCGATCGAGCATGTCGGCGAAGCCGCGGATCGAGCGGGCGGCGGCCGTCAGCTCCTGAAGCACCCGCTCGAGCTGATAGCGCAAGGTGGAATTTTCGCCCAAGACGAAATCGATCGACTGCAAGGTCTGCGAGGCCTGGTCCGCCGCCGAATTCGGCCGAGCGCACCATCGGGCCGGTCGCCGCGTCGAGCTGGGCGATCAGGTTGCGGAGATCATTGCCGGCCGCCGCGAGGTTCTGCACACCCGCGGCCGCCTCGGGGCTGGTCACCAATGCCTGGACGGCCGTTGCCGACGTCTGCAGGCTCTGGACGATAGGCTCGATCGGCAGCGACGCCAGCCGATCGAGAAGACCGCTAATCGACGCCGTGAGAGCTTCGAGATCTGTTGGTACCGAAGGAATCTGCGGCACCCCGTCGATCATCTCCATCTCGGCCGGAGCCGCACCGGGCACGATGTTCATCTCGATGAACAAATCGCCGGTCAGCAGATTGCCCGTTTTGAGTTGCGCCCTGAGCCCGAGCGACACGAGATGGGCAGTCCGCTCGTATTGCTGTTCGAGGGTATCGGCGGGATCGCTGTTGGCGAAGCGCTGCGGCTCGAGGTTGACGTAGACACGGATCGGCGCCTTGCCGGTGGTGAAGTCGGGGATCAGCTCGATGCGCTCGACCGAGCCCGTGCGGATGCCCCGGAACTCCACCGGAGCACCCACCTGTAGGCCGCGGACTGAGCCGTCGAAATCGATGATGTAGGGTATGCGATCGTCGATCCCAGCCTCGCCGATGCTCGCCTGGTCTGGATAGAGCGAGAAACTCGTCCCGGCTTCGGCCGGAGTTGCCGAGCCACGCGGCGACGAGAACTCGACGCCGCCCGCGACCAGCGACGCGACGCTCGCGATCTGCAAGTCGATACCGTCCGCGCCGGCCCGAAAGCTGATGCCACTGACGTCCCAGAACTGACTGTCCTGTTTGACGAGCTTGTCGTGCGGGCTGCGCACGAAGATCGGGATCTCGAATTGCGTGGCGTCGGCGCTCAGCCGATGGCCGAGGACTTGGCCGACCTCGAAACCGCGAAAGTACACCGGTGCGCCCCGATTGACCGAGCCCAGGTTGTTGGCGATCAGGGTGAACTGACTGCCCTCCACGTCGGAGCGGATCAAGGGCGGCTCCTCGAGACCGACAAAGCTCGTGGCACTTTCGCCTTCAGCCGGCTCGACCTCGATATAGGCGCCCGAAAGGAGCGTCCCGAGCCCCGATACACCGCTGACACCAACGCGCGGGCGAACCACCCAAAAGCGGCTTTTTTCGGTCACGTTGGCGGCGAAGCTCTTGTCGATCCGGGCCTCGACGATGATGCCGGTAAGGTCGGGCGTGACCCGCACCGCCTCGACCAGGCCGACGTTGACGTCGCGATACTTGACCTGGGTCTTGCCGGCCTCGAGCCCGTCGGCGGTGACGAAGGTCACCTCGACCAGCGGTCCTTTGTTCAAGACCGTGGTGGCGGCGAGCCAGATGCCGATCGCAGCGGCGACGATCGGCACGATCCAGACGAGCGAAAACCCCCTGCTCTTGCGCAGGGCCGGCTCAGCCATCGGCTGTTCAGGCTTGGTCTTCATTCGGTCGGACTGGGCCTTCGTTTGGTCAGGCTGGGTTGGTGGCATGGTTCTGACGCCTATTGTCCCAAATCAGTCGGGGCTCGAAGCTGTGCGAGGCGAGCATGGTGAGAATGACGACCGACGCGAAGGCGACGGCCCCGGTGCCTGGCTCGATCTGGGCGATCTCGCCGAGATCGACGAGCACCACCAGGATCGAGATCATGAAGACATCGATCATCGACCAGCGGCCGACCTGCTCGATGATGCGGTAGAGCAACGTACGATCGCGCGCTCGTGCCACCCAGCCGAGTTGAACGGAGACGAGCAGCAGCGTCAGGCCGATCAACTTGAGGACCGGCACGGTGATGCTGGCGAAAAAGACCAGCGCCGCGATCGGCCACATCCCGGCATCGATCAGCTCGACGACACCGCCCAAAATGGTGCTGGGCGCGCCCTGGCCGAATGTCGTGACGGTCATCACCGGCAGGACGTTGGCCGGGATGTAGAGGAGAGCAGCGGCCAGCATCAGCGCCCAGGTGCGGGTCAGCGGATCGGGTTTGCGCTCATGCAGCGCTGCATGGCAGCGCGGGCAGTGCGGGTGCGATACGCCGGCAGGCACTGGCACGACCTGGGCGCAGACCTCGCAGCCGATCAGCGGTCGCCCGGACGCCAACAGCTCACGGAGCTTGTTCTGTGGTGCGAGACGCCACCAGACCGCACGCGGATCGAGCATGTTGTCGGCAGCTGCAATGCAGACGATCAGCGCGCCAAACGCCCAGATCGCCGGGCCGAGCGTGATCGTCGCGAGATCGACGAGCTTGGTGTAGGCGACCAGCAATCCCAAGAGATAGACCTCGGTCATCGCCCAGGTTCGCGACCGGGCGAAGAGGGCGAAGATCTCGGCGGTGCCGGGTGCGATGCGATTCCAGGCCATCGGCAGCAGCACCCAGATGCCGAGCGCCAGGCGGGCGAAGGGCATCAGACTGGCGAGCACGAACACCACGATCGCGATTTCCCATGAACCCTCCCGCCAGAGCGCCAGGATGCTGGCGGGGATCGTGCCCACGGTCGAGTTGCCCTCCATCGTGAACGTCATGAAGGGAAAAGCGTGCGCGATGATCAGCAGGATGAGAGCGGCGACGTTCAGCGCCAGGGAGCGGCGAACGCTGTCGCGCCGCTCGCGGAACAGCACGTTGCCACAGACGCTGCAGGTCGCCGTCACGCCCGGCGGCACACGCCGCACGACGGTCAGCGTGTCGCACTCGTCGCAGATCAGAGCTGGCCGATCGTATTCCATGCCCGTTTTCCTACCGCAAACCAGTGCCACAGAGCGCGATAAATCGGCTGAGACCAACCGTGCAAGCGCTTGACTTGCCAGCCGGTGAAGCATGAGCACGAGGGTCGGGTCTTGGTCCATTACCGTGTCCAGCCGCCCAGACGCCCGAGCATCCGTCGCCGTGGCATCCAGCGACCGCTGATCTTGGCCAGTCTGTCGACAGCGGCGTTACGGAACGTGTAGGCCCGATTGACTTCCAGATGAGGTGCCCATGCCAGCCGACCAGCACCCACTCTCAAGCGACCTGTCCCCCGTCGCGGTCGTCGGCTGCGGCCTGATCGGCGCCAGCTGGGTCGCCGTCTTCGCCGCCGCCGGCCTCGAGGTCCGCGCCTTCGACCCATCGCCCGAGCGCCTGACGGAACTGGCCGAGCGCTGCGCGAAGCTGCAGGCGGCCATCGCCGAGCTGACGCCCTTGCGTGGCGGTCACGTGGTGACGACCCGCTCGCTGGAGGAAGCCGTCGGCCCAGCGAGATGGGTCCAGGAGAACGCGCCCGAAAATCTCGCAACCAAGCAAAAGCTGCTCACGGCGATCGAGGCCGCCACGCCGGCATCAACGATCATCGCGAGCAGCACCTCCGCGCTCCTCTGGTCGGCGCTGGCCCAGGGCATGCGCCATCCCGAGCGGCTGATCATTGCCCACCCGTTCAACCCGGTACATCTGATCCCGCTGGTCGAGCTGTTCGCCCCCGACCCTGCACTGATCGAGACGGCACACGACTTCTACACCGCCATCGGCAAGCGACCGGTACGGCTCCGGCGCGAGATGGAGGGCCACATCGCCGGCCGCCTCGCCGCCGCGCTCTGGCGCGAGGCAGTGCATCTCGCCGCCAGCGGCGTCGCCAGCGTCGCCGAGATCGACCAGGCGCTCACCGACGGACCAGGCCTGCGCTGGGCGGTGCAAGGCGCGCACCAGACCTACCACACCGGCGGCGGCCCCGGCGGTCTCACCGACTACCTCGCCCACCTGGGCTCGAGCCAGGAACGCCGCTGGGCCACCCTCGGCACGCCGACCCTCGACACCCCGACCCGCCAGCTGCTGATCGACGGCATGGCTGCCGAGACCGGAGAGCGAACGGTCGCCGAGCTCGAGACCGCCCGCGACGCGTCGCTCATCGCGCTGCTGAAGGCACGGGCCCGGGGCTGAGAGCAAACGCCGAGCCGTAAAGTCCCAGCAGGTTGTCCAACCGAGCCCGCGCCTGCAGCTCCCGTGTCGGCGGGCGGGAGTAGCGGAGGCCGTAGCACCAGCCTGTGCTACAGTGCCGCCGTCAGCCAGCGGCCAGAGGGAGGACGCGCCATGCTCTTTCGGCAACTCTTCGACAAGACGTCGAGCACCTACACCTACCTGCTGGCCAGCCGGGCCGGCGGCGAGGCCCTGCTCATCGATCCCGTGCTGGAGCAGACCGGGCGCTATCTGAAGCTGCTCGAGGAGCTCGAACTGCGGCTCGTCAAGGTGATCGACACGCACATCCACGCCGATCACGTCAGCGCCATGGGCAAGCTCAGGGATGCCACCCGCTGCGTGACGGTCATGGGCGAGCAATCCCCGGCCGAAATCGTCTCGATGCGCGTGAGCGACAACGAGCGCCTGACGATCGAGGGTCTTGCGCTGACCGCGCTCTACACCCCCGGCCATACCAGCGAAAGCTACAGCTTCTTGATGGATGACCGGGTCTTCACCGGCGACACCCTGCTGATCCGGGGCACCGGCCGCACCGATTTCCAGAACGGCGATCCCTACGAGCAGTACCATTCACTGTTCGACCGCCTGCTGAAGCTGCCCGACCAGACGCTGGTCTATCCGGCGCACGACTACAAGGGCGACACGGTCAGCACCATCGCCGAGGAGAAGGCCTTCAACCCGCGCCTGAAGGTCGGCTCGGCCGATGAATACGCCGAGATCATGAACAACCTGAACCTGCCGAACCCGAAGATGATGGACGTCGCGGTGCCGGAAAACCTGCGGCTCGGGTTGCGGCTCGAAGCGCAGCATCGGGTGCCCTCACTCGAGGTCGAGGACCTGCTCGCCGCCTGGCCCGACGTCGACGGGCAGCTGATCGACATTCGCGAGGAGAGCGAGCGGCGGCGCGACGGGGCGATTCCAGGCTCGATGCACCTGCCCTACGGCCGCTTCGCCTCGTACTGCGGCGCGTCGGGTCCCCTCCAGCGGCTGGGCAAGGACACCCGCCTCGTGCTGTATTGTGCGGTCGGTGAGAGATCGACGCTGGCGGTCGAGATCGCGGCCGAGCACGGCGTCAAGAACACTGCCCATATCCCTGGCGGCTTTCGTGCATGGAAGAGCGCCGGCGGCGCCGTGGAGCCGATCGGCTAGCCCGACCACCTCGTCTACGGTCTGGACGCGCCCGACCCGCCTTGGACCGGCAGCTCTCTATGCGACAAATCGGCGGCTCCTAAGGCCTCAAAGGAGCTCCCGCGCCCTCAGATTGGCGAGCAGATGGCGCGCGCCGAAGGTCCAGGGTGTGGCCTTGTCGGCGTGGTTGACGCGGTTGACCAGGCAGCCGAGCTCCGGCGTCGCGATCTCGACGATGTCGCCCAGCTTGTGGGTGAAGCCGTGGCCGGGCTCGCCCCGATCCTCGACCGGCGCGAACATGGTGCCGCAGAAGAGCACGGCACCGTCCGGGTATTGGTGCGTGCCGCCGATCAGATGGTCGCGGAGATCCTCGATGTCGCGGCTGATCTCGCGCATCGAGCTCGCGCCCTCCATCACGAAGCCGTCGGTGCCCTCGACCTTGAGGCGGATCTCGACGTTGCGGATGGAATCG
This sequence comes from uncultured Alphaproteobacteria bacterium, assembly GCA_963700945.1. Classification (GTDB taxonomy): domain Bacteria; phylum Pseudomonadota; class Alphaproteobacteria; order Geminicoccales; family Geminicoccaceae; genus SLRI01. The sequence continues at coordinate 23,214 of CAVOZQ010000014.1, forward strand.
AGGGTGAAGCGCTCGTCGACGAGGCGGATGAACGGGCCGATCGACGCAGGCGGCGTTGTTGTCCTTGGCCTTGCCGAGCAGCAGCGCGCTGCGGCCCTCGAAATCGCGGAGATTGACGTCGTTGCCCAAGCGTCGCGCCGACGATCCGCCCGTCGGCGGCGATCACCAGCACCACCTCGGGCTCCGGGTTGTTCCAGGCCGAGCGCGGATGGATGCCGATCTCGGCGCCGGTGCCGACGGCGCTCATCGGCTGCGCCTTGGTGAAGATCTCGGCATCGACGCCGATGCCGACCTCCAGATATTGCGACCAGGCGCCGGCCTCGATCAGGTGCGCTCTTCAGCTTGGCCGCGGCCTCGGTGCCGGGCACGATCTGGCTGCAGGTCCTCGCCGATCAGCCCCTCGATCCGGGCTCTCGCCGCCACCGCCGCGTCCGGATCGCCGCGCGTCGCCTCCTCGACCACCCGCTCGAGCATGCTCTTGACGAAGGTGACGCCCGCCGCCTTGTGCGCCGAGAGGTCCGTGGGTGCCAGGAGATGCGCCACGTCCGGCGATGCGCGATCGGCGTGGCTCGCGGCCAGCAAGGTCTGCCACGGCCCCGACATCGACGGCCCGGTCGTCCCGGGCGATGGCGACGCGGGTCCGCCGCATTGATGAGGTCGGCCATGGTCGGCACGAGGCGGGTGAGATCGAGGACGCGATCGCCCCTGACCGTGACGACGCGACGGGCCGCCGGGCTCGCCCGGCAGCCAGGCCCGGCCGACCAGGACGGCGCGATCGTGATCCTTGGGCAGCGCCTGGCCCGGCTGAAGCTGTGCCTCCATGATGTCCCCCTTCAACGTATGATGGCGATCAGCTCGCGGCCGCCCGCTCGCGCAGCTGGAACTTCTGAACCTTGCCGGTCGAGGTCTTGGGCAGCGGTCCGAAGACGACGTGACGCGGCACCTTGAAGTGCGGCGATCTCGCTCCGGCAATGCGCAATGATCTCGGCCTCGGTCACCGTCGGCGCCCTCCCGCAGCGTGACGAAGGCGCAGGACCGTCTCGCCCCATTCTCGTCCGGGCTGGGCGACGACCGCGGCCTCGATCACGTCCGGATGCCGGTAGAGGGCACCCTCGACCTCGATCGACGAGATGTTCTCGCCGCCCGAGATGATGATGTCCTTCGAGCGGTCCTTGATCTCGACATAGCCGTCGGCGTGCTTGACCGCGAGATCGCCGGTGTGGAACCAGCCGCCGGCGAAGGCCGCCTGCGGTGGCGCTCGGGTTCTTCAGATAGCCGCTTCATCACGTCGTGGCCGCGCATCATGATCTCGCCCAGCGTCGCCCCGTCGGCCGGCACCGGCACCATCGTCTCGGGGTCCATCACGTCGAGCCCCTCGAGCACCGGATAGCGCACGCCCTGGCGCGCCAGCTTGGCTGCCCGCTCGACTGCCGTCAGGCCGCGCCACTCCTCGTGGCAGGCGCAGACCGTGGCCGGCCCGTAGACCTCGGTCAGCCCGTAGACATGGGTCACCTCGATGCCCATGGCTTCCATCTTCTCGAGGACGGCGGCCGGCGGCGCGCTCGGCCGCGGTCATCATCTTCACGGCCTGCGCGAACGGTCGCGGCGCTCGTCCGGCTGGCGTTGAGCAGCATCCCCATCACGATCGGGCGCACCGCAGAGATGCGTGACGCCCTCCTCGGCCAGGCGCCCGGAAGATGGCAGCCGCCTCGACCTTGCGCAGGCAGACGTGGGTCCCGGCCTGCAGCACGATGGTCCAGGGAAAGCACCAGCCGTTGCAGTGGAACATCGGCAGGGTCCAGAGATAGACGGGATGGTGCCCCATGCCCCAGACCAGGATGTTGCCGAGGGCGTTCAGATGCGCGCCCCGATGGTGGTAGACGACGCCCTTCGGGTTGCCGGTGGTGCCCGAGGTGTAGTTGAGCGCGATCGCCTGCCACTCGTCCTCGGGCAGCATGGGTGCCAGGCCGAGATCGGCGCCCTCGAGCAGCGCTTCGTAGGTCGTCTCGCCCAGGCAGATCGTGCGGTCCCGGATGCTCGGGATCGACGATGTCGACCACCCGGATGGGCCGGCTCACCTGGGCCAGGGCTTCCCTGATCACCGGCGCGTACTCGGTGTCGGTCAAGAGAACGTCGGCCTCGCCGTGCTCCAGGATGAAGGCGATCGAGGCGGCATCGAGGCGGTAGTTCAGCGCGTTGAGCACGGCACCGGCGAGCGGCACGCCGTAATGCGCCTCCAGCATGGCCGGGGTATTGGGCGACATGACGGCGACGGTGCAGCCGGGCCCGACGCCGAGGCCCAAGAGCGCCGCCGCAAGGCGCCGGCAGCGTTCGTCCAGCTCCGCGTAGCTGTAGCGGAGGCTGCCGTGCACGACGGCGATGCGCTCGGGATAGACACTGGCCGTGCGCTCGAGAAAGGTGAGCGGCGTCAGCGGCGCGTGGTTCGCGGCGTTGCGGTCCAGCCCCTGGGTGAAGGGCGAGGATGGCGGGTGCGCCACGCTTCGAAATCCGGCCCTCGTCACGGTTTTGCCTCCCCTTGCCCCTTGGCTCGCGGGGCGTTCGGCTGACGATCTGCCCCCTCGCCCATGCCCCGTCAAGCAGACCGGCTGACAGCGCGGCCCGCGTTGGCTAAGGTCATCGGCTACAGCTTCAAGGGAGAACGCCATGTCTCGTGCATTTTGGCTCGAGCGAACCGACGCCGGACAAACGTCGCGGATCGGCCCGATCGTCGAGGCCGATCTGCCCGAGGGCGATGTCGTCGTCGAGGTCGCCTTCTCGACCCTCAACTACAAGGACGCGCTGGCCATCAAGGGCGCCGCACCCATCGTGCGCAGCTGGCCGATGGTGCCAGGCATCGACTTCGCCGGCACGGTCAAGGAGAGCCACCACCACGCCTGGCAGGCGGGCGACAAGGTGATCCTCAACGGCTGGGGCATCGGCGAGACCCGCCTCGGCGGCATGGCCTCGCTGGCCCGCGTGCCTGGCGACTGGCTCGTGCCCCTGCCGCAGGCTTTCACCCTCGAGGACGCCATGGCGATCGGCACGGCCGGCTATACCGCCATGCTCGCGGTCCTCCGTCTCGAGGATGCCGGGCTCCAGCCCGACGCCGGCCCGCTCCTCGTCACTGGTGCGATGGGTGGGGTCGGCAGCATCGCCATCGTCGTTCTGGCACGGCTCGGCTTCGAGGTCTGGGCGTTGACCGGCAGGCCCGAGGAGGAGGCGCACCTCAAGAGTCTCGGTGCCGCCGGAATCGTGCCCCGCTCGGAAATGGCCGAGAAGGGCAAGCCCCTGATGAAGGAGCGCTGGGCTGGCGGCGTCGACGCCGTGGGCTCGCACGTGCTCGCCAACCTGCTGGCGTCGACCAAGCAACGCGGCACCGTCACCGCCTGCGGCCTCGCTGCCGGCATGGACCTCCCCGTCACCGTGGCGCCGTTCATCCTGCGCGGCGTCACGCTCGCGGGCATCGACAGCGTCTACGCCGCTCCGTCGCGCCGACGTCTCGCCTGGCACCGGCTGGCGTCCGACCTGCCGGTGGCGACGTTGCGCGGGCTCAGCCGAACGATCGGGCTCGAGGAGGCCGAGGCGGCATCGGCCGAGCTGCTCGCCGGCAAGGTCAAGGGCCGGCTTGTCGTCGCGATCGGCGCCTGAGCCAAAGGGCCAGGGGCGCAAGGCGCAACGACCCGCCGCTCACGAGACCGTGATGGCGATGCGGCTGGCGGCAACGCGTTCAAAGGCGGGTCGAGCCGCATCACGAGGCGACGCTCGCCAGCGGGATGTCGCCGACAGACGCGCGGATCGCGCGCCCCTGTTGATCCGGTTCGGCGATCGGGGCCATTCGGTCGCAGGCGACCCCTTGCATCCAAACCGCAGCCGCGTCCATAATGCACGGCGAGCGGGGATGCTCCCGGAATGAAACGCCCGGCATGCGAGTCGGGGTTACCGGCACGATCGGAGGAAGAGGATGCCAGTCGGCACCGTCAAGTGGTTCAACAGCACCAAAGGCTATGGCTTTATTCAGCCGGAGAGTGGCGGTGCAGATGTCTTCGTCCACATCTCAGCCGTCGAGCGCGCCGGCATGAGCAGCCTTAACGAGGGCCAGCGGATCTCCTACGAGGAGCAGCTGGACCCGCGCCGGAACAAGAAGTCGGCCGAGAACCTGAAGCCCGCCTGACCCGTCGGGCGCACGCGTTTCGGCTTGGGGCGGCATCGACTAAACGGTGCCGTTCTTTTTTTGCGCGGGCACCGGGACTTCCGGCCCGCGGTTCTGGAGCGCCGGTGATCGTATCGCGCGTCTAGGCAAGCCGCACGCGGCCGCGATCAGGCAGCGAGAGCGCCGCCGGCCGGACCACCATCCGGGAAGAGATCCGTCGCTGGATCTGGCAAGAGCCCGAGGAGCAATGCGTCGAGCTCGCTCTCGCGGAAGGCCCTCAGACCATCGGCGTCGAGCGCCGGCCCGAAGAAATCCGGGGCCGCCTCGGCAAGACCGGGAACGCCGCCTGCGGGCTCGCGCAGCACGTAGCCCTGCCCCCAAACCGTCTCGATCCCGGCACCACCGCCCACAGCCTGGATCTTCTTCCTGAGCTTGCAGATGAAGACGTCGATGATCTTCTGCTCGGGCTCGTCACGTCCACCATAGAGGTGGTCGAGGAACACCTCCTTGCTCAGCGTCGTCCCGCGGCGCAGCGCCAGCAGCTCGAGAATGCTGTATTCCTTGGCGGTCACCTTGAGCGGCGCGCCGTCGACGGTAACCGTCCGCGACGCCAGATCGAGCGCCAGCCTGCCGACCCTGATCTCCGAGCTGGCATGCCCCTTGGCCCGCCGCACGACAGATTTCAGCCGCGCCAGCAGTTCGTCGGTGTCGAACGGCTTGGTGAGGAAATCATCTGCACCGTCGAACAGCGCCTGGATCTTGGCATTGCGGTCGTCGACGCTGGAAAGGATCATGACCGGCAGCGACGAGCCATTGGCACGCAGCCGACGGAGCACGGCACCCCCATTCATGTCCGGCAGCTGCAGGTCGAGAATCACCGCGTCGAAATCATAGGTGCGGACCAGGTCGAGGGCGTCCTCGCCGAGATCGGTGCTCTCCACGACGAAGTCCTGCCGACCGAGGACGGCCTCCAGCAACGAGGTCGACACAGGATCATCGTCCACCAGCAAGACCCGCATTCGGCTGCCCCCAAAAAACGCGAAATCAGATTGATAAATCAACCATAGCGCGAAATTTGAGAAAAAGAACCCTTCTTTTGCACATCATGCTACGCACCCGGCGAGCGCACCATCAACTGCTCAGTCGAGCAGGATCCACCCCGGCTTGAAGTGGCCCTTGAGTTCCCGTGCCCGGGCCTCCAGCGCGCCGGTCTTGCGCCAAGCCTCGCGCTCGGCGCGGGTCGGCGTGCGGGTCGCGGTGCGCGGGCCGTCCGGGTGGAACAAGCCCTGGGCGTAGCGCCGGGCGAGGCTGGTGCCTTGCCGGTAGAGGCTGCCGATCGATGGATCGCTGCAATCGAGCGCCGGCGCGCCCCGTGCCTCGCCTGTGCCGTAATGGGTCATGAAGACGTGGTTCTTGATTCGCGTCGTCCGCTTCAAGGTCGCGAACCAGGGACAGTGGCGCGGGTCCATGGCCAGCGGGTTGACGAAATAGAGCGCCCCGCCCGTCTGCCCCGCGGTCGGACGCTTGACCAGTTGCAGGGCGCGCTCGAGGCTACGCTGCGCCGGCCCGCCCCGGACCATGGCCTCGGGATCGAAGCTCGCCGGCTGGGCCAACGCCCGCTTCAGCGCCGGCCATTCGCCCACCGGCTGGAACTGCCGGTCCTGGGCCACCACCGCGCAGGCGTCATCCGGAAAACGCCGGTCGGCGGCACGGTTCTTCACCACCTCGATCACCGCCGCCATGCCGGCCTCGCCCTCGCCTGCCGCCTCCAGGACGGCGATCATGGCGGTGCAGCGATCGCCTGGCGTCGCGGCGACGAACTCCCGGACCGCCGAACCGTGGCCGAGGAGCAGGCCGGTCACGAGCCAGGCAACGACCATCGAAAGCTGCCGCATTGACCTTCCTCCCGGTCCCGAGGCGAACCGACTCCATCTCGAATAGCTGCAGAACGATAAAGGATCGTTCACCATGTCGCGTCAATCGGCTGCGTGACGGTCTCACTATTGAGTGCGTTCTGCCGTTAGGCTTTCCCGACTGCGCCGCCGCGCCTAAGTGCGGAGGGCAATCCATGCATTCGAGGCCACCATGCTGCAACGCGGACGACTCTTCCTCGCCACGCCCGGACCGACCAATGTTCCCGACCGCGTGCTCCGGGCCATGCACCGGGCGGCCGAGGATTTCGCCGCCCCCGCCTTCAGCGACGTCGCGCGCAGCTGCCTGCTCGACCTCGCCAAGGTGTTCAAGACCGACGGTCAGGTGTTCTGCTTCATCGGCAACGGCCATGCTGCCTGGGAGGTGCCGCTCGTCAACCTCGTCGATCCGGACCAGGCAGTGCTGCTGCCGGTCTCCGGCCGGTTCTCGCAAAGCTGGGCCGAGATGGCCGAAAAGCTCGATCTCGAAACCCGAAGGCTGGTGATGGAACGGCGGCTGCCGCTCGACCCGGCAGCGATCGAAGCCGCGCTCAGGGCCGATACCGAGCGACGGATCAAGGCCGTGATGGTCGTGCAGACCGAGACGGCCACGGGCATCACGAGCGACATCCCGGCCATTCGCAAGGCGATCGATGCCGCGGGCCACCCGGCGCTGCTCGTCGTCGATGCCATCGCCAGCCTGGCCGCCGAGCCTTTCGCCATGGACGAGTGGGGGATCGACTGCGCGCTCTCAGCCTCGCAGAAGGGGCTGATGCTGCCACCGGGCCTGTGCTTCGTCGCGATGAACCAGCGGGCGCTCGCGGTCGCGGAAACGTGCCGGCACCCCCGACGCTATTTCGATATCGGCTTCAGGCGCGGCACCCAGACCTACCAGTGGTTTCACGGCACGCCGCCCCTGCAGCACATCTGGGGCCTGCGCGAGAGCCTGGACATGTTGCTGGAGGAAGGGGTCGACCAGGCGGTCGACCGGCACCGCCGGCTCGCCGACGCGGTGCGCGCCTGCGTCGCCCGCTGGTCCTCAGCCGGTGCGCTGTCGTTCCACGCGATCGAGCCGGCCAGCCGCTCCAACGCCGTGACGACCATCGGGGTTGCCGCCGGCATCGATCCCGACGCGATGCGCCGCCTCGCCCGAGACACCTACCGGACGGCGCTCGGCGCCGGGCTCGGCGACCTCGAGGGCAAGGCCTTCCGCATCGGTCACCTGGGCGATCTCAACGAGCCGATGATCCTCGGCACGCTGGCGGCGGTCGAGCTGGCGCTCCGGCGCTCGGCCATCGCCTTCGGCGAAGGTGGCATCGCAGCGGCGATCGAGAGCCTGGCACTCGACGATGCCGGGGTTGTCAGCGCGGCGTCGAGTAGCCCGCCCATGGGCATGACCAGTTCGTGAGCGCGGCCTACTCCACCGGCGGCAGCGTCGCCTGCATCGACGGTCGCTGGCCGAAGGTCTCGTACCAGGCGGCGAGCTTGGGCCGGGCCGCCCGCCAGTCGTCCTCGGCGAAGCGGAAGTCGCGATAGCCGAGCGCCACCGCGATCGCGATCAGTCCGATATCGGGAAGCACGGGGAAGCTGTCGACCTCCTGCTCGAGAACGTCGAGGGCGCGATGCACCTTCTGCGTCTGGCCGTTCAGCCAATCGTCCCACTGGCGGTCCTTGGGCCGGAGAAACGTCTCGTAGCGGGCGAGCAGCGAGGCGTCGCAGATGCCGTCGGCCAGCGCCTGGCGGCGCAGCGCCACCCAGCGCGCCGGGCCCTCGTGCGGGAAGAGCTTGTGGCCGGCATGCAGGCTATCGAGATATTCGCAGATTACCCGGCTGTCGTAGAGCGCGTCGCCCGCCGGCGTCACCAGGCACGGGATCTTCCCTAGCGGGTTGTCGGTGATCAGCGAGTCATTGGCGGCAACCGGACTGGCGCTGCCCGCCATGAGCTCGATCTGCGCCGTGAATTCCGGCCTCGTGCGCCAGCACGACGACCTTTCGCGCGTAAGGCGATCTCGGGCTATGATGCAACCGCATGACTGTTTCCCCTTTTTCCCGGCATGCAGCCAAGCGCCGCCGCTGTCCCCATATCGGCCTTGAGCCGGGCGCCGCCAAGCCCCATCCTCATCATTGACGGCAGCCATCACCCACGGTGGACGCCACGCCGAGCGGAGTGCAGATGCAACCGACCGAAACCCTGTCGCCACTGGAGCTGCTGCAGGCGGTCGCCAAGGGCGACACGCTGGTCACCCGGCCCGAGGCCGGGCAGCCCTTCCAGCTGTCAGCCGAGTTCGAGCCCTCGGGCGACCAGCCGGTCGGCGATCGCCGAGCTGGTGGCGGGCCTGCGCGAGGGTGCCAGCGCGACCAGGTGCTGCTCGGCGTCACCGGCTCCGGCAAGACCTTCACGATGGCGCAGGTGCATCGCAGGCGCTGCAGCGGCCGGCGATCATCCTCGCACCCAACAAGATCCTGGCGGCGCAGCTCTACGGCGAGTTCAAGTCGTTCTTTCCGAACAACGCGGTCGAGTATTTCGTCAGCTACTACGACTACTACCAGCCCGAGGCCTATGTGCCGCGCTCCGACACCTACATCGAGAAGACCGCGAGCGTCAACGAGCAGATCGACCGGATGCGCCACTCGGCGACCCGCGCGCTTGTTCGAGCGCGACGACGTCATCATCGTGGCCTCGGTCTCCTGCATCTACGGCATCGGCTCACCCGAGACCTATGCCCGGATGACGCTGCAGATCAGCAAGGGCCAGAGGGTCGAGCGGCAGCGCCTGCTGCGCGCGCTGGTCGAGCTGCAATACAAGCGCAACGAGCTCGATTTCAGCCGCGGCGCCTTCCGCGCCAAGGGCGACACGATCGAGATCTTCCCGGCCCACCTCGACGACCAGGCCTGGCGCATGTCGATGTTCGGCGACGAGATCGAAGCGATCCACGAGTTCGATCCCCTGACCGGCGAGAAAGGCGAGAAGCTGGAGCAGATCCGGCTCTACCCGAACAGCCACTACGTCACGCCGAAGCCGACGCTCACCGCAGGCGGTGGAGAACATCAAGATCGAGCTCAAGGAGACGCTCGAGGAATTCAGCGCGGACCGGCAAGCTGCTCGAGGCCGAGCGCATCGAGCAGCGCACCGTCGCCGACATCGAGATGATCTTGACGACCGGCTCCTGCCCCGGGATCGAGAACTATTCGCGCTACCTCACCGGCCGCAAGCCCGGCGAGCCGCCGCCGACCCTGTTCGAGTACATCCCCGAGCACGCCATCCTCTTCGTCGACGAGAGCCACGTCGCCGTGCCGCAGGTGGGCGGCATGTACAGCGGCGACCGGCAGCGCAAGTCGACGCTGGCCGAGTTCGGCTTTCGGCTGCCGTCGTGCGTCGACAACCGGCCCTGAAGTTCGAGGAATGGGACGTGATGCGGCCGCAGACGGTCTTCGTCTCGGCGACGCCCGGACCCTGGGAGCTGGAGCGGACGGGCGGCGTCTTCGTCGAGCAGGTGATCCGACCCACCGGCCTGGTCGATCCCGTGGTCATCGTCCGGCCGGTCGAGCACCAGGTCGACGACCTCCTGGCCGAATGCCGCGACTGCCGCGAGAAGGGCCTGCGCGTGCTGGTGACCACCTTGACCAAGCGGATGGCCGAGGATCTCTCGGAGTACCTGCACGAGCAGGGCGTCAGGGTCCGCTACCTGCACTCCGACATCGACACGCTCGAGCGCATCGAGATCATCCGCGATCTCAGGCTCGGCAAGTTCGACGTGCTGGTCGGCATCAACCTGCTGCGCGAGGGCCTCGACATCCCCGAATGCGGCCTCGTCGCCATCCTCGATGCCGACAAGGAGGGCTATCTGCGCTCGGAGACCTCGCTGGTGCAGACCATCGGCCGCGCTGCCCGCAATGTCGACGGCCGCTGCATCCTCTACGCCGACACCATGACCCAGTCGCTGGAGGCGGCGATCGGCGAGACCGACCGACGGCGGACCAAGCAGCTCGCCTACAACGAGGCGCAACGGCATCACGCCCACCACGATCAAGCGCAACATCCAAGACATCCTCAAGAGCGCCGCCGAGGCCGACTACGTCACCGTCGACATCGGCGAGGACGCCCCGGCGACCCTCTCGGGCATGGATCTCCAGGCCTATATCGGCGAGCTGGAGAAGAAGATGCGCGACGCCGCGGCCGACCTCGAGTTCGAGGAGGCGGCCCGGCTCCGGGACGAGATCAAGCGGCTCGAGGACGGCGAGCTCGGCCTCCCGGCCACCGCCTTGCGCCCGGCACCAGCGGCCAAGGGCGACTACAAACCCTGGAAGCCGTCAGCCACAAGAGCCGACAAGCGCCGCGCCGCCGAAGCCAAGAAACGCGCCGGCTCTACGACGCCGCAAGGGCGCCTAGCAACTCACGACCGCTAGCGCCAACAACCGATGGGGCGTGGGGAAGATCATCTTCCCCACATCTTCCAACCTTATCGGCCCCCTACTCCGGGAGCCTTTCGGACGGCGCCCTTGTCCGCACTTGTCGCAAAAGCCGCATAGGCCCTGAGCGCCGTCGTGACCTGCCGCTTGCGGGGCTCTGCGGGCCGCCAGCCCGCCGCATCCTGTGCCGCGCGGCGGCGTTCCAGCTCGGCCTCGTCGACCGCCAGCTCGATGCTGCGGTTCGGGATGTCGATCTCGATCGTGTCGCCCTCTCGACCAGGCCGATGGCGCCGCCTTCGGCCGCTTCCGGCGAGACGTGGCCGATGGACAGGCCCGAGGTGCCGCCGGAGAAGCGGCCGTCGGTGACCAGCGCGCAGACCTTGCCGAGCCCCTTCGATTTCAGGTAGCTGGTCGGATAGAGCATTTCCTGCATGCCCGGGCCGCCCTGCGGGCCTTCGTAGCGGATGACCACCACGTCGCCGGCCTCGATCTTGTCGCCGAGAATGCCGCTGACCGCCGCGTCCTGGCTCTCGAAGACGCGCGCCGGGCCGGTGAAGTTCGAGGATGCTCTCGTCGACGCCGGCGGTCTTCACGATGCAGCCGTCCGCGGCGATGTTGCCGTACAGCACCGCCAGGCCGCCGTCCTTGCGAGTAGGCGTGCCGGGCGCTGCGGATGCAGCCCTTCTCGCGGTCGAGATCGAGCTCGTCGCAGCGGCGGTCCTGGCTGAAGGCGGTCTGGGTCGGCACGCCGCCCGGCGCAGCGCGGAAGAAGCTGCGCACGGCGTCGTCGGTGCTGCGGCGCGATGTCCCAGTGGTCGAGCGCCTCGCCCAGGTCGACGCCGATGGACCGTCGGCAGGTCGCGGTGGATCAGCCCGGCCCGGTCGAGCTCGCCCAGGATCGCCATGATGCCGCCGGCGCGGTGCACGTCCTCCATGTGCACGTCGGCCATGGCCGGCGCCACCTTGCAGAGCACGGGCACCCGGCGCGACAGGCGGTCGATGTCGTTCATGGTGAAATCGACGCTCGGCCTCATGCGCGGCGGCCAGCAGGTGCAGCACGGTGTTGGTCGAGCCGCCCATGGCGATGTCGAGCGCCATGGCGTTCTCGAAGGCCTCGAAGCTGGCGATGGCGCGCGGCAGCACGGTCGCGTCGTCCTGCTCGTAATAGCGCTTGGCCAGTGTCGACGACGCGGCGCCCGGCCTCGAGGAACAGCTGCTTGCGGTCGGCATGGGTCGCCAGCATCGAGCCGTTGCCGGGCAGCGCCAGGCCCAGCGCCTCGGTCAGGCAGTTCATCGAGTTGGCGGTGAACATGCCGGAGCAGGAGCCGCAGGTCGGGCAGGCCGAGCGCTCGATAGCCTGACACGTCCTCGTCGCTGATACCGGTCGTCGGCGGCGGCGACCATGGCATCGACCAGATCGACCGCCTGAGCTCCTTGCCCTGCGAGCATCGACCTTGCCCGCCTCCATCGGCCCGCCGGAGACGAAGACCGTCGGGAATGTTGAGGCGCATCGCGGCCATCAGCATGCCCGGCGTGATCTTGTCGCAGTTGGAAATGCAGACCATCGCGTCGGCGCAGTGCGCGTTGACCATGTACTCGACCGAGTCGGCGATCAGCTCGCGCGACGGCAGCGAATAGAGCATGCCGTCGTGGCCCATGGCGATGCCGTCATCGACGGCGATGGTGTTGAATTCCTTGGCGACGCCGCCGGCCGCCTCGATCTCGCGCGCCACCAGCTGGCCCATGTCCTTGAGGTGCACATGGCCCGGCACGAACTGGGTGAAGGAGTTGACGATGGCGATGATCGGCTTGCCGAAATCGCCGTCCTTCATGCCGGTGGCGCGCCACAGGGCGCGGGCGCCGGCCATGTTGCGGCCGTGGGTGGTGGTGCGGGAACGGTAGGCAGGCATGATCGTCTCGACTTGAGGGGTTGGCGTTATGGCGACAGAGCTGGGCCGATAGCAGGTCCGCGGCGTTTGGCGAAGCGCCGATTGCGCCACGGCGGCTCAGCGCTGGCGCGGCAGTCCCGGCCGCCAGGGAGCGGCCTGAAGCGGGTCCTCAGGCCAGGGGTGCTTCGGGTAGCGGCCACGCAGCTCCTTGCGCACCTCAGCATAGCTGCCGCGCCAGAAGCCCGGCAGATCGGCGGTCACCTGGATCGGCCGGCCGGCCGGCGAGAGCAGATGCAGCGCCAGCGGACAGCGGCCGTCCTGGACCGTGGGATGCCGATCCAGCCCGAGCAGCTCCTGCAGGCGGCAGGCCAGCGCCGGCGGCGTCGCGGTATAGTCGATCGCCAATTGCGTGCCGAGCGGGCTCGTCCAGCGCGCCGGCGCCAGCCAGTCCAAATCATGGCGCTGCCCGGGTGCCAGCCGAGCCAGCAATGCCTGCTCGAGCTGGGCCGGTGTCAGGTCGGCGAGACCCGTTGGACCCTGGAGCCAGGGGCCGAGCCAGGTGTCGAGCGTGCCTTCGAGCGTCGCATCGTCCACGGCGGGCCAGTCGTCCGGCGCCACGTGATGGAGAAAGGCCAGGCGCTCTCGCAGACGGCGTGCCTGGTCGGTCCAGGGCAGGAGATCGAGCCCGTGCTCGCGAAGTGCCTGCTCCAGGCAGGCGAGCGCCGCCTCGGCGGTCGGACGGCACGGGCGCCGCTCCAGCACGAGTGCCCCAAGCATGCGCCGCTCCTCAGCAGAAACTTGACGGCTCTCCAAAGCGAAGCGGCAGATTTCGACCGTGGTCATCCGCTCGCCCGCGACGGCGTCGAGCGTCGCCCGGTCCAGCGTCGCCGCCAGCCGTACCAGCGCGTCGCTGCCCCGGTCCTCGCTTTCCCAGACGACAATGTAGGGCGCTTCGGCGAACTGGCCGTCCTCGGCCAACCGGGCGCCACGGCCATTTGCGAGCCGCAGCTCGGCTGCACCAGCGTGACGGCGCTGGGCGATGCGATCGGGAAAGGCCAGCGCCGCGCACAAGCCAGCCTGACGCGGGTCCGGTGCCATCGGCTCGACGCTCAGCTGACGGCAGAGCTGGCGGTGGATGCGATTGAGCGTGGCGGGCGCCTCCCGCCAAAGCGCCAGGCGCTCGGCGAGATCGGGGCCGAGGCGCCGTTGCCAGGGATCGCGCTCGGAAGCGAATGCCGCGAGCGCCAAGGCCGTCGCCGTCGCGCCGTGCCCGGCCGCGCGCTCGACCATATGCCCGAGCCGCGGATGCAGCGGCAAGGCGGCGAGGCGCCGCCCATGGGCCGTGCAGCTGCCGTCCGCATCCAGCGCGCCCAGCGTCTGCAGCAGCGCCCGTGCCGCCGCAAATCGGCCATCCGGTGGTGGCGTCAGGAAGCCCAGACCACCCGGCTCGCGCACGCCCCAGAGCGCCAGATCGAGCACCAGCCCGGCCAGATCGGCTTCCTCGATCTCCGGCGGATCGGCGGCGGCGAGCCCGCGCGTCTCCGCCTCGGCCCAGAGCCGGTAGGCATGCCCCGGACCGAGCCTGCCGGCACGACCGGCCCGCTGGGTAGCGCTCGCCCGGCTGATCCTGACGGTCTCCAGCCGGCTCATGCCGGTGCGCGGGCTGTAGCGGCTGCGTCGCGCGAGCCCGGCGTCGATCACCACCTCGACGCCTTCGATGGTCAGGCTGGTCTCGGCGATGTTGGTCGCCAGAACGACCTTGCGCCGGCCGGGGCTCGGCAGCAACGCAGCATCCTGCTCGGCCCTGCCGAGCGCGCCGTAGAGCTTGTGCACCGTCACGTCGGAGCGCGTGAGCGCGCCGGCCAGCCGCTCGATCTCGCCGGCCCCGGGCAAGAAGACCAGGATATCGCCCGCATGCCGATCGAGCGCCTCGCCGATCGCGTCGAGCGGCGTGCTACCCGGCAGATAATGCAGCGCCACGTCGTGCTGGCGGCCGCTAGCGGTGACGACCGGCGCATCGTCGAGAAAGGCTGAGATCGCCGCTGCGTCGAGCGTCGCGGACATGATCAGAAGGCGCAGATCGGGGCGCAGCGACGCCTGCACCTCGCGCACCAGTGCGAGGCCGAGTTCGGCGTCGAGCGAGCGCTCGTGAAACTCGTCGAAGATGACGAGCCCCACGTCATCCAGCCCCGGATCGGCCTGCAGGCGGCGGACGAAGAGGCCTTCGGTCAGGATCTCGACGCGGGTCGCCGCACTCACCTGGCGCTCGAAGCGCATCGCGTAGCCGATCCGCTCACCCGGCGCTTCATCGAGCAATGCCGCCATCCGCCGCGCCGCCTGGCGCGTGGCGAGCCGGCGCGGCTCCAGCATGACGATTCGTCGCCCAGCGAGCCATGGCTCCGCCATCAAGGCCAGCGGCACCAGCGTTGTCTTGCCCGAGCCGGGCGGTGCCGTCAGCACGGCGGCAGTCGCCTGGGTCAAGGCGTCGCGGAGTGCCGGCAATGCTGTCTCGACGGGCAGGCCCGAAGCCGGCAGGGCCGGGTGCTGAGGCTCAGCCATCGGTGCGCCGCACGCCGGGCAGGCCCCGGAGCTGTCGCATCAGATCCTCCGACGTGATCACGCCGCTGCCAGCGGATCGGCAGCCCCGCCGCGACCAACTGGCGGGCGGTCCAGCTGTTGCAGGTGTTGAGCAGGTGAAAGCGGCCATGCGCCGGGTAGAACAGGCTGCCTGGGTAGAGCCCCGGTGCCGCGATGGGGGCGCGGGCGGCACCGCCGCGGGCGACCGTCGCATCGATTCCGGCCAGGAGCACGTCATGTGCGGCAGGGTCCAGCTCGATCTCCAGAACCTCGAAACCCTCCCGCGACAGCGGCGGTGCGGCGAGCGGCACCAGATGGATCACCGCCGCCGTCGGCCAGAGCCCTGCCCTGAGCGCCAGCCAGACTGGCGGATCGCGCATCGGGTAGTACTCGTGATCGCCCCAGCCGATGGCGAGCCAAGCGGCGCCTGGAAAATCGGCAGCCTCCGGCAACGTCCCGGCCGGCAAATGGGCGACGGCGACGACGATGCGGCTGTGCCAGTCATTGCTGGTGACGAAGACGGCCCTGGCGGGATCGGCACCGGCCGGCGCGCTCGCCTCGGCGGCAGCCCGAGCTGCCACGCCGAGCCAAAGGGCGAGTGCCAGCATGCCGAGCCAAGCACGAAGAACCACCGGGCGTGGCGACGCGATCGGCTGGGCGCCATGAGACGCGCGAACATTGCCTTGCCAGGCACGGCACCCGGTCGCCGCAGCCGTCCTCGACCCGCCAAATGCCATGCGCAGGGCAACCTCATCCACTCGACACGGCACGCCAGCGCGCGCCGCGGGGAAGCCTTGGCAAAAAAAATGGGCCATTGCCAGTTACGGCAACGGCCCGAAGCAAAGGGAGGCATCACAACGTCAGGGAGGACAATGATGATTGGGGAGGAACGTTGCCGTTACCGTGCCGCTCATCACACGAGCAGAATAGGGTGAAATCCTTAAGATTCCGTTAAAGCCAAGAGAAAATTCAGCACGACGTCTTCGCCTGGCGGCACCGGCGCGAGCCGCGCGCAACCGGCGCTTGCCAGGGCCTGCGAAAAGCGGCTAGGCGCTACGCAGGATCTGCCCGGGAGCCATCAGTTGCTGCGTCGCCTCTACGACTGGACCATGCTGCAGGCGGCGAAGCCGCACGCGCTCGCCATTCTCGCCGCCATCTCGTTTATCGAGAGCTCGGTCTTCCCGATCCCGCCCGATGTGCTGCTGATCCCGATGATCCTGGCGCAGCGCAGCCGTGCGTTCCTGATCGCCGGTGTCTGCACCCTCGCCTCAGTGGCCGGCGGCTTCTTCGGCTACTTCATCGGCTACGGCCTCTACGAGACCGTCGGCGTGCCGATCCTCAATTTCTATGGCTACCTCGACAAGTTCGCCGACTTCCAGGGCATGTACAACGAGTACGGCGCCTGGATCGTGTTCTTCGCCGGCCTCACCCCCTTCCCCTACAAGGTGATCACCATCGCGAGCGGCGTCACCCAACTCGATCTCGGCGTCTTCGGCATCGCATCGGTATTCAGTCGCGGCTTGCGCTTCTTCCTGGTCGCCACGCTCTTGTGGTATTTCGGACCCTGGATTCGTACCTTCATCGACCGCTATTTCGGCTGGCTGACCCTCGCCTTTTTCGCGTTGCTCTTCGGCGGCTTCGCCCTCTTGGCCCTGATCTGATGCAGTTTACCGACCGCCAAGCCCTGCTGCTCCTCGGCCTCGCCAGCCTCCTGGCGCTGCTTGCGGCCTATGCGCTCCAGTATCTGGGCGGCTTCGCGCCCTGCAACCTCTGCTACTGGCAGCGCTACCCCTACATGGCGGTGATTGCCGTCGCGGCCTTCGGCGCCATCACGAGCGTCGTGCGCCCGGCACTGGTGCTGACGGGGCTGCTCTTCCTGGTCGGTGCCGGCATCGCCTTCTACCATGTCGGCGTCGAGCAGGGCGTCTTCGCGCTGCCGACCGGCTGCGCCTCGACCGGCACTGCGACCTCGATCGAGGATCTGCGGGCCCAGCTCGCCGCGGCAGCACCAGCTTGTGATCAGGTGAGCGTCAGCTTTCTCGGCCTCTCACTCTCCAACTGGAACGGCTTTGCTGGCGCCTTCCTGTTGCTGGCGAACGTCGCGGCCTTGCTCAAGACGCGACCGCACCGCCGCCGAGCATGACCGGCGGCATGGCCCAGCTAGCCGCTGAACAGCACCGGCAGGGTCGCGTTGTGCAGCACGTGCCGCGTGGCGCCGCCCAGGATCATCTCGCGCAGCCGTGAATGACCGTAGGCGCCCATCACCAAGAGATCGGCATCATGCGCCTGGGCCTGCTCCAGCAAGAGGGCGCCGGGCTCCTGGCCCTTGTCCTCGAGCACGAGCTCCTTGGCCGCGACGTCGTGGCGGCCCAACATCCGGAGCGCCCGATCCATGCGCACGGCCTCCGGATCGCCGATGGTCGCGGCCCAGACGGTGTCGGCAGATCGGAGGAAGGGAAGCGCGTCGACCAGGGCCCGCTTAGCCTCCTTCGAGCCGTTCCAGGCCACCATGACGCGCTTGCCGACCTCGCCGTCGACACCGCCCGGCGGCAGCATGAGCACCGGCCCGCCAGCAGCGGTCACCAGATGCTCGGCAATGTTCGGCACCACCGCATCGAGCGCGTCACCCGCTTCCTCGCCAGTGATGACGAGGTCCACCGTGGTCGCGGCGATCGCGTAGAGCATCGAGAGGTCACCCTCCTCGTCGCGCCAGACCGAGCTCAGCCCGGTGCCCGCCACGGCGCGATCGAACGCCTCGTGCAGCCGCTCGGCGACGGCGTGGTTGGCCTCGCGCTGCGCCTCGAAAATCTCCGGCCCGACATAGGCCGCGGCCTCGCCATAGCCGAACGGCATGACCGGCGGCGGCGAGACGACGAGGCCAACCAGATGTGCCTGGAATCGAGTCGCCAGGGCGACCGCCGTCGCCAGCCGGCGATCGAGATTGGGGTCCTCGAACATTTGCAACAACATGGTGCGGTAGGTCATGGCCTCACCTCGGCAGAGCTTACAGGGCAACGATCCCCTTCTGCACCTTTAGAGCAGAACCCACACCGCCTGTCATGATCTGGATCAAGTTCGCAGCTCAGCGGTCCTTGAGCACGCGCACCGCGATCAGCACTCGGCCGACCGTGGTGAGCCAGCACGCCGCACCAAAGACCCAGGCGAGAAGCGGAAAGCCGGCTGGCCAGAGCAGCACGGCCCCGAGGAACAGAATCGTCTCCGTGCCCTCGGCGAGCCCGCCCAGATAATAAAGCGATTTTCTACCCTGCTCGGGACTTTCGAGCCGGTGCTTGGCGGCCATCACCGCGAAGGCGAGGAACGAGGCGCCGGTGCCCATGAAGGAGAAGATCAAAAAGGCCGCCGGCAAGGCGTTGCGCGCCGGATCGGCGACCGCAAAGGCGAAAACGACGCCTGAGTAGACGATGAAATCGAGGACGATGTCGAGATAGCCGCCGAGATCGGTGACCCCGTTTCGCCGTGCCACTGCGCCGTCGAGACCATCGGCCACTCGGTTGAGCGCGAGCAGGACGGCGCCGAGAGTGAAGTGCCCGGCCATCACCGCGACGATCGCGAGGCAGCCGAGCCCGAAGCCGCAAGACGTCACCGTATCGGCGCTGATCCGTGTCGCCAGCCGATCGCCGATTGCCTGCAGTGGTGGATCGACCAGCGGTCGGAGATGCCGGTCAAGCATGGTGGATCAGGATTTCGTGCCGCGATCCCTGAGCCGGAGCACGCTCGGTGCCGTGTCCTCGGCCGAGCCGTCCGCCGGCGGCGCGGCTTCGGACCCCGCTCCGTCTTCGGCACTTGCCGTTGCCGAAGCGCTCCGCTCCATCCGCTTGGCCCTCAGCCAGCTTACCGGCAGCGAGCACAGATAGATGGTGCCGACGATGGTCAGCATCAGCCACGTCTCGGTGATCAGCAAGACGACGACGAAAATGCCCAAGATGTAGGTCGGCACGACGAAGCTGGGCTTGATCCGCAGCCGCTTGACCGAGAACGTCGGCACGCGGCTCACCATGAGAATGGCGACCCCCAGCATCACCAAGGCGGCCACGGGCCAGAGCCGGGCGACGTCGCTGCCGATGACGAAGGACGCCATCACCGGCAGAAGGGCCAGCCCGGCAGCGGCCGGCGCCGGCACGCCGGTGAAGAAGTAGAGCGCCCAGGTCGGCCGCTCCGGCGCGTCGAGCTCGGCATTGAAGCGGGCGAGACGCAGCGCCGAGCAGGTGGCGTAGACTAGAGCGATGGCCCAGCCGAAGCCGCGCACTTCGTTCAGAACCCACAGATAGACAATGATCGCGGGCGCCACGCCGAAGCTGATAAAGTCGGCGAGGCTGTCGAGCTGCTCGCCCAGCTTGGAGGTCATCTTGAGCAGCCGCGCCGAACGGCCGTCGAGACCGTCGAAGATCGCGGCGGCCAGGATGAAGCCTACGGCGAGCTGCCACCTGCCGTCGAAAGCGAAACGAATGCCGGTCATCCCGGCGCAAAGGCCCAAGATGGTGAACATGTTGGGCACGAAATGCAGGATCGGCAGCGGCCGCGATCGTTGACGCAGCAGACCACGGCGCGGCGGCGATGGTTTGGCCATCAGTCGGTACGTCCCTCGAGCTTGCGTTGCCGTCCGTCGAGGTCGGCGATCACCGTCTCTCCGGCGACCGCTCGCTGCCCCGGCAGAACGGATGCTACCACACCCTGGGGTAGATAGACATCACAGCGGCTGCCGAAGCGGATGAGGCCGATCCGCTCACCCGGCAGCAGCACTTTGCCCGCCTCGACGAACCCCTTGATGCGCCGGGCGACGAGGCCCGCGATCTGCACGATACCGACCTGCCTGCCAGACGCGGTCTCGATCCTGAAGCTCTGCCGCTCGTTCAGCTCCGAGGCCTTGTCCAGGGACGCGTTGAGGAACTGCCCCTTGTGGTAGGCCACCGTCAGTAGCCGCCCCGGCACCGGCGTGCGATTCACGTGCACGTCGAACACGTTCATGAAGATGCCGACGCAGGGCAATGGCGCGCTGCCCAGCTCCAGCTCCGGCGGCGGCACACGCTCCTCGACGGCGGCAACCACGCCGTCGCAGGGGCTGACCACCAGGCTCGGCACCGTGGGCGTCACCCGCTCCGGATCACGAAAGAAATAGGTGCACCAGAGGGTCAGCACGAGACCCAGCCAGAACAACGGCTCCCAGACGAAGCCCAGCACCACGGCAACGGCGAAGAAGATCGCGATGAACGGCCAGCCGGCCGGGTGGATGGGCACGAGCAAGCTCCTCGGGCTGCCAGGGTCCGCCATGGGTATCCTTTGTGTCAGGCTTTGCGCGGGTCGTTTAGCGAATTGCCCGGAGGACGGCCAGTGCCGTCGCGGGCGAAGACGATGTCGACCTGCAGCATCCGGGCGAGCTTGCGCTCGAAGTAGCCGGGCAGGATCAACGCCGGCGCGAAGCCGAGGCCCGCCATGCGGTCGACCATCACCCGCCATGACAGTTCGCCCTCGTAAACCGGCGCCAGCGCCAGCTCGAGCTGGATCGTCTGCAGCCGGTCAAGCAGACCCAGCGCACCGTCGAGCACCTGCGGCTCGTAGCCCTGCACGTCCACCTTGAGGTGCAGGCGGTGCCAGGCCGGCTGGAGCAGATGGCCGAGCGCGTCGAGCCGGGCCGCCTCGATGGTCAACCGCTCGGTCACGGCCGAGCTCGGCGAGACCTGCCGCAGCAGCGTCGTCTGCGGCAGGATCGAGCTCATGTCGCTCTCCGCCGACACCTCGATGACGACCTGGCCCGCAGCCGCACCGAGCGCCAAAGGCGGCGCCAGCGACCACAGCGCATCGCCGCTCGCCGCCGCGGCCAGGGCGACCCGCGGCCCCGGCAAGGGCTCGAAGGAGAGAATCGGCCCGGCATAGCCCTCCTGGCGCAGCATGCGCCCGTACTGACCGGCATTGGCACCGACATCGAGCACCGCGTCGATCCGCTCGTGCGCCAGGATCGCCGCGAGCTGAGCCGGACCGGTCCTCGGTTTCGCCCCTCCGACGCCTGTCGCCGCCTGGGGCTGTGTCCTCATCCGCCGCTCGTCGGCGGCGGCAGGAATGCCAGGCGCTCGAGCGCGTCCTCGACCGGGGCGAACACCTCGACCTCGCGACCGATGCCGCGCAAGGGATAGCTGCCGATCCGCTCGAGCAGCGCATCCGAGCAGGTGCAGCGAGCGGCGAACGCGCCGGACACGAGGAGCGGCCGGCGCAGCTCCTTGCTCAGCTCGTCGAGGCGGGAGGCGACGTTGACCGCCGGGCCGATCACGGTGAAGTCGAGGCGGCGCTGGGCGCCGATATTGCCCCACATGACGTCGCCCACATGCAACGCCAGGCCGAAGCCGAGGTCGTCCTGGCCGGCGGCACGACGCTCCCGGTTGAGCGCCGCCATGCCGGCCTGGGCCTCGACCGCACCCCTCAGCGCGCGCTCGCACGCGCACGGCTCCTCCATCGGAAAAATAGCCAGCATCGCATCGCCGATGAACTTCAGGATCTCGCCGCCGGCCTTGGTCACCGGTGCCGCCATCGTGTCGAAATAGGCATTCAAGGACGTAATGACGTCGTCACGCGGCCAGCGCTCGGAGAGCATGCTGAAGCCGCGAAGGTCGCAATGCCAGATCGCCGCGGTCACCGTCTCGCCGCTGCCGCGGCTGATATCGCCGTTCAGGATGCGCTCGCCGGACCGCTTGCCGACATAGGCCTCCAGCAGATTCTTGGTGATCCGCCGATTGAGCCGGATCTCGCACATCGAGGCCAGCACCGGCAGGAGATCGGCGATGGCCTGCAGGTCTTGGGTGGTGAAGCCGCCCGGCTGGCGGGTTGCCCAGGTGCACGCATGGCGGGTGCCGCTCACGAACTGCATCGGCAGGGCGACATAGTCGACGATCCCCTGGTCGCGCAGCTCGTCATAGACTTGGTAGACCGGCGCACCCTTCGGCACCGGCAGGTCGAGGCGCGCCCTGATGCCATCGAGCTCACCCTCGAAGAGCGGGAAGAGGGGGCTCTCGAGGTAGGCCGGCCGGCTCCAGACGTCGCGATCGACAGTGGTGAAGACCAGCGCCTCGGCGCCCGGGTTCCAGCGCATGGTGGCGCCACCGAATTGCGGATGCAGGGTGCGCAGATGCAGGGTCGCACGGTCGAGCGGCAGCCCGCCGGCGCGTAGCCGGTCGCAGAGTTCGGCGAAGATGTCGTCGAGAAAAGGCTGATCGGTGACCCCGGTGGCGAGCCAGTCGAGCACCGCGCTCCGCCGGCTCGGCCAGACGCCGTCCTCGGCGGAGACCCATCAGGCGCCATTTTCCTGTTGCCGCAGCTTCGCCGTCACGGCGCCGAGCTGCTGGGTGGTGTGATGCAGGCGCGATGCCAGCTCGTGCATGATCTCGACGCCGACCTGCGGGAACTGGGTGACCAGGTTGAAGAAGCCGTCCTTGGAGACCCTGAGCGTCACCAGCTGGCTCGTTGGCGACCACGCGTCGCGGTGCGCGGCACGTCGCACAGGATGGCGATCTCGCCGACGATGTCGTTCTTGCCGAGGGTCGCCACCTTGACCTGGCCGTTGGGCGGTGTCGACCAGGACGTCGGCCTCGCCGTCGAGCAGGATGTAGGCGGCGTCGCCGACATCGCCCTGACGGAACAGCGTCTCGCCGGCGATGAACTCGAGATGCTCACTGGTGAAGGCCAGGAGCTTGAGCTTGGCCGGCTCGATCTTGCGCGAACAGCGGGATGTTGCGCAGGACTTCGACGTCTTTTTGCAGCGTCATCTCATGACGCTCCCCTGAGTCGTCGCTGTCGCTGCAGCAGGCGATGCAGCGCGCTGCCTTCGCGGTCCAGTGTCTCGTAACGTGCCGTGCTCGACCAGCCGACCGCCCTCCATCACCAGCACATGGTCGAAGCGGCGCGCCCATGCTCGGGTTCTGCAGCGCCCAGAAGACGCTCCTGCCGGCAAAGTAGTCGAGCAGCGCGTCGCGGACCAGCGTCTGCTCGCGCGGGATCGAAGCGGGCCAGCGGGTCGTCGAGCACGAACACCTCGGGGCGCTTCAGCAGACGCCCGGGCCAGCGCCAGCTTCTGCCGCTGCGGCAGAGAGCCGCGCACCGCCGCTGCCGGCCGGCGACGGCGAGGCCGACCTCGATCACCCGCTCGACGCAGGCCGCAGCTCCTCGAGCACCTCGGTGATCAGCGTCGGCGATCCGCTCCTCGGCCTGGGCCTGGCCGTAGGCGATCTTGCCGAACAGGATGTTGTCCTGGATCGAGGCCGCGTCGTTGTAGCGGTCGGGATCGAAGAACGCGACCGCGCGACGCAGGCTCCTCCGGCAGGCCGCTCGCGGAACACCCGGCGGGCGTCGAGGACCCTGGCGCGCAGATCGTCCTCGACCAGACCGAGGCGATGGCGCGCCGGGATCAGCTTGAACGGCAGCGCCATGAGGCGCTGCCGGTCGGCCTGGCCCGAGCTGGTCCGAG
Organism: uncultured Alphaproteobacteria bacterium; assembly: GCA_963700945.1. Taxonomy (GTDB): domain Bacteria; phylum Pseudomonadota; class Alphaproteobacteria; order Geminicoccales; family Geminicoccaceae; genus SLRI01. The sequence goes on from CAVOZQ010000014.1 coordinate 46,620, forward strand.
CTTGCTCGGGTCGACGCGGTTGAGCAGCGCCCGGTAGCTCGGCAGCTCCTCGGCGTCGATGAAGCTGAACTGGCGGAAATACTCGTGGTCGGGCGGCAGGTCGGCGAAGATCTCGACCATGGTGGCGGCCAGCTTGTAGCCGACCGTCGACCAGCGTTGTCGGTGAGCCCGGTCTCGTCGAGCATCTGCCGGACGTAGGGCTGCTCGGCGAGGTTCTCGAGGTCGAAGGTGTCGCCGACCGGCGTGCCGAACAGCAGGTTCTCGGCCAGCGGTGGCGTTGGTGTTGTAGCGCTCGGGATCGAAGCGCTCGACCAGCCGGGCGAGAGCGGCGGTCGCTCGAGCCGCTGCTGCATGACGTGGCGGGCCTCGAGCAACGCCCGCGGCGAGCTCGCCGTGCGTCGCTGGTCGATGCTGCTGCGCAGCCCGAGGCGTAGACGTCGCGGTCGAGGCTGAACCAGCCGCAGGCAATCCTCGATGGCGGCGCGACGCGACGTCGTCGGTCATCGGCGAGCCCGACCGACGTCGGTAGTCGATCCAGTCGGCGTCGCTGTCATAGGGCGAGTTGCCCGATAGGCTGTTCTCCTTCAGCCGCTCGCGCGCTGCTCGTCGGTCCGTCGGTCTCGACCTGTCGCCGCGGCCACGGCGTTCGCCAGCGGTCGGTGCATCAGGCCGTAGACGCAGGTTGTGGCGGATCGTGCCGTTCGAAGATCAGGCTCGGATTGCCGACATAGCGATCCGGCGCCCGGTGAGCGAATCTCGGCCAGCTCGTTGAGCGGCCGATCGTTGATCAAGAGGCGGCCGCGGCTCGGGTCCAGCAGGTTCGGCCAGCACCAGGCACAGCTCTTCCTTGCCGCTGCCGGACGGGCCCGACGATCGCGACGCGTCGCGGCAGATCGAGCTCGAAACCGAGGTTTTCGAGCCGGTCGTCGCCGTCCTCGTCGCTCACCGTGACGGCCCGCGGCCTGCCAGCTGCCGGCGAGCGCTGAAGTCGCCGCTCGGGATCGGCTGCCTGCCGCTGCTCGTCGATCAGCCCCGGAATGTCGAACTGGGCCACGACCTGGTCGTACTTGATGCGCACGTCCATGAAGAGCTGGTAGTGGGCGAGCAGCTCCTTCCAGGGCGATGCCAGATCCTTCTGGGCGCCGACGACCGCGACCAGGGCACCGATCGTCAAGTCGCCCTGGATCACCAGATAGCCGCCGATCGAGAAGAAGAGGAACGGGCCGAGCTGGGCCAGGAAGTTGTTGAGGAACTTGATGAAGAACTTCTTCTTGTAGATGTCGAAGCGGATATCGAAGACGATGGCCGAGCTCGCGGGTGAAGACGGCCCGCTCGTACTGGGTGGTATCGTTGGCGCGGATGTCGCGCACCCCCTGTGCCGGTCTCGCTGATCCGCTCGGCGAGCCGGCGAACCCGCTGGACGCGCTGCTTGCCCAGTTGGTTGACCTGCCGCTGCAGCTTCGGGATCAGGTAGATCTGGATCGGGTAGAGCGCGATCGCGGCAACGCCCAGAACCGGGTCCTGGATGAACATGAAGGCGAGGATGGTGAGCAGCGTGCCGCCCTGGAAGGCCGGCGTGGAGAGCGCGTCGCCGACATAGCCGCCCAGGGGCTCGACCTCGGCATTGATCATCTGCACCAGCTCGCCCTGGGTCAGGCGGCGGTAGTGCGGCAGCGGAAAGCGCAGCATGTGGCTGTAGAGCATGTAGCGCAGGCGGCGCAGCATGCGCTCGGCCGACCACGCCGGAGTAGACGTTGATGACGTATTTGAAGGCGCCGTTGATCAGGACGAGGACGAGGAAAATGCCGCAGAGCGCCATGAGATAACCGAACTGATCGAGATCGAAGCCGAGAACCGTGCCGCCATTGGCCTGGCCCAGGGCGTCGTTGATGATCTGCTTGGGCAGGTCGAGCGAGGCGTAGAGGAACGGGAACGACAGCACCGTCATCGCGAGGATGATGAGCTGCTGACGCCAGGAATAGCGCCGAATGAAACTGAAAACGTTGGTTGCATAAAGCCTGCGGCAGCGACACCCGTCGTCTCGACAAGCCGATCCTAGGCTGCAACCGGCGGCGGCACCAGTAGCAGGCGTCACGATTGCAACCACCGGCACACCGCTCAGAGCGTTGTTTCGCCACGTTGTTGTCGACCGGCCGGCAACGCTACACTCGTTTCAGGGAACAGGGGGACGTCACGGGACCGGATCGCTGGCGCCGGCCGTCCGCCCCCGAGGTCAAGGGGGATAGGCAAACATGCACGGCATCTATCGGCAGATCTACGAGCGGAGCTTGACCGAGCCCGAAGCGTTCTGGGGCGAGGCGGCGGAGGCACTGCATTGGGACCGCAAGTGGGACGAGTGCTCGACGATTCCACGGGCGCCATTCTACCGCTGGTTTTCGGGCGGGCGGCTCAACACCTGCTTCAACGCGGTCGACCGGCATGTCGAGGCCGGCCGCGGCGCCCAGCCGGCGATCATCTACGACAGCCCGGTGACCGACAGCCAAGCGCACGATCACCTATGCGCGAGCTGCAGGACCTCGTGGCGCGGTTCGCCGGTGCACTGGTCCAGCACGGGGTCAGGCACGGCGACCGGGTCATCATCTACATGCCGATGGTGCCCGAGGCGCTGATGGCGATGCTCGCCTGCGCCCGTATCGGGGCCATCCACTCGGTGGTGTTCGGCGGCTTCGCCGCCCACGAGCTCGCCACCCGGATCGACGATGCCAAGCCCGATGGCGATCGTCTCGGCGAGCTGCGGCATCGAGCCCGGCCGCGATCGTCGCGTACAAGCCGCTGCTCGACGGCGCCATCGAGCTGGCCCCGCACAAGCCCCGGCACTGCATCATCCTGCAGCGGCCGCAAGGCCGAGGCGGAGCCTGATCGCCGGCCGCGATGTCGACTGGCAGGCAGTGGCGGCGGCGGCGCACCCGGTCGACTGCGTGCCGGTGCGAGGCCACCGACCCGCTCTACATCCTCTACACCTCCGGCACGACCGGCCAGCCCAAGGGCGTCGTTCGCGACAACGGCGGCCACGCCATGGCGCTGCTCTGGAGCGATGAGCCACATCTACGACGTCGAGCCGGGCGAGGTCTACTGGGCCGCGTCGGATGTCGGCTGGGTGGTCGGCCACAGCTACATCTGCTACGCGCCGCTGCTCAACGGCAACACCACCATCGTCTACGAGGGCAAGCCGGTCGGCACGCCCGATGCCGGTGCCTTCTGGCGGGTGATCGCCGAGCACACGGTCGTCGGCAATGTTCACGGCGCCGACCGCGTTTCGCGCCATCAAGCAAGGAGGACCCGGAGGGCGCGTATCGTGCGCAAGTACGATCTCAGCCGACTTCCGGACGCTGTTCCTCGCCGGCGAGCGCTGCGATCCGGACACGCTGCACTGGGCCGAGGCACAAGCTCGGCGTGCCGGTGATCGACCACTGGTGGCAGACCGAGACCGGCTGGGCGATCGCCGCCAACCGCTGGGCATCGAGCATCTGCCGGTCAAGCCGGGCTCGCCCACACGGCCTGCCCGGCTACGACGTGCAGATCCTCGACGAGGAAGGGCGCCGGCGCAGCCAGCCGGGCACGATCGGCAACATCGTGGTCAAGCTGCCGTTGCCGCCCTGGCATGCCTGCCGACGCTGTGGCAGAACGACGACCGCTATCAGGCAGGCTTATCTGACCCGTTACCCGGGCTACTACCTGACCGGCGATGCCGGCTACCAGGACGAGGACGACTACCTCTTCATCATGAGCCGCATCGACGACGTCATCAACGTCGCCGGCCACCGCTTCTCGACCGGCGGCATGGAGGAGGTGCTGGCCGGCCATCCCGACGTCGCCGAGTGCGCGGTGATCGGCGTCGCCGACGCGCTCAAGGGCGAGCTGCCGCTCGGCCTCGTGGTGCTCAAGGCCGGCGTCGACCGGCCCGAGGCGGAGATCATGAAGGAGCTGATCGCGGGTCCGCGAGCGAGATCGGCCCGGTGGCGGCGTTCAAGCTGGTGACCATCGTGAAGCGCCTGCCCAAGACCCGCTCGGGCAAGATCCTGCGCGGCACGATGAAGAAGATCGCCGACGACAAGGCCTACAAGATGCCGGCGACCATCGACGACCCGGCGATCCTTGGCGAGGTGGCGCAAAACCTGAAGAGCCTGGGTTATGCCAAAGGCTACAGCGGCGAGTAGCGGGCCGGTGCGGCGCTAGATGGCGAGATATCCGCCGTCCACCGCGAGCGTGGCGCCAGTGACGAACGAGGCATCGTCACTGGCGAGGAACAAGGCACAGCGGGCGACCTCGTCCGGCGTGCCGAGGCGTTTGAGCAGGTGCATCGATTTCAGGGCTGTGTGCACCGCCTCGTTCTCGCGCAAGGCGCTGGTCAGCGGCGTTTCGATGAAGCCGGGACAGAGCGCGTTGACGCGAATTCCGTCGGGCGCGCCGGACACCGCCAGATCGCGCGTCATCTGCAGCACCGCGCCCTTGGAATGGGTGTAGGGATCGGGCGGACCGGCCAGGAGCGGCGGGCGGGCAACCTGGCCGTAGATGGAGCTGAGATTGACGATGGCGCCGCCGGTTGCGTCGCGGCGCTGGATGGCCATCACGGCGGCGCTGATCAAGAGCGTGCCCTTGACGTTGACATCCATGACCCGCTGCCACCTCTCCTCCCAGCTCAGCTCGGGCGGCACGTGGCGCGCGGTGATGCCCGCGCAATTGACGAGGATGTCGATGCGGCCGAAGGCGTTGGCGACCGCCTCGACAACGGCATCGACGGCGCCCTTATCGGTGACGTCCAGGCTCTCCCTCAAGTCGAGCGTGTCGCCGAGCGCTGCCATACCTTCAGCGCGCAGATCGACGCCGGCGACCCGGGCACCTTCGGCCTTGAAGAGCGTGGCACACGCGGCACCGATACCCGATGCCGCCCCGGTGACGAGTGCCGTCTTGCCTGCTAGCCGCATTGCTGCCTCCTTGATCCGATCGTCCTGCCGGGCCTGCCGGTTCGAACAGAGTGGTGCAGGCTTGGCGTGTCAACCAGGCGCGCCCCGCCAGGCGATCCGGCGCGATCTCGATGCGCAAGGTCGCGAAGCAGCTGATGCGCGCATTGCGCCGCACAGGTTGCACCCTCTGTCGGCTGAACGCCGGTGACGCCCGGACCGTCTCGAAGAGACCGATCATCGCCCGACTACGCGGCTTGCACCCCGAGGCCCGGCCGACATCCGGTCAGCTCATCGGCGGCGGCAGCGACCCAACGATCTCAAGCCCGCCGTCTGGCAGCCGCCGCATGACGACGCCCTCGCCGGAGCGCGTGCCCCGGCCGGCAATAGCGCTGATGTTGACTTGGTGGGTGACCAGGACCAGCGCCGGACCGTCGGCGCCCTCGCCGGCGAGGAACGCGCGCAGCGCGTCGGTCTGCGCCTGCTGCCGCTGCCGGGCGCCGAAGAACGAGTTGAGTGCTGGAAGTGGTGTCACCGGAGCCAGCGCCAGCAGCTCTGCCGTCTCCAGGCAACGGCACCATCGGCTCGAATACACCGCTGCGCGGTCCAGCCCGACGGCGCGCAGTGACTGACCAATAGCCCGCGCCTGCGCCCGGCCGGTGTCATCAAGATTGCGCTGGGTGCTGCAGTCGCCGAGCACGAAGCCAGCTGGATCGCCCGTCCCGGGCGCTCTGGCGTGGCGGAGGGCAATGACAGTGCCCGGCCGATCGAGCGCCTGGGCGTTGGCGAAACGCGGTGGCCAAAACGCGACACCGAGCAATGGCAACGAGGCCAGAAATGCCCGTCGCCTGGTCACTGGCTGAGCTGTGCCGCTTTCGGCAACGGGCGCTGCATCAGCACGGCGACAGCGACTGCCTCCTCACCCGAGCGGACCACCGCCGACTGGACGCCGACGATCAGATAACGCCCGTCCCGCTCGACCACGATCGGCGAGCCGGAGGATCCAGCGCTCGAGCCGCAGTCATGCAGCAGGAGGCGCCCCTCCTCGATGATGCCGAGCACCTGGCAGGGTGCAACCTTCTCCGGCAATTGGGGCCGGTCGCGGCTGTAGCCGCCGGTGGCGATCGGGTGACCGATGAGCCGGTCACGTTCGTCGACCCCGGCCAGCGCCATCGGCTCGACGCCGGTGGCGGCGCTGAGATCGAGCGTCAGCTCGAGCACCGCCCAATCGTCCAGGAGGCTTTCGGGATGACCCCGCTCGTCGATGGCGATACCATCGGCCATCCGATAGCGCTCGACCCGGGCATGACCGAGATAGCTGCCGCGCCGGTAGCCGGGCACGAAATGCAGGGTCTCCGGATCGAGCCAGCGGCGACGTCCCTGGTCCCAAAGGCAATGCGCCGCGGTCAGGGCCTCGCGCGGCGCGATCAGCACTGCCGTGCAAAAGCCGCCGCTTTCACGGTTCAGCCGCCCGACCGCGTGCCAGCGCCGGTCGTCGGCGTCGATGACGACACGATTCTCCGTGGGCGCCGCCGCAATCGGCTGCACACCGTCAGCTGGCGCATCGGCCGCAAGACCGAGTGCCAGGATAAAGACAGCAAGGCCGACCCGCTGCAATGCACGTCTCCTTCGACCATCTACCATGTATCGCACGGTCAGCCCGCCGACTAGTCGGCGCATGTCACACATGTCGTACAATTATACGCGAGTGCTATTGACGATGGTCGATCTAGAGCTCTTGACGCACCGGCTACACGCGGCGGCCCTGGCCGGGGAACCCGTCACCTACGGTGAATTGCTCGCCTTCTTCGAGCGGCGCGTCACACCGATCACGGTCCGCGCCCTTTGCCGGGACATCGGCCATGTGACGTCGCGGATCGAGGCAGCGGGTGGCCCGGACCTCGCCTGCCTCGTGGTGCGCGCCAGCGACGGCTTGCCCGGCGCCGGCTACTTCAAGTCGCTGCGCGAGTCGGGCCGCTATGCCGGCCCCGACACTGGGCCGAAGGCCGAGGCCTTCGTCGCCCGCGAGCAGGCCTCCGCCCAGCGCTATGCTCAAAGCTGCGCCGAGCGTGGCCGGCCGAGCCCCGGCTGGAGCTAGACGGCGGGTGCGCCGGTGAGCTGATGCAAACGATGCACCGTGCCCGGGTCGAGCCGCAGCGCCTGCGCGAGGCTGCGAAGATAGTGCCGCTCGGCATCCGTGTCGATGTCGATGGCGAGGATCGAGGCGGCGTAGACCTCGGCGGCGACCGCCGGGCTGCGCACCTCGGACGCGATGTCCTGGACGTCGAGCGGTCGGGTCATCTCGTCGATGACGAACTGCCGCTCCGCTTCGGTGATGCCGTCGTCGTCGATCCTCCCGACCAGCCGCTGCATCTCGCTCTGGTCGACCTGGCCATCGGCCTTGGCCGCCGCGATCATCGCCTTGAGCAACAGGCGCTCGGTCTGCGGCTGGGTCATCGCCTCGACCTCCTCCGGCGTCGCCGGTGGCTCCACCACCCCTTGCGCCGGCGAAGGCGCGCTGGCAGCGGCACCCTGGTAGTTCTTCAAGGCGGTGAGCGCGAGCGTCCCGAGAATGGCCATCGCCCCGCCGCCGAGCGCTCCCTTGGTGGCGCCCGAGCCGCCGCCTAGAACGGCGCCGACCAGCGCGCCCAGGCCACCCACCTGGGCGCCGCTCATGCCGCCGGCCTGCTTGTTGCCGAGGAAGTCCTTGGCCATGTCGGCGAGGCCGCCGAAGCCGCCACCAGCGCCCACGCCGGCGCTGCTGGGCGGACTGCTGGTGCTGCTTCGCGAAGCACCCTGCGCCCCGCCACCGCCGAGCAGCGAGCCGAGCATCTGGTCGAGCCCGCCGCCCGATTGACTGGCCGCGTGCTCCAGCCGGCCGCGCGTCTGCGTCTGTCCAGCCATGCCCTGCTGAAGCAGCTGTCCGATGAGATTACCGAAGCTCATGGTCCGTGACCTCCCGATTTACTCCCCAGATCGTGCATAAACCAGCGCGGTGACGCCGTCGAGACGACAGGCGCCGGCCGCCATGCCCGCGAGGTCGAGATCACCCTGAAGCGCCATCAATTGCTCGAGACGGCAGTCTGCTGATCGCCGAGCAGACGCTGGAGGGGCGGGTCATCCGGCGGGCTGCAAGTCCACCTTGGAGCTATAACAATATCGAACTAGGGCGCTTTCGATTGCCCCGTCGCGGCGCCGCGTGGCAGTCAGCGGGCAACGAACCATCGAGACGACATGGGGGACCACAGTTGTCGACATCACGCCGCCTTCTCGCCACCGCCAGCCTCGTGGGCCTCTGCGCCGCCGGGTTGGCCAGCGCCGCCGAGGTCAACGTCTACAGCGGTCGCCACTACGACAGCGACGCCGAGCTCTACGCGGCATTCACCGCCGACACCGGCATCACCGTCAACCTGATCGAGGGCAATGCCGACGAGCTGGTCGAGCGGATCAAGGCCGAGGGCGCCAACAGCCCTGCCGACGTGCTGGTCACCGTCGATGCCGGCCGGCTGTTTCGCGCCGACGAGGCGGGGCTGTTCCAGCCTGTCACCTCGACCGTTCTCGAGGAGCGCATCCCGGCCGAGTTCCGTCACCCCGACGGGCATTGGTTCGGCTACACGACGCGCATGCGGGTGATCGTCTACGACAAGGAGCGCATCGACCCGTCACTGGTGCAAACTTATGAGGACCTGGCCCGGCCGGAGCTCGCCGGCGAGGTCTGCATCCGCAGCGGCAGCAACATCTACAACCTCTCGCTGCTCGGCAGCATGATCGAGCATCACGGCGAGGAGGCGGCACGCGACTGGGCCCAGGGCGTGGTCGACAACTTCGCCCGCCCGCCGGAGGGCGGCGACTCCGACCAGATCCGTGGCGTCGCCAGCGGCGAGTGCGGCGTGGCCGTCGCCAACCACTACTATTATGTCCGGCTAATGAATTCCGACGATCCGGCGGACCAGGAGGTGGTCGAGAGGACGGCGGTGATCTTCCCCAACCAGGGCGACCGGGGCGTGCACGTCAACATCTCCGGCGCCGGCATCGTCGCCACGGCACCGCATGTCGAAAGCGCCACGGCCTTCCTCGAGTACTTGTCGTCGCCCGAGGCGCAGACCTACTTCATCGCCGGCAACAACGAATTTCCGACGGTGGACGGGGTCGCGTTCGAGAACCCCGACCTCGACAAGCTGGGCGCCATGACGGTGAAGCGCGACACGGTGCCGGTCGCCGTCTTCGGCGAGCACCAGGCGCTGGCGCAGATCATCATGGACGAGGTCGGCTGGAAGTAGCCAAATTCCCCAAGACCGAGACAGGGCGCGTCACCCGGGTGGCGCGCCCTCTCTCGTTCAGTGAGAGGCTCACGCGCGGTCGCGGCTGAGTCGGCGGGTGAGGATGTAGACCGGGATGAGTCCGACCAGCACCAGGACCAGCGCCGGCAGCGCCGCCTCGGCGTAGCGTTCATCGCGCGCCAGATCGTAGATGCGAACGGCCAGCGTATCAAAGTTGAACGGGCGCAGCACCAGCGTCGCCGGCAGCTCTTTCATGGTGTCGACGAAGACGAGGATCGCTGCAGCGCTCATCGCCGGGCCCAAGAGCGGCATGTGGACGCGGCGTAGCCGCGCCCATACCGAGCTGCCCAGCACCGAGGCCGCATCGTCGAGGCTGGGGCGGATCTTGGCGAAGCCTGCCTCGATATTGCCCAGCGACATTGCCATGAAGCGGACGAGATAGGCGAAGACTAGGGCGGCGATGCTGCCGGTGAGCAGCAGGCCGGTCGAGATACCGAAGCTCGCGCGCATCCAGGCGTCGACCGCGTTGTCGAAGGCGGCGAGCGGGATCAGCGTGCCGATGGCGATCACCGGGCCGGGCAGCGCGTAGCCGAGCCCGGCGAGCGTCGCCGCTGCCGTCACCGTCCGGCGTCTGGCGATGCGCACGGCATAGACGATGACCAGCCCGACCAGCACGGCGAGGCACGCGGTGATGCTCGCGACCAGCACGGTGTTCGAGATCAGCTCGAGGAACCGCCCGGCACCGATGAAGCTCGGCACATCGAACGTCATCCAGACGAGACGGCCGACCGGCAGGACGAAGCCCAACCCGACCGGCACCAGGCAGGCGGCAATGGCGAGCGCCGCCTGCCAACCCACGAGCGTGTCGCGCGCATCGAAGCGATGCTCGCCCGCCGGGTTGAAGGTCTGGCCGCGGCGCAGCAGCCGCTCGGTCACCACGAGCAGGAGAACGAACCCGACCAGCATGGTCGCGATCTGCGAGGCTGCGACCCGATCGCCCATCGAGAACCAGGCGCGGTAGATCCCGGTGGTGAAGGTCTGCACGCCGAGCAAGGCCACGGCACCGAAATCGGCCAGCGTCTCCATCAGCACCAGGACGAGGCCGATGGCGATCGCCGGCCGGGCGAGCGGCAGGACGACGCGGCGAAACGCTTCGCGCCGGCTGCAGCCGAGCATGCGGCTGACCTCGAGCAGGCTGCCCGCCTGGCGGAGAAAGGCGGCTCGTGCCGCGACATAGACATACGGGTAGAGGGCGAGGCCCAGCACGAAGATGGCGCCGCCGACATTGGTGATGCGCGGAAACCAGTACTCGCGTGGGCCAAGCCCGGTTGCCGCGCGGAGCGTCGCCTGCAGCGGACCCTGGAAGGTCATCAGGTCGTAGTAGACATAGGCCAGCACATAGGCCGGGATCGCGAGCGGCAGGATCAGCGCCCACTCGAAGATGCGGGCGCCGGGAAACCGATAGCTGACGACGAGCCATGCGGAGCCGATGCCGAGCAGGAGGCTGAGGCAGCCGACCCCGGCCATCAGCCACAAGGTGTTCCCGAGGAAGCGCGGCAACAGCCGCTCGACCACGTGTGTCCAGGCGTCACCGGTGGGCTGCAGCAGCGAGGCGAGCACACTGAACACCGGCAGGCAGACGAGGCCGGCCATCACGAACGCGACCAGAACGAGCGGTGTCATGCCCCGTGCACGTGTTGCCGGGCGCGCGCTGGTGGCCGCGCGGTCGCCGTCGAGCCATTCGCTGTCGCTCTGCAACACCACTCCTCAAGGCTCTCGACAACACGTCACGCGCGCGGCAAATCCGGTCCGATGCAGATCGAGAACGTGGGCTCGATCTGCTGATCGAAAGTCTCCGCCTCCACCCCGAAGCGACATCTTTGTAACGGTTCTAAGGGTCTTGGCGGCTCGCGCGCCCTTCGCACCCCGGGTGAATTGCTTTATCCATTCGCTTCGTTATAGGGTCAATATCGACTGTGCCGGTACCATATAACTTCTACGACGACTTCCGTGGTCAGGGGACGATCGTTTGCGCCAGAATGGAGCGGCGGGCGTCGACAAGGCCACCCCAGGGTAAATGAGCGCTTTTTCGGATTGATGATGGCTTCTGCGAACCGCCTCGATGCCAGCGACCGCGGCGCAAAGCGCGTCGGCGCCATGCCGGAGCATGTGCGCGGCGTTGCGGCTGTCGTCAGCGACGGCTCACGTGACGGCGATGGCACCGCCGTCGCTGCCGGTGGTCTCGGCGTCGCTCATCTCAGCCATCGCTATGGCCCGGTTCAGGTGGTCGACGACGTGTCGTTCGCGGTGCCGCCGGGCGAGGTGCACTGCCTGATGGGCCCGTCGGGCTGCGGCAAGACCACGACGCTCAGATTGATCGCCGGGCTGGAGCAGGTGCAGACCGGCACGATCGACCTCGCCGGCCGGCGCCTCGCCGGGGCGTCGCACGTCGTGCCGCCCGAGGCCCGGCAGATCGGCCTGATGTTTCAGGACCTGGCGCTGTTCCCGCATCTGACGATTGCCGAGAACGTCACCTTTGGCCTCAGGCGCATGAGCGCCGCCGAGCGGCGCGCGCGTGCCGCCGAGCTGATCGACATGGTCGGCATGAGCCGCCATGCGGCGAAATACCCGAGCCAGCTCTCCGGCGGCGAGCAGCAGCGCATCGCGCTTGCCCGGGCGCTGGCACCGCGGCCGCGGCTGATGCTGCTCGATGAGGCCTTCTCGGCGCTCGATGCCAGCCTCAGGGCCGGCATTCGCAACGAGGCCCTGCAGATTCTCAAGGCGGCCAACGTGCCGACGCTCCTCGTCACCCACGACCCAGAGGAGGCCATCGTCGCCGGCGATCGCGTGCATGTGATGCAGGAAGGACGGCTGATCCAGAGCGGCCCGCCCGACGATCTCTACCGCCGCCCGGCGAACGAGTTCGTGGCCAATTTCTTCGGTCCGATTGTCCGCTTCGATGCCAAGGTCAGGGGCGGTCTCGCCTGGACCCCGCTCGGCATGATCGCCGCACCCATCCATGACGATGGCAAGCCGGTCAGCGTCGTCTTTCGCGCCGAGGCGCTCGACCTGCGCCCGGACTATAACGGCACCGGCCATGCCGGCCAGGTGGTGTCGTGCCGGCGCATGGGCCCGGCCTGCGACCTCAGCATCAAGCTGGAGACCGGCAGCACGATCACCGTGCGCAAGCCGATCGAGACGCCGCACCACATCGGCATGCGCATGGGCTTCGCCATCGACGAGCGCTACACCTTCGTCTTTCCGAAGGATGCGGCTGCCGCAAAAGGCGTCGAGCAGGCCGCCTGACCCGGGACAGGCTCGGGGGGCGGAACATCGCTGCCGCCACTGAATTGAGCGGCAAACTTGGCGACGCGCCTAGCCCGCCGGCAGCAGCCGGCCAAAGCTCTTGCGCCAGAGGAACCGGACGAGAAAGCCTTTGAGCAGGCTGTCCGGAAAGCGCCAGAGACCGATCAGCAGCAGCTGCGCAAAGCGCCATCGATTGCCGCCATAGAGGGCGGCGCGCGCCGTGGCCCAGAAATAGTCGATCGCCGCGTTGCGGCGCAGCCGGGCCAACTCGGCCGGCGCCACCCTGGCGCGCACGGCCGGCAGCTCGAAGACCTTGTCGATCGCCTTGGCGTCGAGATCGGCGGAAGCCAGCCCGTGCTGCGTGAACGCGCTCCGCCGTCGCTGGCGATAGAAGAGGACCGGTCGCTGGCCGAGCGACACGAACGGGCCCAATAGCGCCAGCCGACACCAGAAATCCCAGTCCTCGGCAATGGCGATTTGCGGATCGAAGCCGCCGGCCTCGCGCGCCGCCGCGGTGCGGATCGCCAGCGTCCCGCCATTGACGATGGTGTTGCGGGCGAGCAGCTGGCCCAGCGCGTCATCATTCCTGAATGCGGGACGATCGGCGGCCGTCTCGCCGTCGATCAGCTCACCCACCTCGTCGATCTTGCAGTGCGCACCGACCACCGCGACCGCCTCGGATCGCTGCTCGAAGCCCGCAAGAAGTGCCTGGACGGCATCCGGCGCCAACAAGTCGTCGCCATCGAGAAACAGCACGAAGGGCCCGCGAACCCGATCGAGGCCGATGTTCCGCGCCGCACTCACCCCGCCAGCCGCCGCCTCGACGACCTCGACCCTGCGGTCGGCCGCCTGCCGCCGGACGATCTCCAGCGACCCGTCGGTGCAGCGGTCGAGCACCACGATCAGCGCCAAGTCGCGCCGCGTTTGCGCCAGCACGCTCTCGATCGTGGGCCCGATGAAATCCTCGACGTTGTGCGCCGCAATGACGATGCTCAGGGTCGGCACCGCTGGCTTGGCCGGCTCGGCCGACCTGCCCGTGACCTGTCGCAACGCCAAGTCCGTCGGTGCCGCGTCCGTCATGCACTCGCCCCGCGATGAGTGGGAAAGCGCCCGGACAAAGCTCTTCAGGCAGACCGCGCGCGACCTGCGTTATGCCACGGACAACTGGCCTCCAGCGCCGCCAAGCAGCCGACACTTACCCCAATGCGCGCGAGCGTTAACGTCCCGGGCGAGCCAGGCGAGGCGCTGCCTCAGGCGGGCTCGGCCTCGCGACGGCGCATCATCGCGAGGAATGCCGGCCGTGCCTGGCAGGCGTCGAGCCAGCGCTTGACGTTGGGCGAGGCGGCGAACAGGTCCGGCGCCAGGCTCGCATAGCGCAGCACCTCTGCGGCGTTGATGTCGGCTACGGTGAAGCGGCCACCCACCAGCCAGTCGCGCCCTGCCAGATGCGCGTCGAGCACGGCAAACTTCGGCGCCAAGGCTGTGGCGGCCGCATCGGCCGTGGCGGGCTCGCGCTCAGCCTCGGGCAGATAGCCGCGATGGTACATGATCAAGAGCGCATGCGGCTCGGCCTCGGTCGCCGCCCAAAAGCTCCACATGGTCATCTGCCCGTCCTCGGCGAGATCCGCCGGCGCCAGCGGCTGCCCCGCCTTCTTTGCCAGATAGAGATTGATCGCCAGCAATTCGTTGAGCACCAGATCGCCGTCCTTGAGCGTCGGGATCAGCCCGTTCGGATTGACCTGGAGGAACTCCGGCGATCGCGTGTTCATGGGCGCGTCTGGGGCCAGCGGATCGGCCAGCCGACGCGCCTGGATCACCGGCACCTGCTCGAAGGCCATGCCGGCCTCCAGGCAGAGCCAGATATTGCGCGAGGTGCGCGAGCGGGTGACACCGTAAAGGGTGACGGTCATGGACTCAGTCCTCGGTTGGCTTGCGTCGCCGCAACCTAGCAGGGCGCGCGCCCCAGGAAAGCCCGAGCGCTAGAACAGCAGGGCCGGCAGGGTCGTGGCGATGGGCGGCAGCAGCCAGATGAGGAAGATCGCCAGCAGCTGCAGGCAGATGAACGGGATCACGCCCTTGTAGATGTCGAGCGTGCTGATCTCGGGCGGTGCCGCACCGCGGAGATAGAAGAGCGAGAAGCCGAAGGGCGGGGTGAGAAAGCTGGTCTGCAGGTTGATCGCGATCAGCACCGCGAGCCAGACCGGGTCGAGCCCCATCAGCAGCAGAACCGGCACGGTCAGCGGCAGGATGATGATGCTGATCTCGACGAAATCGAGGAAGAAGCCGAGCAGGAAGACGGCCGCCATGACGAACAGCAGCGCCGCCCCCTCACCGCCCGGCAGCGCCTCGATCAGGCTCTCGATCCGCGCATCGCCGCCGAGGCCGCGCAGCACCAGCGAAAAGATCGAGGCGCCGATGATCGTGCCGAAAATCATGGCGCTGATGGTCATCGTCTGGGTCAGCACCGGCACCAGAATCGCCGCCTTGTGGGCGCGAAGCAGGCAGACCGCGATGCCGATGACGAGAAGTGCCACGAGACCGAAGCCGGCATTGATCGCCAGATGTTCGGCCGGGCTGGAGAGCTCGCGGCCCAGCCTAAGGTCGAAGAAACCGGTGAGCACCAGCATGGCCACGATGGCGCCGAAAGCGAGCCAGACCGGCCAGGCGCTCCGGCCGGGCGATATGCGCAGCCCGGCCAGCAGCAGCGCACCAATGGCACCCACCGACGCCGCCTCGGTGGGCGTCGCGATGCCGCCCAGGATCGACCCCAGGACAGCGATGATGAGCAGGAGCGGCGGCAACAGGATCAGCAGCAGCCGGCCCAGCGGCAACCGCTCGGCGGAAGGCGGCAATGCCGGCGCGAGGTCGGGCCGGCGCCAAGCGGTGAGCAGGATATAGGCGATGTAGAGGACGACCAGCATGAGCCCGGGCAGGATGGCGGCTGCGAACACCTCGCCGACACTGATCGTCTTGATCGAGAAGAGGCCCTGGGCGTATTGCGCCTGCTGGTAGCTCGTCGACATGACATCGGCGAGGATGATCAGCATGGTCGATGGCGGGATGATCTGGCCGAGCGTGCCGGCGGTGACGACCGTGCCCGCGGCGAGACCGCGGTCGTAGCCCACGCGCAGCATCGCCGGCAGCGCTATCAGCCCCATGGTCACCACCGTGGCACCGACGATGCCGGTGGAGGCGGCGAGCAGGGCGCCAACGACGACCACCGAGACGGCGAGCCCGCCGCGCAAGCTACCGAACAGCCGGCCCATCTCCGTTAACAGGTCCTCGGCGATACGCGAGCGCTCGAGGATCGTTCCCATCAGCACGAAGAGCGGGATCGCGATCAGCACCTGGTTGGTCATCACCCCGAAGATGCGCTGCGCCAATGCGCGCAGCAGCGACAGATCGAAGACGCCGAGCGCGAAGCCCAGAAAGGCGAACAGCACTCCGAGCCCGGCGATCAGGAACGCCACCGGGTAGCCGGTGAGGATCACCAGGCAGAGCGCTGCCAGCATGAATAGATCGAGATTGGCCGCGATCACAGCTGCGGCGTCCCGCGCAGCCGGGCGAGCGAGCGAAGCCCCAGGCTGGCACACTGAATCAACAGCAGCAGCGCAAAGGCCGGGATCAGTGTCTTGAGCAGGAAGGCCGCCGGGATGCCGCCGACCGAGAGCGGCCCCTCGCGAATAGCCCAGCTGTTCACCGTGAACCGCCAGGTGAACCAGAGGATGACGAGACAGGTGGGCACGAGAAAGAGCAGCGTGCCCAGCAGGTCGACCAGCGCTTTGCCGCGCTCGCTGAGGCCGCCATAGATGATGTCGACCCGGACATGGCCGTCGATCAGCAGCGTGTAGCCGACGGCCAGCATGAAGAGCGCCGCGTGCAGGTAGAGAACCGCCTCGGTGCCCCAGATGTAGCTGGTGCCGAACATGTAGCGCAGCACGACCACTGCGAACTGGGCGAGCAACAGCAAGAGCGCCAGCCACCGCACGACCCGCCCGACCCAGGCATTCACCCGGTCGAGCGCGTCGGCGGCGGTGGTGAGCAAGCGGGCTTTCCGTCAGCCGTAGGAGGGCCGATCAGCCGTAAGTGTAATCGAGCGCACGGGCGTTCATCTGGCCATTGTCGGCGTAGACCATGTAGGCGGCGATCGAGGCGCGATAGGCCAGGAAGCTCTCGGTGATGCGCCGGACCAGCTCGTCCTCGTCGGCCGCCAGCTCGGCGATCACCTCGCCCGCCGCGTTGCCCATGGCGACCATCACCTCCTCCGGCAGCTGGCGGACCATCACGCCGTGCTCCGAGACCAGCTGCGGCAGGCTCTGCGCGCTCTTGGTCGAGTACTCGGTGAGCACGTCGTTGTAGAGTGACTTGCAGGCGGTCTCGACGGCGAGCTTGAGATCATCCGGCAAAGCTTCCCAGACGCCCATGTTGACGGCGCATTCCTCGGCCGACGAGGGCTCGCCGACGCCCGGCCAATAATAGTTCTTGGCGACCTGGTAGAAGCCGAGGGCCGAATCGGTCCAGGGCCCGATGAACTCGCCGGCGTCGATGGTCCCGGATTGCAGCGCCTGGAACATGTCGCCACCGCCCATCGCCTGCACCGCCATGCCGAGCTTCGAGCACATCTCCGACGCGAGGCCGGTGGTGCGAAAGCGCAGGCCCTGCAGATCGTCGACCGAGGTGATCTCGTTCTTGAACCAGCCGGCCCATTGCGGTCCGCTATTGCCGCAAAGAAACGGCTTCAGGCCGAAGCGGCCATACATCTCGTCGTAGAGCGCCTGGCCGCCGCCGTGGGTCAGCCAGCCGACCTGCTCGGTAGCGAGCAGGCCAAACGGCTGCGAGCCGAAGAGCAGGATGCCCTTGGACTTCGAGCCCCAATAGGCGGGCACCGCATGGTAGAGCTCGGCCGTGCCTTCCGAGACCGCGTCGAACACCTGGTTGCCCGGAACGATCTCGCCCGTGGCGAAGAGCTCAACCTCGATCCGCCCGCCAGAAAGCGCTGTGATCCGGTCGGCCAGCATCTGTGCGGCGACCCCGGGCCCAGGCAGATTCTTCGGCCAGGCGGTGACCATCTTCCAGCGCAGCACGTCCTGGGCGATGGCGGGCTTCGGGAAGCTCAAGGCGGCGGCGCTCACGCCGGCACCGATCGCGGCACCACCGGCGATGATCGAGCGACGCTTCAGGTTCTTCGTCATGGTTGATCCTCCACGTTATACTCTACCCTGTTGGCGAGCATCGTGGCGCAAGACGTCGCCTTGATAAAGCACAGACATCCGATGGATGATTTGCCGCGGCGCTAGCGGTCGGCTGGCGGCACAGCCAAACGTTCGCCGAGGCGCTCGAGCCAGCCGAAGGGCGAGCCTAGGCGGTCGGCGTCGGCCGCCGCCAGATCGGCGGTGAGCCGCTCCAGCCCGCGCCGGCCATGCGCCTCCTTCAAGGCGGCGCGCAGCCACTGCCGGCTCTGGGTGAAGCGACGCTCGGCCTCGCGGCCGGCCGCGCGCTCGTGCGTCGCATGGGCGGCGATCGCCTGGGCCAGCGCCTCGACCCCCTCGCCGGTCAGCGCCGAGAGCCGCAAGATCGGCGGACGCCAGGCGTCGGCGCGCGCCGCGGCATGGCGCAACGCCGCCTCGACCTCGCCCTGCGCCCGTGCCGCGACATCGCCGAGATCGGCCTTGCCGACGACGACGATGTCCGGGATCTCGACGATCCCGGCCTTGATGAACTGCAGGCTGTCGCCCGAGGCCGGCTGGATGACCAGGACCACGGTGTCGGCAAGCTCGCCGATCTCGGTCTCGGACTGGCCGACGCCGACGGTCTCGACGATGACGACATCGAAGAGCGCGCGCAGCACCACCATCAAGGCGACGCAGGCGTCGGCAAGGCCGCCGAGCCGGTCGCCGGCGGCCAGCGAGCGAACGAAGCACGCCGGGGTCGTCGGGGTCGAGCTCGAGCCGGGTGCGGTCACCGAGCAGCGCGCCGCCCGTGCGCCGCGAGGACGGGTCGACAGCGAGCAC
Source organism: uncultured Alphaproteobacteria bacterium (assembly GCA_963700945.1). GTDB lineage: Bacteria > Pseudomonadota > Alphaproteobacteria > Geminicoccales > Geminicoccaceae > SLRI01. The sequence continues at coordinate 65,139 of CAVOZQ010000014.1, forward strand.
GCCGACGGTCGCAGCCGGCTCGCGATAATGGCCGGATCAGCCGGAGAGCAGCGTCGACTTGCCGACCCCGGGCGGGCCCGGTGAGGCCGATCACGCGGCCGCGCGGGCGTCGCCGTAGGCCTCGTCCAGCAGCGGCCGTCTGCCGGGCTCGTGCCGGCCTCGCTCTCGAGGCCGGCCAAGGTCGCGCGCCAGGAGCGGCCTTGCCGCCCCGGCGGAGCGTCGCCAGCGTCGACAGCAGGCGCTCACGCCTCGCGCGAGCACCGCCTGGGCGGCGCGAGGCGGGCGATCGGCACCCGGTAGGGCGAGCAGGAGACGTAGTCGAGACCCTGCCGATCGCAGAACTCGATCGAGGCCGGATCACCGCCATGCTCGCCGCAGATGCCGAGCTTGATGTCGGGCCGGCGTCTCGCGGCCGCCGCTCGGCGGCGAGCCGACACGAGCTCGCCGACCCCGTCCTGGTCGAGCGAGCTGAACGGATCGGAGGCGAAGATCTCCTCGCGCGAGATAAGTCTCGAGGAAGCTGCCGGCGTCGTCGCGGCTGAGACCCAAGCGTCATCTGGGTCAGATCGTTGGTGCCGAAGCTGAAGAACTGCGGCATGCTCGGCGATCTCGCCGCGCCCTGCAGCGCCGCACGCGGCAGCTCGATCATGGTGCCGATCTCGTAGTGCAACTCGCTGGCCGCGCTCGGCTGCCACCGCCGCGGCCACGGCGTCGATCCGCTTCTTGATGATCGGCAAGCTCCTTGGCGCTGCAGACCAGCGGGATCATCACCTCCGGCGTCACCGTCTCGCCCGATTTGTCATGCACGACCAGCGCCGCCTCGAAGATCGCGCGGGCCTGCATCTCGTAGATCTCGGGGAAGAGGATACCGAGCCGGCAGCCGCGCAGGCCGAGCATCGGGTTGGCCTCGCGCAGCTCGGCAACCCGGCGCTGACCAGCTTGACATCGACGCCGGTGGCCTCGGCCACGGCCTCGTCCTCGGTGCCGCCATGCGGCAGGAACTCGTGCAGCGGCGGGTCGAGCAGCCGGATGGTCACCGGCAGCCCCTTCATGATCTCGAACAGCTCGACGAAGTCGTCGCGCTGCATCGGCGCGATCTTGGCCAAGCGCCCTCTTCCGGCCCTCGACATCCGAGCTCAGGATCATCTCGCGCATGGCGAGGATCCGGTCCTCCTGGAAGAACATGTGCTCGGTCCGGCAGAGCCCGATGCCCTCGGCGCCGAAGCCCAGCGCGGCGCGCGCATCGAGCGGCGTCTCGGCGTTGGTCCGCACCTCGAGCCGCCGCTTCTTGTCGGCCCAGGCCATCAGGGTGGCGAAGTCACCCGACAGCACCGGATCGACGGTCGGCACCTGGCCGAGCATCACGACGCCGGCGGCGCCGTCGATGGTGATCCAGTCGCCCTCCTTGAGCGTGCGGCCTTGCACCGTCACCGTGCGCTCACTGTACGAGATCTGCGAGATCGCCGGCGCCGCAGACGCAGGCCTTGCCCATGCCGCGGGCGACCACCGCCGCATGGCTGGTCATGCCGCCGCGGGAGGTGAGGATGCCCTTGGCGGCATGCATGCCGTGGATGTCGTCGGGCGAGGTCTCGACGCGCACCAGGATGACGTCCTCGCCGGCCTGCGGTCCAGTTCTCGGCATCGTCGGCGCAGAAAGACGATCTTGCCGGAGGCGGCGCCCGGCGAGGCCGGCAGACCCCTTGGCGATCACCTCGGTGTCGGCATCGGGGTCGAGCGTCGGGTGGAGCAGCTGGTCGAGCGACGACGGGCTGATCCGCAAGATCGCCTCGTCCTCGGTGATCAGCCCCTCGGCCGCCATGTCGACGGCGATCTTGAGCGCCGCCGGTGCGGTGCGCTTGCCGTTGCGGGTCTGCAGGATGTAGAGCTTGCGATCGCTGGATGGTGAACTCGATGTCCTGCATGTCGCGGTAGTGGCGCCTCGAGCTTGTCGAAGACCTCGACCAGCTCGCCGTAGGAGTCGGCTGCAGGACCTCCAGGGATTCGCTCGTCCGTCGCCATTGCCGCCGGCGGCCATGGCCTTGCTCAGGGGCTGCGGCGTGCGGATGCCGGCCACCACGTCCTCGCCCTGGGCGTTGATCAGAAACTCGCCGTAGACGGACTTGCTCGCCGGTCGACGGGTTGCGGGTGAAGGCGACGCCGGTGGCGCAGTCGTCGCCCATATTGCCGAACACCATGGCCTGGACGTTGACCGCCGTGCCCATCGCGCTCGGAATGTCGTGCAGGCGGCGATAGGTGATCGCCCGCGGGGTCATCCACGAGCCGAACACGGCGCCGATGGCAGCCCCAGAGCTGATCGCGCGGGTCCTCGGGAAAGGCGCCGCCGGTCTCCTGGCGGACGATCGCCTTGTAGGTCTCGACCAGCTTGCGCAGCGCCGCCGCATCGAGCTCGTTGTCGAAGCGGACGCCCGCCTCCGTCTTGGCCGCCTCGAGCGCCTCCTCGAAGTGATAGTGGTCGACGCCCATGACCACGTCGCCATACATCTGGATGAAGCGGCGGTAGCTGTCATAGGCGAAGCGCTCGTCCTGGGCTTCCTCGGCGAGACCCAGCGACCGTCTCGTCGTTGAGGCCGAGATTGAGCACGGTGTCCATCATGCCCGGCATCGACACCGGCGCGCCGGAGCGAACCGAGAAGAGCAGCGGCCGCTTCTTGATCGCCGAAGTCGCATGCCGAGCTCACGCTCGATCGTGGCCACGGCCTCGTCGACCTCGGCTGCGAGCTCCGCCGGATAGCTGCCGGCCATTGGCGTAGAAGTGGGTGCAGACCTCGGTCGTGATGGTGAAGCCGGGCGGCACCGGCAGCCCCAACGCCGACATCTCGGCGAGATTGGCGCCCTTGCCGCCGAGCAGTGCCTTCATCGCGGCCCTGCCGTCGGCACGGCCGCCGCCGAAACTGTAGACCCACTTGGTCATCGCTGGCGTCCCCCTTAGGTAAGGCTTGTTATACGGGCCTATCCTCGATCAACGAGAAATCGGCAATGACAATCAAATCGCCACGCAGCGTCTTTAGCAGACGATGCCGGTTATGGCGCACGCGGTCGTCATCGACGTTGACCATCACCTCGTCGAAGAAGCGATCGACAGGCGGCCGCAGCTCGGCGAGCGCCGCCATGGCACCGGTGAAATCCTCGGCCGCGAGCGTGCTCTGCACTGCTTGATTGGACTGTCGCGAACGCCTCGGCAAGCGCCTTCTCGACCGGCTCGACCAGCAGCGTCGGGTCGATCGGACCGTCGGACGCGGAGGGCTCCTTCGCATCGGCAATGCGCACGATGTTGGCGGCGCGGCGGTAGGCGATGAGCAGGTTGGCACCGTCCTCGGTCTCGAGAAAACGCTGCAAGGCCTCGACGCGGGCCAGGATCCGCACGAGATCGAGGTCGTCGCCGGTGCCGAACACCGCCTCGATCAGGTCGTGCCGCACGCCTCGCTCGCGCTGCTGGACCTTGAGCCGGTCGGCGACGAAGCCGCGCAGCTCGGCCCTGAGCCCGGCGCGATCGACGGTGCGGAAGCGCTCGCCGTAGCCGGCGAGCGCCACCTCGGCGAGATCCAGGAGGTCGAGCCGGAGGCCGTTCTCGACGACCAGGCGAATGATACCGAGCGCGGCGCGGCGCAGCGCGAACGGGTCCTTCGAGCCCGTCGGCTTGATGCCGGCGGCGAAGAAGCCGACCAGCGTGTCGAGCTTGTCGGCAAGGGCCACGGCAACCGAGGTGATTGCAGTCGGGCAGCTGTCGGCGGGACCCAGCGGCCGGTAGTGCTCGGCGATGGCAGCGGCGACCGGCGCCTGCTCGTCCTGCGCCCGGGCGTAGTAGCCGCCCATGATGCCCTGCACCTCGGGGAACTCGCCGACCATGCCGGAGACGAGGTCGGCCTTGGCGAGGCGCGCCGCCCGCTCGATCAGCAGCCGGTCGGCGTCGGGCAACCGGTCGGCAATGGCGACGGCCAGGGTCTCGAGCCGCTCGACCTTGTCGCGCATGCAGCCGAGCGCGGCGTGGAACACCATGGCGTCGAGCCTGGGCAGGAACGCCTCGAGCGGCGTCCGCAGGTCCTGCTCCCAGAAGAACTGGGCATCCCAGAGCCGCGCGCGCAGCACCCGCTCGTTGCCGGCGACGATGGCAGCACCGCCATCAGGCGCCTCGATATTGGCGACGGTGACGAAATACGGCGCGAGCGCGCCTGCCGCCGTCTCCAGCGCCAGGTATTTCTGGTTCGCCCGCATGGTCGTGACCAGCACCTCGGGCGGGATGGTCATGAACGCTGCGTCGATCCGGCCGAGCAGCGGCACCGGCCACTCGACCAAGCCCGCGATCTCGTCGAGCAATGCCGGGTCCGGGCGCAGCCGGCAGCCCACCGAATCGGCCAGCCGCATCGCCTCCGTCTCGATCGTCCGGCGCCGCTCGGCCGCATCGAGCACGACCCGCGACAGGCGCAGCTTCGCCGTGTAGTCGACGACATCATCGACCTCGATCGCATCGGGCGCCATGAAGCGATGCCCGAAGGTCCGATTGCCGCTGGTGATCCCGGCGAAGGTGAAGGGCACCACCTTGCCGTCGAAAAGACAGAGGATCGATTGCAGGGGCCTGACCCAGCGGGCCTCGCCGTCAGCCCAGCGCATCGATTTGGGCCAGGGAAACTGCGCCAGGATCTCCGGCAGCGCCTCGGCGAGGACGGCTGCCGTCGGGCGCCCCTTCTCGACAAAGGTGGCGGTCAGAAACCGCCCCTTCTTGTCCTCGATCTCGCCGAGCTCGACGTCGCTGGTGCCGAGGCTCCGGAGGAAGCCGTCGCGCGCCTTGGCCGGCGCATCGACCCGCGGCCCGCGCCGCTCGATCGTCTGGTCGGCCGAGCCGCCGGGCAGATCGGCGATCGCATGGAGCAGACGACGCGGCGTCGCGTGGCTGTGCCGCTCGCCGGCGGGCACGATGCCGGCATCCGCCAGCCTGGCCTCGACCAGCCGGCCGAGCTGGGTGACCGCGTCGCGCTGCATCCGCGCCGGGATCTCCTCCGAGAACAGCTCGAGAAGCAGCTCAGCCATGGCCGCGGCTCCCGAGCCAAGCTTCGGCACAAACCTTGGCCAAAGCGCGGACCCGGGCGATGTAGGCCTGCCGCTCGGTGACGCTGATGACGCCCCTGGCGTCGAGCAGGTTGAAGCTGTGGCTCGCCTTCAGGCACTGGTCATAGGCCGGCAGCGCCAGGCCGCGCTCGAGGATGCGGCCGCATTCGGCCTCGGCGTCGGCGAAGTGGCGAAACAGCGCCTCGGTATCGGCGATCTCGAAGTTCCAGGCCGAGTATTCCTGCTCGGCCTGCAAAAACACGTCGCCGTAGCTGACGCCGGCGTCGTTAAAGGCGAGATCATAGACGTTCTCGACGCCCTGGACGTACATGGCGAGCCGCTCGAGGCCGTAGGTCAGCTCGCCCGACACCGGTCGGCAATCGATCCCGCCCACCTGCTGGAAGTAGGTGAACTGGCTGACCTCCATGCCGTCGCACCAGACCTCCCAGCCGAGCCCCCACGCACCGAGTGTGGGGCTCTCCCAGTCATCCTCGACGAAGCGGAGATCGTGCAGATTGGGGTCGATGCCGAGGGCGTAGAGGCTCTCCAGATAGAGCGTCTGCAAGTCGGGCGGCGACGGCTTCAAGATCACCTGGAACTGGTAGTAGTGCTGCAGCCGGTTGGGATTCTGGCCGTAGCGGCCATCGGTCGGCCGCCTGGACGGCTGCACATAGGCCGCGCGCCAGGGCTCGGGGCCCAGTGCCCGGAGTGTCGTCGCCGGGTGAAACGTGCCGGCCCCCACCTCCATGTCGTAGGGCTGCAGCAGCAGGCACCCCTTGCCACCCCAATAGGCCTGCAGCCTCTGGATCAGCTCTTGAAAGCTCGGCGGGGTCGCTGCCATCAACGGTCCGGTGATTCTTGCTGCGGCGCGGAACTTAGGCGTAGGCCGTCTGCCGGGTCAAGCCGCCGCCACGGTTGCGGCGTTGCCTAGTGACCAGCCGCGCGAGCGCGTGCTAAAGCCCTGATCAATGATTGAAATGCTGAACAAATGTTGCGCGCAGCTGGCGCCGCAGCGCAACGCCAGGGAGCCCAGGCTTGATCGACCGCAAGCGTGTCGCCACCAGCGGAAGGTGGTGCTGAGATGACGTCCGTGGCCGCGACCCAGCCGCGCATCGCCGACGAGATCAAGACGACCACCTGCTACATGTGCGCCTGCCGTTGCGGCATCCGCGTGCACATGCTGAACGGCGAGATCCGCTACATCGACGGCAATCCCGACCATCCGGTCAACCGGGGTGTGCTCTGCGCCAAGGGCTCGGCCGGGATCATGCACCATCTGTCGCCGGCACGACTGACCAAGCCCCTGAAGCGGGTCGGCGAGCGCGGTGCCGGTGAGTTCCGTGAGATCGAGTGGGAGGAGGCGCTGGCCACTGCCACCGAGTGGCTCGACCAGGTCCGCAAGAGCGATCCGAGGAAGCTCGCCTTTTTCACCGGCCGCGACCAGAGCCAGGGCCTCACCGGCTTCTGGGCCAGCCAGTTCGGCACCTGCAACTACGCAGCGCATGGCGGCTTCTGCTCGGTCAACATGGCGGCTGGCGGCCTCTACAGCATCGGCGGCAGCTTCTGGGAGTTCGGCGAGCCGGATTTCGAGCACGCCCGCTACTTCCTCATCTTCGGCGTCGCCGAGGACCACGACAGCAATCCCCTGAAGCTCGGCATGGCCGAGCTCAAGGAGCGCGGCGCGAAGATCGTCTCGGTCAACCCGATCCGCACCGGCTACTCGGCCATTGCCGACGAATGGGTCGGCATCCGCCCCGGGACGGACGGTCTGTTCGTCATGAGCCTGATCCACGAGCTCTTGAACGCCGGGCGGATCGACCTCGACTACCTGACCCGCTGGACCAACGCCGCCTGGCTGGTGATCGACGCGCCGGGTGATGCCGATGACGGGCTGGTCGCCCGCGACGCCGAGGGCCGGCCGCTGGTCGCCGTGCGCGGCAGCCAGAGGATCGAGCCGGCCGGGCCAGCCGTGAAGCCGGCGCTGCACGGCAGGTTCCAGCTCGCTGACGGCCGCCATGCCGTACCGGTGCTGGAGCTGCTCGCCGGCCGCTACACCAGGGCCGAGTATGCACCCGATGCCGTGGCCGACCGCTGCGGCATCCCGGCCGCCACCATTCGCCGGATCGCCGCCGAGCTGGCGGCCGCCGCCTTCGACGCGCCCGTCGTCATCGACCAGCCCTGGACCGACGTCCACGGCCAGCGCCACGCGCAGATGATCGGCCGGCCCGTCGCGATGCACGCCATGCGGGGTATCTCGGCGCATTCCAACGGCTTCCATACCTGCCGCGCCATCCATCTCCTGCAGATGCTGCTCGGCACCATCGACACGCCGGGCGGCTTTCGCTTCAAGGCGCCCTTCCCCAAGCCGATCCCACCCGGGCCACAACCGGCCGGCAGGCCCGACCAGATCACTCCCGGCAGTCCCATGGCCGGCGCGCCGCTCGGCTTCCCCCGCGGGCCCGAGGACCTGATCGTCGAGCCCGACGGCCGGCCCAGGCGGATCGACAAGGCGTTCTCCTGGGACGCGCCCATCGCCGCGCACGGGATGATGCACAGCGTCATCGGCAATGCCTTCCGCGGCGATCCATACGAGATCGACGTGCTCTTCATGTACATGGCGAACATGGCCTGGAACTCGGCCATGAACAGCGACGAGACGGCGTCCTGGCTCAGCGCCAAGAAGCCCGACGGCAGCTACGTCATCCCGAAGATCATCTACGCCGATGCCTTCGCGTCGGAGACCGTGGCCTATGCCGACCTGATCCTGCCGGACACCACCTATCTCGAGCGGCACGACTGCATCTCGCTGCTCGACCGGCCGATCGGCTCGGCGGATGCCGTTGCCGATTCGATCCGCCAGCCGGTGGTGGCAGCCGACCGCGACGTGCGCCCCTTCCAGGACGTGCTGATCGACCTCGGCGCCAGGCTGGGCCTGCCCGCCTTCACCGCCGAGGACGGCAGCCCGCGCTTTCCAGGCGGCTATCCCGACTACATGGTCAACCACGAGCGCAAACCCGGCATCGGCCCGCTCGCCGGCTGGCGCGGGCCGAAGGGCGACCAGCACGGCCAGGGGGCGCCGAACCCCGACCAGCTCGAGCGCTACAAGGCGAACGGCTGCTTCTTCAGCCAGCCGATCCCGGACGAGGCCCGCTACTTCAAGCACGTCAACCAGGCCTATCTCGCCTTCGCCAAGCAGATGGGGCTGATCGACGGCACCGCGCCCATCATCCTGCAGCTCTACAGCGAGCCCCTGCAGCGCTTCCGCCTGGCCGCCCGCGGCCACGGGCCGGTGCAGCCGCCGGACGACAAGCGGGAACGGATCGAGACCTATTTCGATCCCCTGCCCTTCTGGTACCCGCCCTTCGACGAGGCGGCCGTGGCCGAGGACGCCTTCCCGCTCCATGCCGTGACCCAGCGACCGATGTTCATGTACCACAGCTGGGGCGGGCACAATCCCTGGCTGCGCCAGATCCTCAGCCGCAACGCCCTCTACCTCCATCACGCGACCGCCGCCTCGCTCGGCATCGCCGAGGGCGACAAGGTGGCCGTCACCAGCCGCCACGGCCGGGTCGTCGGCCGGGCCAAGCTGATGAGCGGGGTGCATCCCTCGACCGTGTGGACCTGGAACGCCATCGGCAAGCGTCAGGGCGCCTGGGGCCTCGAGGGCGCCACGCCCGAGGCCAAGGAGGGCTTCCTGCTCAACGCCCTGATCGACGACCTCCTGCCCGCGCGGGACGGCGGCTACCGCTACGCCAATGCCGACCCGGTCACCGGCCAGGCCGCCTGGTATGACCTCAAGGTCAAGGTGGAAAAGCTGGCCGAGAGCGCGCCGATGCCCCGCGCCGAGCCGCAACAACGGCTGCCGGGCGAGAAGAAATCCCCGGACGTGCTCGCCTACGCGGTGAAGGCCGAGCGATGACCAGCCTGCCAGCCAATCCCACGGCCCGGCGCCTCGGCCTCGTCATCGACCTCGACACCTGCGTCGGCTGCCAGGCCTGCGTCGTCCACTGCAAGGAGTGGAACACGTCGAGCACCGCCTCGCCGCTCGCCGACACCGATCCTTATGGCCTCGAGCCGTCGGGCGCCTGGCTCAACCGCGTGCACGGTTTCGAGCTCGACGACAGTGAGTCGGTCGCGACCGGGGCGGGCGGTTGCGGCAGCACCGTCCACTTCCCCCGCTCCTGCCTGCATTGCGAGAACGCGGCCTGCGTCACCGTCTGCCCGACCGGCGCCTCCTACAAGCGCGACGAGGACGGCATCGTCCTGGTCGACGAGGCCAAATGCATCGGCTGCGGGCTCTGCGCCTGGGCCTGTCCCTATGGCGCGCGCGAGATGGACGGCGTCGCCAAGGTGATGAAGAAGTGCACGCTCTGCGTCGACCGGATCTACAACGAGCACCTGCCGGCCGAGGAGCGCGAGCCGGCCTGCGTCCGCACCTGCCCGGCCAGGGCCCGCCATTTCGGCGATCTGGGCGATCCGGAAAGCGACGTCTCGAAGCTGGTCGCCGAGCGCGACGGCGTCGCCCTGATGCCGGAGCTCGGCTACCGGCCGACCAACCGCTACTTGCCGCCGCGGCGCCAGCCGGCCGGCCAAGCGCCGAATGCGCCAGCGGCCAAGGCCCTGGAGCCCGCCCCCGGCGGCTTTCTCGGCTGGCTCGACCGCGCGCTCGGCGACTGAGCCCTCCTCCCTTCAGGTCAACGCAACGTGCATCCAGCGCCCTCGATCATCCTCTTCACCACCGCCTCGGGCGCCGGCTACGGCCTCCTGGTCTTCGCGGCCCTGGCCGGCCTCCTCGGCCTCGTGCCGGTCACCGCGGCGAGCGGCACGGCCCTGCTCCTGCCGGCGCTGCTGCTCGTGACCACTGGGCCTGCTCTCCTCGACGCTGCATCTCGGCCATCCCGAGCGCGCCTGGCGGGCGTTCAGCCAGTGGCGCTCGTCCTGGCTGTCGCGCGAGGGCGTGGTCGCGGTCGTCACCTACCTGCCGGCGCTGGCGCTCGCCTGGCACTGGATCATGGGCGAGCGCCTGGCGCCACTGGCTGCCCTGGCCGCCGCCGTCCTGGCGTTGGTCACCGTCTACTGCACGGCCATGATCTATGCCTCGCTGAAGCCGATCCCGCGCTGGCATCACGGCCTCGTGCCGCCGGTCTATCTCGCCATGGGCCTCGCCAGCGGCGGCAGCATCGGCGTCGCCATCGCTGCCTGGCTCAGCGGCGGCGTGCCGCCGCCGCTCCTGCTGCTGGTCCTCGCTCGTCGTCGCCGGCGCCTGGCTGCTCAAGAGGCGCTACTGGCAGTCGATCGCGACGGCCAAACCGCTCGCCACCACGGCCGACGCCATCGGGCTGCCCGGGCGCGGCACCGCGCGCCTGTTCGAGGCGGCGCACACCGAGCGCAACTATCTGCTCGACGAGATGGGCTTTCGCATCGGCCGAAAGCACGCGCCAAGCTGCGCCGCCATGCGCTGCTGCTCGGCGCCGTCGTGCCGGCCCTGGCGCTGCTGATCACCTTCGCCACCGGCGCCGACGCTGCCGCCCGGCTGCTGCTGCCCGTTGGCGGCGCCTCGGCGCTGCTCGGGATCCTGGTCGAGCGCTGGCTGTTCTTCGCCGAAGCCGAGCACACGGTCACGCTCTACTACGGCCGCGACGCTATCTGACCGCGACCGAACCGGGCCCGGCCTGCGCTATACTCGAAGAGGTTGAGGCCAGCGGCCGGTAAAGGGACGGATGCAGGGTCGAATCCTGGTCTTCGGGGCGAGCGGCTATGTGGGGCGGCATCTGACCGCCCGGCTGCTGACGCTCGGCCATTCGGTCCGGGCGGCCGCCCGGCGCCTGCCCGCGCTCGAGGCAGAGGCCTGGCAGGGTGCGGAGCTGGTCGCTGCCGATGCCCTCGATCCACCCAGCCTGGCACCGGCGCTCGAGGGCGTCACCGTCGCCTACTACCTCGTTCATTCGATGATGGCCGGCGGCGATTTCCCCGCCCGCGACCGCATCGCCGCCGCCAATTTCGCCCAGGCCGCCGCGGCGGCGGGCGTCGGCCGCATCGTCTATCTGGGCGGCCTGGCCCCCGAAGCGCCCGACACCGTGCATCTGGCGTCACGCATCGAGACGGGCGATATCCTGCGCGCCGGGCCAGTGCCGGTGACCGAGCTGCGCGCCGGGATCATCGTCGGCCCCGGCTCCGCCGCCTTCGAGGTGATGCGCGACCTGGTGGCGCATCTCCCGATCATGATCACGCCGCGGTGGATCTACTCGAAATCGCCACCCTTGGCGCTCGACGACCTCTTGGACTACCTCATTGCCTTGCCCGACCAGCCGGAAGCCGCCGGCAAGGTGCTGGAGGCCGGCGGGCCCGAGCGCTTCACCTACGAGGCGATGATGCGCGAGCTGGCGGGCCGTCTCGGCCGGCGGCAGCCCTGGATCATCCCGGTGCCGCTCCTGACCCCGAAATTATCCAGCTATTGGCTGGCGCTCGTCACGGCAACTCCGGTGAACGTGGCGAGCGCTCTCATCACCGGGCTCAAGCACGATCTCGAGGCCGACGATCGCGAGTTGCGACGCCTCGTCCCTGACCAGCAGCGGATCGGCTTCGCCGAGTCGATCGCCCGCGTGTTCGAGGCCGAGCAGCGAATCCACGCCACCGATCGCTGGCGTGAGGGCGCCTTCGAGCTGCGCGGCTTTCGCCATGACGTGAGCTTCTACGGCAAGACGATGACGGTGGGCGCCGTGGCCCGGTCCTCGTCCGCCGATCTCTGGCAGGTGCTGGCGCGGCTCGGCGACCGGCAGCACGGCTACTTCTTCCTCGACCCCGTGTGGCGGTTGCGCGCCTGGCTCGACCGACGGCTCGGCGGGCATGATGGCGGCCGGCGCCCGGTTGACGACGAGCTGGCACCGGGCACCCGGTTCGATTTCTGGCGCGTGCTGGCGGCGACTCCGGGCCGGCGCCTCACCCTCGTCTCGTCGCTCAAGGCGCCCGGTGCCGGCGGCATGGAATTCACGATCTCCCCGCACGGCCGGGACGCCCGGCTCGATGCGACGATCCACTGGCACCCGGCCGGCTTCTGGGGCCTGCTCTACTGGTACGCGCTCTGGCTGCCGCATTGGGCGATGCTGGCCGGCATGGTGCGCGCGATCTGCCTCGAAGCCGAGGCCAGCAGGGTCGACGGCGCGCCTAGAGAATCGACGCCAGCGCCTCGCGCAGATCAGGGTGGCGAAAGCGAAAGCCGGCTTCCTGCAGCCGTGCCGAAGTGACCCGTTGGCCATCGAGGATCACCGTGGCCCCATCGCCGAAGATCTGCTCGATGATCATCGACGGCACCGGCAGACGCAGCCGGCCACCGACCAGGCTGCCGAGCTCGCGCGAGAAGTCGGCCATCCGCACCGGCTTGGGCGCCGTGGCGTTGTAGGCGCCGCTCATCGTCTCGTCGCGGATCGCCTGGATGATGACATGGCAGGTGTCGTCGCGATGGATCCAGGAGATCCACTGCCGGCCAGACCCGACCCGGCCGCCCGTGAAGCGGCGAAAGGTCATGAGTGTCCGGCGAAAGCGCGGCGTCATGGCGAGCGCGAAGCCGTGACGGATGATGACCGTGCGGATGCCGAGCGCCTCGGCGGCCTTTGCCTCCCGCTCCCAGATGATGCAGGTGCCGGAGAGATAGTCGTCCGCGTCGATCGGCTGGCTCGTCTCGTCGAAGCTGCCGCGCTCGCTGATGCCGTAAAAGCGGCAGGCCGACGAGCTGATCAGGACCGGCGGGCGTGACGTCAAGCCGGCCAGCGCCTCGATCAGCGTTCGCGTGCCGACCTCCCGGCTCTCACGAATTGCCTGCTTGAAGGACGGCGTCCAGCGGCCGGCGATCGGCGCCCCAGCAAGATGCACGACCCCCGCACACCCCTCGAGCTGCTCGACCCAGTCGCCGAGCCGGTTCGGATCGTACTGCACGACCTCGACCGCCGGGAAGCGCCGCTTCGGGAACACCGCCTTGGCCCGGGACGCGCTTCGGGTCAGCGCCATCACCTCGAAGCCTTCCTCGACCAGCATCTCGACCAGTCGGTTGCCGATGAAGCCGGTTGCCCCGGTCACCGCGATCCTCGAAGGCGTCATGCCGGCTTTCCTCGCTGTGGCGCGCCTTCTCTGAGCAAATCGCCGGCCGGCTTGTCAACCGTGCCCCGGCGACCGGGTGCCGCGGTTCGAAGGGGTGCCGCAGGCGACCGCCGCCGCTATGTTCACCCCGATCCGCACTGCCCGAGCCGCCACGAGATCCGCCATGCCCGTCGACCTCAAGCAGTATCGCGCCTTCACGTTCAAGGCCGGAGGCGGTGCGGTAACCCGCGCCACACCCGAGGCGGTCTGGGACGTCGTCAGCCAGATCGGCGGTGACAACCGCTATTTCGCGTTGAACGCGCTCTGGACCGTGCGCGAGTGGATGGATGCCGCGGTCGGCGGCTCCGGCATGAAGCGCCGGCGACCGGCGGGCGGCGAGTTGCATGCGGGCGATCGCATCGACAGCTGGGAGGTGCTGATCGCCGAGCCCGCGCACCGCCTGGCGCTCGTCTTCGGCATGAAGGCGCCGGGCCACGGCGTCCTCGAGTTCATGGTGGCCGCCATGGGCGGCGGCACGCGGCTGACCGCCACCGCCTACTGGGAACCGGACGGGCTCGCCGGCGTGCTCTACTGGCGCGCCATGCAGCCGGCCCACATCGTGCTCTTTCGCCGCCTCACCGCCGAGATCTGCCACCGCGCCGAGGCCGCGGGGCAGGTCGAACGCCCGGAGCCGGCGGCGTGGCCGGGCCTCCGCCAGCTAGCCCGGCCGAGCGGCGCGCTCAGCCCGCCTGAATCACCCAGCCGATGCAGAACAGGACGGCATAGAGCATCAAGAGCTTGCCGGTGTCGGCAAGCGCGCCGTTCAGCGCTGCGCCGTCGGCGTCGCCCCAGACCGTGCGGTGCACCAATGGCAAGGCAAGCAGGGTCAGGAGCGGCAGCAACATGCCGACGCCGGCGACGCCAGTGGCCAGAAAGACCAGCGGCGTCAGGCAGGCGAGCACCACGCATGTCGTGTACTCGATGCGGGTGAAACGGACGCCGAGCCGCACGGCGAGTGTCCGCTTGCCCGCCTTGGCGTCGGTCTCGCGGTCGCGGAGATTGTTGACGGCGAGGATCGCCGCCGAGATCAGCCCGGGTCCCAGTCCCGCCACGATCGGCCGCCAGTCGACGTCGAGCGCCTGAACGTAGTAGGTGCCGGCGACCGCCACAGGCCCGAAGAACAGCAGCACGAAGACGTCGCCGAGCCCGCGATAGCCGAGCGGAAACGGCCCGCCGGTGTAGAGCAGGCCGCAGAGGATGGAGGCCACGCCGACCAGCACGATGGGCCAGCCGCCGCGCGCCGCGAGGTAGAGGCCGACCAGCACGGCGAGCCCGAAGACGATGATGGTGGCCCGGCGCATCGCCTCGGGCCTGACCAGGCCCGACTGCACCAGCCGCCGCGGCCCGATGCGCTCGGCGGTGTCCGCACCATTGACGAAGTCGAAGTAGTCGTTGGCGTAGTTGGTGCCGATCTGGATCAGGATGGCGCCGATCAGCGCGAAGACGGCCGCCGGCGCGTGGCCGACACCGTCCGCATAGGCGAGGACAACACCAATGAGCACCGGCGCCACCGAAGCCGGCAGGGTCCTGGCCCGGGCGGCCGAGGCCCAGAGCACCACCTGCTCCATGAACGTCTGGCCGCCCGCGCGCGCCGGATCGGCGAACGTCGTTGACCGCGTCGTGGCGTGATCGTCCATCGCCCCTCGCTGCATTCCTGGCCGCGCCGGCCTCTCCCGTATGGTACGCAACCCAGGCGAGCGACGATTAGAGGAGCCTCGCCGGCATCGCAAGACCGACAGATCCCAGGCTCGGGCCGCATGGCTCGCGCTAGGATGCCGCCCGCTGCCCGGCAACGTCGGCCGGGCGCGCGAGCCACACGAGGCAGAGGACGCCCCCGACCAGGGCGGCGAGCAGCACGCCATCGGGCGGCCAATGGCCGAAGGCCAGGAGGTTGGGCAGCGCCAGCAACAGGGCCAAGGTCCGCAGCGGCCAACCGATCGGACGCGTGATCCCGCCGGTCAAGGCTGCCGTGACCAGCGCGATCGCGACAAGGCAGCGGCAGAAGGCCAGTTGCCATCTCCGGCACGTCGCCGACCAGCACGAGCGCCGGCTGGGTGACGAACGCCACCGGGACGACGTAGGCGCCAGCGGCCAGAAGGACGGCCTTGAACGAGGTCCGCCACGGATCAGCCTCGGCGACCGCGGCCGCGGCGAAGCTGGCGATCGCGATCGGCGGGGTGATCATCGAGAGCATGCCGAAATAAAGGAGGTAAAGATGCGCCGCGATCGGCGGCGTGCCGAGCTCGACCAGCGCCGGTGCCGCCAGGGTCGAGAGCAGGACGTAGACGCCCACGGTCGGCATGCCGAGCCCGAGCAGCAGCGCCAATGCTGCCGCGAGAACGAGCAGCGGTGCCAGCATGCCGCCGCTCAGCTGCAGCATCTGCAGGGTCAGCGCGAAGGCGAGGCCGGTGAGGTTCAAGATGCCGACCACCAGGGCAGCGGCCGCGGCGAGGACGACGATATCAGCGATGACCCCGGTGGCGGCCAGGAGCCACCGTCCGGTTCGGCGGAGGCGCTCGACGCCGCCAGTCAGCGGCCAGGCGACGTGGCAGACGATCAGCGCGAGGGTTGCGATGAGGCCCGCCTGTTGCGGCGAACGGGCCTCGATGAAGAGCAAGTGAATGAGCACCAGAACCGGGATCAGATAGCGCCACGGTGCCGCCGGCATGTCGAGCGCTCGAGCCACGGCTGGGCCGGGATCGGCAGCAGCGCCGCACCGCCTCGCCTGGAAATCCACCGCCAGGAAGATGGCGACGTAGAAGAGCACGCCCGGCAGCAGGGCCGCCAGCGCCACGTCGCGGTAAGGAAGCTCGAGGAACTCGGCCATGAGGAAGGCGGATGCCCCCATCAAGGGCGGCATGAGCTGGCCGCCCGTCGACGACACCGCCTCGATGGCCGCCGCCTCGTGGCGCGGATAGCCGGCCCGGCGCATCATTGGGATCGAGAGCGCGCCCACCGTCGTCACATTGGCCACGGCACTGCCCGAGACCAGGCCGAACGCCGCCGAGCCCAGCACCGACGCCTTGGCGGTGCCGCCAGGCGAGGCGCGCGCCAGCTGCATCAGCCGATTGGTGAGCGCCAGGCCGGCGCCGTAGTGGTTGAGCAGGGCACCGAAGAGGATGAAGGGCGCGATGGTCACCGCCGCCACCTGCAGGAGGCGTGACAGCAGCGCGTTGGTGTCGAGCGCCAGATAGACGATCAGCCGCTCCGGGCCGACCGCCCGCGTGGCGAGAGCGCGCGGCAGCTCCGGGCCGATGACCAGCGCCACCAGCGCGAGCAGCAGCAGCAGCAGCGGCAGAAAGAGACCGAAGCGCCGGCGCACCGCCTCGAGAATGCCAGCGATCATCACCACGCCTGTCGCCACGGCATGGGCCGGCGCTGCGGCCAGCTCCCGATCGAGGCTGGGATAGCGGCTCGCCACGACGAGAAACGCCGCGAGGACCAGCGCCACGAAGACGGCGTTCAGGACCGAGGCGAGCCGGCCAAGAGGCGCGGCCGGCGCCTGCAGCAGGGCGATACCGACGGCCAGCCCCGCCGCCAGCGCCAGATACTGCTCGGTGTAGAGCCCCAGGCCGAGCCTGCCGGGGAGATCGAGCACCCAGGCCACGAGCGCCAGGAGCATGGCCAGCTGCAGCGAGGAGCGCGCCCCGGCAGCGCCGCGCCGAAGCCGTGTGGCGGAAGGGCTCAGGGCGCCGCCCTGGCGATCACCGCTTGATGGTAGGGAACGTGCAGGCTCTGCTTGTGCAGCTGGTCCGTGGCGAGGCCGCGAAACGGCGGGAACGACGCGGCCAGCTGCTCGGCATGCGTCGCAATGCCGGCGACGACACGGTCGACCAGTTCCGGTGGCACCGCGGTACTGGTCATCAAAAGATTGTCGAAGGCAAGCACGGCTGCCGGCCCGCTGACCCCGGCGAGGCCTGCGATCGGCGGCACCGGTGCGACATAGGCGTCGGCGAAGACGGCGCGCACCCGATCGCCAGCCTCCTCGCCGTCGTCGAGCGACAGCATCCGCAGCGGCACGCTGGCATCGACCTCGGCGACCTTGGCGGCACCGACGGCGAAGAAGAACGCGTCGGCCCGGCCGTCGAGGAACTGGTCGGCGCCGGCAACGACGTTCGGCACCGGCACCGGCGTGACGTCCTCGAGCGTCAGACCGCCGCCGGCGAGCGCCGCATCCAAGAGCGTGGCGATGGCGGTGCTCGCCGAGAACGTTGCCGTGACCCGCTTGCCCGCAAGATCGCCCATCGTCTCGATGCCACTATCGGCCCGAACGAAGAGTGCCACGCGCAAGGGGTAGAGCGCGGCTGCAATGCGCAGCTGCTCGAGCGGGCGATCGGCAAACGCGCCCTCACCGGCGAAGGCCTCGGCCGCCTCGAGCGCGTTTGCGACAGCAAAATCGAGCTCGCCACCGTCGAGCAGCGCCAGCAAGGTCGATTCGCCCGAGCTCGGCTGAACCCGCGCCTCGACACCCAGCTCCTCGACCATCAGCTCGGCGATCGCCGAGCCGGTGCCATAGCTCAGCGAGCCCGGTGCCATCGTACCGATGCCGATGATCCTCTCGGCCGCGCCACCGCCGGCCGGTGCGATCAACGACACCAGGACAACAACCAACGACCCCAGGAGCTTCCTCATGACGACCAACCTCTCTGCAACCACCGCTGCGGCGCCATACTCCTATCGCAACTGAAGGAGGTGGGCCAGCCAGTCACCGCCGAACCGCTCTGGCACGGCCTTGAGAAACCATTGCGCGCATTTGGAAATACTTTGGCAATCTTTAGGTTCTCAAGCGACGGCCAGTGAGCTAACTTTCCCGCAAGGTAAGCGTCGGTTCGGCCAGGGCAGGACAAGAAGCTTGGATGCGGGGTCGGAAAAGGCGTCGGAAGGCGCATCGGAGCCAGCCGAAGGCCTCGCCGAAGCGACGGTCCCCTTCGCCTCGCTGACTGACAGCGAGCAGGCGGCAGAGCGCTCGGCGGACATGCCAGAGCCCATGGCACCGGCACCGATCGTCGCCATCGGCGCGTCTGCCGGCGGCCTCGAGGCGATCGAGCAGTTCTTCGCTGCGGTGACGGCGCCCAGTCGCTTCGCCTTCATCATCATCCAGCATCTGTCGTCCGACTTCAAAAGCCTGATGGTCGAGTTGCTGGCCCGGCGCACTCAACTTGCCGTCCTGCGCTGTGACCGACGGCACGTCGCCTGTGGCCAACGCCATTCACCTGATCCCGCCCGGCAAGACGATGACGATCGAGAGCGGGCTGCTCCGCCTGGCAGAACGCGACGAGCGCGACATCGCGTACCACCCGATCGACGAGTTCTTCGTCTCGCTCGCCAGCGATCGCGGGTCCGCGGCGGTCGGCATCGTGCTGTCCGGCAGTGGCAGCGACGGCAGCCGAGGCGCCCGCGCCATTCGCCGGGCCGGCGGCCGGGTGCTCGTGCAGTTGCCGGTCACGGCCAAGTTCTCGAGCATGCCGCAAAGCGCGGTCGAGGCCGGCTGTACCGACGAGGTGATGCCGCCGGACGCGATGGCGGCGGCGCTGCTGGCGCCCGGGCCACAGCCGCCGGCTGAGCAGGATGACCAGGACGGCGGCACCTTGAACCCATTGCTGGTCGAATGCCTCGATCGCTCGTTCGGCATTGATTTTTCCGACTACCGCAACGAGACCGTGCAGCGCCGGGTGCAGCGGCGGATGATGCTCCGCGGCTTCGACCAGCTCGATGCCTACGCCGCCTTCGTCGTCGACGACCCGGACGAGCAGGAAGCGCTCTACCAGGACCTGCTGATCGGGGTCACCGCGTTCTTTCGCGACGTCGATGCGTTCGAGGCGCTCGAGCAGGCGGTCGCGTCCACGCTCGCCGCCCGCCTCGACGACGGCGAGGAGGTGCGGGTCTGGGTGCCGGCCTGCGCCACCGGCGAGGAAGCCTACTCGATAGCAATACTGATCCTGGCACGGTGCACGACACCGATCGAGACCGCGCCGCTGCGCGTCTTCGCCACCGACGTGCACCGCCGCTCGCTGGCGGTCGCCGGCGCCGGCTTCTACAGCGAGGAGGCGGTCGGCAATGTCCGCGGCGACTGGCTGCGCCGCTTCTTCGCGAAGCGCGGCAGCGGCTACCAGGTGATCCCCACCGTGCGGCGGACCCTTGTCTTCAGCCCGCACGATCTGCTGCGCGACCCGCCCTTCACCAAGCTGCAGCTGGTCAGCTGCCGCAACTTCATGATCTACCTCCAGCCCGAGGCACAGGCGCGGGTGATCGACAGCTTCGTGTTCGCCCTTGAGCCGGGCGGGCATCTGCTGCTCGGGCCGAGCGAGAATGCCGCCAGCCACGAGGAAGCGTTCGCGACGATCGACCGCGACGCAAGGCTCTTCCGCCGCCGGCGCGATGCCGCAGCCGTCGACCGCGGCAGCATGGTGGCGGCGGCACTGCCCGCGCCCGGCCGCCAGCTGACCGTGTCCAGTGGTCGGGCGGTAGCCCGTGAGCGCCGCGACCAGCGGCTGACCACGGCACACGAGTTGCTGCTGGATCGCTACGTGCCGCCGAGCC
Organism: uncultured Alphaproteobacteria bacterium; assembly: GCA_963700945.1. Taxonomy (GTDB): domain Bacteria; phylum Pseudomonadota; class Alphaproteobacteria; order Geminicoccales; family Geminicoccaceae; genus SLRI01. The sequence goes on from CAVOZQ010000014.1 coordinate 84,876, forward strand.
TGCTCGTCGACGAGAACGGCCACGTGGTGCACTGCTTCGGCGATGCGGGTCCCTATCTCAAGGCGCCGCGCGGCCGACCCAGCCTCGCCGTGCTCGACATGGTCCGGGACGAGCTAAGGGCCCCCCTCACCTCGGCGATCAATCGGGTGAAACGCACCGGCCACCCGATCACGCTGGCCCGGCTGCCGCTCGGCGAGAGCAGCGAACCGTCGGTCCTGCACCGTCTCGTGGTCGAGACTCTGGATGGCCGGCCGGAAAACCAGCCCTGCCTCCTCGTCAGCTTCGACGGTCGCGCCGGGACCGACAATCTCGCCGAGCTGCCGCCGTCCGCGACGCTCGACGAGCAGGTCTCGAGCCGGATCGACGAGCTGGAACGCGACCTGCGCTTCAGCCAGGAGAGCCTGCAGGCGAGGATCGCGGAGCTGGAAACGGCCAATGAGGAGCTGCAGGCGGCCAACAAGGAGCTCGTGGCCTCCAACGAGGCGCTCTTGGCGGCGAACGAGGAGCTGCATTCGGTCAACGAGGCGATGCACGCCGTCGACGTCGAGCATCAGCGCCGGATCGAGGAGCTGCTGCAGCTCGGCCAGGATATGGACAGGCTGCTCGATTCGGCCGAGCTCGCCGCGCTGCTCGTCGATCCCGGGCTAGAGGTCCGGCGCTTCACGCCGGCGTTCACCCGCTTCGTCAACCTCATGCCGCAGGATGTCGGGCGGCCGCTCGACCACGTCACCCATCGGTTCATCGGCGCCGATCTTCCGGCATTGGTCCAGGCGGTGGTGACAAGCGGCGAGATCGCCGTCCTCGATCTGGCGACCGTGGACGGCGAGGTGGCCCGCCTGCGCGCCATCCCCCACCGCGCCGCCGGGCAGCGGGTCGCCGGCGTCATCCTCGGCGTGCGCGATGTGACCGAGGCGGTCGACCGCGAGGCCACCGGCCGGGCGCTCGCGGCGGCTCTGAGCCATCTGGTCGAGACGGCGCCCGAGGCCACGGCCGTCGCCCGCGATCTCCCGCGCGACGGCCGGCTCCAGGTGATAGCCGCCGATGCGAGGATGCGCGAGGCGGCGAGCGCTGCCGGGCTCGCAACGCCGCTCGACGGCGCCTCGCTGGACTCGCTGCTGACAGCTCTTCTCGGCGGTGCCGAGCTGCCGGCCCGAGGCGCCACAGTCGCCCAGTGGTCGGCCGACGACCAGCCGACACGGCACTGGCCGCTCGCCTCCGGAGATGCGCTGCGTGCCGATTTGGTCCCGGTCGAAGGCGGCGGGCGCGTGGTCGTGCTCCGCCTGGCAGCGCAATCCGACCTTTCCACTGATCCTGGCGCGGCCTAGTTAGCAGCTCGGGATCGCCGTCCGACGCCACTCCGGCGTCTGGCCAGCTGGCGGCCTGGAGCGACTCGTGACCAGGGAGTGACAAGCGCATGCAGCGACGGCTGATCGTCGGCATCACCGGTGCATCCGGCGTGATCTACGGCGAGAGACTGCTCCAGGTGCTGGCCGAGCTCGACATCGAGACCCACCTCGTGCTGACCAAATCTGCCGCGCTCACGATCAGCTACGAGCTCGACCGGCCGGTCGACGCGGTGAAGGCCCTGGCCAGCAAGGTGCACCCGATGAACGATGTCGGCGCCTCGATCGCCTCGGGCTCCTACCGCACCGAAGGAATGATCATCGCACCCTGCTCGATGCACACGCTGGCCGCGATCGCCAACGGGGTCTGCGACAACCTGCTGACCCGCGCCGCCGACGTCGTCTTGAAGGAACGCCGCCGGCTGGTGATGCTGGTGCGCGAGACCCCGCTCCATCTGGGCCACCTGCGCAACATGGTCGCGGTGACCGAGATGGGGGCCATCGTCAGCCCGCCCGTGCCCGCCTTCTACGCCAGGCCGAAGACCATCGAGGCGCTGGTCGACCACACCGTCGGTCGCGCGCTCGACCTCTTCGGCATCGACGCCGCCGGCGTCACCCGCTGGCGCGCCGACGAAGACTGAAGGCGCGCGCGGTCGCCCCGGCCGCACGACGCACCCAGAGCCGTGCCGGCCGGGACGACGAGAACGCCAGCCCTGTCAAGAACCGGCCTAGCACTGTAGAATAATACAGATCTTGCCCGAGGGCACCGGCAGGGAGCCCGTCATGAGCCGAGCCCAAGCAGACCACGCGGCCGATCCCCTGGCCAACGTCACGGTGCTCGCCGGCCTGACGCCGGCGGAGCGCGCCCGGATCGCAGGCCATTGCCGGCTCGCACGGTTCGCCGCAGGCGACTATGTGATCGGCGAGCATCGGACCGGCCAAGAGGTCGTCTTCGTGCTCGAGGGACGGGTCCGCGTTGTCGGACGGACGCCCTCGGGCCGCCTCGTCACCTTCGCGGAGATCGATGCCGGCGGCCATGTCGGCGAGCTGGCGGCGCTGGATGGCGGACCGCGCACCGCCGATGTCGAGGCGATCGAGCCCTGCCGCGTCGCCATCATGCCGCCCGCCGCGTTTCAGCAGATGCTCGAGACCTATCCGACGATAGCGCTGGCGTTCCTGCGCAACCTCGCCCGAGTGATCCGCGATGCCGACCTGCGGATCAGCGAGCTGAGCACGCTCGGCGCCGGAGAGCGGCTGGCGCGCGAGCTCCTTCGTCGGGCCCAGCCCGCACCCGGGGACAGCGAGCGGCTGATCGTCGATCCGCTGCCGACGCAGGAGCAACTGGCGAGCGTCACTGGCGCCACGCGCGAGACGGTGGCAAGGCTGCTGGGCCAGCTGCAGCAAGCCGGCCTGACCAAACGGAGCGGCAGCCGGCTGACCATCCTGGACGTCGACCAGCTGACCCAGCTCGCCGATGGCGAGCGGCCCCTGGGCTGGCCGCGCGTCGCCCGCCCGCTGCGCTGAACGCTACCGGCAGACCGGGGAGCAGCGCAAGCGACAACGCCACCGGCACAGGCGTGACCCGTGCGCGCCAGTACGACAGGAGGACCAAGATGAGAGAGGAGAATGGTGGTGCGGTCGAGAGGACTCGAACCTCCACGGGCTAGGCCCACAGCGCCCTCAACGCTGCGCGTCTACCAGTTCCGCCACGACCGCATCGACAGAGGCTTCTAAAGAATTGGCCGAGAAGCGCAAGGGTTTGTCGCCGCCCCGCCAAACCGGAGAGGATAGGTCCGCACGCAAGTGAAAACCTTGCGCTGACATAGTCGGGTGCGCATCGATTCGAGTGCCCCTTGAGTGCAACCACGAACCGCGCAACGCTCGCCGTCGAGCGACAAGCGCCGGCGCGTTTGTGCAAGGAACAAGAACGGAAACAGCCTCATGCCCGGCCACGGCCCTGCGCCAGCGATCATCGGAGACGATCCAGCCACCGCCGGGGAGCCTGAGCCGGTCCGTCGTCGATCGCCAATGACCGTCGACGCCTCGTTTCGGGGCCTGGTGACCCGGCGCCCGGGATGAGCGAGCAGGCGACCAAGCGCCGGGCATCGGTGATCGCCGTCGGCAATCTCAAGGGCGGCACCGGCAAGAGCACGATTGCCGTCAATCTGGCTTGCGCGCTGGCGGCGACCGGCAAAGCGGCGGTGGTGATCGACGCCGACCCGCAACTCACCGCGACCCAGTGGCTGCGCCGGCGCGAGCTACCGGCGACGCTCCTCGAGGCGCCGATCCGCGACGTCACCGCGGTCCCCGCCTGGCTCGGCGATCTCGACGAGATCGGTGCGAAGCAGGATTTTGTGATCATCGATCTGCCGGCGGTGCTGGGTGCAACGCTCGCTGCCGCCCTGCTGGTCGCCGATCTCGTGCTGATTCCAACAGCAGCCTCGGGGCTCGACCTCGCGGCCACGACGCGAACGCTGCATCGCGTGGCTAAAGCCGCGGAGGTGCGCCGCGGCGGGCCGATTCCAGCTCTGGTCGTGCCGACCCGGCTGCAGAACGGCTGGTTTCAAGACGGCGGCCTGAGGCGCATGCGCATCCGCGTGCCGGCCAGGATGACGCCACCGATCCACCACTCACCCCTCTTCGCCGAATCGTTCGACGCCGCCGAATGGATCGGCGGCTACGCGCCACGCTCCGGCGCGCATCGCGACATCGTCCGATTGGCCAAGGTCTTCAGGTCGGCGCTCGAGGAGGACGCCACCGCCGAGCCGACGGCGGTCAAGACCATGACGCCCGAAACAGGCGCCAAGCTGATCGCCTGACCAGTCGGCAGCCGTGGATGGAACGGACCAATCCCACGCATGCGGCCAGCGCGCCGCGTCAGCGCCGCCAATGTGCCGCCCCGGGGCGGACGGGCGGCAGGCTCAAATCTGCGACAGGCCGAAATTCTCGATGCCGATCCGCTCGATCAGCTCGAGTTCGGTCTTGTTCTGGTCCTGATGCTCTTCCTCATCGGACAGGATCTCGATGAAGAGGTCGCGGGACACGTAGTCGTCATGCTCCTCGGCAATGCCGATCGCCTTTCGGTAGTGCTCGATTCCCTCGAGCTCCAAGCGCAGGTCGCACTCGATGACGTTCTTCAGATCCTCGCCGATATAGAGCTTGCCCAGGTCCTGCAGGTTGGGCAGCCCGCCGAGCAGCAGGATGCGCTTGATCAGCTTGTCGGCGTGCTGCATCTCCTCGATCAACTCGTCGTACTCGGCCTTGCCACGCTTGGTGAAGCCCCAATCCTCCAGCATCCGGGCGTGCAGGAAATATTGGTTGATCGCGGTCAACTCGCCCCGCAGCGCCTTGTTGAGTGCCGCGATGACCTCCTTGTGACCCTTAACGTCCGCAGGCATGACATATCCTCACTTTTTGCTGGGTGGGCCGATCGGACAAACCCGCTCTAGGCCCGAAATCCTTGCCAGATGCGCGAGCGAGCGCGGCGCCCGAGCAGCAGGTTGGAATTATTCTACGCCGGCGGCGGCGATGAGGATCAGCTCGCGCGCTGGCGAAGCGGCGCCAGACCTCGCCACGCGCTCGGCGCGCAGCTCCTCGACAATCGATTGCATCGTCGAAACGCAAGCACCACAGCGCACCCGGCAGTTCAGACGCCGGTAAACGCATCCGGCGCGTCGCACGCTAGGATCACCCGCAGCCTCGCGGCAATCCTTCTCGCGCAGTTCATTGCAGACGCAAACGATCATCTCGTCACCCTCGAAACCACCGTTGCGAAAGCATGAAGCGCAGCCCCGGTCAACGTCGCGAACGGTAGGGCTGCCATGCAGCCACGGCATTGATCGAGATCAAGCACAGGAAGAAAGTCACGAGCCCGCCGGTTGGGGTCAGGTGCTGGCGTCGGCCACTCGAACCGTCATGCCGCGCCGCTGCAGCAGCCAGAGCAGCAGCAGCGCCGGCAACGCGAACAAGGTCGACGTGATGAAGAAGAGCTGCCATCCCAAGGCGTCGGCGAAGAAACCCGAGGACGGGACGATCACGAACTTGCCGAGCAGCTGCATGAACGAGGTCAGAAGGGCGTATTGCACGGCGGTGTAGTGAACGTTGCAAAGCGACGACAGGTAGGCGACGAAGACGGTCGTGCCGAGCCCACCTGACGCGTTCTCGACGAGAATGACCAGATGGAACATCGCCATGTCCGCGCCACGCAGCGACAGCAGCAGGAACATCAGGTTCGAGGTCGCCATCAGCAGCACCGAGATGGTCAGTGAGCGGAGCAGACCGAGGCGGAACACCAGGATGCCGCCGAGCACGCCGCCGATCAGCGTCATCCAGAGCCCGAACGTGCCGGAAACCCAAGCGATCTGACCCAGGGTGAATCCGACATCGACGTAGAACGGGTTGGCCATCAGCGTGAGCAGCACGTCCGAGGCCTTGAAGAGCGAAATGAAGGCGAGAATCGCCACCGCGATCCCCAGCCCGTTGCGCTTGAAGAAATCGTAGAAGGGCTCGATCACCGCACGCCGCATCCACAAATGCGTCCGGCTCTCCTCGGCGATCGGCACGAGCCCGAAATTGGCCTGTGCCCGCCTGCTGAAATAGGTGAAGCCGTAGAGCGTGATCAGCGCCAGGATACCGACCCAGAAGCCGACGACGGTGAGCCACACCCGCGCCAGGAAGGACGTTGTCGCGAACGGCTCGGCGCCGAACGCGCCGACCACCGCGTTGCTCAGCGCGAGCAGACACCGCCAGCACGGCAGCCGCGTCCAGCGAGGGCAGGAACGGCGACCATGGGCCGATGGCGTACCAGAGCGTCTTGACGATCAACCAGGCCATGGCGAGCAGCGCGAAATTCTTGGCCTCGGCAAGGGCGCCGGGCGCCCGGCAATACAGATCCCAGGCAAGCTTCATGCCGAGCCCGGTGACCGCAACATTGCCGAGCAGCACGATCCCCTGCGCCAGCGTCCATTCGCCCGCCAGCGGCGAGACGATGCCGAAAAGGGTCGAGGCCGGCTGCCAGATCCCGAAGAAGACGATGATCGCCAGCAGCAGCCCGCCGATCCCCTCGAACGGGGCGAGCGCCGCACGCGGCGTCTGGCGGAGCAGCCGATCCTCCTCCAGAACCTGCTGGTCGATCAGCGCCGTCGAAGACTGCGCCGGCTCACCGATCGAGAGCACCGTGCCGACACCGATCAGCACGAGCAGCGCCATGACGGTGTAGGCGGCCGACCAGCCGACTGCATCAGCCAGCAGAAGCGCACCTGCCGTCGCCACCCACATGGCGATTCGATAACCGAGCACGATGACCCCGGCGCCGGCACCGAGCTTGTCCGCCGGCAGGATCTCGACCCTGTAGGCGTCGATGACGATATCCTGGCTCGCCGAGAAGAAGGCGACCAGCACGGCGAAGAAGGCGGTCCACCAGAGATCGACACCCGGTGCCGTCTGACCCAACGCAAAGATCGAGCCGATGAGACCGATCTGGCTCGCCAGCATCCAGCCGCGCCGCCGTCCGAGCAGCGTCGTGAAGGGCGGCAAGGGCAGCCGGTCCATCAACGGCGCCCAGGCGAACTTGAACGTGTAGGGCGCGAACGCGAAGCCGAAGAGACCGATGGCGGCCCGCGTGACGTCCTCCTCGCGCAGCCACGTGCTGAGCGTCGACGCGATCAGCATGATCGGCAAGCCGCTGGAGAAGCCGAGAAACAACACGCCCACGACCCGGGGATCGCGATAAATGGCGAAGGAGCTCAACCAGCCCCGCACGTCGAACCGCTGTGACATGCCATCCGCCCCCAACGCAGCTTGCCGCTGCAGCGCTATAGCGATGGAAAGCTAGGGTTGCAAAGCCCAACACACCGAGCGCGCTCGCCGACAATTCGAGGCCGCCGCCACGACCGATCAGGCCCGCTCAAGCGAGCGCTGGCACCGTAATGAAGCGCACGCCAGACGCCGCCGCAACCACTCGCCGCCGACCATCCGGATGTCACAGCGGCAGCTGGCAGGATAGCTGCGGGCAGGCCGCCTAGCGGCCACCAGCTGTCGGATGGCCTGGGGCTCGGATCAGAAGAAGCGCTCTGGAACGCGGACGATGTCGCCGGGAAGGACCGGCGTATCCGGCGTCACCACCACCTCGGGCGCATTGCTGCCGCCGCGCTGAACGGTGATGCCGTTCTCCTTGGCGCGGAAAGTGAAGCCGCCGGCCAACGCCACGGCATTGAGCACGGTCATGCCGGACGCATAGGGATACTGGCCCGCCTGGTTGACCTCGCCGAGGATGAAGAACGGACGGTAGTTCAAGACCTCGATGCTGACCTGCGGGTCGACGAGGTAGCCGTCACGCAGCCGCTCTGCGATTCGCTCCTCGAGTTGGCGTGCGGTGAGCCCAACCGCATCCACGTTACCGATGAGGGGCATCGAGAATGTGCCGGTGCCGTCCACTTCGAACTCGCCGGAAAGGTCCTCGTGGCGGAAGACGACGACACGCAGCCGGTCGCCGCTGTCCATGGTGTAGGCCGGCGCGGCCAGCCTGGTCGCCTGGACGTCTCCATCCCCGCTGGCACCCGGCAACGCCTGCGGCCCGCCGCCACAAGCAACGAGGACCAGGCTCAGCACGGCCAGAAGCCCGGACATCACAACGCGACCAAGTCGCATCATTCTCACCTCTCCAACGGATCGTCAGACCGACGGCCGGCCGCCACGACCACCAGAAAGCAGCGCCCACATGGAGGCTGGCAGACCCGCCGACACCCATGGTTTACGCCACAATCCCTAATTAAGAATAAACCCTTGATGCCGCAAGCAACGGGCGGCACCAGCCGCGCGACCCACTTGGCGCATCGACCGCCCCTCAGCCCTTGCGCTAGAGCCGCGCGACGACGCCGACCCGGAAGAGGTTGCGCGTGAACTCGGCATCGTTGTCGTCGGAATCGCGGGTCGTGAAGCGGTAGGATGCGTCGACCGAGAAGTTGCGATTGATGAGATACCGGATGCTGGCGCCCAGCCGATAGGTATTGTCCGTCCGCGAGGTCTCCTGGAAGTCGGCTCGCTCGTAGGACGAGCTGCCGGTGAGGACGATGTTGCGGCGGAGGTCATGATTGACGATCACGCCGATGCTCTGGTTCAGCTCGCCAGACGCCCGGTCCCCTTCGTAGACGACGTCCGATTCATCGATGGCGGAGCGGCCGACGAAATCGACCGTCGTCAGCTGGGTCGGGGTCCAAGTGATCCCCAGATTGCCGGCGAGACCGTTGGTGTCATCGAAATCGTCGTTCTCGTAGGTCCGCCAGCCATAGCCGATCGAGGCCTCACCGACGACGAGCCGGTTGAAGTCGACCTCGACACCGGCGAGCAAATCCACGCCGTCTGAGCTGTCGTCATCGTTGCCGCCTTCGTCATAGCGGACGAGATCACCGTCCACCTGGGTGAAGACATTGATGCGCGGCGACACGACGACACCAGTGCGCAGGCCCAGCCCGTAATTGTTGTAGTCACGACCGGCATTGCTGACATCACCGGCCTCCTGGTAGGCGTAGCGCCGCGCAAAGGCGGTCGGCCGAACGAACAGCCGATTGAACTCGTGCCGGTGGCCGATCGTCGCGTCGTAGAACCAATACTGCGTGACTTCCCGCACCTGGGCGTCGTCGGGGTCGTCGTAGTCATCGTGCAGCCGGCTGACCGCGAGCCGCCCGTCCGAACGACTGTTCCGCAAGACATCCAGCGTGCCGGCGAGCGCCACGCCGAAGTCCTGGTAGTTGCTGTCGGTCTCGCTCTCGTAGAAGCCGAGCTCGCCAAACGTGCTCAATGCGAGCGAATGCCGCGACCATTGCGAACTCGGCGCTTATCTCGGGACGAATTGTGAGGATGAAGTCGTCGTCCTCATTGTCCTTGGTGGCAAAGACATTGTCGGTGTAGGTCAGGCCGGTATCGATGCTCGGATAAACCAGGAAGGCGCCGGCACGGATGCCGAGCGGGTCGTACGGGCCGACCGGTTGTGCTGCAGCGAGGGTCGGGGCGAGCAAGGCTGCCGCGGCGACGACGCCTCCAATCAGCTTGGTCTTGGTCATCAGTGAACTCCGTAGGAAAGCCATGCGTCGAACCGTTCGGCCCTTGCACACCCCGGGCAAGATCAACCAAGGCTCGCAGCCACGAGCCTCGGCGTCGATCACTGCCAGAAGCCTTTACCCGGCAAGGCCGACGGACGACGAAAAGCGCCTTCTTGGCGTATCAACCAGCGGTGGTCCTATCGACTTTGCCCAACCCTGACAACCAGGATAACTCGGCTTTTTCGAGTGTGGGCCGTAACCGGGCTCGATCTCACGTTACTGTAGCGCCTTCGCCACGCATGGTTATGATGTGCGTATCCCGCGCTGCCCCGATATCAACCAATAGTTGAGGCTGCTCTGCTCAAACGTCTCTTCCAACGTCCGCCCCCGCCGGATATCGATCAAACGCCAACGATCGCCGGGCGTCCGCCGCGCGTGCCGGAAGGTGTTCGCGTCTACGCCGTAGGCGATGTGCACGGACGAATCGACCTCGTCCGCCAGCTCGAGCAACGGATCGTCGAGGACGCTGCGGCGCAACCCGCCACGTGTCACAACCTGCTCGTCTATCTGGGCGATTATGTCGACCGCGGCTTCGACAGTCGCCAAGTGATCGAGCATTTGGCGCAGGATCCGCCCGAGGGGTTCGACCGGTATCTGCTGCTCGGCAATCACGACCTCTGGTTTCAGGCCTTTCTCGAGGGCGAGGCGGTCGGCGAGAGCTGGCTACGCTTCGGCGGCGACGCGACCCTCCTCAGCTACGGCGTTTCGCTGGCGCTCGACCAGCCAGAGGAGAGCCGCCTCGCCACTGCCCAGGCCGTGCTCGATGCCAAGGTGCCCGCCAGCCATCGAGCAGTGCTCGAATCGCTCGAGCTGATGTTGCCCATGGGCGATTATCTCTTCTGCCATGCCGGCATCCGCCCGGATGTGCCGCTGGACAAGCAGCTCCAGCAAGATGTTCTGTGGATCCGCGAGCCCTTCCTCAGCTGGACCGGCGATTGCGGCAAGATCATCGTCCACGGCCACACGGTCGAGGACATGCCGGTCGTCCGGCGCAACCGGATCGGCATCGACACGGGCGCCTGCTTCAACGGCAACCTGACCAGCATCGTGCTCGAAGGGGAAAGCCGCCGTTTCCTCGCCACGGGCACCGCCTGAGCGCGCCATTTCCGACACTCAGAGGCCAGAGCGATGCCATGCCACATCACCCATCACCTTCGATCGACGAGCTTTGACGGCGACCATACGCTGTGTGAACCGAGCCATGCTCGTCATCCCCGGAACCACTCTGCAAGCGATGGCCTGATGACCCTTCACCTCGGTGGCGCTTGCACCCGCGGCCGTTGAGTTGCTAACCCAACCCTGACGATCATGCCTCCATTCAAGGACCGTGTATGACTGGACCCAGCCCCAGCTCGCGTATTCTGGTTACCGGCGGTGCCGGGTATATCGGCAGCCATATTGTCCGTGATCTCGTGGCCGCGGGACACCGGGTCACCGTCTACGACAACCTCTACTCCGGGCATCGCTGGGCCGTGCCCGACGTCGAGCTGGTCGAGGCCGATCTCGGTGACCGGGCCCGGCTGGAGACCGTTCTCGGCAAGAGCGGCTTCGACGCGGTGGTCCACTGCGCCGGTCACATCTGGGTCGGCGAGTCGGTCACCAATCCTGGCAAGTACTACTTCAACAACACCTCGAACGCCTTTCGCCTGTTCGATCTCTGCGCCCAGTACGGCATCGCCAATGTCGTCTTCTCGTCGACCGCGGCAGTCTACGGCCAGCCCGACGTGCCGTTGATCGACGAGGATCAGCCGCTGGCACCCATCAATCCGTATGGTGCCTCAAAGTTGATGGCCGAGCGGGCGCTGCAGGACATCGCCGCAGCGAGCAGCCTGCACTTCGCCATCCTCCGCTACTTCAACGTCGCCGGCGCGGATGCCCAGGCGCGGATTGGCGAAGCGACGCCGAACAACAGTCACCTGATCAAGGTGGCGCTCGAGACGGCGCTGGGCCGGCGGCCAGAGATGCAGATCAACGGCACCGACTACCCGACGCCAGATGGCACCAATATCCGGGACTACGTGCATGTCGACGACCTCGCCAAGGCGCATGTCCTGGCCCTCGGCCACCTCGCGGCGGGCGGCGACTCGTTCATCGCCAATTGCGGTTACGGCCACGGCTACAGCGTTCGCGAGGTGCTCGACACGGTGGAGCGGGTGACCGGCCGAAAGCTGCCGCTCAAGCAGGGCGCCCGGCGGCCAGGCGACCCGGCGGTGCTGGTGGCGGACAACCGACGCATCCGCGACCTCCTCGGCTGGACGCCGGAGCACGACGACCTCGAGCGAATCGTCGGCACGGCATGGCGCTTCGAGC
>CAVOZQ010000015.1:0-164817 GCA_963700945.1 uncultured Alphaproteobacteria bacterium
AGGGCCTCGACAAGCTGCGCGGCGGCCTTGCGAAATCCGCCTGAAATTCTACCCTGCGGCGTATTGCGAGCGCAGCCGCGCAAGGCCTCCCGCCCCGCACACTGAGGCGGCGAAGCGAGGTCGGCTGACGGCTTGCGCCGATCACTGCCGCATGGACATCAGGCCATTCGCCCCCGAACGCAACTGACTTCCGCCGCCCAAGCTCTCCGCAGCTGGCTCTTCCTCCTCGTCGCCGGCGCCCTGCTCGTCGGCAGCACGGTGCAGGCGGCGGCGCAGAGCGTGACGACGCCCAGCGGCATGGCGTCGAGCAGCGAGCCGGCCGCCACGCCGGGAATCGATTCCAAAGCGGCGCTCGAGACCCTCATCCGCTCGCTCGAGGATCCGCAGGAACGGGAAAAGCTGCTCGAGGACCTGCGGCAGATGCAAGTGTCGCAGAGGGCCACACCGGGCGCGGCAGAGCCTGCCTTGCTCTCGACGACCGTCGTGGACGAGGTGACGGACGAGCTCCGCCGTCGGTCCGACGCCCTGCTCGAGCTCGGTGCCGATATTATCGAGTCGACCGAGCAGTTGCCGGCCCTGGCCGACTGGCTTGTCGAGCAGGTCACCGACAAGCAGCAGCGGACTTCTCTGGCTGGTCGTCACGATCGCGCTCTTCCTCATCCTCGCGGTCGGGCTCATCGCCCGCAGCTGGGTGCTGCGCTGGGCCCCGGCGATCGATCCTGGGCACCGCTTCAGCAGCCTCGCCTGGCGATTTGCCATCGAAATCGGGGCGGCGCTGGTCTTCGGCATGCTGACCCTCGGCATGCTCTGGGTCTCTGACACCCTGGCGACCACCTATGCGCTCGATCTGTCCGTGGTGGCGAGCGCTGCCCGAAGCCTCGGCTTGCTCCTGTTCGCAGCGATGCTTTGGCGCGCGGTCTTGCGCCTCCTCTTCGGCGGATCGAACACAGATGGACGCCTGCTGCGGATCAGCGACCGAACGGCTCGCGTGTCTCGCGATGGCCTGCTGACCATCGGCCGTCTCGGTTTCCTCGGCTTCGGCGTGCTTTATGCCTGCTACCTCATTGGCCTGCCTGAGGCAGTGTACCTGTTTCTCGTGCATGTGCTCTATCTGGTCGTCGCCTTCATCGCCATCGTTCTCGTCCTTCGGCTGCGCGAGACAGTGGCGAACGCGATCCGGCACTGGGCCAACGAGACCAGCGCCGTCTGGACCCGCTTCGTGCCGGCGCGCTTTCTGGCACGGACCTGGCACTATTTCGCCATCCTCTCGATCCTGCTGCACTACCTGGTGTGGGCGCTCAAGGTGCCGGGCGGGATCGTCTTTCTCAGCCGGGCGACCCTGCTCAGCATCGCGATCGTTGTGTTTGCACGTCTGGCCACAGTCGGCATCAACATGCTGTTTGCCAGTGACGCGCCGCAGACCACCGATGCCGACGACGGTCCGCCGACCGCAGCGGAGCCGACCAGCCGCTATGCCAGGCCGGCGCGGCTGCTGTTTCGCGGCGCCGTGCTGCTACTCGCCGTGGTCGCCATCGGCGCCGTCTGGAACACCGGGGTTCTCGATTGGTTGAGTTCCGATATCGGACTGACGTTGCTCGGCGTCTTCGGGCGGCTGGTCCTCATCGCGGCATTGACCGTCATCGCCTTCGAGGTGACGCGGCATTTCGCGGGACGCTTCATCAACGACAAGGACGAGAATGGCAAGCCGGTCCACAACAATCGAACGCGCACGCTTGCCGGAATTGTCGCCAACGGCCTCTACTTCATTTTCGGCATGGCGGGACTGTTCACCGCGCTCAGTCAGCTGGGGGTCGAGACCGCACCGCTGCTCGCCGGCGCTGGCGTCGTCGGCCTCGCCATCGGCTTCGGCTCGCAGGCACTGGTCAAGGACTTGATCACCGGCCTCTTCATGCTGCTCGGCGACATCCTGCGCGTCGGCGATGTCGTCGACATCGCCGGCAAGGCCGGCGTCGTCGAAGGGATGTCGATGCGCACCATCACGCTCCGCAGCTATGACGGTAGCGTGCACATCATTCCCTATGGCTCAGTCGACGTGGTCACCAACATGACCAAGGAGTTCTCGTACGCAGTCTTCGATGTCGGCGTCGCCTACCGGGAGAACACCGACGAGGTGATCCGCGTGATCCGCGAGATCGATGACCGGATGCGCAAGGAATGGCCTTATCGCCGGCTGATCCTCGAGCCGATCGACATCGCCGGCGTCGACAATCTCGACAGCTCGGCCGTCGTCATCCGCATGCGCTCGAAGACCCGGCCCGGCGAGCAGTGGGGCATCCGACGCGAGTTCCTCCGCCGCATCAAAATCCGGTTCGACGAGCTCGGCATCGAGATCCCCTACCCGCACCAGACGATCTACTGGGGCAGTGACAAGACTGGCAAGGCGCCGCCACTGCGTATCGAGACGACCAGCCGGGAGCTGCGGCAGGCGGCAGCCGAGGACGCGGACGGAACCCCGCCCGAGGATCCGGCGGAAGGGGCTCGTCCGGAGCCCGCTCCATCGTTGGCCGCATCGCCGACCAAGGCGCAGGGCAAGCCCGCCAACACGGCCGACGCCCCGCCGGCCGCCGCCAGGCAAAGGCGAAGCGGCAGCAATTGATGCTCCACATTGCTACGCTCGCGCGCGTCGGCCTCGGCCGCGCCAGGGCTCTCGGCCCGGGCGTGCTCTGGCTCGCGCTGCTCCTGACGCTTTCCGGCTGCAGCGGCCAAGACACGTCGCTGGACGCAGAGGATGAGAGCCAAAGCGGGCCGAGGATCCCCTACTCGGTCGAGATCGAAGGCGCCGACACGGCCGTCGATCCGGGGCTCGCCGGCTTCCTGCGCAGCGCTTCAAACGCCGCGGCGAGCACCGACCGGCCGCCGCCCAGCATCCTCATTTTGCGCAACCGTGCCGAGCGCGATGTCGGCCAGCTCGAGGCGGCGCTGCGCTCGCGCGGCTTCTACGACGGCACGGTCGCTTTCCGGATCGAGGAGGACGGAACACCGGAGCAGACCACCTCGGGTGGATTGACCGGCGAGATCGGCGCCATGCTGACGCGCCCGCCGACCCGCATCGTCTTCGAGGTCGACCCGGGCGAGCGCTACGTGTTCGATGAGCGGTCGATCCGGATCGACGGCGACCCTTCGGGACTGACGCCGCCCCGCGCGTCGGAGCTCGGGCTGAAACAGGGGGATCCGGCGCTGGCGGAGACCGTGGTCGCGGCCGAGGATAATCTGCTGCGCTACGCTTGGCGACGGGGTCACGCCATGGCGGAGATCGTCGACCGGCGCGCGGTGATCGATCGTGACACCCTGACCATGGACGTCGAGCTCGCCATCCGCCCGGGACCGCGATTGCGCTTCGCGGAGCCGGTGGTGACCGGCGAGACTGACATCGATCCGGCATTCCTCCAGCAGCGCCTGCTGATCGAGCCGGGCACGCGCTACGACAGCCGGGACGTCGAGCGCGCCCGCCGTCGGCTCGTCGACACCAACCTCTTCTCGACCGTCCGGGTCATCGAGGGCCCCGAGCCGGATGCCGACGGCAACTGGCCCATTACCTTCGAGGTGAGCGAGCGGCTGCCGCGCACGATCGGCGCCGGCGTCGGCTATCGCAGCGAGGACGGCCCTGTATTGCGCGCCTTCTGGGAGCACCGCAACATCCTCGGTGCCGGCGAGCGGCTCCGAATCGAGGCCGAGACGAGCCAGATCCTCCAGCGCCTCGAGGCCCAGCTGCTCAAGCCGGACATCTTCATCCCCGATCTCGACCTGCTCGGCGGTGGGGCTTTGCGCCGCGAGGAGACGGACGCCTTCGACAGCCTCTCGGTACGCGGCAATATCGGCGTGGAGCGCCGTTTCAGCAGACGCTTGACCGGCTCGACCGGCGTCGCCTACCGCCTGTCGCGGGTCCAGGACCAGGAAACCGGCGACGAGGATACGTTCGGCCTGCTCTCGGTGCCGTTCGGCCTGCGCTACGATGCGAGCGACGACCTGCTCGATCCGACCACCGGCTTCCGCGTCAGGGTCGAGACGGCGCCCACCTGGGACACGCTCAATCCCACGACCAAATACGTCAAGAACCGCGTGGTCGGCTCCCGCTATTTCCGCATCCACAACAATCCACGCTTCGTCCTGGCACTGCGCGCCGCGGCAGGCGCCATCGTCGGCGCCGAAATCGATGAGATACCCGCCGACGAGCGCTTCTATGCCGGCGGTGGCGGATCGATCCGCGGCATCCCGTTCCAGACCGCGGGCCCGCTCGACGGCGACACGCCGACCGGCGGCCGGTCGCTGCTCGAGGCCAGTGTCGAGGCCCGCTACCAGCTCTTCGAGAAGGTCGAAGGCGCCGTCTTCCTCGATGGCGGCAGCGCTTTCGAGGACGAGCTGCCGCAATTCGGCGATGCCTGGCAGTTCGGCACCGGCGTCGGCCTCCGCTATCTGACACCGGTGGGTCCGATCCGCCTCGACGTCGCCGTGCCGGTCGATCGGCGCAAGGATGTCGACGACGCGTGGCAGCTCTATATCTCCATCGGCCAAGCCTTCTGAGCGCCGGGAACCCGCCGGCCGCGCGCTCGTTTTCTCGATGGGCGACACCACATGGCACGAGCGTTGGTCGCATGGCATACTGCCCGAGCAACGTCGACGAGCGAAAGACCGCCCCATGCTGCGCAAGCTTCTCCTCTCGATCCTGGCCATCCTGGCCGTCACCGTGCTGCTCTTCGGCACGGTCCTGGGACTTGCGCAGACCCGTCTCGCCAAGGCGCAGATCTCGGGCATGGTCGAGGACAGCCTGACCGGCGACGGCCAAACCGCCGAGGTGGACCAGCTTGAGGGCTTCCTGCCGTTCGACGTCCGGCTCGGCCGCTTCCGGCTCGCCGACGATACCGGCACCTGGCTCGAGGTCGACAATGCCCGGGTCAAGGTCAGCCCGACCCGCCTGCTCGCCGGCGAGATTCTTGTCGAGGAGGCCGGTGCCGAGCGCGTCGCCGTGCATCGCACGCCGGTGCTGCCGGCGCAGCCCGAGCCGCCGCCTTCGGACGAGCCTTTCAGCCTGCCGGCACCGCCCACGCTGCCGGAAAGCCTGCCGCGTGCCACACTCGAGCGGCTCTATGTCGAGCGCATCGAGCTCGGTGAGGCGCTCATCGGCGAGGATGCGGTCTTCAAGCTGGAAGGCAACGCCACAACCGGCCCAGAGGGCCGACAGGCGCGCGCCCGCCTCGACGTCACGCGCATCGACCAGGCAACCGCAGCGCTCGGCCTCGGCGCGTCGCTCGATCTGGCGGCCGAGACCATCGGCCTCGAGCTGAACGCCACCGAGACGGGCGGTCTGATGGCAAAGCTGACAGGCCAGCCGGATGCCGGCAATCTCGACCTCAGCCTGACCGGCGACGGCCCGCTCGACGCCTGGCAGGCGGAGCTCAGGCTCGCGATCGAGCGGCTGGTCACGGCCAATGCCGATCTGGCGCTCGCCTATGCCGATAACCCGTCGCTCGATCTGTCGCTCGACGTCGTGCCCGAGGCGGGCGCGCTGCCCGAGGATATAGCGGCGGTGCTCGGCGAGCGGCTTGAGCTCGAGCTCGCTGCCGGCCAGCGCGCGCCTGGCCAGTTCGGCCTCGATCGGCTGTCGCTGCAGAGCGGCATCGTCACCGCCAGCGGCCGGATCGAGGCACGGCTGGACCAGGACCGGTTGGAGGGCCGGATCGAGGTGGTCGCCGAGGATCTGGCACGGGCGAGCGGGCTCGCGGGCCAGCCTCTCGCCGGCCGGGTGACGCTCGGGCTCGATGCTGCCGGCACCTTCACCGAGCCGCGCTTCCAGCTCAGCCTCGACGGCAGCGGCATCAGCGCCGGCGATCTCGGCCTCGATACCGTGTCCCTGGCGTTCGATGCCGACCTCCTCGGCCCCTTGAACGAGCCATTTGCCGGCGCCGCCGTCGAGGGCACGGGCAGCATCACGGGCCTCACCCAGGCCGGCGAGCCCTTGCGGCCGGAGGACAGCCTGACCCTCGATCTCGCGGCAACCGTGCCGATGCAGGGCGAGGCGCGGGTCGAACGGCTGCGGCTGGCGGGGCAGCATGTCAGCCTCTCCGGCACGGCCGACGTGACGATGCCGGAGCTCGCCGGAACGGCGCGCCTCGATGCCCAGGTGCCCTCGATCGAGGCGCTCCTGGCGGCACTCGGGCCGGATGCCCCTCCCGATCTCGCGGCCACCGGCGCGGTCGAGCTGGGAGTCGACGTCACGCTCGCCGCCGGGCTGGAGCAGATCGGCGTCGCTCTCGATCTGCGCGGCCAGGGGCTCGGCGGGCTTCCCGATCAGCTGGATCAGCTGATCGGCGCCAGCCCCAGCGTCACCTCGACGGTCACGTTGCGCCCTGGCGAGAGCGTATTGGTCGATGCGCTCGACGTGTCGACGGCCGCCCTGCAGCTGCAGGGCGATCTCGCCCTCGGGCTGGACGAGAGCCAGTCCCTGAGCGGCCAGCTCCAGCTCTCGCCCTTCGACCTGCAGACGATCGAGGGCCTGGTCGGCCAGCCGATTGGCGGCGTCGTGACGACCTCGGTGCAGCTCGGCGGCACGCTGCCGGAGCCCGGGCTCGACGCCGATCTGCGCATCGACAACCTCCTCGTCGCCGAGCGCAGCTTCGATCGGGTGTCGCTCACCGCCAATGCCGGCCAGACCGCGGGGAGCTACGGCGGCACTGTGGCGCTCGGGGTCGAGCAGGCGGGCGAGCTGGTCCAGCTGAAGAGCGATTTCAGCCTCGACCAGCCGCGCCTGACGCTCGCCAACCTGGCGCTGACCGGACCGTCGACGGAGCTCACCGGCGGCGCGGAGATCGATCTCGAGAGCCTGCTCGCGACGGGCGAACTGGGCGGCGGGATCGGCGATCTGGCGGCGCTGCAGCCGTGGTCCGGCCAGGCGCTGCGCGGCTCGGTCGATCTCGATGCGAGCTTCGACGCGACCGGCGGTACGCAGGATGCGCGTCTCGCCCTCTTCGTCGATGATCTGGGCGGCGATTTCGGCACGCTGCGCCGGGCCGAGATCGAGGCCGACGTCGCCGACGTGATGGGCCGGCTCGGCGTCGATGCGACCGTGACGGCAAGTGCCTTTGCCCAGCCGGAGCCAGGCTTTGCGCTCGCCGACGCCAGGGTCAGCGTCACCGGCGACCGCGAGCTCTACGCGATCGAGGCCACGGCCCAAGGCGAGATGAACGGCCCCTTCAACGTCAACGCGACGGCCCGGGCCGACGTTCTGGGTGACGCGCGGGCCGTCTATCTCGATGCGCTCGACGGCGTCTTTCAGGCGCAGACCATCAAGCTGATGAGCCCGGCCGTGCTGCAGCTCGAGAACGGCGTGCTGGACATCGATCAGCTCGACCTGCGCATCGGCGACGCCAGCATCCAGGGCAACCTGAACCTCGACCAGGGGCGCAACCGGGCCAAGGCCGGGCTCGTCATCGAGAGCCTGCCGATGGCCATGCTGGCCGAGTTCGGCGCCCCACCGATGCAGGGCGAGCTGACCGGCCAGGTGACGCTCGACGGGCCGCTCACGGCGCCGCTGATCGACGGGACGATGATGATCGCCGATCTCGTGATGATGCAAGGCAAGGAGCGGCTGGGCGGACCCGCAAACGTCGCCATCGACATCGCCCTGGCCGACACCGAGTTCGTCACGAACGCGCGCGTCGACGGCCTCGGCGATGGGCCGATCACGCTGGACTTCCGGCTGCCGATGCAGCTCTCGCTGCAGCCCTTCGCGCTCGACCTGCCGGAGACGCTGCCGCTCGACGGAAAGGTCACCGCCAAGAGCCGCCTCGAGCCGCTGGTGGCGTTGGCGGCGCTGGACGGGCAGACCGTCGAAGGCGACCTGACGCTCGACCTGCGCATCGAGGGCACGGTCGCCCGCCCGCAGGTGACCGGCAAGCTCGATATCGCGAACGGCCGCATCGCGGACGCGCTCAGCGGCATCATCCTGCGCGATGTCACGGTCGCAGTGGTCGGCCAGGGCGACCGACTCGTGGTCGAGCGGTTCACCGCCAGCGACACGGCCCAGGGCCGGCTCGACGCTCGAGGGCAATGTCGGCATCGATCCGGACCAGGCCTTCCCCTACACGCTCGAGCTCAAGACCACGGATCTTCGGGTGCTCGACAGCGATCTCGGCCGCGCCACGGTCACCGCCGACCTGAAGGCCGAAGGAACGACCGAGGCGGGCAAGACCTCCGGCCGGATCACCGTGCCGCGCGCCGATCTGCGACTGCCGAGCGGCGGCGCCGTGCAGCCGGTCACCCTCGATGTCGAGGTCCGGGGCGCCCCACCGCGGCCCCAGCCCGAGATTTCCGGCACGACCAGCGCGCCCTCGACGATGGCGCTCGACATCGGCATCGACATGCCGGCGCGGATCTTCGTCCGTGGCCGCGGCCTCGACACCGAATGGGGCGGCTCGCTGGACGTCACCGGCACCGCGCGGCAGCCGCGCATCGAGGGCACGATCAGCTACCGCCGTGGCTTTCTCGATTTCCTCGATCGACGCTTCGACATCCGCACCGGGCGGGTGACCTTCACCGGCGGTTCGCCACCGATCCCCGATATCGACCTCGTGGCGGCCGCCCAGGGAGGCTCGATCACCGCGATCATCCGCCTCACGGGCCCGGCCACGGATCCTGAGTTCGCCATGTCGAGCGAGCCGGAGCTGCCGCAGGACGAGGTGCTCTCGCGGCTCCTCTTCGATCGCGAGACCTCCGGGCTGACGCCGGTCCAGGGCGTGCGCCTCGCCGCTGCGCTCTCGACCCTCGAGGGCGGCGGGATCGATGCCATGGGCAAGCTTCGGGACGCGGTCGGGCTCGACGTTCTGGATCTGGGCAACTCGGATTTCGGCGACGAGGATCCACAGACCACGGCTACCGCCGGGCAAGTATGTCGCCGACAACGTCTTCATCGCGGTCGACCAGGGCCTGACGCACCGGCGGCACCCGCGGCCGGGTCGAGGTCGAGCTCACGCCCAACATCACCGTGCGCGGCGACGTCGACGACCAGTCGCGCAGCGGTGTCGGGCTCGACTGGAGCTTCGACTACTGACCGTCGCGACCACCCTCGACGACACCGGCGCCAAGCGCTAGGGTCGTGGGTCTACAGACAATCGGAACGATCCCTTGAGCATCGAGCTGCGCGACCCGATCGACACGGCGCCGAACTACGCGGTCGGCCCCGGCACCACCACCTTCGGCACCTGGGGCGACGTCAACGTCATCGGGCTCTGGACCCTCTACGCCAAGGAGGTGCGCCGCTTTCTCAAGGTGATCACGCAGACCGTCCTGGCGCCGGTGATGACGACGCTGGTCTTCCTCGCCATCTTCAGCGCTCGCCCTGGGTGCCGACCGGCCGGCGGTCGACGGGGTCGCCTTCATCACCTTCCTGGCGCCGGGGCTGATGGTCATGGCGATCATCCAGAACGCCTTCGCCAACACCTCGTCCTCGATCATGATCGCCAAGGTGCAGGGCAATATCGTCGACTACCTGATGCCGCCCTTGTCGGCGGGCGAGCTGCTGTCCGGCGTGGTCATGGGCGGCGTCACCCGCGGCATGCTGGTCGGGCTCGTCGTCTGGCTCGGCATGCTGCCGTTCGTCATCATGCAGCCGGCGCATCTCTGGGCGGTCGTCTACTTCATGGCGATGGCGTCGCTGATGCTGTCCTCCTGGGCTTCCTGGCCGCGATCTGGGCCGAGAAGTTCGACCAGATGGCGGCGGTGACCAATTTCATCATCACCCCGCTCTCGTTCCTGTCCGGCACCTTCTACTCGATCGAACGCCTGCCCGAGGTGTTTCACGGCATTGCGCTGGCCAACCCCTTCTTCCACATGATCGACGGCGTGCGCTACGGCTTCACCGACCACAGCGACGGCAATGTCCTGCTCGGCGCCGCCTTCCTGGCTTTGCGTCAACACCGCGCTCTGGCTGTTCGCGCTACGCCTCGTCCGCACCGGCTACAAGCTCAAGGCCTGAGCCGAACCGCCGACGAATTGCCAGGTCCTGGTGCGGCCGCGCGTTGACGGCGCACCACCTTCCCGTCATTTTCCGCGCTCCCCCGAACTGGACGCCCAAGCGATGAGCCCGAACGCCGCGATTCCCTCGCTGATGCCCACCTATAGCCGGATCGACCTCGCCTTCGAGCGCGGCGAGGGGGCCTGGCTGTACACGCGCGACGGCCGCCGCTTTCTCGATTTCACCAGCGGCGTCGCGGTCAACGCGCTCGGCCATTGCCACCCGCATCTGGTCAAGACGCTGCAGGAGCAGGCGGCCAGGCTCTGGCATGTCTCCAACCTCTTCCGCATCGAGCAGCTGGAGCGCCTCGCCGACCGGCTGGTGGCGCATTCCTTCGCCGAGACCGTGTTCGTGTGCAATTCCGGCGCCGAGGCGATGGAAGCCTGCATCAAGATGGCGCGGCGCTTCCACTTTTGCCGCGGCCAGCCCGAGCGCAACCGCATCATCACCTTCGAGGGCGGCTTTCACGGCCGCACCATGGCGACCATCTCGGCCGCCGGCGGCCACCGCCTGACCGACGGCTTCGCGCCGCTGCTCGAGGGCTTCGACCATGTCCCGTTCGGCGACCACGACGCGCTCGAGGCCGCCGTCACCGAGCAGACGGCGGCGATCATGATCGAGCCGGTCAGGGCGAAGGGGGCGCAAGGCCCATTCCCAGGGTCTGCCTCGAGGGCTTGCGCGGCGCTCTGCGACCGGCACGACATCCTCCTCGTCTTCGACGAGGTGCAGAGCGGCATGGGCCGGACCGGCCACCTCTTCGCGCACCAGGCACTTCGGCGTCACCCCGGACATCATGGGCCTCGCCAAGGGGCTGGGCGGCGGCTTTCCGATCGGCGCCTGCCTGGCGACGGCGCGCGCTGCATCCGGCATGACGGCCGGGACTCACGGCTCGACCTTCGGCGGCAACCCGCTGGCCTGCGGCGGTCGCCAACGCGGTGCTCGACGTCATGCTGGAGGACGGCTTCCTCGAGGGCGTGGTCGAGCGCGGCCGCTACATGCGCGAGCGGGCGGCGAGCGTGGTCGAGCGCCATCCGGACGTCTTCGAGCTGGTGCGCGGCGCCGGGCTGCTGCTCGGCCTCAAGGCGCGCGGCAACAACATCGACGTGGTGACCGGCCTGCGCGCCCACGGCCTGCTCACCGTTCCGGCCGCCGACAACATCGTCCGGCTGCTGCCGCCGCTGATCATCAGCGAGAGCGAGATCGATCAGGCGATCGAGGCGATCGAGGCCTATTGCGCGGAGCAGGCGCCGTGACGACGATACGGCACTTCCTCGATCTTTCCGACCTGGAGGGAGCCGAGCTGCGCGCGATCCTCGACCGCGCCCGGCGCATGAAGAACGGCAGCGATACCGCCAAGCCGCTCGCCGGCAAGGCCGTGGCGATCATCTTCGAGAAGCCGTCGACCCGAACCCGGGTCTCCTTCGAGGTCGGCATCGCCCAGCTCGGTGGGCAGCCGGTCGTTCTCAGGAGCAGCGAGATGCAGCTCGACCGCGGCGAGACGGTGGCCGACACGGCAGCCGTGCTGTCACGCTATGTCGATGCGATCATGATCCGCACCGACGCGCACGAGAAGCTGCTGGAGTTCGCGCGGCATGCGACCAGTGCCGGTGATCAACGGCCTGACCGATGCCTCGCATCCCTGCCAGATCATGGCCGACGTGCTGACCTTCGAGGAGCAGAAGGGACCGATCCGCGGCAGGAAGCTCGCCTGGTCGGGCGACGGCAACAATGTCGTGACCTCGTTCATCCACGCCGCGGTCCGCTTCGACTTCACGCTCGCCGTGGCCTGCCCGCCGGAGCTGCCGCCTGCCGCTGCGGTGCTCGACTGGGCGGCGGCGCATCAGGGGCGGATCGAGATCACCGACGACGCCCGAGGCGGCCGTCGCAGGCGCCGATGCGGTGATCACCGACACCCGGGTCTCGATGGGCGACAGCGACGCCGAGCGCCGGCACCGCCTGCTCGAGCCGTTCACCGTCGACGCGGCGCTGATGGAGGCCGCCAATCCGGGCGCCATCTTCATGCACTGCCTGCCGGCGCATCGCGGCGAGGAGGTGACGGCCGAGCCGTGATCGACGGCCCCGCCAGCGTCGTCATGGACGAGGCGGAAAACCGCTTGCATGCGCAAAAGGCGATTCTCGCTTGGTGCCTGGGTGGGTAGCCTCCGACCATGAGCTTGCTGCAGCCGGCGCGCCTCGACGTGCTTCGCCCCTTTCAGCTGGAGAGATCGCAGGTCCGCGGCCGGCTCGTGCGGCTCGGCGCGGCGGTGGACGCCGTCTTGAAGGCGCACGCCTACCCGCGCCCCGTCTCCGACCTGCTGGCCGAGCTCATGGTGCTGGCCGGCGGCCTCGCCGGGGGGCTCAAGTTCGCGGGCCGGTTCTCCCTGCAGATCAGGGGTGAGGGTGCCGTGCGGTTGATCGTGGCGGACGTCACCAATGACGGCGAGATGCGCGGCTATGCCAGCTTCGACGCAGCGGCGATCGGCGAGGACGCGACCTTCGCGACACTGGTCGGCAAGGGGCTCTTGGCGCTCACCGTCGACCAGGCAGCCTCCGGCGGCGAGACCTATCAAGGGCATCGTCCAGCTCGACGGCCGCTCGCTGCAGGACAGCATGCTGACCTATTTCCACCAGTCCGAGCAGGTGCCGACCGGCATCCGCTCGGCGGTCGCGTTCGATTCCACCGCCGACGCCTGGCGCGCCGCGGCGGTCATCGTCCAGGCGATGCCCGGGGAAGGGGCAGTCGCCGAGAGCGAGCGCGAGGACGACTGGCGCCGCACCATGCTGTTGCTGGACACGCTTTCCGACGCCGAGCTGCTCGACCCGGGTCTCGGTCCCGACACCCTCCTCTATCGGCTGTTCCACGAGGACGGCGTGCGCGTCTTCGACTCGCTCGACCTCCGCTTCGGCTGCTCCTGCGACGAGGAGCGCGTCCGCAACATGCTCAAGCAGTTCGAGCGCGACGAGGTCTTGGCGATGCCGGACGACAGTGGCAAGGTGACCGTCGACCTGCGAGTTCTGCAGTCGCGTCTATCGCTTCACACCGGCCGAGATAGCGGCCCTTTTCGAGGATACGCTGCATTGAACAGCAAATCGCTCCTGGCCCTGCTGATGCTGGTCGGCCTCGTCGCCTGCGGCACCACCGAGGTGCGCCAGCCGGCCGACGTGATCAGCACCAAGCCGCCGCTGGTGTTCACCGTTGCCGAGATCACCTTCGAGGAGCCCCTGGTGCCGGAGACCGGCACGGGCTTTCGCGACCGCATGCGCAGCGAGCGGCTGGCCGATGACGACGCGTGGCCTTCCTGCAACGAGCGCCTGCAGATCGGCGGTGGCACGGGCTGGCTGCAGGTGGTGATCGAGCAAGCACGGTTGGTCGAGGAGGAGCTCGACGCGCCAAGTCGGCGTTCGGGCGACGCTCACCCGCGAGCCGGACCGCGTGCTCGACGCGCTCTTGAGCGTGCGGCTCGCGGTGATGGGCGCCGACGGACTGGAGCAGGCCTTCACCGAGGCAGAGGTGCAGCGCCGCCGGCCGATCCTGCGCAACAGCTCGGTCATGGCCCGGGACGCCGAGGCCGAGCGGCTGATCGGTGATCTCATCGGCCAGCTGGACGACGAGCTGACCCAGGCGCGTGCAACAGTTCTTCGGCGACTACCTGCTGCTCTAGGAGTGGCCTGCTCTCGCCGACGGAGCGGCCCGATATGAGCCATGTCTTCTATCGCCATCTCCGCCAGGGCTACCCGACGGCTGTCGGAGGCGACGGCGTCCATGTCGTCGACAGCGAACGGCAAGCGCTATCTCGACGCCTCGGGCGGTGCGGCGGTCTCCTGCCTCGGCCACAGCCACCCGGTCGTGATCCAGGCGATCAAGGACCAGCTCGAGCGTCCTCGCCTATGCCCACACCGGCTTCTTCACCAGCGAGCCGGCCGAGGCGCTGGCCGACCGGCTGGTCGGCAAGGCGCCGGCCGGGCATCGACCGGGTCTACTTCGTCTCCGGCGGCTCGGAGGCGGTGGAGGCGGCGCTGAAGCTGGCCCGCCAGTATTTCCTCGAGATCGGCGAGCCGGAGCGCCGGCGCTTCATCGCCCGGCGGCAGAGCTATCACGGCAATACGCTGGGCGCGCTCGGCGGTCGGCGGCAATGCGCTGGCGCCGGCAACCGTTCGAGCCGATGCTGATCGACGCCGACCACGTGACGCCCTGCTACGCCTACCGCGAGCAGCGAGGCGAGCGAGACCGACGAGGCCTACGGCCAGCGCCTCGCCGCCGAGCTCGAGGCGCATCTGGAACAGGTCGGCCCCGAGACGGTGATCGCCTTCGTCGCCGAGCCGGTGGTCGGCGCCACCTGGGCGCGGTGCCGGCCGTTGCCCGGCTATTTCCAGGCGATCCGGCGGTCTGCGACCGCCACGGCATGCTCCTGATCCTCGACGAGGTGATGTGCGGCATGGGCCGCACCGGCACGCTGTTCGCCTGCGAGCAGGACGGCGTCCGCCCCGACCTGATCGCGGTCGCCAAGGGCCTCGGCGCCGGCTACCAGCCGATCGGCGCGATGCTGGTGCACGAGCGGATCTACGCGCGATCCGCGCACGGCTCCGGCTTCTTCCAGCACGGCCATACCTACATGGGCC
The DNA here is from genome assembly GCA_963700945.1 of uncultured Alphaproteobacteria bacterium. Taxonomy (GTDB): domain Bacteria; phylum Pseudomonadota; class Alphaproteobacteria; order Geminicoccales; family Geminicoccaceae; genus SLRI01. Next base: position 14,648 of record CAVOZQ010000015.1, read on the forward strand.
ACCCGACCGCCTGCGCCGCCGGCCTCGCCGTGCAGCAGACGATCGAGGACGAGCGGCCTGCTCGAGCCGGGTCAAGGCCGATGGGCGACGCTGCTCGAGCAGGCCTGAGCCGAGCGCTTCGGCAACCACCCCCATGTCGGCGACATCCGCGGCCGCGGCCTGTTCCGCGGCCTCGAGCTGGTCGCCGACCGCGCCAGCAAGGCGCCCTTCGACCCGGCCCTGGCGCTGAACGCCCGGATCAAGCGCGCGGCGCATGGCAGACGCGGCCTGATGTGCTACCCGATGGGCGGCACCATCGACGGCCGCAAGCGGCGACCACGTCCTCCTGGCCCCGCCCTTCATCGTCGACGAGAGCCACATCGAGGCGATCACCGACAAGCTCGGCCGCGCCGTCGACACGGCGATCGCCTCGCTCGACAGCTGACGGCCGCTCGCGCCGGCACTCAGGTCAATCGGCGAAGGGGTCGCGCACCAGGATGGTGTCGTCGCGATCCGGGCTGGTCGAGAGCAGGGCCACCGGCGCCTCGACCAGCTCCTCCAGCCGCTTGACGTACTTGACCGCCGGCGCCGGCAGGTCGGCGAAGCTGCGGGCGCCGCGGGTGCTGTCCGACCAGCCGTCCAGCTCCTCGTAGAGGGGCTCGACCGCCGGCCTGAGCGGTCATGGCGGCCGGCAGATGGTGGAGGGTCTGGCCGAAGTGGCGGTAGGCGGTGCAGATGCTTGCAGCCGCTCCATGCCGTCGAGCACGTCGAGCTTGGTCAGCGCCAGGCCGCGGATGCCGCCGATCTTGACCGCCTGGCGGACCAGGACGGCGTCGAACCAGCCGCAGCGCCGCGGCCGGCCGGTGACCGTGCCGAACTCGTGGCCGCGCTCGCCGAGGCCGCGGCCGACCGTCGTCGTCGAGCTCGGTCGGGAACGGCCCGTAGCCGACCCGCGTGGTGTAGGCCTTGGTGATGCCGAGCACGTAGCCGACCGCGTCCGGCCCGGTGCCGGACGCCCGAGCGCCGCGCAGCCGGCCAGGGTGTTGGACGAGGTGACGAACGGATAGGTGCCGTGGTCGACGTCGAGCATCGCGCCCTGGGCGCCCTCGAACAGGATGCGGCGCGCCGGCGCGGCGCAGCTCGGCGAGGCGCAGCCAGACCGGCTCGGCGTAGGGCAGGAGCCGCGGCGCCAGGGCGACCAGGCCGCTCGAGCAGAGCGCCGCCGTCGATCTCGTCGCTCGCCGAAGCCGCGGCGGAGCGCGTTGTGGTGCAGCAGCAGCTCGTCGAGCTTGCGCGCCAGCAGCGCCGGGTCGGCCAGGTCGCAGACCCGGATCGCGCGGCGGGCCACCTTGTCCTCGTAGGCCGGGCCGATGCCGCGGCCGGTGGTGCCGATCTTGCCGGTGCCGCTGTTGCTGGCCGAGCGCGCGCTCCTCGCGGGCCCGGTCGAGCTCGCCGTGGAGCGGCAGGATCAGCGGCGCGTTCTCGGCGATGCGCAGGGTTTCGGAGCCGATCGCCACCCCCTTGCCGCGCAGCCGCCTCGATCTCGTCGAGCAGCGCCCAGGGATCGATCACCACGCCATTGCCGATGATCGAGAGCTTGCCCGGCCGGACCACGCCCGACGGCAGCAGGCTGAGCTTGTAGGTGACGCCGTCGATCGACCAGGGTGTGGCCGGCATTGTGGCCGCCCTGGAAGCGGACCACGACATCGGCCCGCTCGCTGACAGCCAGTCGACGATCTTGCCCTTGCCCTCGTCGCCCCACTGCGACGCCGACCACGGCGACATTGGTCATCTGCGACTGCTCCTCCTCGCGATCCATCGACCCGACAGTTACGCGCCAGAGCCGCTATGTGCCAAACCGCTCTACGGCAAGCTTGGCCGGCACCAGCATCGCCACGCCCGGTTTAGCTGGCCTGTTGCACGACCCAGCTGCTATCCCTGACCCGCCGTTCAACCTCGGAGCCGCTTGCAGCCGCATCGCCACCTGCCGATCGAGACCGACCACGACCCTGTCGACGCAGCGCTTGAGCGGGTTTCGGCTCAAGACGTTCCGCCCCGGACAGCGGGCGATCGTCGAACGCCCTGCTGCGCCGGCGAGGACCTGCTGGCGGTGATGCCGACCGGCGGCGGCAAGAGCCTCTGCTACCAGTTGCCGGCGGTGATGCAACGCGGGCTGACGCCTGGTCGTCTCGCCGCTGATCGCGCTGATGGACAACCAGGTGGCCCAGCTCCGGCTCTCGGGCGTCGCCGCCGCCGCGGTGCATCAGCGGCACTCGACCGGGACGAGCGGCGCCGCATCTGGCAGGCGATCAAGGCCGGCGGCTCAAGCTGCTCTACCTCGTCGCCCGAGCTGCTCGGCACCGAGCGGCTTGCAGGCAGCGCTCGACCGGTTGGAGCTCAGCCAGATCATCGTCGACGAGGTGCATTGCGTCAGCCAGTGGGGCCACGATTTCCGCCCCGACTACCGCAATCTCGGCAGCCTTGCCGCAGCGCTATCCAGGGGCGCGCATCGCCGGCTTCACGGCCACCGCCGACCGGGTGACCCGCGACGACATCAAGGGCCAGCTCTTTCCCGACCGCGCGGCGCGGGTCTTCGTCCACGGCTTCGATCGGCCGAACATCCGCCTCACCGTGACCGAGAAGGACCGGCCGGAGCGGCAGCTCCTGGCCATCCTCGAGCGCTTCCGGGGCCGCCAGGGCATCGTCTACCGCCTGGCGCGCAAGGCCACCGAGGAGACGGCGGCGAACCTCGTTGCAGCCGGCTTTCCGGCGCGTCGCCTACCATGCCGGGCTCGAGGCCGGCCGGCGCAAGGAGCTGCTCGACCGCTTCCTCACCGAGCCGGATCTCGATCGTCGTCGCCACCATCGCCTTCGGCATGGGCATCGACAAGCCCGACATCCGCTTCGTCGTCCATCTCGACCTGCCGGGCAACCTCGAGAGCCTATTACCAGGAGATCGGCCGCGCCGGCCGCGACGGCCTGCCGGCCGAGGCGATCATGCTCTACGGCTTCGACGACATCCGCCGGCGCCGCTGGCTGATCGAAAACGGCACGGCCACCGACGCGCAGCAAGCGGGTCGAGCATCGACGGCTCGACGCGCTGCTCGCCTTCACCGAGACGGGCGGCTGCCGCAAGCAGGCGCTGCTCGGCTATTTCGGCGAGCCATCGGAGCCCTGCGGCGCTTGTGATCGCTGCCTCGATCCGCCTGAGCTCAAGGATGCGACCGATCTGGCGAAGGCGCTGCTCGAGGCCATCCGTGCCACCGACACCCGCTTCGGCCAGGCGCATCTGGTCGACATCCTCGCCGGCGACGCGACGCCCAAGGTGGCGCAATTCGGGCACGATAGGCTCGCCGTGTTCGGCGCGGCCCAGGGCACTGACAAGCGGGTCCTGCGCAACGCCGTCCGCCAGCTCTACGCCATGGGGGTGATCGAGGTGGATATCGCCGGCCATGGCGCGCTCCGTCCGGGCCGGCGCGCCGAGCCGGTGCGCAGCGGTGATGAAATCGATCGCCCTCGATCTCACGCCGCCGCGCAAGAAACCCACCCGGACGCGTGGCACGGCGAGCGGGGCGGCGGTGGCGATCGATCCTACCGATGCCGGGCTGGTCGCGGACTTGAAGGCGCTCCGGCTCGAGATCGCGCGTGAGATCGACAAGCCAGCCTATGTCGTCTTCAGCGACGCGACACTCGCCGACATGGCCAAGAAGCGTCCGCTCGATGCCGCGGCGTTCCTGACCGTCGACGGCGTCGGCCAGACCAAGTGCAGCCTCTACGCCGAGCGCTTCATCGACCGCATCAGGGCCTTCGCCGACTGATCCTGGCGACCGCTCAGAACTCCAGCGACTTGACCTGCAGCACGTGGGGCAGCGCCCGGATCTGGCTTCAGCACCTTGGCCTCGGGCACGGCGGCGTCGACCTCGATCAGGGCGATGGCGTCGCCGCCCGGCCGCTCGCGGCCGAGATGGAAGGTGGCGATGTTGATGCCGGCATCGCCGAGCACGCTGCCGAGCGCGCCGATGAAGCCGGGCTTGTCCTCGTTGCTGACGTAGAGCATGTGCGGCGGCGAGCTGGGCCTCGATCTCGATGCCGCGGATGCTCGACGATCCGCGGCCGGCCGCTCGTGGAACAGGGTGCCGACGACCTCGCGCTGGCCCCGCTCGGTCATCGACCTCGACCGGATCAGCGTCTGGTAGCCCTCGAGGTCCTCGGTCTCGACCGTGGTGACGTCGATGTCGCGCCCGCGCGCGACCGCCGGCGCGTTGACCATGTTGACGCTGGCGAGGAGCGGGCCAGCAGGCCCTCGAGCATGATCGCGGTCAGCGGCCTGGTGTTGAGGCGCGCGACCTGGCCGGCATAGGTGATGGTGACGCCCTCGAGCCCGGTCTCGGTCAGCTGCCCGGCGAAGCTGCCGAGCTGCTCGGCGAGCTTCATGTAGGGCCTGAGCCGGGGCGCCTCCTCGGCGCTCACCGACGGCATGTTGAGCGCGTTGACCACCGCGCCGGTGAGCAGGTAGTCGGCCATCTGCTCGGCGATCTGGAGCGCCACCTTCTCCTGCGCCTCGGCGGTCGAGGCGCCGAGATGCGGCGTGACGATCACCTGCTCGAGGGCGAACAGCGGCGATTCGCGGGCCGGCTCCGGCGGCGAACACGTCGAGCGCGGCGCCGGCGACGTGGCCGGTCTCGATCAGCGCCGCGAGCGCCGCCTCGTCGACCAGCCCGCCGCGGGCGCAGTTGACGATGCGCACCCCCTTCTGGTCCGCTGCAGGTTCTCGGCCGACAGCATGTTGCGGGTCTGCTCGGTCAGCGGCGTGTGCAGGGTGATGAAGTCGGCGCGCGCGAGCAGCTCGTCCAGCTCGACCTTCTCGACGCCCGAGGTCCGCGGCCCGCTCCGGCGACAGGAACGGGTCGTAGGCGATCACCCGCATCTTCAGGCCCTGCGCCCGGTCGGCGACGATCGAGCCGATGTTGCCGCAGCCGATGAGGCCGAGCGTCTTGCCCGCCAGCTCGACGCCGATGAAGCGCGACTTCTCCCACTTGCCGGCGCGGGTCGAGCGGTCGGCGGCCGGCATCTGGCGGGCCAGCGCCATCATCAGGGCGATGGCGTGCTCGGCGGTGGTGACCGAGTTGCCGAAGGGCGTGTTCATGACCACGACGCCGGCCTCGGTCGCCGCCTCGACGTCGACGTTGTCGACGCCGATGCCGGCCCGGCCGACCACCTTCAGCCGTGCCGGCAGCGCCAGGAGATCGGCGGTCACCTTGGTCGCCGAGCGGATGGCGAGGCCGTCGTAGTCGCCGATGATGGCCTGCAGCTCGTCGGGCGTCAGGCCGGGCTTGACGTCCACCTCGATCCCGTGCTCGCTCGAAGATGGCGACGGCGGCCGGGCTGAGCTTGTCGGAAATCAGCACGCGGGACATGGGGCGATCCGTCAGCGAATAGTCTATGAAGCGATGCTCAGGCGGCCCTGGTCTGCGGCGAAGGCCCAGTCGAGCCAGGGCAGCAGCGCCTCCAGGTCGGACGGTCTCGACCGTGGCACCGCCCCAGAGGCGCAGCCCCGGCGGCGCGTCACGGTAGCCGGCGATGTCGAAGGCGACCCCTGCGTCCGTCGAGCCGCTTGACCATCGCCTTGACGACGGCGGTCTGCTCGGCCTCCGGCAGGCGGCGATCACGGGTCGACGATCTTCAGGCAGATCGAGGTCGAGGAGCGCGTCGCCGGATCGCGCCGCCAGGAAGTCGACCCAGGGCGAGCCTCTCGACCCAGCCCGCGACCGCGCGAGATTGGCCTTGCGAGCGGGCCGATCAGCGCCGTCGAGCCCGCCCGGTCTCCTCGGCCCAGCGCAGCGCGTCGAGCGCGTCCTCGACGGCGAGCATCGAGGGCGTGTTGATGGTCTCGCCCCGGAAGATGCCCTCGATCAGCTTGCCGCCCTTGGTCAGGCGGAAGATCTTGGGCAGCGGCCAGGGCGGCGTGTAGCTCTCGAGCCGCTCGACCGCGCGCGGGCTCAGGACCAGCATGCCGTGCTGCGCCTCGCCGCCCAGCACCTTCTGCCAGGACCAGGTGACGACATCGAGCTTGTCCCAGGGCAGGTCCATGGCGAAGACGGCCGAGGTGGCGTCGCAGATCGTGAGGCCGCTGCGGTCGGCGGCGATCCAGTCGCCGTCGGGCACCGCGCACGCCGGAGGTGGTGCCGTTCCAGGTGAAGACGATGTCGCGGTCCGGGCTGGTGGCCGCCAGGTCCGGCAGCGACGCCGTAGTCGGCCTCGAAGCGCGCGCAGATCCTCGAGCCTGAGCTGCTTCACCGCGTCGGTGAGCCAGCCCGCGCCGAAGCTCTCGAAGGCCAGGACGTCGACGCCCCGGGCGCCGAGCAGGGACCACATCGCCATCTCGAAGGCGCCGGTGTCGGAGGCCGGCACGATGCCGAGGCGATAGTCGTCGGGCATGCCGAGCAGGGCCCGGCTCTGGTCGATCACCGCCTGCGAGCCGTTGCCTTGGCCGGCGCGGCGCGGTGCGAGCGGCCGACGAGGGCCTGGCGCAGCACGTCGACCGACCAGCCCGGCCGCTTGGCGGTCGGGCCCGGAGCCGAAGCAGGGATTGGACGGGCGCTCTGCCGGTCGCTGCATGTAACCTCGCTGCTGTCGCGGATTGGAAAAAATCGGCCGCAAGCTAGAAGCTATCCCGCTGCACCGCAACACGGCCGTTTGGCGCAGCCGCGCCGTGGCCGGGCCTCGGCGCCCATGCTAGGATCCCAGCTTCGACCAACCGGGAGGGATGCGATGGAGGACCATGTCTACAAGGTGATCCAGCTGGTCGACTCCTCGGAGAAGAGCATCGAGGACGCGGTCAGCCGGGCCATCGCCCGGGCCAGCGAATCGCTCGACGAGTTGCGCTGGTTCGAGGTGATCGAGACACGCGGCAAGATCGAGGGGAACAAGGTCGACCATTGGCAGGTCGTGCTCAAGGTCGGCTTCACGCTGAAGGACGGCTGAGCGCCAGAGCGGCGGAACTTGCCTAATAAATCATCAGCGATGGCACCCTGCCCGGGTTTCGTCCGTCGAGGGCTTCCCTGGCACGTCACTTGCACAAAACACGAGCAACGATGACTGCCAACAGGGGAGTCCCCGCCAGTGCACAAGCTCAGAGTGCCCAAGCTCAGCGCCATCGCCCTTGCCTGCTGCCTCGCCGTCGGTCTCGCGGCCACAAGCCCGGCCAACGCCCAGGAGCGCACCCAGTTCCGCATCGCCTGGTCGATCTATGTCGGGTGGATGCCCTGGGGCTATGCCGCGGATGCCGGCATCGTCGACAAGTGGGCGGAGAAGTACGGCATCGAGATCGAGGTCGTGCAGATCAACGACTACATCGAGTCGATCAACCAATACACCGCCGGCGCCTTCGACGGCTGCGTCATGACCAACATGGACGCGCTGACCATCCCGGCCGTGGGCGGGGTCGATTCCACGGCGCTGATCATCGGCGACTTCTCCAACGGCAATGACGGCATGGTCTCGAAGACCGCGACATCACTGGAGGAACTCGCCGGCGCCCAGGTCAACCTCGTCGAGCTGTCCGTCTCCCACTACCTGCTCGCCCGGGCGCTGGAGAGCGTCGGCCTCGCCGAGCGCGACCTCGATGCCGTGGTCAACACCTCCGATGCCGACCTGGTCTCGGTCTTCACCGCGGCCCCGGACGTCGAGCACGTGGTGACCTGGAACCCGCTGCTGGCGGAGGTGGCAGCGATGCCGGGCTCGACCCAGCTCTTCGACAGCTCGTCGATCCCGGGCGAGATCATCGACATGCTGGTGGTCAACACCGAGACCCTCGAGGCGTATCCGGATCTCGGCAAGGCGCTGACCGGCGCCTGGTTCGAGACCATGGCGATCATGAGCGGCGACGACGAGGCCGGCGTCGCGGCCCGAACCGCCATGGCCGAGGCGTCCGGCACCGACCTCGCCGGCTACGAGATGCAGCTCGATTCGACCATGATGTTCTTCGAGCCTGCCGATGCCGTGGCCTTCACCAACAGCCCCGACCTCATCGAGACCATGGACCGGGTGCGCACTTTCTCCGACAGCCATGGCCTCATCGAGGGCGGCCTCGACTATGTCGGCATCGCCTTTCCGGACGGCTCGACGCTCGGCAGCGACAGCAACGTCAAGCTGCGCTTTGTCGCCGATTACATGCAGATGGCCGCCGACGGGGCGCTCTAAGGCCAACAAGCCGCAACAGCACCAGACGCACCGATGCGCCGGCTGATCAATCGCGAGCCCGGCAGGGCCGCAGCCTTCGTGCTCGCGGCCCTGCCGTTCGTGCTCTTGATCGCGATCTATCTTGCCGCCAGCGATGCCCGGCTCGCCGTCAATCCAGACGACAAGCTGCTGCCGTCGCCGGCGACGCTCGCCGACTCGATCGGCAGCCTCATGGCCGAGCCGGACCGGCGCTCGGGCGACATCCTGCTCTGGCAGGATACCGCCGCCAGCCTGCAACGCCTGGTGATCGGGCTCGCCATCGCGGCGATCACGGCGCTCTGCCTCGGCACCGCCATCGGTGCCATCCCGCATGTCCGCGCCACGCTCGGGCCCTTGGTCGGCGTCATCGCGATGATCCCGCCCTTGGCCGTGCTGCCGATTCTCTTCATCACACTCGGCCTCGGCGAGGTCGCCAAGGTGGCGCTCATCGTCATCGGGCGTGACCCCGGTGATGATCCGCGATCTGGCCTTCCGTGTGGGCGAGATCCCCAAAGAGCTGATCCTCAAGGCGCAGACGCTGGGCGCGTCGACCTGGCAGCTGCTGCTGCGCGTCGTCCTGCCGATGCTCCTGCCGCAGCTGATCCGCGCCCTTCGCCTGGCGCTCGGGCCCGCCTGGCTCTTCCTGATCGCGGCCGAGGCGATCGCGTCCACCGAGGGGCTGGGCTACCGCATCTTCCTCGTCCGCCGTTTTCTCGCGATGGACGTGATCCTCCCCTATGTCGCCTGGATCACGCTCCTCGCCTTCACCATGGACTGGCTGCTCGGCTGGCTCGGCCGACGCTACTTTGCCTGGTCTGAAAGCCGATGAGCACGACCATCGCTGTCGCTGTCGAGCATCTCTGGAAGGGCTACGACGGCAAGTCGGTCCTGGAGAACGTCAATCTGGCCGTGCCCGAGGGCGCCTTCGTCACCATGGTCGGCGCTTCCGGCTGCGGCAAGAGCGACCTTCCTTCGCCTGCTGCTCGGCGCCGAGCAGCCGACCAGCGGGGCGATCACGCTCGACGGCAAGCCGCTGCCGCCCGAGCCCGGCCCCGATCGTGGCATCGTGTTCCAGCGCTACTCGGTCTTCCCGCATCTCTCCTGCATCGAGAACGTGCTGCTCGGCCTCGAGCTCGAGGCGGCCCCGCTCGCCGGCCGCCTCTTCGGCCGCAGCCGCCGGCAGGCGCTCGACCGGTCAGCCGGCATGCTCGCCGCGGTCGGTCTCGAAGGCGTCGAGGACAAGCTGCCGACCGCACTCTCCGGCGGCATGCAGCAGCGCCTCGCCATCGCCCAGGCCCTCGTGCTGGAGCCGCGCATCCTGCTGCTCGACGAGCCCTTCGGCGCCCTCGATCCCGGCATCCGGCTCGACATGCACAGCCTGGTCACCCGGCTCTGGCGCGAGCAGGCGATGACCGTCTTCATGGTCACCCACGACCTCTCCGAGGCCTTCAAGCTCGGCACCCGCGTGCTCACCTTCGACAAGGTCCGCCGTGACCCGCAGGCCCCGGATGCCTATGGTGCCCGCATCACCTACGATCTGCCGGGCTACAACCGACGAGAGGCTTGAGCCGCATGGCCACCACCCAAACAACGCCGCGCCACATTCCGGGCAGCCGCCGCCACCATCACCCGTCTTATGAGAAGCTCAACAGCCAGGGCTGGCGGGCGGCCGAGGCCGAGGGCAAGCTCTCCGGCAAGGGTTGGGCCAAGGAGGTCAAATGGGCGCTCGAGATGGGCCTGCCCGGCTCCGACAGCCTGACCGACAAGACCATACCGACCTTCGCCCGGGGCGAGCTGCCGCATTTCGCCGGCATCAACACCTTCCTCAAGGCGCCCTACGTCGAGAACATTCGCGATGTCGGCAAGTACGACGCGGCCGTGGTCGGCATCCCCTTCGACGGCGGCACCACCTACCGCCCCGGCACCCGCTTCGGCCCGCAGGGCATCCGCCGCATCTCCGCCTTGTACAACGCCCTACAACTACGAGCTGGGCGTCGATCTGCGCGAGCAGATGACGCTGTGCGATGCCGGCGACGTCTTCACCATCCCGGCCAATCTCGAGAAGAGCTTCGACCAGATCACCAAGGGCGTGGCGCACGTCGCCTCCTCCGGCGCGCTGCCGCTGCTGCTCGGCGGCGACCACTCGATCGGCTTCCCGTGCGTGCGCGGCATCGCGCAATGCACCTCGAAGAAGATCGGCATCATCCACTTCGACCGGCATATCGACATGCCAGGAAAAGGACCTCGACGAGCGGATGCACACCACGCCCTGGTACTGGGCGACCGAGCTCGACAACGTCCCGGCCACGAACCTGGTCCAGGTCGGGATCGGCGGCTGGCAGGTGCCGCGCCCCGGGGTCAAGGAAGCACGCAAGCGCCAGACCAACGTCCTGACCATCGACGACGTCGAGAAGCTGGGCATCGAGAAGACCGCCGAGATCGCGCTCGAGCTCGCCTGGGACGGGGTCGACGCGGTCTACGTCTCGTTCGACGTCGACAGCGTCGATTGCGGCTTCGTGCCCGGCACCGGCTGGCCCGAGCCCGGCGGTTTCCTGCCGCGCGAGGCGCTCAAGCTGCTCGGCCTCGTCGCCAAGGAGGGCATCTGCGGGCTCGAGGTGGTCGAGGTGAGCCCGCCCTACGACACCGCCGACATCACCTCGCTGTTCGCCACCCGCGTCGTCGTCGAGGCCCTGGGCGCGCTGGTCGCGCACGGCAAGCTCGGCAGCCACAAGCACCTGATCGACAAGCCGGTCAGCTTTTGACCCCCGGTTGCGCGGAGGGCGCCGTCTTGCACGACGATCATGACCACGACGAAGGCGCCTACCCGCCGGCACTGGCGGCCGGGCCGGGCCATAACCATCCCAAGACGGCGGTGCAGTGGCAGGTGCGCCACGAGACACATCACCACGACCACACGCCGCCGGCCGAGCGCGACCTCGATTTGGTCGAATCCAGCTTCGTCGAGGCGTTCGAGCGGGCCACCGACCCGACCTCGTTCCTCCGCCTCGCCGGCATCCCGTTCGTCGGCGAAGACGCCCAGGGCCGACGGCTGCATCTGCTGCGGGTCGAGATGGAAAGCCTGACCGACATCGGCGCCGTGTCGCCGCTGCTGGGCGGCAACCGGGTCCGCTACGACCCGCTGCCGTCGCGCCTGGTCTCACGCCGCCGTCAGCTCGCCTTCGTCTACCACGACGGCACGGCGACGGCGCGGCTGAGCTTCGCCGAGGCGCGCCGGCTCAGCGACGAGACCGACGCCGCGGCGATGGCGCTGGGCGGCAGCTGATCCGGCCCTGCCTCGAGCGTTCAGCCCACCCGCAGCCGATCTGCCCGCGCACCGGGCACGAAGACGAAATTGTAGATGCGCAGTCCGGCGGCACGATCGCCGGCATCGCCGTCCGGAGCGAGCAGCTCGTGGATGTCGTGCAGCTTCCCATCGCGCAGGAAACGCCCCACATAGCCCAGTCGTTCGAGGAACGCCCAGGTCGAGGCCAGGGCATTCGGCCGGTGCCGCTCCTCGATCTCGATCAGCAGGCTCGGCTGGTCCCGCTCGAGGGTCGCAAGCGCCCCCTGAAGCACCGAAAGCTCATGACCTTCGACGTCGATCTTGAGGAAGCCGATCCGCTCGAGCCCTAAATCATCCAGCCGGTGGCAGGCGACATCGAGGGTCCGAAACGGCTTGTCCTCCAGGCTGTTCGTGGCCTCGACCGAGGCATTGCCGCTGAGGTCCGGGTCGACCGGAACGCGCAACTCCAGCGTCACCCGCCGGTCGGACAAGGCGGCCTGATGCACGGTGACGCTCGCCGGCAGCGCGCGCCTGAGGAAGCCAGCCATGTCGGGCTGCGGCTCGAATGCGACAACGGAATTGGACAGCCGCCGCAAATGCCAGGTGTAGATGCCGACATTGGCGCCGACATCGACCGAGATGGCCGCCCGGTCGCACAGCCTCGGCAGCAAGCGCAGCTCGGGCTCACCGCTCAACCAGCCGGTGACCGCCCGCTTGGCGAGCCGCAGGCCCGGCGGCACCCACTCGAGGATGGCGGCGCGATCGATCATCGAGCCGCGCACCGCCGGTCGCAGGAGCACAGGTCACAGCAGCGCACGACAGCGGTCAGTCGGAGGGCGGCCAACGCCATGGATCACCTCGGTTGAGAATGCGGGAAAAAACGGCAGGGACAGGGCCGGCGTCACGCCGCATCGCCTTCGGCCCGAACCGGCAGCTTCGTAGCACTGGTGCCCGCTGCCGGACTCGAACCGGCACACCCGAAGGTCAAGGATTTTAAGTCCTTTGCGTCTACCTGTTCCGCCAAGCGGGCTGGCCTCTGCCGAACGCCCAGGGCCATAGCGCAAAGGCGGCCCGCTTGCACGCGCGAGAGCTCAGTCCGGCCAGAGCTGCCGGCGGAGCTTCTCGCCGATCAGGCAATCGCTCGAGGGTGCGGCTTCGGCCGGCCTGGCGCCGGCGGGTGCCAGCACCCCCGTGCCGCCGGCGATCTCCAGGAGGAGCTTCTGGCGAATGGCATCTTTGAAATCGCCCGGGTCGCGCACCGCCAGGATGAAGGAGCCAGGGCCGCCGATGACGCAATCGGCGTAGTAGTCGTCGAGATCCGGGATCGTCCAGGGGCTGAAGCCCATGGCCCGGAGCATGACCGGCAGCCCGTTGATCGTGATGCCCGCCGCAAGCGTCGCGTCGCGCGCCGCCGTGACCGTGCCGCCATCATTGTTGGGCCCGTCGCCGGAGATGTCGATAACCCGGCGCACAGCCTCGCTCGGCTGCAGGCTGTGCAGGTCGCGGCCGAAATCGAGCATGGTCGAGATGGCGGTGGCGCGCGACCGGCTGATCGGCTCGCGCTCGAGCCGTGCGGCAGCTGCCTCCGCCGAGGCCGCGTCCTCGATGACGGTCCATGGCAGGATCACCCGCTGCTCGCTTTCCGAGCCCCACTCGACATAGGTGATCGCGATGCGCTGGTAGAGACCGCCCTCGATCGCGCGAAGCAGGTCCGGGTGGCGCAAGGCCTCGACATAGCCGGTCCGCTGCAGCAGCTGCTCGCCCTGATCCATCGAGAGCGAAATGTCGACGGCGAGCACCAGCGCCACATCGACGGGCGGAGCCGCCTGCACCGTGCGGGGCCCGGCGGCTGCCAACGCCGGCTCGACCGGCAACGCGCTTGCGGGCGCGGCAGCGAGGAGGCAGACCAGGGCCCCGGTCGCAAGGTCGGTGCAGCGGCGCGATCCCGGCATGCGTCCCTCTTCGCGCAAGGCAGCGCAAGCCCGCTTGCCCGGCCCTTCTTCAGGTAGCCCGCCCGGCGCCGGGTTCAATCGAGCGCGGCGACCCGCTAGCTGGGCGGCGCAGAAGCCGCTAAGACGATGGGCCACCAGCTCGGAGACGCGGGATGACCATCCATCTGCTCTACGGCAAGGGGTCGATCGCGATCGACCTGCCGGCCGGTTGCGAGCCGCATCTCGTGGAGAAGCGGCCGATGCCGCTGCTCGCCGATCCCGGGGCAGCGATCGCCGAGAGCCTGGCGAAGCCGGTCGGCACGGCCCCCCTGCTCGAGCACGCCCGCGGCAAGGGCTCGGCCTGCATCCTGATCTGCGACATCACCCGGCCGGTGCCCAACCACCTCTTCCTGCCGGCCACTGATCGAGACGCTGCTCGAGGCAGGCGTGCCGAAGGAGCGGATCGACGTCGTGGTCGCGACGGGCCTGCACCGCCCGAACGAGGGCGAGGAGCTGGCCGAGCTGGTGGGCGATCCCTGGGTCACCCAGACGGTCCGGGTCGCCAACCACTTCGCCACCAAGGACGCGGATCACGTCGATCTCGGCCGCACCAAAGGCCGCGGCACCGTCGTCCGGCTCGACCGGCGGCTGGTCGAGGCGGAGCTCAAGATCGCCACCGGCCTGGTCGAGCCGCATTTCATGGCCGGCTACAGCGGCGGGCGAAAGGTCATCGCTCCCGGCGTCGCGCACGCCGAGACCATCACCACCTTCCACAACTCGGCCTTCATGGAGCCATCCCAAGGCCGCCAATTGCGTGCTCGACGGCAACCCGTTGCACGAGGAACAGCTGGAGATCGTGGGCCTGCTGGGCGGAGCCTTGGCGCTGAACACGGTGATCGACGACAAGCGGCGCCTCGCCTTCGTCAATTTCGGCGAGATCGTCGAGAGCCACCTCGAGGCCGTGGCCTTCATCCGCCGCTACGCCGAGGTCGAGCTGCAGCGACGGTTCCAGACCGTGGTCACCAGCTCGGCCGGCTACCCGCTCGACAAGACCTACTACCAGACCGTCAAGGGCATGGTCGGCCCGCTCGATATCCTGGCCCCGGGCGGCGATCTGATCATTGCGTCCGCCTGCTCGGAGGGCATGGGCTCGAGCCGATTTCGTCGAGGCGCAGCGCCGGCTGGTCGCGCTCGGCACCGACGGCTTTCTGGGCCAGCATCGATGGCAAGGCCCACGCCGATATCGACGAATGGCAGACCCAGATGCAGCTCAAGCCGATGCGCGTCGGCCGGGTCAGCCTCTACACCGACGGGCTCGACGCCGAGGGCTTCGCGCTCACCGGCGTCGATCGGGTGAGCGACCTCGGCAGCCGCCATCGCCGAGAGCATGGCCCGTCACGGCGATCCGGCCGTGGCCTTCGTGCCGGAAGGTCCCTATGTCGTGCCCCGCCATGCTGCCTGAGCAGGCCATGCGCGCCGGCGCCGCAGCCGCCGATCACCTGCACCTCGATCCGCAAGGCGGGGTCGCGGGCGACATGATGGTGGCAGCCTTGTGGGATGCGACACCCGGCTTCGATCCAAGGCCGCTGCTCACCGCGCTTGCCGTCCCTTCGAGCCTCGAGGTGAGCCTGGACGAAGCCAACGATTCGGGCTTCAAGGGCAGCCGCCTCGCGATCACCGGCGATGCCACGCCGCCGCCACGCGACGCCATCGAGCTGATCGCGCTCGTTACGGACGTCCGCTCTGCCGCAACCGATCCGCGAGCGGGTCCGGGACATGCTGGGGCGGTTGGCCGAAGCCGAGGCCGCGGTCCACGGCCTGAAGTTGGAGCAGGTCCATTTCCACGAGCTGGCGTCCTGGGACACGCTGATCGACCTGACGCTGGCAGCAGCCCTGCTCGAAGAGCTGCAGATCCAGAGCGCATCGATCGGTCCGCTGCCCTTGGGCGGCGGCACGGTGGCGAGCGCGCATGGCGCCCTGCCGATTCCCGCCCCCGCCGTGGTCCGTCTGCTCGAAGGCTTCCGCTTCAAGGAGGACGGCATCGGCGGCGAGCGGGTGACCCCGACCGGGGCCGCGATCCTCGCCCATCTGCAGCCCGCGCCGGCCCTGCCCGGCACGCCCGTGCTCGTCCGCTGCGGTGCCGGTTTCGGCACGCGCCGCCTGCCGGGCCGGGCGAACCAGCTTCGCGCCTTGCTGTTCCAAGCCGCCCAACGACCAGGCGATGCCGACGAGATCGGTCGCATCCGCTTCGAGGTCGACGACCAGAGCGGCGAGGACCTGGCGATCGGGCTCGACGCGCTGCGCCGACTGCCGGGCGTGGTCGACGTCGTTGCCTGGCCGGTCTTCGGCAAGAAGGGGCGGATCGCCACCGCCGTGCAGCTTCTGGCAGAGCCGCCGGCGCTCGACGCCGCCATCGACGCCTGCTTCGCCCAGACCACGACCATCGGCCTCCGGCACGACCGGGTGGCCCGCCGGGTGCTACCCAGGCGCGAGCACGCCATCGACAGCCTGCCGGTCAAGGACGTGACGCGCCCGGGTGGCCGCGTCACCCGCAAGCTCGAGGCCGATGCGGTGGCCGAGCGAGCTGGCGATGCCGCGTCCCGGCAGTCGCTCCGCCGCCGCCTGGAGGATGCGGGGTCCTCATGAGCGAGACTGCGATCGGCACCGTGCTCGCCGGCATCGACACGCTCGCAATCGCGGTCAGCGGCGGCGTCGACAGCATGACGCTAGCCTATCTGGCAAACCGTGTCGCCCCGACGCCGCCCTTGATGATCCACGCTGCCTCGCCCGCCGTGCCCAAGGAGGCGACCGCTCGGATCCGCCGCTACGCGAGGGAGCACGGCTGGCAGCTCGAGGTGGTGGATGCCGGCGAGCTCCAGGACCCGCGCTATCTGGCGAACCCGCACGACCGTTGCTTCTACTGCAAGACAGATCTTTATGGGACGATCCGCCGGCTGACCGATCGGCCCATCGCGTCCGGCGCCAACCTGGACGATCTCGGCGACTACCGGCCCGGGCTCAAGGCCGCGGCCGAGCACGGCGTTCGCCACCCCTGGATCGAGGCCGGCATCGGCAAGCAGGACATCCGGCGCATCGCCGCCGTCGCACGGCCTGCTCGATCTGGCCGAGCTGCCGTCCTCGCCCTGCCTCTCGAGCCGGATCGAGACCGGCATCCCGGTGACGGTGGGCGCGCTTGCGGTCATCGACCGGCTGGAGCGCGAGCTGCGCGACGCGTTGGCACCCGAGACGCTGCGCTGCCGCCTGCCCGTTCGGCTTGAGGTCGGCATCGAGGGGCGCGAGCTGCCGACCGCGAAGCCGTCGAGCGCTGGCCCGGCGCCATGACTGCGGCAGCCGCGGCGAAGTTCGCATCGCATACGCGCGGCAGGCCTTTCGCGGCCACTGGCGCATGACGTCCGACTGACCACGATGCCGCATCAGTCTCGCTGAACTGGCTGGAACGCGTCGAGCGGCTGGAAATCGTCGCTTGCCGCATAGCCGCGGCAGCATGGTGGCAGCGCCTTTCGCCGAGCCGACCGCCGCCGTCAGTGGCGCAGCCGAGGACGTCCGCCTCGACCTCGACCGCGAGCGCCGCATCGGCCTCGCCGAGGCGGTCTATTGCGCCGGCAAGTCGGTCGAGCAGATCGCCCGGATCGTCGAGCTCGAGCCCACCGGCCGCCGCCTCTTCACCCGCCTCGACCCGGAGCGCCACGCCGCCCTGCCCGAGGCCGCGCGGTCGCGCCTCGCCTACGATCCCGCTGTCGCGCACGGCGATCCGTCGGCCCCCTGCCCGAGCCGTCCGGGCCGGCGCGGGTCGCCATCATCGCCGCCGGCACCTCCGATCTGCCCGTCGTGGCCGAGATCGAGCGTAGCCTCGCTTTTCACGGCGAGGCCGCCACCAGCTTCGTCGATTGCGGCGTCGCCGGCCTCTGGCGCCTGCTCGAGCAGCGGGACGCCATCGAGGCGCACCAGGTGACCATCGCCGTCGCCGGCATGGAAGGGGCGCTCTTCAGCGTGCTCGCCGGCCTGGTCAGCGGCCCGATCATCGCCGTGCCGAGCTCGGTCGGCTACGGCGTCGCCGAAGGCGGCCGCACCGCCCTCGCCTCAGCCCTCTCCAGCTGCGCCCCCGGTCTCGTGGTCGTCAACATCGACAACGGCTACGGCGCCGCCTGCGCCGCGCTCAGGGCCCTCGGCCTCACTGCCATTCGCTAGAGCGAATCCCCCAGAAGGCAAAAACATTTCGGGGATCCCCAACCTTTGATAGATGTGAGTCAAGCTATTGGCTGGACGAGGAGGCCAGCCATGTATGCCACGTCCCTATTCGAACGATCTGCGTCGGAAGATTGCCCTGACGGTCGAGACTGGCCGTCCTGCCGGCAGCCGGGCTCTTCAAGGTCAGCGTCAGCTTCGTCATCAAGCTGATGCAGCGGGTGCAGGCGACCGGTGACGTGTCGCCGGCGCAGTTCGGCGGCTACAAGGTCTCGCCGCTGGCAGCGCACGAGGCGGATCTGCGGCGCTGGGTTGCCGAGCGGTCGGATATCACCATCGCCGAGTTGCAGTCACGGCTGTTGGAGCGCGGCACGAAGACGAGTCCGGCAGCCCTTGCCAGGTTTCTCGCCAAGCTCGGCCTGACGCGAAAAAAAAGACGCCACGGGCCGCCGAGCAGTCGCGCGATGACGTCGCCGAGGCCCGCCAGGCCTGGCTCGGATGGCAGCGTGGACTGCCCCCAAAAGCTCGTCTTCGTCGACGAAACCTGGACGTCCACCAACATGGCGCCGCGCCACGGGCGGGCGACCGAAGGGTGAACGGGTCCAAGGCGTCGCACCGCACGGACACTTGCGGACGACCACCTTCGGCGGCGCGCTTCGACACGACCGGCTCACCGCACCCTGCGTGTTCGACGGGCCGATCAATGGTCCCTGCTTTCGCGCTTGGACCGAGCCGGCCTTGGCACCGACGCCGCAAGCCGGCGACATCGTCATTCTCGACAATCCCAGCCGTCACAAGGTCGCCGGCATCAAGCAAGCCATCGAAGCCCGTGGCGCCAAGCTCGTCTACCTGCCGCCCCATAGCCCAGACCTCAAGCCGATCGAACACGTCCTCGCCAAGCTCAAGCATCCCTTGCGAAAGGCCAGCGCCCGAACCGTCGAAGCCCTGCACGACGCCATCCGCAACCTGCTCGAGGCGTTCTCGCCAGCCAAGTGCCGCAACCATATCAATAACTCAGGCGAGAATGACCAAACGAGAAACGCTCTTGGGTCACGGTCTTTCCGAGCCGTATTCTAGCTCAGCCATGGACCTCGGCCAACGAGGTCCCGGCATCGTCCAAAGTATCGGACCGGCAACGCCAGCAAGCCCGTCCGCGCCGGTCGGCGCCCATTCACCGCGACGAGCCACCAGCAACTGCCCGCGAGCCGCACAGGATCGCCAGCCATCCAGGCGAACGCCAGTCCGGCCCCTTTCTCTCGGAGCCTGACCGACGAGCATCTCTGGCATTTCATCGACACCCGACAAGCCGCAGGCAAGCTGGGCGATTTGCGGGGCCAAAGGGATGCCGCAGCCCCAGTAGGGCAGCTGCATCGGCGGTGACCCAACGCGTCGCATCCGGTGAGATCCAAGATCATGTAAAGCATTGGAATCTTGGCGATGTCTGCGGTTGGTTTTGATTTCGCTGCAGCCGCACCGGAACATTTAGGGAACGAGCGCATGGGAGGGGACAACCAATGGACGAGGTCGGGTTCAGGCGCTTGTGTGCAGATGTTCGGCGATTGATCGTGATGCAGATGGGTGAGCTTTGGTCGAGGCTTCGACGGCTCGATACGCGGATCGAGATGCTGTCGAGACTTGATGGTCGCAGCCAAGCGCTGGCGGGATGGGCTCACTGCAGCCGGTCGTCGCTGCAGCGCTGGGGTCGGTCGCTCAGGGGTCTCCAGCGTTGGCGCTGCACGGGTTGTGGGCGGACCTTTTCGTCGACGACCGGAACCGTGCTGGCCGGCGTTCGTCGCCCCGAGGGGCTCTTCAGGTTCTCGAGGGCATGATGTCGGGTCGCCCAGGCTCTTGTCGTGCTCTGGCCGGGCAACTCGGCATCGACAAGATGACCGTCTGGCGCTGGCGCATGCGGCTGCTGCGGGTGCTCCTGGGCGACGGCGAGATCCGCGCGAGGCGGCTCGAAGGTATCGTCGAGGTAGACGAGAAGTTCTTCCGAGTGTCCCGCAAGGGCTCGCGGGAATGGGTCGATGACGAGCGTGATCCGGCCCGCCACCCCAAGCCCGATCGGCCCCGCTGGCGAGACTTTCGGCGTCTCCGGCGTCTCTTTCCCCCGGGATTGTCGCGATGGCAGATCCCGGTCCTGACGATGACGGACCGGGCCGGCGGCCATCGCGCCGACGTGCTCCCGCACCGTCAGGAGTCGATCCTGATCGCCCGCCTCGATGCCCATCTCGGGCAGGATCCGGTGCTGTGTACGGACGGCGACAGCGCATACCAGCATCTCGCCCGGCGACGCGGAATCCCGTACTGTCGCCTCCATTCCAAGATTGGCCCAGGAGTCATTCGCAAGGCTTTTCACTTGCAGAACATCAACAGTCTCTACGGCCGATTCGAGAGCTTCATGACGCCGTTCCGCGGCCCGGCGACCAAAAACCTCCCCGCTTATGCCGCGTGGTTCATCGCAACGCTCTTTGCGACGAGGAAAGACGCAACCGAGACCGCCCGGCAGGCGGCTTTCGCCGCTTGATCAACGCCAACCGCAAACATCGCCGCAGCTTTTCGGACAGGTGCGCTGATTCACGCGGCGGCCCAGAGACGCCGATGGCTGCTCCGGTCGGGATACCGGAAAGTGGTCCATGGGAACAGCCGCGCGGCACGATGCCGGGTTCGACGTGTCGCTCAGAGAGACTGTGATCTGCGTCGCTCACCCCCTGGACCGGTAACCGCCTCGCAAAGCGGAGGCCGTTCGCGACTCCTCGCGCGGTGCCGGGCTGTCCAGACTAGCGACAGCCGCCCGGTCTGGCACCAGATCCCGATCGAGCTTGGCCAGCTCGACCGCCGTGCGCAGCTCGATCTCGTCCAGCACCGCCTGCAAGGCCGGGTCGTCGGCACGGCCGCGCTGCGTCCCGACCAGCGACTGGAGCGCTCGGAGCTTGCCGGGCGCCAGCTTGCCGTCGAGCAGTGCCAGCTTCAAGTCGTCCAGCGCATCGAGCAATTGGTCTCCCCGCCGCCGGGCGCGGCGCCGGTCGGCCAGTGGATCGTCCACCTCCTGTGCTGCGAGGATTCCGGCGAGCGAGGTGAGCGGCGCGAGCCCCGCCGCGGCGGCACCGCCAACCGGGCGGCCGTCGATCCGCTCGGCGAAGCCGGCGCCGGCCTGCGGACGGTCGACACCGCGCCGACCGCCGACGCCTGCTGGTCCGAAGCTCTGCCCGATCCGCATCGCAAACGTCTCCTTGCTCGCCTGCAGAGTCCCACGAAAAAGTCACCATTTGGTTAACGCTGCACGGTCACCCCGAAGACCGGAAAGCCGGCGCTCGCGCTAGGCAGAAATTGCCGTCTGGCTCGGACATTCCTGCCGGGCGGCAAATCCGCACCTGGGCCACGGGCCCGGCAACGCTGGCGCCGGGCAAGTTGGCAAGGACGTTGCATGGGAGGGCGCGAACATTCATGCAACACGCCAATCGGATGCCCATGCCCCTTCGTCGTCCCCGCCCTTGCCGATGGTTCTTGCGACGCCGTCCCTGCCACGTCCTGGCGCTTGCCGTCGGCCTCGCTGCCATGCTCCTCGGCGGCCCCTCGACGGCAACTGTTCGCATCAAGGACATCGCCGGCTTCGAGGGCGTGCGCGAGAACATGCTGGTCGGTTACGGCCTCGTCGTCGGCCTGGACGGCACCGGCGATTCGTTGCGCAACGCCAACTTCACGCAGGAAAGCCTCGTCGCGATGCTCGAGCGACTGGGCGTCAGCACGCGCGGCACCAACCTCAACACGCGCAACGTGGCAGCCGTCATGGTCACGGCGACGCTGCCGCCCTTCGCGCGCCAGGGCGGCCGCATCGACATCGCGGTCAGCGCCATGGGTGATGCCGACTCACTCGCTGGCGGCACGCTCCTGGTGACGCCGCTGCTCGGCGCGGACGGCGAGGTGTACGCGGTAGCCCAGGGCGCGCTCGCGACCAGCGCCTTCCAGGCCACCGGCGACGCCGAGAGCGTGACCCGAGGCGTTCCGACGACGGCCCGAATCCCCAACGGCGCCATCGTCGAGCGCGAGGTCGAGTTTGCGCTCGACGATCTGCGGCAGGTGCATGTGACCTTGCGGAATCCGGACTTCACCACAGCCGACCGGATCGCCGCCGTGATCAACGGCTATCTCCGCCAGGGCATCGCCCGGGCGGTCGATCCAGCGACCGTTGTGCTGCCGGTGCCACCCGCCTATGGCGGCCGCATCGCCGCACTCCTGACCGAGATCGAGCAGCTGCGCGTGCAGCCGGACAACCCAGCCAAGATCGTGATCGACGAGAGTGCCGGCATCATCGTGATCGGCGAGAACGTGCGCATCGACCGCGTGGCGGTGGCCCAGGGCAACCTCACGGTGCGGATCACCGAGACGCCGGAGGTCGTGCAGCCGGAGCCCTTCAGCCTCGGCCAGACGGCCGAGGTGCCGCGCACCCAGATCGAGATCGACGACGATGCCAACAACAAGCTCGCCGTGCTCGACACCGGTGTGACGCTCGACGACCTGGTCGCCGGCCTCAATGCGCTGGGCGTCGGCCCGCGCGACATGATCAGCATCATCCAGGCGATCAAGGCCGCAGGCGCCTTGCAGGCCGAGCTGGAGGTCCGCTGATCATGCTCACGAGCACGCCCGAGACCACACCTGTCGGCCGGCTCGGCCATGCGGCGCCTACCGACCGGCAGGCGACGATCGCCCCGCGCATGCGCGAGGTCGCAGAAGAGTTCGAGGCCGTCTTCCTCGCCCAGGTGCTGCAGACCATGAAGGTCGGCCTCGGCAGCCCGGGACCGTTCGGTGAAGGCGACAACGAAGCCTGGTCCGGCATGCTCCAGGAGGAGTACGGCCGGCTGATCAGCCGCAGCGGCGGGATCGGCGTCGCCGATTCGCTGCTGCGCGAGATGCTCAAGATGCAGGAGAGCTGATGATGGCCCCTTTCGAGCGCGTCAGCCTGGCGCTGACGCTGATGCGCCAGCTCCAGCACGTCGTCACCCGCGAGACCATGGCGCTGCGTCAGATGAAGCTGGAGCCGCTCGCCGATCTGCAGGCGGAGAAGGCGGCTCTGGCTCTGGCCTACGAACGCGAGGTCCGCGAGCTGCGCTCGACCCCGGAGATCTTCGCCGCGCTCGAGCAGCCGGCGCGGGAATCCTTCGCCATGGCCAGTCGCGAGCTGCAGGCCGCCATCGCCGCCAATGTCCGCGCGCTCGAGGCGGCGCGCCACGTGGTCGAGGGCGTCGTCCAGCTCCTCGGGCAGAGCCTCGCCAGCGTCCAGCATCGGCCAAGCTATGCCCCGGCCGGACACACCGGCCAGGCCGCCGCGAAGGCCACGCCGGTCGCCTTGAATCGCGAGATCTGAGCCGTGCGGGCGCGGCATCGCTCGAAAGGTCATGTCGGATGAGCCTGTCCGCGACACTGTCGAACGCGCTTTCCGGGCTGTCGGCGGCGCAGCGTGCGCTGTCCGTAACGGCGAACAACGTCGCCAATGCCAATACCGAAGGCTACTCCCGCAAGGAGGTCAACCAGTCAACGCGGGTGGTCGACGGCCAGTCGCTGGGCGTTCAATCGGGCGTGCCGACGCGCGTGGTCGATCAATTCCTGACGACCGAGCTGCGCCGCCAGGAAAGCGGCCTCGGCCGCAGCACCGTCCTGGCCGAAGCTTATCAGCGGATCGAGAGCGGCATCCTGGGGTCTCCGGGCGAGCAGGATCGCGGCCTCGCGGCACAGCTCTCGCGGCTGTCGGCCGAGCTCGAGCAGCTTGCCAACGAACCGGAATCGCGGCCCTTGCGCACGGCCGTGCTCGGCAGCATCACCGACATGCTCGGGCAGATCTCGAGCGATACCGCAACGGTGCAGCAGCTGCGCGGCGACGCCGACCGGCGGATCGGCCAGACGGTGCAATCGATCAATGCGGGCCTCGTCGAGCTGCACGCGCTCAACAACGAGATCGCGCGGAGCGGCGGCAGTGCCGATCTCGAGGATCGCCGCGACCTCGTCTTGAACCAGCTCGCCCGGCAGATCGACATCTCGACCTTCCGCCACGACGACGGCCGGGTCGCCGTCTATACCAGCGGCGGCAATGCGCTGCTCGAGCAATCGCCGAGCGTGCTCCGCTACACCCCGGCTGCCACGGTCAGCGCCAGCTCGCCCTTCGCGCCGATCGAGATCTATACCGCCAACGAGATCGACCCAGACAGCGGGGCACCCCTGCCGGGCGCCGTCGCCGAAACGCTGGTCACCGGCGGCTACCGTGCGGTGATCACGCCCGAGCTGCAGGCACAGGGCCTGACCGATGCCATCGTCTCGCCGCTCACCGGCGGCAGCCTGCAGGGCCTGATCGAGGTGCGCGACCGCATCCTTCCCGCCCTCGCCGACCAGCTCACCGAGGTGGGCCAGCTGCTGCAGCATG
This sequence comes from uncultured Alphaproteobacteria bacterium, assembly GCA_963700945.1. Lineage (GTDB taxonomy): Bacteria > Pseudomonadota > Alphaproteobacteria > Geminicoccales > Geminicoccaceae > SLRI01. The sequence goes on from CAVOZQ010000015.1 coordinate 38,682, forward strand.
CGCTCAACCGCGCCCACAACGGCGCCATGCCCTACCCGCTGCCGACCGGTGCGGTGGGCAGCCGCCAGGATTTCACCGGCTTTCCGGCAGCACCCGCCGATCTCGGCGGTGCTGCATCGCTGGTCGTGCTGGCGAGCGACGGCAGCGTCGCGGCCGACATCACGGTGACCGTCGCCGGTGCGGCGAGCCCGGCCGCGATAGCGGGTCAAATCGACACCGCGCTCGGCGCGCTCGGCACCGCCCAGCTCGATCCGACGACCGGCGCCTTGACGATCACGCTCGGCAACGATCCGGCGGGCGAGCCCTATCGCATGGCCTGGGAGGAGGGTGACAGCCGGATCACCGTGACCGACGATGCCGGGCATAGCTGGGACTACGGCTTCGCGCATTATTTCGGCCTGAACGACCTGGTCGTTCCGGCGACCGGCGGCCGCGCCGAGTTCGCGGTGCGGAGCGACATCGCCGCCGATAGCCGACTACTGTCGAATGTGGTCATGACCCGCGACGCCGGTGCACCCGTCGTCGGCGGCATTGGTGACAAGCGGGGCCTGCAGGCGCTGGCCGGCGCGCTCGCCAGTGAGCTCGGCAGCGTCGCCCGCGGCGGCCTGCCGGCCTCGTCCACGACGGTCGGCCGCTATGTCAGCGACATCACCGCACAGATCGCCGCCGAATCGGGCCAGGCCCGGAACCGCGAGGCGGCCGGTAGGGCGATCGTCGAGGACCTCGCCTTTCGCCAGGGCGCCGTCTCGGGCGTCAACCTGGACGAGGAGCTGGCGAAGCTGGTCCTCTATCAGCAAGCCTACAACGTCTCGGCCCGGCTGATCGCGATCACCAACGATCTGTTCGCCGAGCTCGTCAACATCACCCGCTGAGGAGAGGTAGGCCGCCATGCTCGGCAGAACCGGTGACGTCGCCCACAGCAACCGTGTGAACAGCTATTTGCAGGGCACGCAGGAGCGCATGCGCGAGGCCCAGGTGGCGATCGCCACCGGCAAGCGCGCCCAGGTCTACTCGACCATCGGCAACCAGACCGGCGTCCTCTTGCAGGCCCGCGACGGCCAGCAGCGGGCCGAGGCGTTCATCGCCAGCAACAACACCACGGCCGACCGGCTGAACATGATGGACAGCTCGCTCGGCAATATTCTCGAGCTCGCCGATCGCATGAAGACGCTGCTCGTCCAGCGCCTCGATCCGACGATAGGCAAGAGCATTCCGCTCGCGCCCGAGATCGACACCATGCTGCAGGAGATCGCGTCCCAACTGAACGCCAAGCTCGGCGATCGCTACCTTTTCGCCGGCAGCAAGACCGACACCCCGCCGGTGGCCTTGCCGACCAATGTCGCCGGCCCCGCCGATCTCGATCCGGCGACGATCTACCAGGGAGATGCGATCCGGCCGGCGGCACGGGCGTCGGAGAACGTCGAGGTGACCTACGGCCTGCTCGCCACCGACGCCTTCGAGATCATGAACGTCTTCGCCGCCGCCAAGGAGGCGCATGTTGCCGGTGATACGGACGGCCTCAGGGCCGCCTCCGACGCGCTCGCCGATGCGCTCAGCGGGCTCGCCGATCTGCGCGGCGAGCTCGGTGCCCGCACCGCACGGGTCGAGGCGATCACCGAGACGCATCGCGCCAACGCGGCCTATCTCAGCGAGACGGTCAGCCGGATCGAGGACACCGACCTGCCCAGCGCCATCGCCCAGATGTCGAAGGACCAGATGGCGATCGAGGCGGCCTATCTGACGATCAGCCGGCTGAACAGTCTGTCGCTGGCCGATTATTTGCGCTGATCGATGGCGTGTTAACCGATTCTTAGGGATGAGCCGGTATGGTGCAGCCTGGTTCAACGGGCTCTTGAGAACGGGAGACGCCCATGCACAGTGTCGAATGCAACTCGGGGCTCCTCAAGAAGCCTGCCGATGACCGCGTGGACGCGACTGATCCGGCGGCCAAGCCAACGTCGCAGCTGTCCGCAGACGAGCTGCAGACGCAATTCGGGCCTCTGCCGCTCGATCCGGACCGGCAGATCCGGTTTCGCGGCGGCCTACCCGGCTTTCCGCAGATCGAGCGTTTTCAGCTGGAGCCGCTGCCCGGCGTCGAGACGGAGCTCTTGCTGCTCCAGGCCGTGGACAGCGAAGGTGTCGGCTTCATCACGCTGCCGCTGCCCGACGATTTGGGCGTGCCGAGCCCGGACGACGTCATCTCGGTCGGCCGCATGCTGGATATCGAGCCCGGCGAGCTGCTGGTGCTGGCGATCGTCACGCTCGCCGAAAGCGGCCAGGGCGTCGACAAGTTCCTCAATTTGCGGGCCCCGCTCTTCATCGACGCCCGCCGCAAGGTCGGTGCCCAGGTCGTGCTCGCCAATCCGAGCTACCCGATGCGCTATCGGCTCGAGCCGGCAACCGCCTGACCGGAGCAGCCGGCTGGACAGTGACAGCTTGCGGCGCTGGCGGCATGCCCGCCCTGCGGCGGCCAGGACCGTCGTGGACGTCGCCTGAGTCCGGCTTCGCCCGGCCCTCGGCCATCGAGCGCCATCTTCCGCCCTCGCCAAGGGCGCCGACAAAAAACGCGAGCTGGAAGCCGCCGCAAGGGTTACCCGTTCCGCGTGCCCTTCCGGATAGCTCGTCACGCAACGGTCGCCGGCGTACGCTTGTCGCGGACCGGCGCGGCGTCGACACTCAGTCCTGAGCGGCAGACTTGCCAGCCTGGGCCCGATTACTGGCGCGGCTGCGGCTGCAGCCTCTCCGCCCCACCACACCAACGTCACTACGCGAGCCGGCCCACCGAAGCGGGCTTGCCGGCGATCGGCCTGGCGTCTCGTGGTCGCCAGACGATCAGCCCTGCCCGCTCCTTGCTGTCTGCAGGACCGGCGCGCTCTGCACGACCGGGGCTGCCGAACTTGTCGGGCTGGGCTTGACCGTCGGCCCGCACCGTCCGAAGAGCGGCCAATCGCCGAGCGATCCAGCAGCCAAGAGACGCCGGTTGCCTGGGCAAGGCCAAACGGAGCATACTGCCCGCCGTCGCGGGGCGTCACGGCTCAGAGCAGATCGTCGAGGAATGGCAGGAGTGGCCGATCGGCCTCGGGCATCGGCAGGGCGAACAGCTCCTTCGGCCGCAGCCATCGGATGTCCTGGCCTTCCCGCGGCACGGGGTCGCCCTCCCAGACGCGGCAGATGAAGAGCGGCATGAGCAGGTGAAAACTCGGATAGGCGTGGCTCGCGAAGGTCAGCGGTGCGAGGCAGGCCCGCTTGGTGCGGACACCGAGCTCCTCGTGAAGCTCGCGGATCAGGCAGGCCTCGGGCGTCTCTCCCGGCTCGACCTTGCCACCCGGGAACTCCCACAATCCCGCCATGCTCTTGCTGCCGGGCCGGGTGGCGACGAGCACCCGGTTGTCCTCGTCGACCAGAGCCGCCGCCGCGACCAGGACGATGCGACCGGCCGCCGGGCCGTCCGCCCCGGAACGGTCAGCTTCGGTAGTCGGCATTGATGTCGATGTAGCCGCGGGTCAGATCGCAGGTCCAGACGACCGCCCGACCCGTTCCGGCGCCGACCACCGCGTCGATGCGGATCGCATCGCCCCGGAGGTGGGCGGCCACGGGGGCCTCGTCGAGATCGGGCACGGCGCCACCGTCCCTGGCGACCCAATGCCCGCCGAAGGCCACGGCCAAGCGCTCGGGCTCGATCGCCTCGCCCGCCTTGCCGACCGCCATGACGACGCGGCCCCAATTCGCGTCCGCCCCGGCGATCGCCGTCTTGACCAGGGGCGAGTTGGCGATGGTGAGCCCGATGCGCCGGGCGGCGGCATCGTCCGCAGCACCGTCGACAGCGATCTCGATGAATTTCTGCGCCCCCTCGCCGTCGCGCACCACCTGCTGGGCGAGATCGATCAGGATGGCGTCGAGGGCGTCGGCGAAGACCGCGAGCCCCGGGGCGCCGGCAGCAGCAAGCGGCGCGTTGCCGGCGGCGCCGGTCGCGAAGACCAGGAGCGTGTCCGAGGTCGAGGTGTCGCCGTCTACCGTGGTCGCGTTGAACGACCGGTCGCAGCCGCGGCTGACCAGTTCCTGCAGCAGCCCGGCCGGGATCACCGCGTCGGTGAAGACGAAGGCCAGCATGGTCGCCATGTCCGGTGCGATCATCCCCGAGCCCTTGGCGATGCCGGTGAGCGTCACGGCCTTGCCGTCGACCTCGATCCGCCGCGACGCCCACTTGGCGAAGGTGTCGGTGGTCATGATCGTCCGGGCGGCGGCCTCGACCGCAGCCAGCTCGGGCGACAGCCCACCGGAGAGCGCCGGCAGCGCCGCTTCGATCCGCTCGACCGCGAGCCGCTCGCCGATGACCCCGGTGGACGCGACAAAGACCTCCTCGGCAGCACAGCCGAGCAGCGCCCGCACCGCCTCGACCTCGCGGGCCACCGCCGCATCGCCCTCGGCACCCCGACAGACATTGGCGTTGCCGGCATTGACGACGAGCGCGCGTGCCCGTCCCCCGGGCAACGCCTTGCGGCACCAGGTCACCGGATGGCCAGGGGTCGCCGAGCGAGTCAGCACGCCCGCCACCTGTGTCCCGGGCGCCAGCTCGACGAGCAGCAGGTCCGGCCTGCCGGCATAGCGAATGCCAGCGGCGGTCGATGCGCAACGCACGCCGGGCACCGCCAAGGGCGGTGCCGGGTTGCGCGGTGCCAGAGGGGAAACCGGCAGGGTCTTGGTCATCGCGGTCATCCGACCCGGGTGGCGGCAGGCGCTGGCTCGACCGCCCTCGGACGAAGGTTACTGGGCGGCGCCGGCGCCTTCCTCAGCAGCGCCTTCCTCGACCACACTGCCATCGAGGCCGAAGCGCTCGATGACGGCATCGGCGCGCACCTCCTCGAGGAGCCCTTCGATGGCCCCGCGCGTGACCTCGGCGCGCAGCTCCGGCTCGACCTCGGCAAAGGTCGGCTCGGTGGTCTCCTTCGCCTCGACGAAAATCACGTGATAGCCGAACTGCGTCTGAACGGGCTCGGTGCTGTAGGTGCCGGGCTCCATCGCGAAAGCGGCCGCCTCGAAAGGCGGCACCATCGAGCCGCGCGCGAAGGTGCCGAGCTCGCCACCGCGTGCCGCGGCCGGGTCGGTCGATTTCTCCTTGGCGAGCTCGGCGAAATCGGCGCCGCCGTCCAGCTCCTCGATGATCGCCTCGGCCTCCTCTGCCGTCTCGACCAGGATGTGCCGCGCCGTCACCTGCTCGACGGCGAAATCGGGCTGCGCCTTGCGCTCCTCATAGGCTGCCTGCAGCGCCTCGTCGGTGGTCGCCTCGACCACGGCGCGCTCGATCAGGGTCTGCCGCAGGACATCCGCGCGCGCCTGCTCGATCGCTGCCTGCACCGCTTCATCGGCGGCAAGGTCCTGCGCCTCGGCGGCCTTGAGCAGCAGGTGCCCGTCGACCAGTCGATCGACCAGCGGATCGTAGATCATCTCGAGCGGCATCTGGCGGAACTGCTCGGGCAGCTGTTGATAGCTCGAACTCGAGGTCGCTCAGGCGGAACTCGGTGCCGTCGACGGTCGCGACCACCGGGTTGTCTGCCGCTGCGTCGGCGGCGGTGCCGTCCTGGGCCAGCGCCGGGCCGGCCGCAGTGACGGTGAGCGCCAGCGCAAGGGCGAGCGTTTGGGATCGGGTCATGAGAGAACTTTCGACTGGGATGGGAAGTGAAATCCGATGCGGCGCATAGAGCCACACTCCGCCGACGCCGACAAGCCATGCCACGTAGCTGTGACAACGGCGAATCGTGTCGGCTGAGGCATCTGGGTCAGGCGGCGGCCCATCCTTCGGCAACAGCATGGCAGGCCGCCTGGGCAGCGCCGCTCGCCAGCAGCTCCGGACGCTCGCGGCGGCAGCGGTCGAAGGCCCAGGGGCACCGTGGATGGAAGGCGCAGCCACGGGGCGGATCGAGCGGGCTCGGCACCTCGCCGGAAAGCGGCAAGCGCTCTCGGCCATCCATCTTGAGGTCGGGGATCGTTTCGAGCAGGAGGCGGGTGTAGGGATGGCGCGGGTTGGTGAAGAGCTCGAGCGCCGGCGACACCTCGCAAAGCCGCCCCAGATACATGACACCGACCTGATCGGCCATGTGTTCGACCACCGCGAGGTTGTGGCTGATGAAGAGGTAGGTCAGGCCGAGCCGCCGCTGCAGGTCCTTCATCAGGTTCAAGATCTGCGCCTGAACCGAAACGTCGAGCGCCGAGGTCGGCTCGTCGCAGACCAGGAACTCGGGCTCGCCGGCTAGGGCCCGGGCGATCGAGATGCGCTGGCGCTGGCCGCCCGAGAACTCGTGCGGGTATTGCCGCGCATCCGCCGGGTCGAGCCCCACCTGGGTCAGCGCCGCCGCGATCCGCGCGGCGCGGTCCCTGCCGTCGCGCGCCAGCCCGAACGCGTCGATCGGCTCGGCAATGATGTCGCCGACCCGCCAGCGCGGATTGAGGCTGGCGTAAGGGTCCTGGAAGATCATCTGCAGCCGGCGGCGGAACGCATCGTCCCTGGCACGGGTGATGTCCTCGCCGCCGAGGCGGACTGTGCCGCGATCGGGCTTGTGGAGGCCGACGATGAGACGGGCGACGGTCGACTTGCCGCAGCCGCTCTCGCCGACCAGCGCCATGGTCTCGCCCCTCGCAATGGTGAAGCTCACGCCGTCCACCGCCTGCAGCCAGCGCTTCGGTTCACGAGACACGAGGCGGCTGACCAACGGCTTCGAGACGTCGAACGCCTTGGCGAGGCCGTCGACGACGAGCAGCGGTTGCTCAGCCATCCGACCTCGCCCCGAAGCTACCAGGCGGCCCGGCGCTCGCCGCCGCGTCACTTGCCTGCAGCCAGCAGGCGGCCAGCGCCGCACCGTCCGTCGCCATGAGATCGGGCCGCTCCCGGCGGCAGCGCTCGAACACTACCGGGCAGCGCGGATTGAAGGCGCACCCCTTGGGAATGCTGCCCAGCCGAGGCATGCTCCCGTCGATCTGCGTCAGGCGCTCCACCTCTGCGCCAATCACCGGAATCGCGCCCATCAGGCCCTGCGTGTAGGGATGCCTCGCCGCCTTGACGACATCACGCACCGGGCCGATCTCAACGATCCGGCCGGCATACATCACCGCCACCCGGTCGGCGGTCTCGGCGATGACACCCATGTCGTGCGTGATCAGCATGACCGCGGCACCGTGATCGCGGCAGAGCCGCTTCAGCACCTGGATGATCTGCGCCTGGATCGAGACGTCGAGGGCCGTCGTCGGCTCGTCGGCGATGATCAGCTTGGGCTCGGCACAGAGCGCGAGCGCGATCACCACGCGCTGGCGCATCCCGCCCGAGAACTCGTGCGGGTAGGCGCCGAGCCGCTGCTCGGCGCCGGGAATGCCGACCTCTTGGAGCAGCTGCACGGCCCGCGCCTGTGCTGCCTGATCGTCGAGCGCGGCATGCGTCTGGATGGTCTCGACCAGCTGCCGGCCGATGGTGAAGAGCGGGTTCAGGCTGGTCAGCGGATCCTGGAAGATGGCGCCGATCTGCTTTCCCCGGATCCGTCGAATCTGCTCGTATGGGAGATTGTCGATCCGTTGGCCCTCCAGGCGGATCTCACCGCCGGCGATCCGGCCTGGCGGGTCGAGCAGGCCGATGATCGCCATGCCGGTCAGGGACTTGCCGGCACCCGATTCGCCAACGACGCCCAGGACCTCGCCGGGCTCGATGGCGAAGGAGACGTCGTCCACCGCGACCAGCCGACCGCGGCGGGTCGGAAACTCGATGCGCAGATGCTCGACCTCGAGGAGCGCCGCCACCGTTCTGTGCTACCTGAGCTTCGGGTTGAAGGCGTCGCGCAGCCAATCACCGAGGAGATTGACCGAGAGCACGAGGACGACCAGGGCGCCTGCCGGAAAGAAGGTCATCCACCACTCGCCGGAGAACAGGAAGTCGTTGCCGACGCGGATCAGCGTGCCGAGCGACGGCGTGGTCGGCGGCACGCCGACACCGAGGAACGAGAGCGTCGCCTCGGTGATGATGGCGAGCGCCAGGCCGATGGTGGCGATCACCAGGACCTGCCCCATCACATTGGGCAGGATGTGCCGTGCCATGATGCGCCAGGGGCGAATGCCGATGACCCGGGCGGCAGCGATGTACTCCTTGCTCTTCTCGACCATTGTGGCCCCCCTGGTCATCCGCGCGTATTGCGGCCAGTCGGAGATGCCGATGGCGAAGACCAGCACCCAGATCGCGGCCTCGCCCTGCATGTCCCGCGGCAGCACGCTGCGCGCGACGCCGTTGATCATCAAGGCGACGAGGATGCCCGGAATGGTCAGCTGCACGTCGGCGAGGCGCATCACCAGGCTGCTGTACCAGCCGCCGAGATAACCGGCCGAGACGCCGAGCGCCACGCCGAGCACGGCCGCGAAGGCGACTGCGGCGAAGCCCACCATGAGCGAGATCCGGCTGCCGTGGATGATGGTCGAGAGGATGTCGCGGCCCTGATTGTCGGTGCCGAGTAGGAACGCGGCATTGCCGCCGTCCTCCCAGACCGGCGGGGTGAAGGCGTCCATCAGGTTGAGGCTCGCCGGATCGAACGGATCGTGCGGCGCCACCCAAGGCGCCAGCGCCGCGGTGACGAGGATGATCAAGGTCACGACCGCCGCAACGACGGTTACCGGCGAATGGATGAAGCTCCAGAAGAGATCGTTGTCGACGAGCCGGGCAACAAACCCGCGCGGCGCCCTGTCATCGCGCCCGCCAGCCTCGGTCTCCTTCCGCCGCTCGACCGCCACGCAACATTCCAATCGCCCCGAGTTCCAATCGCCCAGCGCCGCCAGTCTGCCCGCCGCACCCACCGGGGGCGACTCAGGACAGGCCCTCCAGCCCACTGTGAGCGCGATGGTACTGGGCATGCAGCGCTTGTCGAGCCCTTCGGCTGCGGCCAGGTCGGCGCCGATTGACGAGATCCGCGCGAGGGCTATCTGCAAACTTCGAACATCAGTGACCCAGCGGAGACCCGCCGATGCACGCGCTAGCTCGACTGCTCCTCGCCTTGCTGCTGCTCGGCACCCCATTGACCGCAGCCGCCCAAGGAGCGGGCGAGAGCGACGCCTTCCGGACCGTCATCCAGTCGCAGCTCGACGCCTTCCAGCGCGACGACGGCACCGCCGCCTTCGCTCACGCCTCGCCGATGATCAAGGGCATGTTCCAGACACCTGAGAACTTCATGGCCATGGTGATCCAGGGCTACCCGCAGGTCTACCGGCCGCAGAGCGTGGACTTCGGCGCGACGACGGTCTATCGGGGCCAACCGGCGCAAATCGTCTACCTGCTCGGGCCCGACGGGGTGCCGGTGATCGCCTATTACCAAATGCAGCAGCAACCGGACGGCTCGTGGAAGATCAACGGAGTCTACCTGGAGCAGGCAACCAACGTCTGACGCTTGCGCGGACCGCGACCCGATGCGGCGTGCATGGCTAGGGAGCGCCTCGACCAGCTGGTCGTGGCGCAGGGCCTGGCACCCAGCCGGACCAAGGCGCAGGCGCTGATCCTGGCCGGCGAGGTCTTCGCGGGCGAGGCCCGGCTCGACAAACCCGGCACGCTGCTCCCGGCCGAGACCGAACTCCGGCTCAAGACCACCGGCCCCACCTATGTCAGCCGTGGCGCCTTCAAGCTGATCGCCGGGCTCGACGCCTTCGCCCTCACACCAGCAGGCAAGCTCTGCCTCGATGTCGGTGCCTCGACGGGCGGCTTCACCGACGTCCTCCTGGAGCGCGGCGCGGCGCGCGTCGTCGCCGTCGATGTCGGCCACGGACAGCTCGACTGGCGGCTCCGCAACGACCCACGGGTCACCGTGCTCGAGCGGACCAACGCGCGCCACCTCACGGCCGAGATGCTGCCCGGCGCACCGGCGCTCATCGTCTGCGACGCCAGCTTCATCGGCCTGCGCACCGTGCTCGCGGCTGCCCTCGGCCTCGCCGCCCGCGGCGCCGCGCTCGTGGCTCTGATCAAGCCGCAATTCGAGGCAGGCCCGGCCGCCGTCGGCAAGGGCGGCGTGGTCCGCGATCCCGTGGTGCACGACGCGGTCTGCGCCGCCGTCCGGGATTGGCTCGAGCAGACGATGGGCTGGAGCGTGCTCGGCCTCACGCCAAGCCCGATCCTGGGGCCCAAGGGCAACCGCGAGTTCCTGATCGGCGCTACGCGGCCCCGTTGAGCCGGCGGAACCCGGCCTCGAGATCGGCGATCAGGTCATCGGGATGCTCGAGCCCGACATGCATGCGCATCAGCTGGCCGGGCGCGCTCCAGGGCATGGCCGTGCGGATCGGCTCCGGGTTGGTCGGGATCAACAGGCTCTCGTAGCCGCCCCAGCTGAAGCCCATGCCGAAGAGCTCGAGATCGTCCAGCATCGCCGCCAGGGCCGAGCGGCGCACCGGCTTCAGAAGAAAACCGAACAGGCCCGAGCTGCCGGTGAAGTCGCGCCGCCAGAGGTCGTGGCCGGGCGAGCCGGGCAAGGCCGGGTGGAAGACGGCCTGGACCTCCGGTCGCGCCTGCAGCCATTCGGCGATGCGCAGGGCGCTCGCCTGGTGCCGGGCGAGCCGGGTCGCCATCGTGCGCAGGCCGCGCAGCGCCAGGTAGCAGTCGTCGGGCCCGGGCGCGCCACCCAGCTCGTTGAAGCCCGCCTGGATCGGCTCGCGCAGCTTCTCGGTGGTCGTGATCGTGCCCATCATCACGTCCGAATGGCCAGTGATGTACTTGGTCGCCGCCTGGATGCTGACATCGACGCCATGCGCGAACGGCTTGAAGTAGAGCCCGGCCGACCAGGTGTTGTCGGTGACCACGTGCACGCCCGCCGCATGCGCCGCCTCGCTGATCGCGGGGATGTCCTGCACCTCGAAGGTCAGCGAGCCCGGGCTCTCGGTGAAGACCAGCCGCGTCGTCGGCCGGATCAGTGCAGCGATCCCGGCGCCGATCGCCGGGTCGTAGTAGGTCGTCTCGACGCCGAACCGCTTCAGCACGCCGTTGGCGAAGCTGCGGGTCGGCTGGTAGGCGTTGTCGGTCACCAGGATGTGGTCGCCAGCCTGGGTCAGCGCCATCAGCACGGTGGTGATCGCCGCCTTGCCACTGCCGACCACGAACGCCACATCGCCGCCCTCGATCCCGGCAACCGCCTCGGTCAAGGCCCGCGTCGTCGGCGTGCCGTAGCGACCGTAATAATAGCCGTCTCGGGTGCGCGGCGCGTCGAGCGCCGCCAGGCTCGGAAACAGGATCGTCGAGGCGTGGTAGACCGGCGGATTGACGATCCCGTGGTGATGGTGGGGATCGCGGCCGAGGGTGGTGACACGTGTCTCGTCATGCATGGACAAGTTGTAATCCCGAAGAAAGGAAGGGAGCAGGAACCCGAGCAGGCCCGCGATTTGACAGTACCGGAGCCCCCGATACCATGCGGCCAATCGTATTGGCGGCGCACCGTTTTGCCGAAGGAGCGAGCAAGGGCGCCGGTTGGCTGCCTAAAGCGCGTGCAATGCGCGGCAGTGATGCAGAGTCGCATGGAATTACTCGGTGTCCGCGACTAAATCCCCGAATTGGCCGGGAAAAGGGATGGGGGATGCGCCTTCATCGTGAGGCCGGCTTGGACCAACGGACTTGGAAGGAGGAACAAGATGCGCTTCTCCCATCTGCTAGCAGGCGGGGCCGTGATAACCCTGGCGGCTCTGTCCGGCCCGGCAAATGCCGGTGAAACCCTCGATGCCATCATGGAGCGCGGCGAGCTGCGCTGCGGCGTCAGCACCGGCCTCGCGGGCTTCTCGCTGGCCGACGCCCAGGGCAACTGGACCGGTCTCGACGTCGACTATTGCCGGGCCATGGCCGCCGCCTTGTTTGGCGACGCAAGCGCCGTGGAGTTCATCCCGCTCAGCGCCCAGCAGCGCTTCACGGCGCTGCAGTCCGGCGAGATCGACATCCTCTCGCGCAACACGACCTGGACGCTGACCCGCGACGCCTCCTTGGGACTCGTGTTCGCCGGCGTCACCTTCTACGACGGCCAGGGCTTCATGGTGCCAGCCGACCTCGGCGTGACCAGCGCGCTCGAACTCGACGGCGCCGAGGTCTGCGTCCAGCCCGGCACCACCACCGAGCTCAACCTCGCGGACTATTTCCGTGCCAACAGCATGGAGTTCACCGGCGTCGTCATCGAGAGCTTCGAGCAGTCGCTGGAGACGTTCTTCTCCGGCCGCTGCCAAGTCTACACCACCGACAAGTCGGGCTTGGCCGCGATCATCGCCAATGACGCTCCCGACCCCGAAGCCTACGTGATCCTGCCCGAGACGATCTCGAAGGAGCCGCTCGGCCCGGTCGTGCGGCGTGGCGACGACGAGTTCTTCGCCATCGCCAAGTGGGTCGTCTACGGGCTGATCGAGGCCGAGGAGGCCGGCGTCACCTCGGCCAATGTCGACGAGATGATGACCAGCGAGAACCCGACGGTGCAGCGGCTGCTGGGCGTGTCCGATGCGACCGGCGAGATGCTCGGCCTGCCCGCCGACTGGGGCTACCAGATCGTCAAGCAGGTCGGCAATTACGGCGAGATCTTCGATGCCAATGTCGGCCCCGATACGCCGCTCGGCCTGGAGCGCGACCAGAACGATCTCTGGACGCGCGGCGGCCTGATGTACGCCATGCCGGTTCGCTAGAGCCCGCATCGGCCTAGTGCGATGGCCGTCGTCCCGCTGGCGCGGGTCGGCGGCCAACGCGCTTCGAGGGTGCGCCTGTTTCTGGCATGCCCCTTGCTCATCATGATTAGCGTATGCGACATGTTGTCGTTAAGCGAGCGCGGCTGCCGCTCGGCCCGGCTAGCCGGCTGCAGCTGGTGATGAAGGAAGGTCCATCGCATGGCGCATGACGTCGTCGAAAGCCGCACGGGTCTGACCTCCGCAGGCGCGGCGGTCGTCTGGTGGCGCAACCCCGCGATTCGAGCCATCATTGCCCAGCTGCTGGTGCTCGGCGCCGTCGTGGCGCTCGGCTACTACCTGGTCAGCAACCTTCTGGTGAACCTCGAGGAACGGCGGATCCGCACCGGCTTCAGTTTTCTCGACCAACAGGCCGGCTTCGCGATCGGCGAATCGCTGATCTCCTTCGAACCCACCGACAGCTACGGTCGTGCCTTCATCGCCGGCCTCCTGAACACGCTGCGCGTGTCGCTGCTCGGCATCGTCCTAGCGACGCTGCTCGGTATCGTCATGGGCATCTCCAGGCTCTCGACCAACTGGCTCGTCGCCAAGCTGGCATCCGTCTATGTCGAGGTGACCCGGAACATCCCGCTGCTGCTGCAGCTGTTCTTCTGGTACACGGTGATCACCCAGCTGCTGCCCGCGGTGCGCGAGGCGCTGACCTTGCTGCCGGGCGTCGTCCTCAGCAAAAGCGGCCTGCAGTTCCCGTCCGTGATCTACGAGCCGGCGCAGCTGCCGGTGATCATCGTGTTCGCCATCTCGGTCGTCGTTGCCTTCGTCCATCGCAGCCGGATGTACAAGCGGCAGCGCGAAACCGGCCAGGAGCCGAAGCTGCTTCTGCCGATGCTCGGCATCATGCTGCTGCCGGCGCTCGCGGTGTTCTTCATCATGGGGTCGCCCCTGCAGCTCGACGTGCCGACCTTCCAGACCTTCAACTACCGGGGCGGCTCGAGCGTCACGCCGGAGTTCCTGGCGCTGCTGATCGGCCTCAGCTTCTACACCGGCGGCTTCATCGCCGAGATCGTCCGCAGCGGCATCCTCGGCGTGCCCTGGGGGCAGACGGAGGCCTCGGCCGCGCTCGGCTTCCGCCGCGGGCTGCAGCTGCGGTTGATCATCCTGCCCCAGGCGCTCAGGATCATCATCCCGCCCACGACCAGCAACTATCTCAACCTCACCAAGAACAGCTCGCTCGCGGTCGCCATCGGCTACCCGGACTTGGTCTCGGTGGGCAACACCACCTTGAACCAGACCGGGCAAGCGCTGGAGTGCATCGCCATCATGATGGCGGTCTACCTGACGATCAGCCTGCTGATCTCGGCCTACATGAACTGGTACAATCGCCGTATCGCCCTGGTGGAGCGCTGAGCCATGGCCATCGACAAGCCGACCGCCGCCCGCGCCCGCCCGACCTCGAAGGCCGACCCGCTCGGCTGGGCCAGGGCGAACCTGTTCAATGGCTGGTTCAACAGCCTGCTCAGCGTGCTGATCCTGCTGCTCCTGATCTGGCTGGTGCCACCCCTGTTCCAGTGGGCGATCGTCGATGCCGTCTGGGGCCATGCCACGCCTGACGACTGCAAGGCTGCCGCCGGCGCCTGCTGGGCGGTGATCACCGAGAAGTACCGGTTGATCCTCTTCGGCCGGTACCCGTTCGAGGAGCAGTGGCGACCGCTGCTGGCGACGATAGCGCTCATCGCCATGGCGCTGGCCAGCTGCGACCGGCGAACCTGGGGCCGCTCGCTCATCGTCATCTGGGGGCTCGGGCTCGGCACGTTCTTCATCCTGATGGGCGGCGGCGTGCTCGGCCTGGAGCCGGTGCGGACCAATCTCTGGGGCGGCCTGCCCTTGACCTTGATGCTCGCCTTCATCGGCATCGCAGCCGCCTTCCCCATTGCCGTCCTGCTGGCGCTTGGCCGTCGCTCCAAGCTGCCGATCATCTCGAACCTGAGCATCGCCTATATCGAGCTGATCCGCGGCGTCCCGCTGATCACGCTCCTTTTCATGGCGTCGTTCATGCTGCCGCTGTTCATGCCGACCGGCGTCAACGTCGAATCGATCGTCCGCGCCCAGGTGGCGATCATCATGTTCGCCGCCGCCTATCTCGCCGAGGTGATCAGGGGCGGGCTGCAGGCCCTGCCCAAGGGGCAGTACGAGGCAGCCGCGGCGCTCGGCCTCGGCTACTGGCAGACGCAGCGGCTGATCATCTTGCCGCAGGCGCTCAAGGTGGCCATCCCGCCGATCGTCAACACCTTCATCGGCCTCTTCAAGGACACCTCGCTCGTCGCCATCGTTGGCCTCACCGACCTCGTGCTCGCCACCCGGCAGGCGATCGGTGATCCCGAATGGCGGCAGTTCTTCATCGAGGCCTACCTCTTCATCATGGTGATCTTCTGGATCTTCTGCTTCTTCATGTCGAAATACAGCCAGGCGCTGGAGCGCCAGCTCGCCACCGATCGGCGCAACTAGCCACCAACGCAGCCAGAGGGACGAACAGGAATGGCCCAGGCCGCCCCCAGCGAAACCAAGGTAGCCACGACCGGCAGCGACGCGATCATGATCGACATGCAGCGGGTCAACAAATGGTACGGCGACTTCCATGTCCTCAAGGACGTGAGCCTGACCGTGCGCAAGGGCGAACGCTATGTCGTCTGCGGCCCCTCGGGGTCCGGCAAGTCGACCTTGATCCGCTGCATCAACCGCCTCGAGGAGCACCAGTCGGGGCGGATCATGGTCGAGGACATCGAGCTCACCAACGACGTCAAGAACGTCGAGATGATCCGCCGCGAGGTCGGCATGGTGTTCCAGTCCTTCAACCTCTTTCCGCATCTGACCGTGCTCGAGAACTGCACGCTGGCCCCCTTGTGGGTCCGGAAGATGCCGCAGAAGGAGGCCGAAGCCGTCGCCATGAAGTTCCTCGAGCGGGTCCGCATCCCCGAGCAGGCCGCCAAATACCCGGGCCAGCTCTCCGGCGGTCAGCAGCAGCGCGTGGCGATCGCCCGCTCGCTCTGCATGATGCCGCAGGTGATGCTGTTCGACGAACCGACCTCAGCCCTTGACCCGGAGATGATCAAGGAGGTCCTGGACGTCATGGTCGAACTCGCCGAAGAAGGCATGACCATGATTTGCGTCACCCACGAGATGGGCTTCGCGAAGTCCGTGGCGGATGCCGTCGTCTTCATGGACCAGGGCGAGATCGTCGAGATGGCCCCCCCGTCCGAGTTCTTCACCAACCCCAAGTCCGAGCGCACCCAGGCGTTCCTGAGCCAGATCCTGGCGCATTGAGCAGCCGGCTCATGCTCATGCGCGAGCGCCCATTCATGGCTTCGAGGCACAGGGCACGCGACCGCTGTCGCTGCCGAGATCGATGAGCGCGCTGATCGCATTGAGCGGCAGGGCCAGGGTCTCGCCGACTGCCCGGCCGGCGAGCGCGGCCATCGAGCCGACGTCGACCTTGGGATCGCTGAGCTTGCCGTGGACGCGAAACGGCGTGACGATCTCGACCAGCCGCCGGTGCAGCGGCCGCGGCACGAAGTTGACGTCGATGGTGTCGGCGCCGAGGTCGAAGGAGCCCTTGCCGACGAGCTGCACATTGGCCGTCTCGACCACCAGCCGATCGACGGTTCCCCGGCCCGCCTGCAGGGTCACGCTGCCTTCGCCGCAGACCAGCTCGGCATGGTCGCCGCTCGTGAACAGCCAACCGACGATCGTCTCGCCGGTCAGGTCGATCAGGCTGGTGCCGACCGTGCCGGCGCCGAGCGTGAACTCCACACTGCCGCCGACCGACTTCTCCAGCGCCCCGGTGTCGTCGCCTTGCGCCGTCAGCTTGAGCGTGCCGCCGAGCGGTGCGTCGATCAACGGGTCGCCCCCGAGCTCGCGCACGATGTCCGCCAGCTCGAACTGCTTTGCCGTGCCGTCGATGCTGACCGGCGGCGTGGCATCGGCCAGGCCTACGACCATCGACGCCTGCAGCTCGCCGCCGGCATAGCCCACCTGCAACGGGTCGAGCGCCGCCTTGCCGTCGCGATAGACGAGGTGCGCAGCAACGGTCGTCTCCGCCGCGCCGGTCTCGCTGACCACCGTGGCCGCCACGTCGAGCTCCGCGTCCAGCCAGCTCGGCGGTGCCAGATCGAGGTCGTCCGCCCCTGCGTCCGCCGCCGGATCGTCGAACCAGGCCCCAATGCCCTGCAGCGCCGCCAGGCTCTGCAGATCGGCCAGATGCAGGGCCGACGAGCCGAGCTTGCCGCGAAAGACCGCCCGGCCGTCGGTCACGTCCTGGTGCAGGTCGATGCTCAGGGGTGACTGGCCGATCGTCGCCTGGCCCGCGACCCGCAGATCGTCCTCGATGTCGACGGTGCCCTCGAACGACGTGCTGCCACCCGTGGTGGCCTCGGCGCCGAAGGCCTTCGCCAACGCGGCGAAATCGGTGACGTCGAGCTTGATCTGCAGCGGCGTCGAGCTGGCGCCGTCCGTCGCCGGCGGATCTTCCAGCGTCAGCTTGAGCGGGCCGTCGCCGGTGAGCCGACCGCTCAGGCTCTCCAGGCGGAGCGACCCGGACGCGTCACCGATCGAGAGCTTGCCGGTGAGCCGGCCGATTTCCGGCGGCGCCGGCTTGCCGACGGCGAGGTCCAGCGGGTCGAGGTCGAAGCTGCCGGCGAGGTGGATGCCCGACCGGTTCAAGACATCGAGGATATCACCCTGCAGATCGAGGCTCGGCGCCTTCGGGTCGCCACTGATGATCCGCACGCCGCGAAAGGCCAGGCGGCCATCCTTGTCGCGCGTCGCCCGTTGCACGCTGACCGGGCCGATGCTGGCGAGATCGGCGTCCGCGAGATTGGTGTCGAGGACGATCTTCGACAGGGTCACCTCCGAGAATGCGCCGCGGGCCTCGCCCTGGATCTTCTCGAGCTCGATGTCGAAGGCGCTCGACGGCCGCGGCACCGAGCCGTCGCTGCGCTTCAGATCGGCCGCAAAGGCGAGGTCGACCCCGGTGCCCTGTGAGAAATCGCCGATCCGACCGTCGAAAGTCAGATGCTCGCCGGTCGACAGCACGGCCTTGGCCTTGATCGCGTCCGCCACCAGCGCATCGGTGTCGCCCGAAAGGGTCATCGTCAGGCTGGCGGTTCCGTCGAATTCTCGCTTGAGCTGCAGCAGCTCGAGCTGATCGCCCAGCGACGAGATGGCGACGTCGAAGTCCGCCTCGAGGCTGCTGCCGTCTGCCGCCATCGTCCCGGTGGCCTTCTGCTCGAAGCCGGGCAGGACGATGTCGATCGAGAAGCCGCGGCCGGGCTTGCCGGCCCCGGTGCTGACGGGCGCCGCAAAGTCGGCGGTGATCTTGGCTGCCGCATTGTTGATCGTTCCATCGGCGGTGATCGATCGCTGGCCCGCGGTGGCACCTTCCTTCGCGACCAGCTGATGCAGCGCGTAGGTCCTGCTCCAGCCATCCGTGTCGTCGACCGTGACGATCGTCAGGTCGCTCAGCTCCAGGTCCCGCGTGCCCGACGAATCGAGCAGCCGCGCGAACGGCAGGAGGAAGGCGCTGATGGGCAGGATCTGCTCGGCGGCGTCCTGCTTGGGCGCCACGCTCACGGCGATCCCGTCGGCGGAAAGCCGCTCGAGCCCGAACGCGCCGCGCAGCGCCGGCAACAGCTGGAACGCGAGCGCCAGATCCTTGATCGTCCCCTGCTTCAGCCAGTCGTCTGGCCCCTCGCTGCCAACCTCGATGCCGGTGATCTCGACGCTCGTCACGGCGCCCGGAACGACCACGACATCGCCCGCGATCGATCACCGGTCGGTCGACGAACGGCCGCAGCAGCTGCTCGGCGGCGAGCCGCCGCTGCGGTGCCAGCTGCGGCAGATAGGCCAGCGCCGCGAGAATGGCCGCACCGCCGACCAGCAGGACGAGAACGCCGAGCACGGCCACCCGTATCAATCGACCCATCTGCAACCTCCCGACGCTTGAAGCAGCCAGATCCCGACGCCGACACACGCTGGCTGCTCGGCACCGCCCGGCCCGGGCGCCAGGCTGCCGGGACCCACCGGCAAAAAACCGATCCTAGCGCCCCCGGGCCGCGAAGTGTGAGCAAAAGCACGAGTCCAGCGCGGCCCTCTTGACCGGCCGCGCTAGCGGTTCAGCTCGCAGGTCGAGAGAACGCCGGCGGTCCCGCGCGGCACGATCGCGCCCAGCACGTTGAGCGGCAGGGTCAGGGTCTCGACCACCGCGCGCCGGGCCACGGCGATGGCCGAGCCCACCGCCACGCTCGGCCCGTCGAGCGGACCTTGCACCGTGAATGGCGTGCCACGGCGAAACAGCCGGTTGGCCAGCGGCCGCGGCGCGAAGGCGAGATCGACGGTCTCATTCGCGAGGTCGATGCTGCCCTTGCCGACCAGCTGGATATTGTCGGTCTTCAAGACCAGCCCCTCGACAGTGCCGCTGCCGGAGACGAAGTTGAGCAGCGATGCCGCGCAGACCAGCCGTGTCTCGGCACCGCGCGAGAACAGCCAGCCGACGATGTCCTGGGCGGTCAGATCGATCAGCCGCGAGCCGATCCGCCCCTCGCCGACGGCGAGCTCGACCTGGCCGCTCAGGGTACGCATGATCGACCGGCGCTCGGCGCCTTCGGCCGACAGATCGAGCTCGGCTCGAAGCGGCGCATCGACCAGCGGGTCGACGCCCAGCTCGCGCAACAGGCTGGCGATGCGCAGTTCCCTGATGCTCGCCTCGAGGTGCAGCGGGGGCGGAGACGCTGCAAGATCGATACGCAGCTCGGCATCCGCCCGGCCCCCCAGGTAATCGAGCCGCAGCGGACGTACCAGCAGCACACCCTCCCGCAACGAGAGAGCACCGTCGAAGCCGCCAATTCGATAATCGTCGCCATCGACGATAACGGCATCCGCCTCGACCTCGACATCGAGCACAGCTGCCACTGGCTCGACCGGCGCTTTGGGCCCGCGATCGCGCGGCCAGAGCTCGGCCAGCTGGGCCAAGCGCGGCACGTCGGCGAGCCGCAGCCTTGGCGACTTGACGGCGCCGCGCAGCTGCAGCTGGTCGCCGACCACGTCATGGCTCAGATCCAGCCAGATCGGCGAGCGCCCGACCGTGCCGCGGCCGAGCAGCCGAAGCTCGTCGCCGAGCGAGAGGTCACCTGTGAAGCGGGCCTCGCCGCCGCGACCGACCGGGGCGTCGAGCAGCCGCGCCAATGCCCTGAGATCGCTGATCTCGAGCGCCAGCTCGATGGGCTCCGAGGCGCCCGACACGCCGCCAGCCGCCTTGTCGAGGCGGAGCGACAGCGGCCCGCCACCGGTCAGGCGCCCGCTCAGCTCGTCCAGGCCGAGCCGGCCGGACCGGTCCGAGATCGCGAACGAGCCGGCAAAGCGGCCGATCTCGGGCGGCGACGCCCGGTCCGTGAGCAAGGCCAGCGCATCGACGTCGAACCGACCGGTGAGCGCAATACCCGAGGCGGCGAGAAGGTCGTCCACATGACCGGCAAGGGTCAGGGTCGAGCGCCCGTTCTCGAGCACCTGCAGGGTGAGCCCGCGCACCTCCAGCCGCCCGGCGTCGTCGCGAACGATCCGCTCGACGGCGATCGGCCCGATCCGCTCGGCCCCGGCCGCGGCGAGGTTGGTTTCGACCATCAGATCAGCGACGCTGAGCGCCGCAGCCGAGCCGACGATGCGGCCCCGTGCCCGCTCGATCGCCAGATCGAAGGCCTGGACCGGTCGCCACGAGCCGCCTTCCCGGCTGACGAGGTCGGCCCTGACGCCGAGGTCGATGCCACCGAGCGCCAGGAGATCGGCGATCCGGCCGTCGAGCGTCAGGCGCTCACCGCTCGCCAGCTCGCCGCTGACCCTCAGCTGCTCGGCGGCGAGCGCGTCGATCCCGCCCGCAAGCTCGGCCTCGAGGCCGACCACCCCGTCCAGCCGATGCTGCAGCCCCAGCGTCTCGAGCAAGGCATCCGGCGCCGCGACGTCGATCTCCAGCCGGGCATCGAGCGCCTCGCCTGAAGCCCCGAGCACGCCGGCTGCCGAACCCTCAGCCCCTGGGAGTTCCAGATCGAGCGTGAAGCTGCGGCCATCGTCCGCGCCGCCGGCCGCAAATGCTGCGTCGAGCTGAAGCGGCACGCCAGCGAAGGCGCCCGTGACCGCGATATCGCGCGAACCGGCCGCCCCGACCTCGCGCGAGCGCAGCATCTCGATGGTCAAGGCCGGGTCCGAGTCCGCCGGGCCAGCGCCGCGAACGAGCGTGACGGCCTCGAGATCGAGCTCGCGCGTGAAGGTGCTGTCGAGCAGCCGTGCCAGGGGCACGCTGACGGCGCTCGGTCGGAAGGGCGCCGCCGGCATCCTCCGGATCGGCGGCGAGCCAGACGTCGACACCCTGCGCCGCCAGCCGATCGATCGCGAAGCCGCTGCCTAGGGTGTCGAGGAGGTCGAAGCCGAGGCTGAGCTCACGCACCTCGACCGTGCCGCGCCAAGCCTCCGGTCCCGCGTCGCCCAGCGCCAGATCGCGAAGCCTGATGGTCGCTCTTGGGCCCAGAGCGACGCCGACCGGCCCGATGCTGGTGACCGGTCGGCCGGTCAGCCGCTCGACGATGCCGCTTGCCAGGGACCGCCGCGCGTTATCGAGCGGCGGCAACCAGAGAAAAGCCGCGATGCCCACCACGACCAGGGCAAGCGCCGCCGCAACGAGCCAGCTAAGACGCCGCAACATCAAGCGGCACAACCGAAGCCGGTCACCCAGCGCAAGATGCCCGATCCCGTCCGCCGAAAGCCGCCAACGCTCACATCCAAGCTCACCCCGCCAGCCATGCCGCCGGATTGCGGCTGGTGGTGCGCTTAGCGTTTCTGCTGCGTTGCGAGAAGCCCCCGCGTCGCCGCGTCCGGCTCAGCCGACGGCAGCGCGCTCCAGCCTGAGGATCTCGGCATAGCCGCCGCCGAGCCGCTGGCGCCGGGTGGTGCCGGCATGGATCTGAGCCAGCTGGCGAAGCACCGGGGCGATCTCCGGACGGTGGTGCACCGCGAACTGCGCCAGCCAGCCGCGCAGCAGGGAAGCTACCGGTCGCGGCAGGCCGTCCATCGGGCCGAAATCGACGACATGCAGCCGGCCGCCAGGTGCCAGGACCGAAGCCGCCCGCTCAAGCGCCAGGCGCGGTGTGTCCATCATCGAGAGGCTGTAGCTGAAGAGCACGTGATCGGCGGCATCGATCCCGAAGAGCGCTTGCGGATCGAGCGCCTCGGCGGTGGCCCTGGCCAGGCGCGGCGGTACCAGGCCCTGCCGCCTGAAGCGCTTCTCCGTCGTCTCGAGCATCACGCCCGCCGCGTCGAGCCCGAAGAGCTCGACGCCGGGATAGCGCCGGGCAATGGCCTCGAGGTTCCGCCCGGTGCCGCAGCCGACATCGATCAGCCGCTGGCCGTGGCGTGCATCGAGCGAGGCGATCACCGTGTCGCGGCCGAGCAAATAGTATTTCCGGGTGAGATCGTAGATCAGCCGCTGCGGCCGGTACATCCGCTCCATTCTGTCGCGAATATCCGGGCGACCCGCACCGGCGGTCCCGGCATCGATGCCGTCGCGCGCCGCCGGCGCGGCGTTGCCGCTCAATGAACGGCCCTGGCGTAGACGTGAAAGCCGCCATAGACCGCCGAGCGATCCTTGGCGAAGAGCTCGGCGCTGAGGTCGTCGAGCCGCCGCCAGCGCTGCCGCAGGGTCTCCGGCAAATGCCGGTCGAGCGGCGAGGCGGTGCCGGCGGTGCGGAAGATCACCCGTGCCCGACCGCTGCCGGTCCGGTCGATCTGCTGCCAGAGCTCGCTCAGCTGCGCCTGCGTCATCCAGTCCTGGGCATCGAGCAGCACATAGCCGTCGAGGCAGCCGGCCGCCTCCCGCCTGAGGCTCTCGGTCATCGTCTGGTGGCGCACCTCGACCCGCCCGGCCAGCCGCCGCAGCAGCGGGTACCCACGGGCCTCCAGATAGGGCGGCAGCGCCGTGCCGGCCGGACCGTAGCCGCGGGCCAGCGCCTGATAGGCGAAGTAGTTGTCCTGGAGGGGAAAGTCACAGACCAGCCGGCGCACCCGGTCGCGCGCCACGGCCGCCGGATCGCCCGGGTTCTCAGCGGTGAGCGCCAGGTATTGCTCGGGCGGGATGCCGAGGCCGTAGAACGCGGCCGGCAGCCTGGCCAGCGCCTTGACGAAAGGCTTGTCGAAGACCGGTGCCAGGACGGTCTCGAAGAGCTGCTGCTGCTGCTCCGGGCTCTTCGCCTCGAGCAAGGCCCGCGGATCGGCGCCGTGCAGCCGGCAAGCCAGGTGCGCCAGACCGATGGTCCGGCCGAGCACGCCGTGGCGGTAGAGACCGTTGGCGAAGCAGGTGATCCGCCGTTGCCCCTTGAGGTTGCGGCCCTGCCAGTAGCGGCGCGTCGCCGCGTCGAGATGCGGCTCGATCCACCGATCGAAGACCCTGACGTTCTCCTTGCCGCGCGCCTCGCCGAACAGCCGGAAGAAATCGGCGTGATCATCGAGCCGCGTGGCCGCCTCGAGCTTGAGCCGCAGCAAGGCCAAGTGCGCCGGGTTGAGGTCGACCGCGATGATCCGCTCCGGCTCGGCCAGGAGGTAGCTCATGACGTTGCAGCCACCCGATGCGATGGTCGCGATTCGCGATCCCTGGCCGAGGGCGAGGCCGGCCATGTCGACCCGCGGGTCCTCCCAGATTTGCGGGTAGACGAAGCCGGTGAAGACCTGGCTGAACAAGCTCTCCATGATGCCGCGGCGGCTGGTGCGCGGATGACTGCGCGCGGCGGTCTCGATCAGGGCTCGGCTCATGGGCGACGATCCTCGGGTTGGCGACGGTTCAGGGCAGGTAGTCCAGGCCGAGCCCATTCGGGCCCAGCGTGACGAAGCTCGCCGGCCGGCCCACCCAGGCGCCGGTGTTGGCGTAGGTGACCGGCCCACCGGCCGTGTCGAAGCGCTTGACCAGCGGCTCGTGGGTATGGCCGCAGACGACCACGTCGAAGGCGGCGCTGGCCGCGTGGCGGACGGCCCGCTCGGCCACCTGCTCGCCGATCCGGCTCATCCTCACCTGCCAGGCGTCGAGCTTGGCGAGCCAGCGGTGATGCGGCGCGACGCAACGCTGGCAAAAGGCGAAGACATCCGAGCAGAGCTGGCCGAAACGGACGTTGTGGGTGACGAAATCGTCGAAGCAGTCGCCGTGCAGCGCGACGCAGCGGCGGCCCTGCTGCCACCAGGTGTAGGCCTCGCGGCCCTCGATCCCAAGCAGGCTGGCGATGGCGCGGCCCAGCTTGCGGTCGTGATTGCCGTGCAGCCAGACGACCTCGCGGCGCCGCTCCTGGCCGATCTCCCGCACGTGCCGCAGCAGGCGCCAGGCATCGGCGTCGAGATGGCGAAAGCTCAGATCGTGGAAGATGTCGCCGAGCAGGATGAGCCGGCCGAACGGCCGCTCGCGCAGGAGATCGAGCAGCTCACCGGGCCGGCTGTCCGGCAGGCCGAGATGCAGGTCCGAGACGATCAGCGTGTCGGACGGCCCGGCGAAAGCACCGGGCGACGCCATAGGTATAGGCGCGGGCGAGCCGGATGATGGCGTACCGGGTCGACCGTCATGGGCCTTGCAGCTGGGGGCCGCCATGCGCTCTCGGTCCGTTCAGTGGAGCTCGAGCCGGCGGATACACGCAAGCAGCGACAATGCGGCGA
Source organism: uncultured Alphaproteobacteria bacterium (assembly GCA_963700945.1). GTDB lineage: Bacteria > Pseudomonadota > Alphaproteobacteria > Geminicoccales > Geminicoccaceae > SLRI01. The sequence continues at coordinate 63,057 of CAVOZQ010000015.1, forward strand.
TCACCGCGTGACCGCTGCATGACAAGGGGGGAAAGGCGGCGCTGTCGGCCGGTCAGGGAACCACGTCGGCCAATGGCTGCGGCAGCGGCGCCTCATTGTTGCCGATCAGCCGGACCGTCGGGCCGCAGACCCGCTCGCCGCCGGGCGGCAGAGGCTTGTCGGGCTCGCTGCAGAGCCGCGCGGCCACGACCTCGCTCGACCGCGCGAGGCGAAAGCCGCGCGGCTCCAGCGTCGGCAGCCAGGCGGCGAGCGCCGCCAGCGTCGTCGGGTAAGGATGGCCGATGGCCAGAACGTTGCCGCCGTGGCGGGCGACGCGCTCGATGATCGCCAGCTGGCGCACGATGGCGGCGGTCGACGGATCATGGTCGATGAAGACGTTGCGGCCCGAGGCCGGAATGCCGTGCGCGAGCGCCACCAATTCGGCGATGCTCAAGGGATTGGTCCGGCTGTCGATGAAGAACAGCCAGTGACGGCGGAGCTCGTCCATGACGATGTCGAGGTCCCGCGCCATGGCGGTGAAGCGGCTGCCCATGTGGTTGTTGACGCCGACCGCGCCTGGGACCAGGTCGACTGCACGCCGCACCCGCCGCCGCAGCTCGTCCTCGTCCAGCCCGACCAGCAGCGCCTCGCGGCCCGGATTGGCGTCGCCCATGGGCTCCATCGGCAGATGCAGCAGGATCTCGAAGTCGTGCTCCTCGGCCTTCACCAGCATGCTGGGCGTCGATTCGGCGTCGGGCAGGAACGAGAGCGTGAGCGGTCCTGGCATGTCGATCAGCCGGCGCAGCGAGGCCGGGCTGTAGCCCATGTCGTCGATGATGATGCCGACCAGCGCCGTCCCGTTGGCGGCCGGTCCCGGTGCCGCCTGCCCAGCAGCAGGCAACGTTGCGCTTGCCGAGGCGGCGGGGCGCTCGCCGGCGGCGGGTGCAGGCGCCAGCACCCATGCCGCCCGCTGCGGCGCCGGATCGAGCCGGCGATCGAGCCGCAAGCCCACCGGCTGCGCTGCCTGGGCCAGCCGCCGTGGTGCCGGCACCGCGGCACGCACGGTCAGCGCCGACGCGGTCGCGGCCGGCGGCACCACGCCGAAGAAAGCCGTCACATTCTCGCCGGGCGGCAGCGCCACCAGGCGGTAGACGATCTCGAGCGCCAGAATGCCGATCAGCAGCACAAGCGCAGGCTTGCGCGCGCGCTGCCATCGCGACCGGCGACGACGACGGCTCAAGGGTTTGGTCCCATCTCTGCCCCGTCCCACATGGCACCCTGCCCGGCGCCTCCGAGGGTTATACGGGGAAACAAGCCACAGTTGAACCAGTCGATGCTGACCAAAGTCAGGAGTTGGACCGGACGAGCCTTCGGGTATGCCGGCAATCGCGATGCGCCGCAGGGCTTGACGCTTCCCGCGACCAGGCGCTTTCTTCGCGCATCAAGCGTTCGCTGCACCGGCCGGGCCAAGCATGCTGCTCCTCATCGATAATTACGACAGCTTCACCTACAATCTCTATCATTATCTGGGCGAGCTGGGCGCCGAGATCGACGTCTTTCGCAACGACGCGATCAGCGTCGCCGAGGCCATGGCGCTCGCGCCCGCGCGGCATCGTCATCTCGCCTGGGCCCTGCGACCCGGACCGGGCCGGCATCAGCCTGCCCCTGATCGAGGCCGCGGCAAGACGGCCTGCCCGATGCTCGGCGTCTGCCTCGGGCATCAGGCGATCGCCCAGGCGTTCGGGGCGGTGGTCGGCGGGCCCGCGAGGTCATGCACGGCAAGTGCAGCATGATCGAGCACGACGGCAGCGGGATCTTCCAGGGCCTGCCCTCGCCGTTCAGGGCCACCCGCTACCATTCGCTCGTCGCCGAACCCGACGACCATGCCCGCCCGACCTCGTCGTCAACGCGCGCACCGCGGACGGCGTCGATCATGGGGCTGCGCGCATCGCGACCTGCCGATCCACGGCGTGCAGTTCCACCCCGAGAGCATCGAGAGCGAGCACGGCCACGCCATGCTGAAGAACTTCCTCGACCTGACCGAGCTCGAGGCTGTCGCTTGAGCACCGATCTCGCCCGCTTCAAGGAGCTCCTGGGCGTGGCCGCCAGCGGCCGGCCGCTGACGCTGGACGAGGCCGCGCGACGCCTTCTCGATCATGATGGCGGGCGACGCCACACCGGCGCAGATGGCCGGCCTGCTCATGGCGCTCCGCGTCCGCGGCGAGACCGTCGACGAGATCACCGCCGGCGCGCAGACGCTGCGCGAGCGCATGGCCAAGATCAGCGCCCCGGCAGGCGCCATCGACACCTGCGGCACCGGCGGCGACGGCAGCGGCACCTTCAACATCTCGACCGCGGCCGCGCTGGTCGTCGCCGGCCGCGGCGTGCCGGTCGCCAAGCACGGCAATCGCGGCCTCTCCTCGCGCTCCGGCTCGTCCGACGTGCTGACCGCGCTCGGCGTCAACATCGACGCCCCGTTCCCGGCGATCGAGCGGGCCATCCGCGAGGCCGGCATCGGCTTCATGATGGCGCCCCGCCACCACGGCGCCATGCGCCACGTGGCCGGCCCCAGGGTCGAGCTCGGCACCCGCACGATCTTCAATCTGCTGGGCCCGCTCGCCAATCCGGCCGGGGTCAAGCGCCAGGTGGTGGGCGTCTTCGTCGGCCGATTGGCTCGAGCCGCTGGCGCAGGTGCTCGGGCCGGCTCGGCGCCGAGCGGGCCTGGGTCGTGCACGGCGAGCCGACGGCTCGACGAGCTCACCACCGCGGGCACCACGCACGTCGCCGAGTGGGATCGGGCTGCTGTCCGGCGGTTCAGATCGAGCCCGAGGATGCCGGCCTCGAGCGCGCCACGCTCGCCGACCTCAAGGGCGGCGATGCCGAGGACGAATGCGGCCGCCATCCGCGCCATGCTCGCCGGCATCAAGGGCCCGCTTCCGCGACACCGTGCTGCTCGACGCCGCCGCCGCCCTGGTCGTCGCCGGCAGGGCCGACGACCTTCGGGCCGGGGTCGGCCAGGCCGCCGAGGCGATCGACACGGGCCGGGCCCGCAGCGCTCTCGAGCGCCTGGTCGCCATCACTCAGAAAGCCGCCGCATGAGCGCACCCGGATGAGCGACGTCCTCGCCCGCATCTGCGCCGACAAGCGCGCCACGTCGAGGTCGCCCGCGCGGCGGCAGCCGCTTGGCTGCCCTCGAGCGGCTGGCAGCGGCGGCGGCGCCGACCGCGCGGCTTCGCGCGCCGCCCTGGAGCGCCAAGGCCGCCTCGGGCGGCCTGGCGCTGATCGCCGAGATCAAGAAGGCCTCGCCGAGCAAGGGCCTGATCCGCGCCGACTTCGACCCGCCGACCCTGGCCCGGGCCTATGCCGCGACGGCGGTGCCGCCTGCCTCTCGGTGCTGACCGATGACGCCCTACTTCCAGGGCGACGACGCGTATCTCGGCGCAGGCGCGCGACGCGGTCGAGCTGCCCTGCCTGCGCAAGGACTTCATGCTCGACCCCTACCAGGTCGTCGAGAGCCGGGTGCTCGGCGCCGATTGCGTCCTGCTGATCATGGCCGCGCTCGACGATCGCGCAGGCCGCGCGACCTCTGCCGCCTCGCCCACACGCTCGGCATGGACGTGCTGGTCGAGGTGCATGACGCGGCCGAGCTCGACCGCGCGCTGGCCCTGGACGCCGATCTGTTCGGCATCAACAACCGCAACCTCAAGACGCTGAAGGTCGACATCGCGACGACCGAGGCGCTGGCGCCGCGGGTCGCCGCCGACCGGCTGCTGGTCGCCGAGAGCGGGCTCTATGCCCACGCCGACCTCGTGCGCATGGCCGAGGTCGGCGCGCGCGCCTTTCTCGTCGGCGAAAGCCTGATGCGCCAGGACGACGTCACCGCGGCCACCCGCCAGCTGCTCGGCGCTCGAGGACGCCGCTTGAGCGACCTCACCCATATCGATGCCGCCGGCAACGCGGTCATGGTCGATGTCGGCGGCAAGGCCGAGACCGAGCGCGACGGCGACCGCCGAGGGCCGCGTGCGGATGCAGGCGGCGACCCTCGCGCGGATCGCCGCCGGCGGCATCAAGAAGGGCGACGTGCTGACCATCGCGCAGCTCGCCGGGATCATGGGCGCCAAGCGCACGCCGACCTGATCCCGCTCTGCCACCCCCTGGCGCTGACCTCGGTCAAGGTCACGCTCGAGCCGGAGCCGCGATGCGGCCCCGCCGGCGATCAGGATCACCGCCACCTGCAAGCTCGAGCGGCCGCACCGGCGTCGAGATGGAGGCCCTGACCGCGGTCAGCGTCGCGGCGCTCACCGTCTACGACATGTGCAAGGCGATCGACCGCGGCATGGTCATCGACGACGTCCGCCTGCGTCCACAAGGCCGGCGGTCGCTCCGGCGACTACCACTCGAACTGAGCCGCTGCTGATGCTCGAGGTCGCCGAGGCCCAGGCGCGCATCATCGCCGCCTTCGCGCCCCTTCCGGCCGAGACGGTGCCGCTCCGGACGGCGCATGGGCGGGTGCTGGCCGACGACCGGTGACCGCCAGCCGCGACCAGCCGCCAGCGGCGGTCTCGGCGATGGACGGCTACGCGGTGCGCGCCGCCGATGGCCAGCGACCGGGCAAATGGCTGCGCCTCATAGGCACGATCGCCGCCGGTCAGCACGCCCGGGCAACCGCTCGGGCCGGGCGAGGCCATGCGCATCTTCACCGGCGCCCTGGTGCCGGACGGTGCCGACGCGATCCTCATCCAGGAGGATGCCCTGGTCGAAGAGGGCGCGGACGGGCAGGCCCGGGTCCAGGCGAGCGCGCCCCTGCAGCCGGGCCTCTTCGTCCGCGAGCAGGGCCTCGACTATCGTGCCGGCTGGGTCGGGCTCGAGGCCGGAACCCGGCTCGGGCCGCTCGCCATCGGGCTTGCGGCATCACTGGGCAAGGGCTGGCTCGAGGTCAGGCGGCGGCCACGGGTCGGCGTGATCGCCACCGGCGACGAGCTGGTGCTGCCCGGCGGCGCCCCGGCCCGCCACCAGATCACCAGCTCGAACAGCTTTCTCCTCGTGGCCATGCTCGAGGCCTGGGGTGCGGAGCCGGTCGACCTCGGCATCGCCGCCGACGACGCCTGCCGCCCTCGCCGCCCGGCTCGAGGCGGCGCGCGGCCTCGACCTCCTCGTCACCAGCGGCGGCGCGTCGGTCGGCGACCACGACCTCGTGCGCCGCGTCGGCGATGCGGCGGGCCTGACGCTCGACTTCTGGAAGATCCGGATGCGCCCGGGCAAGCCCCTGATCTTCGGCATGCTCGGCCAGATGCCGCTGCTCGGCCTGCCGGGCAACCCGGTCTCGGCCGCCGTTTGCGGCATCGTCTTCGTGCGCGGTGCCATCCGCCGGCTGCTCGGGCTCGACCCGGCGCTGCCCGAGCGCCAGGCCAGGCTCGCGGGGCCGCTCGCCGCCGGCGGCGAGCGTCAGGAGTATCTGCGCGGGCGGCTCACGGACGAGGGCACGATCGAGATCGCGGCGCGTCAGGACAGCTCGATGCTGGCCACGCTCGCCGGCGCGGACGCGCTGGTCGTCAGGCAGCCATTGGCAGCCAATCTGCCGGCCGGCGCCGAGGTCACCGTGATCATGCTCTCGGACATATTTTGATACGCATGATTCCTCGCCCGATCGGGCAGGTTCCGGCTTGACGCTAACGAGAACTTAACTAGAACGATTGAGAGCGAAGAACAGATCGTGGCCGCAGGGCGGGATGCCGGACACGAGAGCGGGAGGTCGCATTTTGCTGACCCAACGGCAACTGCAGCTGCTCACCTACATCCATACCTATGTCCGAGAGCACAAGGTGCCGCCCTCCTTCGAGGAGATGCGCAACGCGCTCGCACTGAAGTCGAAGTCCGGCGTGCACCGGCTGATCTCCGGCCTCGAGGAGCGCGGCTATATCCGCCGCCTCGCCTACCGCGCCCGCGCGCTCGAGATCGTCCGCTCGCCGCTCGACGATCCGTCGCCCGCCTTCGAACTGCCGGCCGGGACGCTAGGTGGCAACGGTGCGGGCGGCAACGCCGCATTCGCGCCGGGCCTCGCCGAAGGGCCGGACGGTGGCCAGCCGCTCGCCGAGAACGGCGCCAGCAACATCGTGCGCGGCCATTTCCGCGCCGGCCCGCGCGCCGCCGACCGGATCGCCGACGGCAACCGTTCGGTGCCGCTGGTCGGCCGGATCGCCGCCGGGGCGCCGATCGAGGCGCTCGCCGACCACGGCAATGCCATCGAGGTGCCCAACCTGCTGCTCGGCGACGGCGAGCACTACGTCTTGCAGGTGAGCGGCGATTCGATGATCGACGCCGGCATCTTCGACGGCGACTATGCAGTGATCCAGCGCTGCGAGACCGCCGAGAACGGCGCCATCGTCGTGGCCCTGATCGAGGACCGCGAGGTGACCTTAAAGCGGCTCCGCCGGCGCGGCGCGTCGATCGCACTCGAGCCCGCCAACGTGGCCTACGAGACCCGGATATTCGGTCCCCACCAGGTTGTGGTGCAGGGCCGCCTGGTGGGCCTGCTCCGCCGCTACTGAGCAAAACCCACGGCGGCACCGATCTCGGCCGGCCGATCGGTGATGATCGAGGCCACGCCGATAGCGCGCAAGAGCTGCGCCCGCGCCGGATCGTTCACCGTATAGCAGAGCAGCGGCCGGCCGCTCGCGGCCAGTGCCCGCACCAGCTCCGTCGACACCCGCTTCTGATCGCAATGCAGGCTGACGCACTCCAGCCGGTCGAGCATGGCGAGTGCCCGGGCCGTCGGCCGGCCGATCAGGAGACCGCGCGGCTGCTCGGGTGCCCTGAGCCGCGCCTCCTCGAGCGACGCTATGGCGAAACTGGAGAGTAGTGGCCAGGGCCGGCTGCTCGGCCAGCATGCGCGCACGACCTCGACGCAACGCCGCGCCGTCTCGTGCTGGCGGCCGGGGCACGGCTTGATCTCGAGATTGATGTCGAGATCGAGCGCCAGGCAGAGCTCGAGAACGGCCTCCAACGTCGGGATGCGCTCGCCCGCGAAGCGCTTGTCGAACCAGCTTCCGACATCGAGCGCCTGCAGCTCGTCCAAATCATACTGCGCCACCTCGCCCCGGCCGTTGGTCGTCCGCGCCAGCAGGTCGTCGTGCATCAAGATGCAGTGTCCGTCGCGGCTCAGCTTGACGTCGACCTCGACCCAGCCGGCACCCTCTTCCGCCGCGAGCCGGATCGCGGCCAGCGTGTTCTCCGGCGCCCGCGCCGCAGCACCGCGATGCGCGATCACCGGTGCCAGCCGTTGCCTGATGTTCGCCATCCGATCGATCACCTAGAGCTTCGTCAAAGGCATCACCTAGCCGTCGCCGGCCGGGCAAGCTAGTCTCCCAACCAGTGGCCCGGGGCGGGAGCCACAGCAAGCCGGATGGGAACGTGACCGAGCGCCGGGTGATTTCGGGCACTATCGAGCAGGTCGTGTTCCAGCAGCCGGCTTCCGGCTTCGCCGTTCTCCGGGTCAAGGTCCAGGGTCGGGCGGAGCCGGCGACCGTGATCGGCCGGTCGCCGGAGAGCCGGCCGGGCCTGGTGATGCGCGCCGAGGGCGACTGGCAGGACGATCCGAGCTGGGGCCGCCAGTTCGCCGCCACCACGATCACGCTGCTGCCGCCGGTGAGCGATGCCGGCATCAGGGCCTATCTGGCCTCCGGTGCCATCAAGGGCGTCGGCGAGGCGCTCGCGGCCAAGCTGGTCGAGCATTTCGGCAAGAACCTGCGGCAGGTGATCGAGGTGACGCCGGAGCGCTTGGCCGAGGTGCCGGGCATCGGCGCCAAGACGGCACGGCGCATCGCCGAGGTCTGGCGGAGCGAAAGCCAGGGCCGCGACATCCTCATTTTCCTCGAGAGCCAAGGTATCCGCCCGGCCCGCGCCCGGCGCATCCTCGAAGCCTATGGCGAGAACGCCATCCCGCGGCTGCTCGCCGACCCCTACCTCCTGGCCCGCGACATTCGCGGCATCGGCTTCGCCACCGCCGACCTCCTGGCGACGCAGCTGCAGATCACCGGCGACGCACCGATCCGCCAGCGGGCCGGCCTTTTCGAGGTGGTGCGCCAGGCAACCGAGAACGGCCATTCGGCGACCCGGGCACCGCAGGCGATCGACGAGGCGGCCAACCTGCTCCGGCTGCCCAAGGCGGCGCTGGCCGAATGCCTGGACGATGCCATCGAGGAGCGCCGGCTGGTCGCCCGCGACATCGACGGCGAGCGGTTTCTGCTCCTGCCCGAGCTCGACCGGGCCGAGGCGCGCATCACCCGACGGCTGGCAAAGCTCGCCGCCGAGCCCCTGCCCTGGCAACCCAGCACGCTCGGCGACTGGACCACCCGCGTGCGCACCCGGCTCTCCCTCGACTTGTCGCCGAGCCAGGCGACCGCCCTCGAGTCCATGCTGGAGAGCAAGCTCGCGATCCTCACCGGCGGCCCCGGCACCGGCAAGACCTCGCTGGTCCGGGCCCTCCTGGCGAGCCTCGAGCCGGCGGAGCTCAAGGTGGCGCTGGCGGCGCCCACCGGCCGGGCGGCGCGGCGCCTCCTGGAGAGCACCGGGCACGAGGCCTCGACGATACACCGCCTGCTCGAGGCGGACGCGCAGCGTGGCTTCTCGCGCAATGCCGAGCGGCCGCTCGAGGTCGATCTCCTGATCCTCGACGAGGCCTCGATGATCGATCTCCTGCTCATGGAAGCCGTGCTCGTGGCACTGCCCGACACGGCCGCCCTCCTGCTGGTCGGCGACAAGGACCAGCTGCCGCCGGTGGGGCCCGGCCAGGTCCTGGGCGACCTGATCAAGAGCCGGCGGCTGCCGGTGATGGCGCTCACCGAGATCTTCCGCCAGGCGGCGTTGAGCGGCATCGTGCAGGGCGCGCATCAGGTGATCTCCGGCGAAATGCCGGCCTTTCGCCAGAACGACGCGGCGGACTGCTTCGGCATTCGGGTGCAGGATGCCGGCGATGCGACGGCCAAGCTGATCGAGCTGGTGCACGAACGCATGCCGGAGCGCTTCGCCTTCGACCCGGTCAGCGACATCCAGGTGCTGACACCGATCAATCGCGGCCCGGTCGGCACCCAGTCGCTGAACCAGGCCCTGCAGGAGGTGCTCAATCCCGAGCCCGAGGTCGCCTTCACCCGCGCCGGGATGCGCTTCGGGACCGGCGACAAGGTGATGCAGACCGAGAACGACCATGGCCGCGAGGTCTATAACGGCGATCTCGGGATCATCCAGTCCATCGACACGACGGCCAAGCTCCTCGAGGTGCGCTTCGAGGACCGGGGCGTGATCTACACCTTCGAGCAGGCCGAGCAGCTGGCGCTCGCCTACGCGGTGACGGTGCACAAGAGCCAGGGATCGGAATATCCGGCCGTCGTGCTCTTGCTGATGCGCGAGCACGGCCGCATGCTGCGCCGCCAACTCCTCTACACGGCGATGACCAGGGCACGCCGGCTGCTTGTCGTGCTCGCCGCCACCGGTGCCCTGGAGCGTGCGGTGGCGACCCCGGAGCCGGCGCGGCTCTCGCTTCTCGGCCATCGCCTCGCCCACGACTGGAGCACTGAATGATCGACACCTCCCTCGACCACCGGTTCGACGCCGGCTGGAAGATCCTGCACGCCGCGGGCAAGCTGGCGCTTGACTACTTCCACCGGCGCGACGACCTCGCAATCGAGAAGAAAGGTCCGCAGGACCTCGTCAGCATCGCCGACCAGGCGGTCGAGCGGGCGATCCGGGGCGAGCTCAATCGCACCTTTCCCAAGGATGCCATCATCGGCGAGGAGGACGGTGCGGCCGAAGACTACCTCGATGCACCCGGCGTCTGGGTGATCGACCCGATCGACGGCACCAGCAATTTCCTGCGCGGCATGCCGTACTGGAGCTGCGTCATGGCCTACTCGGTCAAGGGCGTGACCCAGATCGGCCTGACCTACGATCCCGTGCACGACGAAATGTTCTCTTGCCGGCTGGGCCAGGGCGCGACGCGCAACGGCAAGGCGATCACCGTGAGCGATCGACCGGCAGGCGAGGCCTGCGTCGGCCTCAGCTTCAACTTCAAGCAGGACGGCCCCGCCTACACCGCCATGCTCGACCGATTGAACAGCATGGGCTTGGACAACCGCCGCTCCGGCTCGACGGCGCTGCATCTGGCCCATGTCGCGGACGGCAGGATCGATGCCTGCATCACCCGCGACTGCCAGAGCTGGGACGTGCTTGCGGGCCTGGCCCTGGTCGAGGCCGCAGGCGGCCTCGCCACGACCTACACCAAGGGTGCCACACTCCTCGACCGTCGCCCCGTCCTCGCCTGCGCACCGCAGCTCCAGGCCACAATCGTCGAAGCCGCCGGATTTCCGATGGATCGGTAGAGCGCGGGGGAGCGGGCAGTTGATCCGACTCGCCAGCTCACAACCGCACGCACCGAGGTGATCCACCTCCGCGGTCCGGGCACCCCTCCAGCCAACCCAGAGTGGTTCAGGTAATCAATAACGTGACAAATCGAATGGAGGTTTTGCCCAGAGATTGTGGCACAACGCGTCCTATCGCTTCGGTAGCAAAACCGTAAGCGGCACAAACACGACATGGCGTGATCGCGGCGGCGGCTCTCGAGGGGCGAACGAGATCCGGTAGACTGGCCTCATGGACACGATCGCTGTGAGGAGGACGAGAATGAAGCACTTTGCCGGGCTTGACGTATCGCTGAAGGACATTTCGGTCTGTGTCGTCGACGAGGCAGGTCGCGTGGTTCTTCGTGGATCGGTCCAAGGCGAGCCGGCGGCAGTCGCCGATTTTCTGGCCACTCGGCATGTCGCGCCGGAGCGGATCGTCCATGAGAGCGGGCAGCTGTCGATCTGGCTGCAGCGTGGTCTGGTGCGGCTCGGGTTGCCTGCGGTGTGTATCGATGCGCGGATCGCACAGAAAGCCTTGTCGGCTCGCCTGAACAAGTCGGATGCCACCGATGCCGAAGGCCTGGCGCACCTCGCCAGAACAGGTTGGTACACGCCTGTTCATGTGCGCAGCGAGAACGCTGACCGCGTGCGCACGCTGATTGCCGCGCGTGAACGTCTGATCCGGCTGAGGAAAGATCTCGAAGGCCATGTCCGGGGTGCGCTGAAAACCTTCGGTATCCGCATGACAGCGATCGGCCAGGGCAAGCGCCGGCAGGCGTTCCGCGACCAGCTCGCCGCTGCCGGCGAGGTCGATCCGGTTTTGGCGGCAATCGCGGACGGGTTCAGCGCAGCCCACGAAACGCTTTGCATCGCTGCAGAAGCCTTGGAGGAGGATCTGCGGGCGATTGCCAAAGAAAGTCGTCTCGCCCGTCGCTTGATGACGATCCCAGGTGTCGGTCCGATCGTGTCGCTGAGCTTCATTGCCCTCGTCGACGATGCGGACCGCTTCCGAAAGGTTGCCGATGTCGGGGCATTCCTGGGACTGACACCGCGGCGCTATCAATCCGGTGCGACCGACTATTCGGGCCGCGTCTCCAAATGTGGCGATGCCGCGATGCGCAGTCTCCTGTTCGAGGCTGCGAGTTCGCTGATTCGCCAGGTTCGACGCTTCTCGCCGCTCAAATCGTGGGCGGTGAGGCTAGCCGGGCGACGTGGCTTCAAGCAGGCGGCGGTCGCTACCGCACGCAAGCTTGCCGTTCTGATGCTGACGCTCTGGAAAAATGGCAGCGAGTTCAAATGGACGAAGGAGGCCACTGCCTGATCGCGTTTCCGCCGCGCCGCGGCGGCGAGCGGAGTCCCGACGGGACGGAGGCCGGTCGATCTCGGAAAAACGGTTGGGGCAGCATGACCTCGCAAACGACATTCGGAGACGATCAGCCACCGGACGCCATCATGAGGCGAGCACCATCGAGCATCGACCTCGGAGAGAACCATGACCCCGGACGGACAATGCCATCTCGCCCTTGACCCAAAAGCCGCGATCAGAGAACCGTTTTTGGCCGTGTGGTTTTGTTAGTACGATTGTGAGAAGTCGGCTCCCAAGTGTCAAGGTTTGGGTGCTCGATTGGCGTTTTTGACATGCTGCCGACCAGTCGTGACCAAAGCGATTTGGCATTCTGAGATGTAAATTAAAGTCGTTCTTGATAATTTTCGCGATAACACTGAGCACCATATCTAGATTTTGGGTCAAAAACAGAGGATAGACAAAAGATAAACAACTTGGAGTAAATCTGCAATATGCATTTTCTGGTGCAGCGATTACTGCTGCAATCGGCATAAGCCAGTACGTGACTGAATTGGAAACCCTATTGCAGATTATCTGCAATCTTGCTCGGCGCTACACAAGCTGTGATCAATGCATATGGCGCTTTATTCGGTCACAAACGACTTTGGATAATCGCTGCTCAGTCATGACCACGCTTCTTTATTTTCCAAGAGTATTTGACCCACGCAGAGAAAACAGGTTCGTTGGATGATGATTTTTTTCCGAATTGTACAGGCGCTACAAGGAAGGACTTGATAAGGAGAACAACGCTTGGGACGAATTGCGCGAAAGAGACTAGAAAGGCGATCGAACTAAAATAACGAACAGTAAATAAAAAGATAATAAAACTAAAATGAATGATAATAGTTGGCGTGATATACCCTCCTCTTTTCTGCCCGATTTCGTGAGTGCTCGGCTGTGCCTGGGGTTTATGATAATAACGAGAACCACCGTTTCTGGTGGCGAATTCTTGCCAAAGGCTTACTGCCTACTCCACAGACAAAGCTATCACCCGGGCTTCTCGAGGTGCCAGACCTGCTCGACCGGGTAGTTCTTGGCCCAGTCGGCGGGCACGTAGCCGCGCGTCTCGGTCTCGATTCGGGCGCGAACAGCTCCTGGTACCTTCCTGACGGTGAAGCCGATGGCGGCGAAGAGGTCCAGCCAGGCGGAGATGGTCAGGTTGAAGCAGACGCCGCTCGGCTCGAACTCGACCTCGGTCCAGTCGGCGCCCCACATGCCGCGGTAGGGCCGGTGCAGCACCGTCTCGCAGGGCGCGCCGTTCACCGGCGAGCAGATGAGGACCATGGGATGGTTGCCGAGGAACACCAGCCGCCCGCCGGGGCGCAGCAGCCGCCAGGCCTCGCGCAGCCACTTGTCGGGCGGGCACCAGATCGCCGCACCGTATTCGGAGATCGCGAAATCGAAGGAGGCGTCCAGGAGGCCGGTGGCCTCGGCGTTGCCCTCGATGAACCGGATGTCGGCCCCATGCTCTTTCGCGAGGCGCCGGGCGGCGGCCAACTGCTTGGCGGAGACGTCGATGCCCGTGACCCGCGCGCCGCGCCGCGCCATCCAGCCGGAAACGTAGCCCGTCCCGCAGCCCAACTCGATCGCGTCCTTGTTCGTCAGGTCCGAAGGCAGCAGGTTCAGAGAATCCTCGGCGATGCGCCAATTCCCCCAGACAGGCGTCTCGGCGTTCCAGGCTCGCTCGCCCATGGCGACCCAATTCTCGGCATCGGCGTCCCAGAATTCGCGATTGATGGCGACATGGTCGCGGCTCAACGGCCTCTCTCCAATTCGTCGGCGCAGATGCCCATAGCAGCAGTGGTCGGCAGGCTCGCAACCCGGGAACGCAGCTCTCGGCCACAGCGCCGAGCGGATGTCCCGTTGCTCCTGCCCGCACAGGCCGGGGGGCGGCCCAGCCTATCTTGCGGCAACTCTAGGACTTCACCGGGTTTCATAGTATGAGAAACTGTAACGAATCTGAATGACAACCCCATCCGATGGGGCAGGACGGCACCGCAATGTACCAGCCCACCGACGTGGTGACCACCGAAGCGCAAATCCGCAGCGTGATCCCTGAGAAATTCGCTTCCCAACAGGGCAAGATCGTCGACCATATCGACAAATACATTCGTCTTTGGATCGAGCGCTCGCCCTTCCTGGCCATGGCGACCTACAATGCTGCGGGCCAAGTCGACATTTCGCCGAAGGGAGATCCCGCAGGCTTCGTGAAGGTGTTGGACGCCCAGACATTGACCATTCCGGATCGGCCGGGCAACCACCGCTTCGACACCTTCTTGAACATCCTGGAGACGGGCCGCATCGCGGTGATGTTCATGGTCCCAAATCGACGCGAGGTCGTGAGGGTGAACGGCGCAGCGCAGATCGTGCGCGATCTCGCATTGCGCGAGAGCATGGCCGTTCAAGGCAAAGTTCCCGACTTCGCGATCCTCGTGCGCGTCGAGGAGGCGTTCTATCACTGCGGCAAGGCAGTCGTGCGGTCGAGGCTCTGGGAGCCGCACAAGGCCCTGCCCATCGATGGACTACCAACCTATGCCGAAGCCGTCTTCGATCAGGCAAAGCTCACCGATCGAAGCTTGAGCGAGCTCGAAGAGGCTTTCCGGAGCAATGAGAAGAACCGCCTCTACGACGAGTGAGCCGGCAACCGACCGTCGCTACAAGTTCGGGGAAAACCCTCCGCCAGTCCGCAGAATAGCCTGGCCAGTAAAGATAGCAGGCTCCTTCTCCTCCGAGCATGGATCCATGACGGCGAGATCGACGACGTAAGCACCCAAAGTCCGGAGGCGAGCCGATTGAACGGGCGGCCGCCCTTGGCTGAATTTCAGGCACGCCAACCGTCCGTGTCCAGGGCGGATCTCGCCGATGCCCTATGTCGAAGCGACCCTGATCAGCTGGGTGGACTACGATCCGGCGGAAAAGAGCCTGTCAGTGCGCTTCCGCGCGGCGCCGGTGCTCTACACCTATCCCGACGTGCCGGCGCGGGTCTACGACGCCTTCCTCGCCGCACCATCGAAGAACCGCTTCTTCAAGCAGGAGATCGCGCCGACCTACCGGCAGGTGACGCCGCCGCTCAGCCAGGCGGGCGAGGGCCCGGTCGGCGATGCCCAGGGCCTTGCTGCCGAGATCTGAGCCTCGGCGCCTTCATAAAGGCGGCCGGCCGAGCACGTCGACGACACCGGCCTCGAGCAGCTCCTCGGGCCACGGGAACCACATCTCGCGATGCGGGGTCTCTGCGACCTGGGCCAGAAAAGCGGGATCGATGTCATGATGCCCGAACAGCGCCTCGTCACGCGCCTGCTCGGCAGCCGGATCGACGAAAATCCCGATGAGCGGCGAATGCAGCCCGTATTGGTGAAAGCCGAGCCTGGTCCCCGGGCTCCAGATAGCATGTCCGGCCGCTCGAGCAGCACCAGCGTGCAGGCGAAGCGCACTCGCCGCTGACCGAGCTGTCCAGCGCAAAGCGCCGCACCAGCTTGGCGAGGCCGCGGGCCTCGGCCACCCGACAGCTGGCGCTATCCAGTTGGATGACCCGCGCCCGTGGTGGGCGCCGTCAGCAGGAGCGCCTCGAGGTCCCGGGTGATGCCGAAAACCATCAGCCCGCGCAGCCGTAACGCCCGGCCTGCCGGTTCGAGCCGAAGCTCTCAAGAACCCTGCGCGCCAGCTGAGGTGTCGTGGCTGTCGACCGGCTTCTTGCGCATCTCGGCGACCACGAGTGCGGCGGATAGCGAGAGAGGGAAGAGCGCGGCGGAGACGCCCGCGAACCAGCGTGGCAGGCCGCTCAGCCACCGATTATGGCCACGACGAATGCCAGCTCTGCTGCTTCGGCGACTACCGGCGGGCCGCGCCATGCGCGCCGATGGCCATGCTTGATCAACAGCTCACACGCCGCCATGATGACGCTCTCGTTTAGCGGTGGAAAGTTGACGGGTTCGGCTCGGCGTCACCAAGCATAATTCGCGGCCGCCGACCTGCCTGCTCAGGCTGACCGGTGGTGGCGCTTATCGCCACGTTCAGCCGCCATCCGAGACGGACAGGGAGCGCCTCAGCGGCGGAACGGGTCGGCCCGTCGCACGCGGGCTGGAGAACAAGATGGCGAGGCGATGACCCGCGACGACCCGATCAAGCATCTGTTCATCTGGCCGGCCTTCATGGTCGTTCTGGTGATCTCGATCTTTCCGCTGATCTACTCGCTCACCACCAGCTTCATGAGCTTCAGGCTCGTGCCGCCGACGCCGGTCCGCTTCGTCGGCCTCGAGAACTATGCTGACCTGCTGGCCAACCCGCGCTTCTGGCAGGTCTTCGGCACCACCTCGCTGATCGCGTTCACCGCCGTCGCGATCCAATACGTCATCGGCTTCGGCCTGGCACTGGCGCTGCACGCCAAGGTGCCGGGCGAGCGCCTCTACCGCATCGGCTTTCTCCTGCCGATGCTGATCGCGCCTGTGGCCGTGGCACTGATCGCGCGGATGATCTTCAACCCCACCATGGGGCCGATGAACCAGCTCATGACATTCATGGGCTTTCCCAACCTGCCGTTTCTCACCAACGCGGCCTGGGCGCTGGGCACCATCGTCGCGGTCGAGATCTGGCAGTGGACGCCCTTCGTCACGCTCTTGATGCTGGCCGGGCTGCAGACCCTGCCGGACGATGTCTACGAGGCCGCGTCGCTCGAGAACGCGTCCAATTGGCAGCAGTTCTGGACCATCACCTTCCCGATGCTGCTGCCGATCTCGGCCGCCGTCGTCTTCATCCGGCTGATCGAGAGCTACAAGATCATGGACACGGTCTTCGTGATGACCGGCGGCGGGCCCGGCATCTCGACCGAGACCTTGACCCTCTTCGCCTACCAGGAGGGCTTCAAGAAGTTCAATCTCGGCTACACCTCGGCCTTGAGCTTCCTCTTCCTGATCGCCATCGTCGTCATCGGCCTCCTCTACATCGCGGTCCTGCGGCCGCATCTGGAGAAGCGGCAATGAGGCCGGCCATGTTCCTCCGCCGCTCGCCCACTGGGCTCGGGCCGTTGCCGCGCGCACTGGTCGCGCTCGCCTGCCTGTTTTGGGCGATCGTCACGCTTTTCCCACTCTACTGGGTGATGATCACGGCCTTCAAGGCGCCGACCGGCGTGGTGGCCGGTCCCACCTACCTGCCTTTCATCGACTTCCAGCCGACACTGCAGGCCTGGCGGGACATTTTCGCCGGCATCCGGGGCGAGTTCTTCCACACCACGCTCAACTCGACGATCGTCAGCCTGTCGGCCGCGACCATCGCCACGGCCACGGGCGCCATGGCGGCCTACGCGCTGGTCCGCTTCACCTTCAAGGTGAAGCTGGCATCCGGCCTCGCCTTCTTCATCATCGCCATGGGCGGCTACCTGATCGGCCACGAGTATCTCGGCTTCGGCCGCGCCCAGGCCTTGATGCTCTCGTTCGTCGTCGCCCTCACCATGGCCGTGCTGGTCAACCGGCTGCCGATGCCGGGGCCCGTGCTCGGCAACACCGACATCGTCTTCTGGTTCGTCAGCCAGCGCATGTTCCCGCCCATCGTCACCGCCTTCGCGCTCTATTTGATGTACACCGAGCTCGGCCGGCTCGGCTTTCGCCTGGTCGACACCTATGTCGGCCTGACACTTTGCTACGTGGCCTTCTCGCTGCCGATCGTCGTCTGGTTGATGCGTGATTTCTTCCAGGCCCTGCCGATCGAGGTCGAGGAGGCGGCGATGGTCGACAATGTCCCGCACTGGCGGATCTTCGGCCAGATCGTGCTGCCGATGGCGGCCCCCGGACTTGCCGCCACCTTCATGATCACGCTCGCCTTCATCTGGAACGAGTTTCTTTTCGCCCTATTCCTTACCACCTCGAAATGGCAAACCCTGCCCATCCTGGTAGCAGGCCAGAACAGCCAGCGCGGCGACGAATGGTGGGCGATCTCGGCGGCTGCCCTGATCGCGATCGTGCCGATGCTTGTCATGGCGGCGCTGCTCAGCCGACTGATGCGCTCGGGCCTCATGCTTGGCGCTATCAAATGAGTTTAACACCAAAGGTTTAACAGGGAGACTGAAACCAATGCGCAAAACTCTTCTCGCCTCGACCGCAAGCGCCGCGATCGCGCTTTCGGCAGCCGGTGCGCTCGCCTGCGATCCCGATTACTCGGGCGTCACGCTGACGGCCGGCACGCAGACCGGCCCCTACATCGCCTCGGCGCTGACCATGGCCGCCGAGGTCTGGTCCGAGCAGACCTGCGGCACCGTCCAGGTGGTCGAGTTCCCCTGGTCCGAGCTCTACCCCAAGATCGTGACGACGCTGGTCGCCGGCGAGGACGATTTCGACCTGATCACCTTCGCGCCGGCCTGGTCGCCGGACTTCACGGCGTACCTGACCGAGATGCCGGCCGCGATGCGCGAGGGTGCCGATTGGGAGGACATCGCGCCGGTCTACCGCGAGAGCCTGATGGTCTGGAACGGCCAGGTGCTGTCGCAGACCATGGATGGCGACGTCCACACCTACACCTACCGCATCGATCTCTTCGAGGACCCGGACGAGCAGGCGGCCTTCGAGGCCGAGTACGGCTACCCGCTCGCCATCCCGCAGACCTGGACGCAGTATCTCGACATCGCCGAGTTCTTCACCCGGCCGGACGACAATCTCTGGGGCACGGCCGAGGCGTTCCGCCGGGGTGGCCAGCAGTTCTGGTTCTTCTTCAGCCACGCCGCCGCCTACACCAACCACCCGGACTATCCGGGTTCGATGTTCTTCGATCCGGAGACCATGGACGCGCAGATCAACAACCCCGGCTGGGTCCGTGGGCTCGAGGAATACATCCGGGCTTCCGAGCTGGCCCCGCCGAATGCGCTGAACTTCTCCTTCGGCGAGGTCAACGCCGCCTTCGCCGGTGGCCAGGTCGCGGAATCGATCGGCTGGGGCGACACCGGCGTGATTGCCGCCGACCCGGGGCAGTCGGTGGTCGCCGGCAATGTCGGCTCGGCCATCCTGCCGGGCTCCACCGAGATCTGGAACTACAAGACGGGCGAGTGGGACACCTTCGACGAGATCGTCTACTCGCCCTTCATGGCGTTCGGCGGCTGGCAGGCGGCGGTGCCGCAGGCTTCGCAGAACCAGGAGGCCGCCTGGCACTTCATCGGTGTGCTGACCAGCCCCGAGGTGTCGAGCCGGGCTGCCGTCACCGGCGGCACCGGCGTCAACCCGTACCGCGCCACGCACACCGAGAACCTCGAGATCTGGGAACCGATCTTCAGCGAGCGCGAAGCGCAGGAGTACCTGGGCGCCCAGGCGGATTCGATCAACGCCCCCAACGTCGCACTCGACATGCGCCTGCCGGGCTACTTCTCCTACACCGAGATCCTCGAGATCGAGCTCTCCAAGGCATTGGCCGGCCAGGTCACGCCGCAGGAAGCGCTGGACACGGTGGCCGCCGGCTGGAACGAGCTGACCGACGAGTTCGGCCGCGACACCCAGCTCGCCGCGTACCGCGCCTCGATGGGTCTGCCGGCGATGTGATGCGCTTGGGCCGGCACGGGCACACCGCCCGGCCAGCCTGATCGATGCGGCGGCGGTCGGGCATGCCGGCCGCCGCCGCTCTGCCCCCAGAACGGAAGCTTTGCCGATGGCCGGTGTCAGCCTGCAGCGGATCAAGAAGGCCTTCGGCGTCGTCGAGGTGATCCCCGGCCTCGACCTCGACATCGCGGACAAGGAATTCGTGGTGCTCGTCGGGCCGTCCGGCTGCGGCAAGACGACGACGCTCAGGATGATCGCCGGCCTCGAGCTGCCGACCTCCGGTCACGTCTTCATCGGCGAGCGCGACGTGACCGGGCTGCGGCCGGGCCTGCGCAATTGCTCGATGGTCTTTCAGAACTACGCGCTCTACCCGCACATGACGGTCCGGGACAATATCGGCTACGGCATGAAGGTCAGGGGCACCCCGCCCGCCGAGATCGAGGCCGCCGTCGACAAGGCTGCCAGGATTCTCGAGATCGGCGACTATCTCGACCGCCGGCCCAAGCACCTCTCTGGCGGCCAGCGGCAGCGGGTCGCCATCGGCCGGGCCATCGTCCGCGAGCCCGACGTCTTCCTCTTCGACGAGCCGCTCTCGAACCTCGATGCCAAGCTCAGGGTCGAGATGCGCACCGAGATCAAGTCGCTGCACCGGCGCCTCGCCACCACCATCGTCTACGTCACCCACGACCAGGTGGAAGCGATGACCATGGCCGACCGGGTCGTCGTGATGAACCAGGGCCGGATCGAGCAGGCGGCCGATCCGATCACCCTCTACCAGCAGCCGGCCAACCGCTTCGTCGCCGCCTTCATCGGTGCGCCGGCGATGAACTTCCTCGATGGCCGGCTGGCCCGGGACAACGGCCTCGTCTTCCAGGCCGACGAGGGCGTTCGCCTGACGATCCCGGCGGACCGCGCCGACCGTTACGCTCGCCACCTCGACCAGAAGCTGACGCTCGGCATTCGCCCGGAGCACTGCACCGGCGTGGGCGCGGACCAGCTACCGCTGAACATCGTCGCGGTGGAGCCACTGGGCCCGCACACGCTCCTGGTCGGCCATGTCGGCCGGACGCCCTTCACCGCCCAGGTGCCGCCGACCTTCGCCGCCACGGCCGAAACCGTGGTGGAGGTCGGTGTCGATAGCAGCCAGATGCACCTCTTCGACCAAGAGACCGGCGCGGTTCTTTAGCACGCTGCCGAAGCAGTCTCGACGGCCGCGACGCGATCCATGTTCGACGCTGAGCCGGCGCTCGGGCACAGTGCGCGCTGCATCGCTGGCCTTCCCGCCTCCTCGCTCCCGACCCTTCTTGCCGCAGCGCGGTGATCGCGACTGTTTCAGCAGCCTGCGAACGGGCTTTCGCTAGAGCATTTTCCGATCATTCGAAGTCGTATCCAGCCGCCAGGAAGTCGTTTTGGCATTCGCTTGGCATGCACTTTTCGATGGCGGCGCCGATGGCGTTCCAGAGGGCGTCGATGGTCCGGGCCGCCGTCTTCTGGAGCCAAGCCTTGATCTTGGCGAAAGCCATCTCGATCGGGTTTAAGTCCGGTGAGTAGGGCGGCAGGAAGCGAAGCTCGGCACCGGTGGCCTCGATGGTCAGACGGACGGCGGACGGCTTGTGGGCCGGCAGGTTGTCGAGAACGACAATGTCGCCGGGTCGTAGCGTCGGCAGGAGCACCTGCTCGACACAGGCCTGGAAGGCGGCACCGTTCATCGGCCCGTCGAGGACCATGGGTGCCGTCATCCGGTCGTGGCGGAGGGCACCGACGAAGGTGGCTGTCTTCCAGTGGCCGTGATTGGCCAGCAGGCCAATCATCCGCTTCATGGCATGACGACGGCCAGCAGGCCGTCGAGGGCGGCACTGGCGCCCGGCACCGCTCACCCCTGCGTGCCCGGCCGTGGCGTCTGGCCATCCCCTGCGGGGCCGTGGGGTCCCCGCAGCCCCAAGAGGCTTGGTCGAGGCACCGGTCTCGTCGATGAGCACGAGGCGCTCGGGCGCCAGCTCGGGCTGGGCCTCGGACCAAGCCAGCCGCCGCTGCCAGACGTCAGGCCGCTGCTGCCCGGCGGCGTGCGCCGTTTTTCTTGAAGCTGAGCCCGTGGCGGTCGAGCAGCCGCCAGACCGTGCTGGGTGCCACCGCGAACCCGTGCTGCTGCTCCAGATGCGCCACGATCTCCGCAAGCGTGATGTCCGGTGTCTCTTCGATCCGCGCAAGGATTGCCGCGGCATGGGTCTCCAGCCAATGCGAACGCTTGTCACCCCCGCGCGGCTGCGGCTCGATCCCGCCCGTGCGGCGCCATTGCTGCAGCCACTTGATCGCCGTGGACGCGGCCACGCCGAAGCGGGCCGAAGCGGCCCTGCATGACATCCCCTCCACGACCGCGGCAACAACGCGGCGGCGCAGATAAAACGAAAGCGCAAGAGCCATGACGGCTGGCCTCCTTCACCAGCTCCGATCTTCAATCACAAACCACCGGCCATGGGAATTCCAAACGATTCCATCAGCTTAGAAAATGCTCTAGTCGATTTTCAGGATTCCCGCCGCGCGCGCCTCACCGGCTTCGACCAGCCGCTCGAACGCCTCGTCGAACACGGCATGCGCGATCAGCGGCTCGCTGGAAGCACCGAGCCGGCCATACAAGGCGTTCGCCGCCTCATTGCCCGGCTTTGCCGTCCACCAGACGAAGACCCCGCCCTCGTTCCTGGACCGCCGCGCCACTTCGGCGATCAGCGCCCGGCCGACCCTGGCGCGGCGCCAGCCCTCGACGACGAAGAGGTCGACGATGTAGAGCCCATTGGCGGCATAGGTTGCCTCGTAGCCGACATGGTAGAGACAATAGCCGATGACGACGGCGTCAGCCTCGGCGACGACCACGCTGATCCGGCGCGTGCCGAGATCATGGGCCATCGTCTCGGCGGAGACATAGCCGGTCGGGTCGCCCTCGCTGCGATTGAGCTCCTCGACCAACGCAGCGAGCACCACAGCGTCACCGCCGGTCGCCGAGCGCAGCGCGAAGCCGCTTCCTTCACCGGCAACGCCAGTCGCTTCGTGCATCCGTCTCTCTCGCTCGCCGGCGCTGCAAGCCGTTCGGGCCGCACGGTGATCGATCGGGGCGTTGCGGTTCGACCCGCGCGTCCGCCGCCAGCCGCCGGCTCACTTGTCGATCAGCGAGCGCAGATAGGCACCGTACTCGTTCTTGCGCAAGCCCTCGGCGCGGGCCGCGAGGTCGTTGTCGTCGAGCCAGCCCTTGCGCCAGGCGATCTCCTCGAGGCAGGCGATCTTGTAGCCCTGCCGGCGCTCGATCGTCTGCACGAATTGCGCGGCCTCCAGGAGGCTCTCGAAGGTGCCGGTATCCAGCCAGGCGAAGCCTCGCCGCAGCAGCTGGACGGAAAGCTGGCCTGCGCGAAGATACACCTCGTTGACGCTGGTGATCTCGAGCTCGCCCCGCGCCGAGGGCGCTATCGACCGCGCGATGTCGATCACGTCGTTGTCGTAGAAATAGAGGCCGGTCACGGCATAGCTCGACTTTGGCTTCGCCGGCTTCTCCTCGAGGGAGACCACGCGCTGATTCTCGTCGAACTCGACCACGCCGAAGCGCTCCGGGTCCTTCACCTGGTAGCCAAAGACCGTGGCACCGGACGGTTTCGCTGCCGCGTCTTGGAGAATGCCGGTGAAGCCCTGGCCGTAGAAGATGTTGTCGCCGAGCACGAGGCAGACATGGTCGTTGCCGATGAACGGCGCGCCGATGGTGAAGGCTTGGGCGAGGCCCTCCGGCCGCGGCTGCGTCGCATAGGCGAGATTGATGCCGAACTGCTCGCCCGAGCCCAGCAGCCGCTGGAAGGCCGGCTGGTCGTCCGGTGTGGTGATGATGAGGATGTCCTTGATGTCGGCCAGCATCAGCACCGACAACGGATAGTAGATCAGGGGCTTGTCGTAGACCGGCAGCAGCTGCTTCGACGCCCCCATGGTGATCGGATAGAGGCGGCTGCCATTGCCGCCGGCGAGCACGATTCCCTTGGTTACCGGCTTCATCGGGCACCCCGCCGCTCGAGGCGGTAGGAGCGGCTCAGCACGCCCCGCCACCAGTCCTGGTTCTCTAGATACCAGCCGACCGTCTGGCGGAGCCCGCTTTCGAAGGTCTGCTCGGGCCGCCAGCCGAGCCGGCGCTCGACCTTGCCGGCGTCAATGGCGTAGCGCGTATCGTGGCCGGGCCGGTCGGTGACGAAGGTGATCAGCTCTCGATAGCCGGCAATCCCGTCCGGCCGCTGGTCCGGGGCCAGCTCGTCGAGCAGCGCGCAGACCAGCTCGACCACCTCGATGTTCCGCTTCTCGTTGTGGCCGCCGATATTATAGGTCTCGCCGACGGCACCCGCCTCCAGCACCCGCAGCAATGCCCGCGCATGGTCCTCGACATGCAGCCAGTCGCGCACCTGCCGGCCATCGCCGTAGACCGGCAGTGGCTGGCCGGACAGCGCGCTCAAGATCATGTGCGGGATGAGCTTCTCGGGGAACTGATAGGGGCCGTAATTGTTGGAGCACGAGGTCACCAGCACCGGCATGCCATAGGTGCGGTGCCAGGCCCGGACGAGATGGTCCGAGGCCGCCTTGCTCGCCGCATAGGGCGAGCTCGGCGCATAGGCCGTCTCCTCGACGAAGAAGCCGCCGCTGTCGGCGAGATCGCCGAACACCTCGTCGGTCGACACCTGGTGGAAACGGAAGGCGGCGCGCGCATCGGCGGCCAGCGCCTGCCAATAGTTGCGCGCCACCTCGAGCAGCGTGCCGGTGCCGACGACATTGGTGTCGACGAAAGCCATGGGCCCGTCGATCGACCGGTCGACATGGCTCTCGGCCGCCAGATGCATCACCGCATCCGGGCGGTGCTCGGCAAAGACCCGCTCGAGCGCCTGCCGGTCACGGATGTCGACCTTGGCGAAGGCGTAGCGCTCGCTCGTGCCGGCAGGGTCAGAGACCACGGGCTTGAGCGACTCCAGATTGCCGGCATAGGTCAGGCAATCGACATTGACGATGCT
The DNA here is from genome assembly GCA_963700945.1 of uncultured Alphaproteobacteria bacterium. Lineage (GTDB taxonomy): Bacteria > Pseudomonadota > Alphaproteobacteria > Geminicoccales > Geminicoccaceae > SLRI01. The sequence continues at coordinate 87,310 of CAVOZQ010000015.1, forward strand.
GTGGGGGGTCTGGCGCAGCACCTCGCGAATCACCGCCGAGCCGATGAAGCCGGCGCCGCCGGTCACAAGAAGTCTCATGGTCGTCGGTCCACCACAGGCTGAGTTCCAATGTCATGAGCGCGACGGCACGGCGTCGCAACGTGGATATGACGGATTGGACCCCGAAACGCTCGCCCTTCCCGGCGGCGATTGTATCACCTTATGGCAGAAGATTGCGCGCCGTTAACGTTTGGCCCTGGCGCCCATGCGGATTCGGCCGGATGAAAGACCCGTACCAGGGCGCATGCAGCGCTGGCGCCGCGCGTGTCGGGAGCAGGGCGATGCCATTGCTGGAAGCCCGCCCGGCTGCAGCGCCGGGCAGCTCAATCGCGCCGGGCGATCCGCACCTCGTCGCCGTCGAGCAGGGCCACGGGATCGACCGCACTCTTGCCGCGGCGGATCTCGAAATGCAGTTGCGGCTCGATGACGTCGCCCGTCCGCCCCACCTTGGCGATCGGCTGCCCGCGGCTGACCATGTCTCCGCGGGTGACCAGCAGCGCGTCGTTGTGGGCGTAGGCGGTCAGGTAACCGTCGGCATGGCGGATGAGCAGCATCCGGCCAAAGGCCGCGAGGTCCTCGTCAGCGTAGACGACGAGGCCGTTCTCGGCCGCACGAACGATGCTGCCGGTGGGAGCGGCGATGTTGATGCCGTCGTTCTGCCGGCCATCGGGCTTGGCGCCGAAGCTGCTGATCAGATCGCCCGAGGCGACGGGCCAGAGGAACCCCTCGCCCGACAGGGCCGGTGCGTCAACCGCCGCCAGATCGCGCTGCCGCGCCGCGTCGCGCGCTACGGCCGGAGGGGCCGACGCCACGGCCGGCGGTGGCGGATCGAGCGGTCGCGACACGATGGTGGGCGCTGCCGCGGCCGGCGCCGATGCCGGACCGGGCACCGGCGATGGGCTCGTTGCCGCCGTCGCGCCCGGCCTCGATGCCGATGTCGGCGGGCGGGCCGGTGCGGCGCTCGCCAGCTGGGTCCCGGCCGAGGGCGTCGCCGCCGGCCGTGCTGCCGAGGCGGGCAGCCGCAACGGCGTGCCAACATAGAGGCGGTCGGGGTCGACGCCCTGGTTCAGCGCCAGGACGTCGCCGAGCTTGACGTCGTAGGCGGCAGCCACGCCGGACAGCGTGTCGCCGCGCGCCACCACATGGGTCAACCCGTCGCCGGGCTGCGGGGTGCCCGCTTGCGGCAGCCGCAGCACCTGCCCGACATAGATGTGATAGGGCGGCGAAAGCCCGTTGAGCGCCACGATGTCACGCGAAGGCACGCGATAGAGCTCGGCGAGCTCGCTCACCGTCTCACCCGGCATCACTAAATGCTGCGCGCTCGGCGGCACAACCCGCGAGGTCTCGTCGGATCCGGTGTAGATCGCGCGGCGCGCCTGCTCCCACGGCACCTCGCCGCCCCAATGCACCGGCTGGAAATTCGTGCAGCCGGCAAGCAGCAAGCCCGCCGCACCTAGCCAGAGACCACGCTTCACCGAATTGTCCATGCCATCTCGCGCAAACTCCGCATCATCGCCCGGGACCTAGCAAAGATCGGGCAGCTGGTGCAAGTCGGCGGCAAGACAAAAACGCGATCGGCAGCGCAGCGTTGCGCGAAAGACCACAAAAAGGCGCCTGGGCACCCCGTTTTCACTTGCGGAGAGGCGAAAAAGCCCCGCTTTCGTCAGCCTTGCGTCAAGAGACTGGTCAACTTGGCGAAGCTCGGATGGTGGGTCATGTCGAGCTGGATCGGCGTGACGGACACGTAACCGTCGTTGATCGCGGCCACATCGGTGCCATCGATCCGATCATGCTCACCGCGTGACGGCCCAATCCAGACATAGGGCTCGCCGCGCGGGTCGATCCGCTCGATCAGCTCGTCACCGAGCTTGCGCTTGCCCTGGCGGGTCACCTGAACGCCCTTGACGCTGCCGGCGACGACATCCGGGAAATTCACGTTGATCAAGACGTCCTTCGGCCATGCCGTTGAGAAAAGGGACGCACGATGCCGGGCGCCCATGCTCGGCGGTCTTCCACTTGACCGGATGGCCGTCGCGGCAGCACTGGCTGAGAAGGCGATCGCCGGCACCTGCAGCAGCGTCGCCTCCATGGCCGCGGCGATGGTGCCGGAATAGGTCACGTCCTCGCCGAGATTGCCGCCGTGATTGACGCCCGGAGAGGACCAGGTCGATCGGCTCGTCCTCGAGCATCGTTCTGCAGCGCCAGCAGCACGCAGTCGGTGGGCGTGCCGTCGACGGCATAGTGCCGCTCGGAGAGCCGCCGGATGCGCAACGGCCGCTGCATCGTCAGCGAGTGGCCGGCGCCGCTCTGGTTGATCTCGGGCGCGACCACCCAGACCTCGTCGCTGAGCTGCGCGCGATCCGCTCCAGGACCTTGAGGCCCGGCGCGTTGATGCCGTCGTCGTTGGTGACGAGGATGCGCGAGGCCTGTCACCCGGCTGGCTTGAGCATCTGGCGCTCAATCCGTTCCATGGCCGCCCAGTAGGGCCGCAGCGCCGCGGGCAGCGCGACGCTGCCGTCGGCCTCCTGGTAGTTCTCGAGCACCGCGATCAGCGTCCGGCCGACCGCGAGGCCGGAGCCGTTGAGCGTGTGGACGAAGCGGGTCTGCTGCTCGCCCTTGGGCCGGTAGCGGGCGTTCATCCGCCGGGCCTGGAAGTCGCCGCAGTTGGAGCAGGAGGAGATCTCGCGGTAGGCCCCCTGGCCCGGCAGCCAGACCTCGATGTCGTAGGTCTTGCGCGCGCCGAAGCCGGTGTCGCCGGCGGCCAGCGTCATCACCCGATAGGGCAGCTCGAGCCGCTGCAGGACGGCCTCGGCGCAGCCGGTCATCCGCTCGTGCTCGGCCTCCGACTGCCTCGGGCGTGGTGACGCTCACCAGCTCCACCTTGGTGAACTGGTGCTGGCGGATCATGCCGCGCGTGTCCTTGCCCGCGGCACCCGCCTCGGAGCGAAAGCAGGGCGTCAGCGCCGTGCAGCCGATAGCGGCAGCTCCTCCTCGTCCAGGATCTCGCCCGCGACCAGGTTGGTCAGAGGCACCTCGGCGGTCGGGATCAACCAGTGATCGTCGGTGGTCCGGAACAGGTCCTCGGCGAACTTCGGCAGCTGGCCGGTGCCGAACAGGGCCGCGTCGCGGACCAGCAGCGGCACGGCCGACCTCGGTGTAGCCGTGCTCCTGTGGTCTGCAGGTCGAGCATGAACTGGCCGATCGCCCGCTCGAGCCGGGCGAGCCACGCCCCAGAGTACGACGAAGCGCGCGCCGGCGAGCTTGGCCGCGGCGGCGAAGTCCATGCCGCCCGCGATCGGCGCCCAGCTCGTCGTGCTCCTTCGGCGCGAAGGCGAAGTTGCGCGGCTCGCCCCAGCGGCGCACCTCGACGATTGTCGCTCTCGTCCGGCCCGTCGGGCACGTCGTCGGCCAGCACGTTCGGCAGCTCGGCGAGCCGTGCATCGAGCTTCTGGCGCACCTCGGCGAGCTTGGCCTCGCGGATCTTCACGAGATCCTTGAGCTGGGCCACCTGATCGAGCAGCTCGGCCGGCGGCTTGCCGTCCGGGCCGCGGCGCTGGCCGATCTCCTTCGACAGCCGGTTGCGGAGTGCCTGATCCTCCTGCACTCGCGTCTCGAGCGACCGCCACTCCTTGTCGAGGACGAGGAGCTCGGCTGCCGCAGGCGGCAGGCCGCGGCGCGCCAACGCCGCATCGAAGGCGGCGCTGGAATCGCGCAACCACTTTAGGTCATGCATGAAAATGCTGCTTTCGCTCGGTCTTCCGACCGCTCTCTACCGGACGGCGGCGATGGCGGCAACCGCACCGCACGCAGCCCTCGCGCAACGGTCTCGCGGCGTGGTCCCCGCACTGCTATCAACCACCGTGCCGGCACCGGCCGGGCCACCCGTCACCTCGAGCTCCCAGGATCACGATGCCACGCCTTGCCGCACTGCTGCTCGCCACGACCGTCGCCGGGTGCGGCTATTTGCTGCCCTCGCAGCACCAGACGATCGAGCCGAGCGAGCTGCGCGCCGGCGCTTATCGCCTCGATCCCGACCACGCGGTCCTCCTCTGGAAGGTCGATCACCTGGGCTTCTCGACCTTCGTCGGGCGCTTCGACCGGCTTGATGCGACGCTGGATTTCGACCCCGAGCAGCCTCAGGCGGCGGCGCTCGAGGTGGTGGTCGACACGGCGAGCGTCAGCACCCATGTGCCGAGCCTCACCGACGACCTCCGCGGCAGCACGTGGCTCGATGTCGAGCGCTACCCGGAGGCGCGCTTCGTCTCGACGGCGATCGCGGTTACTGGGTCCGCTACCGGCACCGTGACCGGCGACCTGACCCTGCTCGGCGTCACCCAGCCGGTCACCTTCGACGTCACCTTCAACGGCGGTGCAGACAGCCTGCTCACCGGCAGGTACACGCTGGGCTTCGCGGCAACGGCCGTGTTCGACCGCACGGCATTCGGCCTCTCCACCTTCGCACCCGCCGTCGGCCGCGAGGTGACGCTCGAAATCCACGCCGAGTTCGGTGCCGTCGATGATTGATGCCGCATTGCCCTCTTGCCTTGCGGCGACCATTCCCCACGTCAGCAGCGTGTCTGTTGGGAGCAGAACCATGCGAAAGCGAACGAGCGGCGCCCTTCTGTTGGCCCTGGCAGGGCTAGGCTGGCTGGCAGTCGCGCCACTGCCGGCGAGCGCCGCGGTGAACGATGTCTACGCGCTCAGGGGCCCAGGCCAGCTGTCCTGCTCCCAGTACCTCGACGCCTACAAGGAGGAAGGCCGCGTCCTCTACATGACCGCCGGCTGGATCGACGGCTACGTCACCGCGATGAACCGGGTCGAGGACGGCGTCTTCGAGCATCTCTCCTGGCAGGAGACGGGGCTCGTTCTCGACCTGCTGCGCAACCATTGCACCGCCAATCCGAACGACGTGCTGGCCAATGCCGTGCAGCTGTTCATTCGCGCCTCGGCGGGCACCCGGCTGACCGAGCAGAGCGAGCTGGTCGAGATCCCGGTGCCGGGCACCGACAACGCGATCGACATCTACAAGGCGACGGTGGCACGGGTGCAGAGCCGCCTGGCCGACCTCGGCCATTACACCTCGACCGTCGATGGCGCCTACGGGCCGGGAACGGCAGCCGCGATCAAGGCCTTCCAGGCGGAAGCCAAGCTGCCCGAAACCGGGCTTCCCGACCAGCGCACGCTGCTCGTCCTCTTCGCACCGACGCTGCAAGGCACCGAGTGAGCCTTTCGGCCACCTCGTGATGGGCGAGCAATGCTCGGCCTTAACCGGCCGTTAAGCATGACTGTGATCTTCTCGACGGCATCGGCGCTCTTGGCCGATCGACCATTGGGAGCCCTGTCATGCGTTGCCTCGCCCTCGCTGCCCTTGCCGTTGCCGCCGCCGTCGCGGGACCGGCCCAAGTCCTCGCCGAGCCGGAGGCGGCCGCCGAGCGGCTGCCCTGCCACGACTACCAGACGATCGTCGAGACGCTGGACAAGCGCTACGGTGAGACACCGGCCTCGCTCGGCCTGCAGACCAACGGCAACATGCTCCAGGTCTTCGCCTCGAGCGAGAGCGGCAGCTGGACCATCCTCTCCGTCGCCCCATCCGGCATTGGCTGCATCGTCGCCGCCGGCCGGCATTGGCAGACCGCTCCTCTGAAGGCTGCCGAGCCGCGCGCCTGACCGCCGGCTGACCGATCCGGGGGTTGCCGAACGGCACACCAGCCGCCATCCTCGGCCCGAGCCTGCCGCGCTGCAGCGGCGCGCCCGAGCGGTGGGTCTGTCATGTCGCGAATCCTGATCACCGGCGCCAGCCGCGGCATCGGCGCTGCCCTCGCCACGCTGCTCGAGGAACGCGGCCACAGCGTCATCCGTGGCGTTCGTGAGCCGGGCTCGGCCGGCGATCCGCGGCAGCTACGCCTCGATGTCGGCGACCGGGCCTCGATCGAGGCCGCCGCTGCGACGCTCGACGGCCAGCCGCTCGACATCGTGATCAACAATGCCGGAATCTTCGGCTATCGCGGCGCCGGCCTCGGCCATATCGATGACGCGGTCTGGCACCAGGTGATGACCATCAATGTCATCGGCGCCTACCGGGTCGCCGAGGCTTTCCTCCCCAATCTCCGCGCTGGCAGCGAGCGCAAGCTGGTCACCATCACCAGCCGGATGGGCAGCATGGGCGCCAACACCACCGGCGGCGAGTACATCTACCGCTCGTCCAAGGCCGCCGTGAACGCGGTGATGCGGAGCCTGGCCATGGACCTGGCACCCGCAGGCTTCATCGTAGCGCTCCTGCACCCGGGCTGGGTGCGGACCGACATGGGCGGTGCCGGCGCGACCATCGACGCAAAGACCAGCGCCTCTGGTCTCGCCGATGTGATCACCGGCCTGACCCCGGCGCAGTCGGGCGGCTTCTTCAATTATGACGGCACGCCCTTGGTTTGGTAGACTGCCTTAACTGGGCGTCGCAGGGGCGCAAGCGCCAGGGGCGGATGCGCGGCTAGCACAACGCTCGGTGGATCAGTTCAGGAGGGAGGCCGATGGCGGTCGACGTTGCCGTCGCCGGACGCGGCCAGGGTCGCGGGCGACGAACGCCCAAGGGCCGGCAATTGGACCCGGCTGCCGCTGCCGAGGTGGCGGCGCTGCTCGGCGACCGGCCACGCCGCCGCGACCTGTTGATCGAGCACCTGCACGTGCTGCAGGACCATTTCGGCCATCTGGGTGCAGCACACCTGAAGGCGCTGGCCGAGACGATGCGGCTCGCCGAGGCCGAGGTCTACGAGATCGCCACCTTCTACGCCCATTTCGACATCGTGGCCGAGGACGAGGCCGCACCACCGCCGGTGACCATCCGGGTCTGCGACAGCCTGACCTGCAGCCTCATGGGTGCCGAGCGGCTGATCGCCGAGCTCGAGGCCGGCGTCGATCCCCAGGCGATCCGGGTCAAGCGCGCGCCCTGCATGGGCGCCTGCGACAGCGCCCCGGCGCTGGAGGTGGGTCACCGCCAGCTGCGGCCGGCAACCGCCGGCGAGGCGCTGGCGGCGGCCACGGCAGGCCGCACGACGCCAATGATCCCGGACTACATCGATTTCGCAGCGCTACCGTGCGATCCGGCGGCTACACGCTGCTCGAGCGGCTGCGGCAAGGCGATCCGGGCAGCGCCGACACAGGTCCGGTCCACGATTTCCTCGGCCAGCTCGATGCCTCGGGCCTGCGCGGCCTCGGCGGCGCCGGCTTCCCGACAGCGCGCAAATGGCAGATCGTCATGGGCCAACCCGGCCCACGCTGAGCTCTGCGTCAACGCCGACGAGGGCGAGCCCGGCACCTTCAAGGACCGCCACTATCTCGAGACCGACCCGCACCGCTTCCTCGAGGGCATGCTGATCGCCGCCTGGTCGATCGAGGCGCCACCGATGCCTGGATCTATCTGCGCGACGAGTACCCGGCGGTGCGCGAGATCCTGCGCGCGCGAGATCGCCGCCTGGAGGCGAGCCGGGCCTCGCCGCGCCGGGCTACATCGAGCTCCGCCGCGGCGCCGGCGCCTATATCTGCGGCGAGGAATCGGCGATGATCGAGAGCATCGAGGGCAAGCGCGGCCTGCCCCGGCATCGCCCGCCCTACGTCGCCGAGGTCGGGCTGTTCGGCCGCCCGACCCTGGTCAACAACGTCGAGACCCTGTTCTGGATCCGCGACATCGTCGAGCGCGGCCCCGAATGGTTCGCGGGCCAGGGCCGCCACGGCGCCAAGGGCCTGCGCTCCTATTCCGTCTCCGGCCGGGTCAGGGAGCCGGGCGTCAAGCTGGCGCCGGCCGGGATCACCGCCGCCGAGCTGATCGACGAGCACTGCGGCGGCATGGCCGCCTGGCCACACGCTTCCGCGCCTACCTGCCCGGGCGGCGCCTCCGGCGGCATCCTGCCGGCGACCATGGCCGACCTGCCGCTCGATTTCGGCAAGCTCGAGCATCTGGGCTGCTTCGTCGGCAGCCATGCCGTGGTCGTCCTCTCCGACCAGGACGACCTCAAGGCAGCCGCCCTCAACCTGCTCCGCTTCTTCGAGGACGAGAGCTGCGGCCAGTGCACGCCGTGCCGCGTCGGCACCGAGAAGGCGGTAGCGCTGATGCAGCGCCGAAGCTGGGACCAGCCACTGCTCATGGAGCTGGCCCAGGCCATGGCCGACGCCTCGATCTGCGGCCTCGGCCAGGCCGCCGGCAACCCGATCAAATGCCTGATCCGCTATTTCCCCGAACTGTTCGACGGTGGGGACAACCAGCAACGAGGTCAGCCAGCATGACCGACACCATCCGCTTCACCCTCGACGGGACGCGAGGTCGAGGCCAGGCCCGGCGAGACCATCTGGCAGGTGGCCAAGCGCCAGGGCGTCGAGATCCCGCATCTCTGCCATCTGCCAGAGCCCGGCTACCGGCCGGACGGCAATTGCCGGGCGTGCGTGGTCGAGATCGCGGGCGAGCGCGCGCTCGCCGCCTCTTGTCACCGCCAGCCGACGGCGGGCATGACGGTCGATGCCCTGAGCGAGCGGGCGACCAGGGCGCGGCGGATGGTGATGGAGCTGCTGGTCGCCGACCAGCCACCGCGTGCCCAGGCGCACGACAAGGAAAGCCGGCTCTGGCACTGGGCCGACAAGATCGGGGTCACCGACAGCCGCTTTCCGGCCGTCCTGCGCGGGTCAACATCCGATGGCAGGCCTCCCGACAGCAGCCACCCGGCGATGCGCGTCAACCTCGATGCCTGCATCAACTGCACGCTCTGCGTCCGCGCCTGCCGCGAGGTCCAGGTCAACGACGTGATCGGCATGGCCGGGCGCGGCCACGACGCCAAGATCGTCTTCGACCAGGACGACCCGATGGGCAGCTCGACCTGCGTCGCCTGCGGCGAGTGCGTCCAGGCCTGCCCGACCGGGGCGCTCATGCCGGCCTCGATCATGGACGCGGCGGGGATCGGCGACCGCAGCGCCGACCGCGCGGTCAAGAGCGTCTGCCCGTTCTGCGGCGTCGGCTGCCAGCTCACCTTCCACGTCAAGGACGAGCGGATCGCCTATGTCACCGGGGCGGCAGGCCCAGCGAACGAGAACCGGCTCTGCGTCAAGGGCCGCTTCGGCTTCGACTACGTCCACCACAAGGAGCGCCTGACCGTACCGCTGATCCGCAAGGACGGCGTTGCCAAGACGGTCGACGACCGGCTCGACCCGGCCAACCCCTGGACCCATTTCCGCGAAGCCAGCTGGGAAGAGGCGCTGGCACGCGCCACCGACGGCCTGCAAGCGGATCCGCGACAGCCACGGCGGCAACGCGCTCGCCGGCTTCGGCTCGGCCAAGTGCTCGAACGAGGAAGCCTATCTCTTCCAGAAGCTGATCCGCACCGGCCTGCACACCAACAATGTCGACCACTGCACGCGCCTCTGCCACGCCTCTTCGGTGGCCGCGCTCATGGAGGGCATCGGCTCGGGCGCCGTCACCGCCCCCTTCAGCGAGGTCAAGAACAGCGACGTCATCGTCGTCATCGGCGCCAACCCGACCGAGAACCACCCGGTGGCCGCCACCTACTTCAAGCAGGCGGTCAAGCGCGGTGCGAAGCTCGTCGTCATGGACCCGCGCGGCCAGGCCCTGAAGCGGCACGCCACCCACATGCTGCAGTTCTCGCCCGGCCGCGACGTGGCGCTCCTGAACGCCATGCTCAACGTGATCGTCACCGAGGAGCTGTTCGACCGCCAGTTCATCCAGGGCCACACCACCGGCTTCGAGCAGCTCAGGGCACACCTCGCCGACTATCCGCCCGAGGCCATGGCGCCGATCTGCGGCGTCGAGCCTGAGACCATCCGCGCGGTGGCCCGCCTCTACGCCCGCGCCGAGGCGGCCATCGTCTTCTGGGGCATGGGCGTCTCGCAGCACACCCACGGCACCGACAATTGCCGCGCCCTGATCAGCCTCGCCATGCTCTGCGGCCAGACCGGGCGCCCCGGCACCGGCCTGCACCCGCTGCGCGGCCAGAACAACGTCCAGGGGGCCTCGGATGCCGGGCTGATCCCCATGGTCTTCCCGGACTACCACCCGGTCGACGACCCGATGCACCGCCACTGGCTCGAGACCGTCTGGGGCGTGGATGGGCTCGACCCCGTGCCCGGCCTCACCGTCGTCGAGATCATGCACGCCATGAACGCCGGCACGGTCCGCGGCATGTACATCATGGGCGAGAACCCGGCCATGTCGGACCCCGACACGGCGCACGCCCGCTCGGCGCTCGCCAGGCTCGAGCACCTCGTCGTCCAGGACATCTTCCTCACCGAGACCGCCAAGTTCGCCGACGTGGTGCTGCCGGCCTCGGCCTGGCCGGAGAAGGCCGGCACCGTCACCAACACCAACCGCCAGGTGCAGATGGGCCGCCCGGCTTTGCCCTTGCCGGGCGAGGCACGGGCCGACTGGTGGATCATCCAGGAGATGGCCAAGGGCCTCGGCCTGGATTGGAACTACAGCGGCCCCGAGGCGATCTTCGCCGAGATGAAGCAGGCGATGCCGTCCCTCGACCACATCACCTGGGAACGGCTCGAGCAGGAGGGTGCCGTTGCCTACCCCTGCCCGGACGACCATCACCCGGGCCTGGGCGTCGTCTTCGGCGAGCATTTCCCGACCGAAACGGGCCTCGCCAAGCTGGTGCCGGCCAAGGGCATCGATCCGGCCGAGAAGCCCGACGCCGCCTACCCCATGGTGCTGACCACGGGCCGGGCGCTCGAGCATTGGCACACCGGGGCGATGACCCGCCGCGCCACCACGCTCGACGCGCTCGAGCCCGAGGCCTTCGTGGCGCTCAGCGGCCGCGACATGGCCGAGCTCGGCGTCGCACCGGGCGAGCGGGTGCGCATCACCACCAGGCGCGGCACGATCGAGCTCATGGCGCGGCGCGATCCGGCCGTGGCCCCGGGGATGCTGTTCATTCCCTTCTGCTTCGCCGAGGCGCCGGCGAACACGCTCACCAACCCGGCGCTCGATCCCGATGGCAAGATCCCCGAGTTCAAGTATGCGGCGGCACGGGTGGAGAAGCTCGGGCTGGCAGACGCCGCGGAGTAGCGGCGTTGGACCGGACGATCGCGCCATGCCAGCGTTAAGCGATCGGTAACCTCTCGGTTGTAGTCTCCAGCGATGACCGCTGGCAGCGGGTCGTCGCCGGGTGTTGCCGCCCGGGCACCGGCCAGCTCCGGCCTCGCGTTGCGCCCGGAGAGACGACCGAATGACGATCGACACACATCTGCAGATCCTGATCGTCGACGACTACAAGACGATGCTGCGGATCATCAGGAACCAGCTGAAGCAGGTCGGCTTCACCTGTGTCGAGATCGCGTCCGACGGCGCCGGTGCGCTCGAGAAACTGCGCGAGAAGGCTTTCGGACTCGTCATCTCGGACTGGAACATGCAGCCGATGACGGGCCTCGACCTGCTCAAGGAGGTGCGCGCCGATCCCGAGCTCGCGCACCTGCCCTTCATCATGATCACCGCCGAGAGCAAGGCCGAGAAAGTGGTTACGGCGAAGGAGGCGGGCGTCGACAACTACATCGTCAAGCCGTTCAACGCCGAGACCTTGAAGGCCAAGATCCTGGGCGTGGTCGGCAAGGCCTGATCCCGCGCGATGGCGCCTACCCACCCCTCGACGGTCGAGGACCGCCCACCGCACGGCAGGCGGTACCGCCGCCAGGCTCGGGACATCGGGCGATGAGCCCCGCGGCCACGACCGAAAAGGGTCACCCGGCGGCGGCGAAGGCCGACCACGACCTCGAGACACAGCCGGATGCAGCCGCAGGCACCGGCCTGCGCCGGGCGCGCCGCCGCGGGCGCGCCCGTGCCCAGCCGGGTGCCGCCATCCCGGCGCTCGCCGACGGAACGCTCAAGCTGATGCTCATCCTGCTTGCCTTCTTCGTCTATCTGCACAGTCGTTCCTCCTTCACCGAGGACCGCGTCTCGCCGATCCTGGAATCCCTGGCGATCCGCTTCGCCGGCACCGGCGCCGAGGGCGCCGCCTTCACCACCACCGCCGATCGCCTCGATCCGAGCCTGCAGCTGCGCCGTCGCCTGCTCGGCCACCTGCCGATCAGCGCCGCCCCGGCCGAGGTGACCGGCGCGCTCATGGCCTTCGACCTCGACGACAGGGCGCTGTTCGAGCCCGATGCCGCCGCGGTCCGGCGCGAGCAGCTGGTGCTGCTGAACCGTCTCGGCCGCGCGCTCGGCCGATCCACGGCAGGCGAAGCAGCGGTGTTGACGATCACCAGGGCACCGCCCCCTTCGTCTGGCGTGCTGGCCACGAGGCGCCTCGCCGTGCTGCAACGCGTCCTTGCCACCGCCGGCATCGACACGCAGCGCCTGCGCTTCGGCTTCGCCGACTTGCCGGCCCGCAGCTGGCGCTTCACGATCCGCATGGACGACCACCGTGCGCGCTGACGCCGTCCGACACCACGCGAGCAGCTGGACCTTGATGCTGGCCGACGTGGTGGCGCTGCTGCTCGCCTTCTTCGTGCTCAGCTTCTCGATGCGCGAGCTCGATCCGGTGGACCACCAGGTCCCCCTCGAGCGCGACACGGTCGTGGCCCCGGCGGCGCTCGGCGCGGTCGAGACGGCCCCGAGCGACCAGCTCCGGGCGATCGAGCGGCCGGCCGCCAGCCTGCCCTCGTTCACCTATCTGACCGCCCTCATCCTCGACGCTCACGAGACGCTCTGGCCCGACAAGGTCGACCACGACGACGCCATGCTGACCGTCGAGTTGCCGGGAGACATCTCGCCGGAAACCGACTCCGAGCTGTCGCGGCTGCTCTTGACCCTGGCGTTCCTGGCCCGCCGCTTCAGCCTCGAGCTTGCCGTCGATCTGCCGGCCGGTCGGGAGGGCGATCATGCGGCCGACCAAGAGGCCGACCTCGAGGCTCGGGTCCAGCGTTCGCTCGCGCTTCGCGCCTGGCTCGTCGAGGCGACGGGATCGGCGAACGGCGAGGTGACGTTCCCCGCAGCAGCCGAACCGCCAGCGAGGCCTGAGCGGGCGCAGGCGCGCGCGCGGCTCTCCGTCAAGGCGGCCACGGGCGAGGAGCTGCCATGAGGCGCCTGATCCTTCTCGTCCTCGGCCTGCTCGCCATCGGCGTCGCGCCGCCGGCTGCCGCCGACCAAACCAAGGAAAGCTACGTCGCCGATCGGTTCGGTCGACTCACCGTCTCCTGGAGCGACGACACGGCGGTCACCACGGTGCCCAACGGCGGCAGCATTGAGGTCAGAGCGGGCCGCCCGTTCCCCGGCGACCTCGAGTCCGCGCTCGAGCGCACGGCCGCACTGCTCGCCAGCTGGGCCATCGACAGCAGCCGCACGCGCCTCGAGCTGGTTCCGGCATCGGGCAACAGCATCGAGGCGGTCGAGCTCGACGCCCGCTCGGTGCTGATCGCGATCGGCCCGGGCAGCCTGCCGGCGATCGGCCTGAGGACCGGCCAGCACGCCGACTTCCGACGCGCCGTGATCGAGCCCGTCGATCCAGCGTTGACCAGCGTTGAGCGGGAGAATGGCCGCGTCATCGCGAGCCTGCCCGGCGCCTTGTCCGCCACCGATCAGGGGCGATTGGCGGCCCTTCCTGGGATCGCCGCGGTCAGGGTGGCGGGCGGGCAGCTGGTGATCGACCTGGCACCCGGTGCCGGCTTACGCGATCTCTTCGTCGAGCCCGACAAGCAGGTCATCGACATCTACCCTGCTGGCGTCCCTGGCGCGGAGCAGCCGCCGGTTGCTGTGGATCGGCCGGCCGCCCGGACCGCCACCGCAGCCGAAGATCCGGCCGCCGCCGCACCGACGGCGCCGCCGGCCGAAGCTCCGCCGCCACCGCCCGACGCCAGCACCGAGGCAAGCACTGGGACGAGCGCCGAAGCGCATCCGGGCGGCGCGGTCAGCCGACCTGCCGAGCCGACGCCTGTCCGCCATGCGCCGCCGTCTGAATGGCCGCGGTTCGACGCGCTCGCCATTGAAGCTATCGTGCGCGGCGACGGTGCCGTGGAGCTGCGTTTTGGCTGGCCGGAGCTCGTGCCGGCCGCAATCTTCACCCGCGGCGCGCAGCTCTGGCTCGCTTTCGCAGCGAAGAGCGGCAAGATCGCCGTCGATACCGCGTCCTTCAGCCGGAGCGCGGAACGTTTCGTGGGCGCCATACGCCAGGAGCCGCATCCCGAGGCGACGATCCTCCGCCTCAGCTTGACCGGTGAACCCACGCTCGAGGTCGACCGCAACGGCAATGCCTGGCGTGTGGTTCTCGGCACGGGCCCAAGGCCGTTCGGTCGGGACAGGCAGGCAACGACAATCGAGCCGAGCCATGGCGGTATCCTGCTGCCCCAGGTCGAGCAGGTCGTTTCCCTCACCGATCCGGTGGTCGGCGACCGCCTCGGCGTCGGCATGGCGAGACATGTGGGCTCGGTGACGCGAGTCCCTGCCCGCTATGTCGGCGCACGCTTTCTCCCAGCCGAGCAGGGCGCCGCCTGGGTACGGCTCACCGACGGCAGCGGCAAAGTCGAGCCGGTTGCAGGCGGCGTGCGGCTCGGCCCGGCGAACGGCGTGGTCAGCGGACCCTACGACAGGACCGCCGGCCCCGCCACCGCATCGAGCGCCGTAATCGAGAAGGTTGCCGAGAACGTTGCCGAAAACGCTATCCAGAGCGTTTCCGAGATCGACCTTGCCAGCCAGGGCCACACCCCGATCGAACGTCCAGCCAGCGAAGCCGCGACCGACTTGGCTCCGGGCGAGCCCGAGCACGTCCAGAAGGCGGCGCAAGAAGCGTCCCACGACGAAGCGCCGGAAGCCACGCCAGAAATGGACACCGCAGCCCACGACGGGGCTCCGAGCCAGGCCCGCCACGACACGCCGGCGCGAGGCGCCGAGCTCGCCACCGCTGCGACCGGTCCGTCCCCCCTGGGTCTTGCCCGTTTTCGCGCGCTGCCGCATGCGAGCTTCTGGGAGCAAAAAGGGGCTTTGGAAACGGCGATCAACGGTGCCGACGAAGCCGCGCGGCTGCCGCTCCGCCATGACCTCGTCCGCCTGCATCTGGCCCATGCTCTCGGCACCGAGGCCGCTGCCCTGCTGGACGCCATGCGGCCACGGGTCGAAAGCTCGGGCCTGTCGCCCGCCGCGGCGCGGGCCGACCTCGCATTGCGGGGCGCTGCGAGCTTCCTCAACGGCCGGCTCGACGAGGCACGGGCGGCGCTCGGCGCGGCCAGCCTGATCGAGGACGACGAGACCGCGCTCTGGCACGCGGCGACACTTGCGGCGCTCGAGCGCTGGGACGAGGCCCTGGCGCAATGGCAGCGCGGGCAGCATCTGCTCGAAAGCTACCCGGCGGCGACACGGGCGCTGCTCGGCCAGCAGGGCATCATGCTGCTCTTGCAGGCAGGCTGGATCGACGACGCCTTCGCCCTGATCGACGCCTTGCGATCGGGGCGACTGACGGCAGCCGCGGCCGATCGCATCGATCACCTGGAAGCACTGGCCTTGGCGCGTGACGGCGCGACCGACGAGGCAGAGGCGATCTGGTCGCGGCTGGCGCGAGAAGGCGCGCCCGAAACGCGCAGCCGCGCCATCGAGGCACTGACGCTGCACGACCTCGAAGCGGGGCGGATCGCCACGGACGAGGCGCTGCGCCGGCTCGATGCCGACAGCGTGCATTGGCGCGGCCAGAACGACGAATTCCGCCTTTGGCAGGTTCTGGCCAGCCTGCAGCGGGAGACCGGCCAGCCGGAGGCCGCCTTGCGCACCCTGCAGGCTGCCCTGGTTCGCGAGCCGCCGGTGACCGCGGCCACGGCGATGACCGCCGACATGGCGGCCATTCTCGATGAGCTGTTCGGCGCCTTCGGCCGCGGTGAGCGCGACGCCACGACGATGCTGCAGCTGGTTCGTCAGTATTCCGAGCTGGTCGCGGCCGGCACCGATGGCGATCGGCAGATCCTGGCGCTGAGCGAGGCGCTGAGCGCGCTGGACCTGCCGCAGCCGGCGATCGACCTGCTCCGCGACCGGCTGCGCCAGAGCACCGCGCGTGATGCCGACCGCGCCCGGCTCGGCTTGGCGCTGGCCGGCGCGCTGGCCGGCGCCGGCGAACGACAAGCGGCTGTCGCGGCCCTGCTCGACACGACCCCGGTCGAGCAGATCGAGGCGGATCTGAGCGAGGCGCGGCGCGAGCTGCTGAGCCAACTCGGCAGGTCGGCCGACGCGGCACCCATTGCCGGCCGGCCGACCGGCGAGCCCGGGACCCCGCTCGAGGCGGCGCTGGCGAGCGCCAGGAGTGCCCTGGAGCGGGCGGCCTCAGAGGATCCGGCGGCGTGGCGCGAGGTGATGGAGGCGACGCTCGGACTGGATGCGCTGCTGCCAGCCAGGGGTCCTCTTGATCGGCAGGAAAGCGAGATCGTGCTGATCGCGGCAACGGCCGCCCGCCAGCTGGGCGAGGTGGCGATGGTCCGCCAACTGTCCGGCCGCTACGCCGAACGGCTGACTGCGGACGGTGACGCGGCAATGCTGAAGATGCTCTCGAGCACCCGCGATCTCGGCGGTGCCGCAGCCGATGTGCCGACCGATGCTGCCAGCTACATCCAGAATCTGCAGCAGGCCTTGGCGGCCATGCCGCCGCTATGAACGTCAGGCGGAAGCCACCTCTAGCGGTGGCCGCGGCGAGCGTCAGGTGGCCCTTCAGTCGCGCTCGCCTGCACGCGCCCGAAGGCTGCGGGCCGTTGCGACCAAGACCCGAGGTCGGCGAGTGCCGCCGCTGGTGGCGGCAGGCAATCGGCTCGCCTAGTCACGCTTTGGCTGATCGGGCAAGCGGCGCTAGACCGCCTCGCGATGGGTCTCGTGCAGGATCGCCTGAATGTCGTCGGCCGCACGCTCGAGAAACCGCAGGACCCGGGCATCGCCGTAGTCGTAGAACAGGTCCTGGGGATCGCTGGAGATCTGGCTGCGGAACCGGCTGACGGCGAGGTCGAGAACGGCGTGGATCGATTGCAGCGAGCGCGCCGGGGTGGTCAGGAGGTCGTTCTCCAGCTCCTCGATGCGCTGGTCGAGCTGCTCGATCTCGCGATCGACCTCGTCGAGCCCGGCATCGCTCTCGGCCCGGCTCATCTCCTGCATCATACCGCGGATCTCGCCCGCCGACATGCCGGCGAGCTGCAGCGGCGCGAACGCCCACTCGGGCAGGCTGCGCCGCAGCCGATCCTGGCGCTCGAGAAGAATGTCCCGGCGTCGCTGCAGATCAGTGATACGGCGGACCAGCAGTGTCGAGCTGTTGATGACGGTCATGCTGATGCTCCTCATCGCGCCATTCGATCGTCCACCCGACCGTTGCTCCAAGTCGTTTAGGCGATCAGCTGACATTTTCATTAGTCGTACCACACTATGGCTGTCAATGACGAGGAAGTAAAAATCGCAATCACATTTAAGTAAAAGGAAGATAAAATTTTAGGAAATTTTGATTACTTTTGTCCCTAAGCGGGTCCGGTAGCGGCAGAGTGGCGCGCGTCGGCGGGCCGCCGGCGGGCCAGGCGTGCGTCCGCCGGTTCGCGTCGTGGTGATCGCGGCCCGTGCCGGAGCCTGCTACGGTCGTGCCGGCAGCGAGGCCGGAGCGGCACGCCGGTCGCTGCCGCTGGAGCCACGCGACGGCGGGAGACGCGATGAAGAAAGGCACGACGGTGAGCGACAAACGTGGACGCCGCCCGCTGGCAGGCGGCGAGCCTGGCGATGGCGGCCCGGCACGGCCGGCGTCGCTCCTGGCGCGAACTCAGAACCTACCTGTTCGCCGGCATCGTCGTGACGGCACCGGTCAGCATCACCTTCCTGATTGTCTGGCAGATTCTCGATTTCCTCGACAGCACCGCCAACCGACTAATCCCGGCCCGCTACGATCCCGCCAACTACCTGCCGTTCGGCGTGCCGGGCATCGGCATCCTGGTGATGCTGGTGCTGCTCGTCCTGATCGGCTGGTTCGCCGCCGGCTTCGCCGGAAGGTGGCTGATGCGCATGGGCGAGCGGGTGCTCGACGCCATGCCCGTGGTCCGGACCATCTACGGTGCCTTGAAGCAGATCTTCGAGACCGTTCTCGCCGAGAGCTCCACCTCGTTCCGCGAGGTCGTGCTGGTCGAGTGGCCGCGCCGCGGGCTCTGGGTCATCGGCTTCGTCACCGGCCCCACAAGCGGCGAGATCGGCGACCGGTTCGATGGCGATTTCATCAATATCTTCGTGCCGACCACGCCCAACCCGACCTCGGGCTTTCTCGCCTTCGTGCCGAGCCGCGACGTCATCCGCCTCGACATGCCGGTCGAGGCCGGCATCAAGCTGGTGATCTCCGGCGGTATCATCTCGCCGGCATCGGTTCCGGCCCGCCCGCGCGACGGTGGTCCCCTCGCGGCTCAGCCGGCACCGAGGGAGCCCACCGCCTCGTAGCGCTCGAAGAGGTGCAGCAGCACCCGCCAGCGCTGGCCGGCGGCACCGCCGAGAACGCTATCCCCGGCGGTTGCGCCAGCCACTACCGCCTGTGCCAGCTCGACCAGATCGCCGTCGGTCGCCAAATCGGCAAAGCGAAGCGATGGCAGCCCGCTCTGCCTAGCGCCCAGCACCTCGCCCGGTCCCCGCAGCCGCAAGTCCTCCTCGGCGAGGTGGAAGCCGTCGTCGGACTCGCGCAACGCCTCAAGCCTGGCACGGGCCATCGGCCCGAGCGGCGGGTCGTGGACGAGCAGGCAGAACGACGGCCGGCTGCCACGCCCGACCCGGCCGCGCAGCTGGTGCAGCTGGGCGAGCCCGAACCGCTCCGCCCCGTCGATGACGATAATCGTGGCGGCGGGCACGTCGACGCCCACCTCGATGACGGTCGTGGCGACCAGCAGCCGCGTCTCACCCGCGGCGAATGCCTGCATCGCGGCCGTCTTGGCCGCCGTCTTGAGCCGCCCATGCACCTGCCCGACAATACTCCCGAAACGATCCTGGAGCTCGGCGAACCGCGCTTCGGCCGCGTTCTCACCCTGATCAGCATTGACTGATGCGCCGTCCATCGGCTCGACCTCGCCGGCCGCGATGCTCGGGCAAATCCAATAGACCTGCTCGCCCCGCGCCAAGGCCGAGCCGATCCGCTCGATGACCTCGTCGAGCCGGCGCCGAGGTACGGCCGCGGTCTGGATCGACTGCCGCCCGGGCGGCTTCTGATCGAGCCTCGAGGTGGCAACGTCGCCATAGGCGCTCAGCACCAGGCTGCGCGGGATTGGTGTCGCGGTCATCAAGAGCAGGTGCACGGCGTCGCCCTTGCCGACCAGCTCCAGCCGCTGCGCCACGCCGAACCGATGCTGCTCGTCGATCACCGCGAGCGCCAGACGCGCAAACCGCACGCCCGCCTGAAACAGCGCATGCGTGCCGACGACGATGCCGACCTCGCCCGCCGCCAGGCGCTCGCCCAGCCGCCGCCGCTCGGCCGCCCCATCACCGCCGACGAGCAGCGCCACCTCGACACCGAGCGGGGCCGCCAGTGCTGTCAGGCTCTGCGCATGCTGACGGGCCAAGACCTCGGTCGGCGCCATCAGCACGGCCTGATGACCGGCATCGACGACCCTGAGCATGGCGAGCAACGCCACCAGCGTCTTGCCACTGCCGACATCGCCCATCAGCAGCCGCGCCATCGCCCGCGGCAAGGCGAGATCGGCATCGATCTCGGCCACCGAGCGCAGCTGGGCGCCGGTCAGGCTGAACGGCAGTGCGGCCAGCAGCGCCTCGGCGAGCGGGCTCGGACCGGCCACCGCCGGCGCCGGGCGCTGCGCCCGCGATCGGCGCACCAGAGCCAAAGCGAGCTGGGTCGCGACCAGCTCGTCGAGCGCCAAGCGCCGGCGCGCAGGCTCGACGACCGCGTCTTCCGGCCCGGACGCCGGACCAGGCAACACCTCGTCCGGCACGTGACCGTGCAGCAACGCGAGCGCTTCCCGCCAGCCGGGCAGTGCATGCAGCCGCAGCAGCTCCGGCGCATGCCACTCGGCGAGTTCCGGCGCCTCGGCGAGCGCCAGGCCGACGAGCTTTCTCAGCCGGAGTGCGCCCAGCCCCTCGACCAGCCGATAAACGGTCGCGTCGCGGCCACCCTCGGTCGCCGGCTCTGGATGGACCAGCTGGAATCGCTCGTTGAAGAGCTCGGGCCGACCGATCAGCCGCACCGCCGCACCGACCGGAAAGCGCCGCTCGAGATAGGGCGCCTTGGCATTGAAGAACACCAGGTCGACCGGCACACGCCCGGCGGTAGCGGCGATCCGATAGGGCGACCGGCCATGCGCCGGGCGATGCGCACCGACGATCACCTCGAGCGCCACCAGCCGGCCGACATCCGCAGCGTCGAGCTGCCGCACCTCGAGAATGTCCCGGCGGCGGATCGGCGCCATGAGCAGCAGGTCGAGCACCCGCGGCTCGTCACGGCCGAGCAGCCGGCCGCAGAGCCGGGCCACCTTTGGGCCGACGCCGGGCAAGGTGCCAAGCGGCCGGAACAGCGCGAACAGCACCTCCGGGCGCGCGCTGTCCGCAAGTCCGCCGGGCATCGGCCCCCGACCCGCCGCGCCCGCGGGTGGGGTCTGCGCCTGCGGCGTTCCGGCGCCGCCCTTGGCCGCCTCAACCATATCGACTACATCCCCAAGCGGCACGCACGCCCCGTCGGCTCGGCGAGGGCGTCGTCGCCATTGAAGATCGCGCCGCGCGCCGGTGCAAGCTTGTGAAGAACGCGCCGGACCACAGGCGCAGCCATGGGAGACGACGCCAGCATGAGCGAGAGCGGATCAGCACGGCTGAAGCGCCTGGCGCATCGCAGCCGCTATCGCGGCTTCAAGGAGGTCGATCTGCATTTCGGCCAGTTTGCCGACCGTCACCTCGACGGCCTCGATGGGCCCGAGCTCGACCAGTACGAGGCGCTGCTCGACGAGGCGGACCATGATGTCTGGGCCTGGCTCAGCGGCGCCCGCCACGTGCCGGCCCGTCACGACAACCGGGTGTTCCGGCTCCTCAGGGGCTACGAGCCGGCACCGTGAGCACCGACCTCTTGGACCAGCCCGCGAGCCCGCCGGAGGATGCGCCAGAGCCAGTAGAGCGCCGCCTCGTCGCCAATGCCCTGCCGGGCCTCGAAGCGCGCTTCATCGCCGACCGCCTGACCGGGGCGTACGGCTTGGCGGGGCCCGATCAGCTGGCTGGTGGCGACCGCCCGGCCGCGGGCGGGCGGGCGCCCGCCCTAACCTTCCTGCACGTGACCCGCGACGCCCAGCGAAGCACGGCGCTGGCCCAGCTCGTCCGCTTCTTCGCGCCCGACATCGAGGTGCTGACGCTGCCGGCCTGGGACTGCCTGCCCTATGACCGGGTCTCGCCCAATGCCGGCGTCGTGGCCGAGCGCCTCGCCACGCTGCACCGGTTGGCCGAAGGACCCGCGTCGCAACCCCGCCTCGTCCTCGTTTCCGCCAACGCGCTGGTGCAAAAGCTGCCGCCGCCCGACGCGGTGCGCGCCAGCCACCTCTTCCTCGAGGCCGGCGGCAAGGTCGACCGGGACGCGCTGATCCAGCATCTCGAGCGCAATGGCTACCAGCGCGTCGGCACCGTGGTCGAGCCCGGCGATTATGCGGTGCGCGGCGGGCTGATCGATCTCTTTCCCACCGGCAGCAGCGAGCCGGTGCGCCTCGACTTCTTCGGCGCCACGCTGGAATCGATCCGCCGCTTCGATCCGGCAACCCAACGCACCACCGACCGGCTCGCCACGATCGAGCTCGGCCCGGTGAGCGAGGTGCTGCTCGATCCGGCCGCGAGCGAGCGCTTTCGCGCCGGCTATCTTCGCCAGTTCGGCGCCGTCACCGACGACCCGTTGCTCGAATCCGTCGCCGCCGGCCGCCACTACCCGGGCATGGAGCACTGGCTGCCGCTGTTCCACGACAAGCTGGCAACCATCTTCGACTACCTCGACGGGACGGTCGAGGTCGGCTTCGACCACTTGGCCATGGACACGGTGACCGCCCGCCAGGCAGCGATCGG
The DNA here is from genome assembly GCA_963700945.1 of uncultured Alphaproteobacteria bacterium. Classification (GTDB taxonomy): domain Bacteria; phylum Pseudomonadota; class Alphaproteobacteria; order Geminicoccales; family Geminicoccaceae; genus SLRI01. The sequence goes on from CAVOZQ010000015.1 coordinate 109,349, forward strand.
CGAGCAGTACGAGGTGCGGACCGGCAGTGCTGCGATCACCGGCGCCTTTGGCTCCCTGCCCTACCGCGCCTTGCCGCCGGACACGCTCTATCTCGACGAGCAAACCGTCAACACGCTGCTGCAGGGCCACACCACCTGGCTCTGCTCGATCTTCCAGGCCCCGCCCGTGCCGCCGTCGAGCATCGCCCGGATCATCGACCTCGAGGGCCGCCCCGGCCGCGATTTCGCGCTCGAGCGCGCCGATCGGCAGATCAACCTGTTCGAGGCGATCACCGAGCACCTGAACGCGCTCAAGGCCGAAGGCCAGAGCCCGATCATCACGGTCAATGGCGGCGGTGCCGCGGACCGGCTGGCCCAGGTGCTGGTCGATCACGACCTCGAGCCGCCCTTGCGCATCGAGCGGCTGGACCAGCTGGTCGAGGGTGCCGTGCACCTGGCCGTGCTGCCGCTCGAGACCGGTGCCCTGGCCCCGGGGCTCTGCCTGGTCGGCGAGCAGGACCTGCTGGGCGAGCGGCTGACCCGCCGCCAGGCGCGCCGGGCCAAGGCCGCCGACAAGTTCATCCAGGATGTGGGCACGCTCGGCGAAGGCGATCTCGTCGTCCATGCCGAGCACGGCATCGGCCGTTTCGACGGCCTCGTCACGCTCGAGCTCGGCGGCGCGCCCCACGACTGCCTGAAGCTGCTCTATGCCGGCGGCGACAAGCTCTTCGTGCCGGTCGAGAACCTCGACATCCTGACGCGCTACGGCAATGCGGACCAGGAAGTGCAGCTCGACAAGCTGGGCGGCGTCGGCTGGCAGAACCGCAAGGCCAGGATCAAGCAACGGATCAAGGAGCTGGCCGACGAGCTGATCAAGATCGCGGCCGCCCGCGAGCTGCGCCGGGGGCAAAGGCTCGAGCTGGCGCCGGGCCTCTACGACGAGTTCGCCGCCCGCTTCCCGTTCGAGGAGACCGAGGACCAGCTCCGCGCCATCCACGCCGTGCTGGACGATCTGGGCTCGGGCAAGCCCATGGACCGGCTGATCTGCGGCGATGTCGGCTTCGGCAAGACCGAGGTGGCGCTCAGGGCCGCGTTCATCGCCGCCATGTCCGGCAAGCAGGTGGCGATCCTCGCACCCGACGACGCTGCTCGCCCGCCAGCACTTCAAGAACTTCAGCGAGCGGTTCAGCGGCCTGCCGCTCCGGGTCGAGCAGATCTCCCGCTTCGTCACCACCAAGCAGGCGAACGAGGTGAAGAAGGGCTTGGCCGACGGCTCGGTCGACATCGTCATCGGCACCCACGCGCTCTTGGGCAAGACCGTGAGCTTCAAGGATCTGGGCCTGGTCGTCGTCGACGAGGAGCAGCATTTCGGCGTCAGCCACAAGGAGCGCCTCAAGCAGCTGCGCTCCGAGGTGCACGTGCTGACGATGACGGCGACCCCGATCCCGCGCACGCTGCACATGGCCCTGGGCGGGATGAAGGAGCTCTCGATCATCGCCACGCCGCCGGTCGATCGCCTCGCCGTGCGCAGCTTCGTCATGCCGGTGGACCCGGTGGTGCTGCGGGAAGCGATCCTGCGGGAGTACCAGCGCGGCGGCCAGACCTTCTACGTCTGCCCCCGGATCAAGGACCAGGCCAAGCTCAAGGACGAGCTCGAGAAGCTGGTGCCCGAGGTCAAGGTGGCGATCGCCAACGGGCAGATGCCGGCCAAGGACCTCGAGGACGTGATGAGCGCCTTCTACGACCGGCAGCTCGACGTCCTGCTCGCCACCAACATCGTCGAGAGCGGGCTCGACATCCCGACCGCCAACACGCTGATCGTCCACCGCGCCGACCTCTTCGGCCTCTCCCAGCTCTACCAGCTCAAGGGCCGGGTCGGCCGCTCCAAGGTCCGCGGCTATGCCTACTTCACCGTGCCGCCCAACAAGATCCTGCCAGGATACGGCCGAGAAGCGGCTGCACGTCATCCAGTCGCTCGAAGGCCTCGGCGCCGGCTTCCAGCTGGCCAGCCACGACCTCGACATTCGCGGCGCCGGCAATCTCCTGGGCGACGAGCAGTCCGGGCCACATCAAGGAGGTCGGCTTCGAGCTCTACAACCATATGCTGCAGGAGGCCGTGGCATCGCTGCAAGGCGGCCGGCGACGCCGATGCCGCATCGAGCGAGTGGACGCCGCAGATCACCATCGATGCGGCAGCCTTGATGCCCGACAGCTACATCGCCGATCTCGACCTCAGGCTCGCCATGTACAAGCGCCTCGCCAGCCTCGAGGAGGCCCAGGACATCGAGGAGTTCGCGGCCGAGCTGATCGACCGCTTCGGCCCGCTGCCGCCGGAGACCGAGCACCTCCTGCAGATCGTCGCGATCAAGCAGCTCTGCCGGCGGGCCAATGTGCAAAAGCTCGATGTCGGCCCCAAGGGCGTCGTCCTCGCCTTCCGCGACAACACCTTCGCCGAGCCCGCCCGGCTGATCCAGCAGATCGCCCAGAGCAAGGGCCAGATGCGCGTCCGCCCCGACCACAAGCTGGTGGTCATGCAGGACACCAAGAGCCCCGCCGACCGGCTCAAGGCGGCGAGGAAGGTGGTCGACGATCTGGCACGGCTAGCGGCCTGATCCGTGTCGCTTGACGAGCCACAACGGTCCGGCGAGAATCGACCAGTCTAATCGACCAATCGAAAGCCCGACAGATGCGCGAAGTCCAGGCCTCGGCCGCCAAGACCCATCTGGCGCAGCTCCTCGACGACGTGGAGCGCGGGGAGACGATCGTCATCACCCGGCACGGCCGGCCCATCGCGCGGATCGTGCCAGAAGCGGACCGCCGGCGAGAGCAGACCGCAGCCGCGATGCGTGAGATCGAGCGCCTGCGACAGCGCATGCCGAAGCTGACCATCGAGGAGATACTGGAGGCACGTCACGAGGGCCACAAATACTGATGCCCTTCGTCGTCGACGCCTCGGTCACGATTGCCTGGCTAATGCCTGACGAAACGAACGAAATCGCACGCATGGCCTTTGACCGCCTGCTCGAGGACGAGGCGTTGGCACCCGGCCTCTGGTGGTACGAGGTGCGCAATGTCCTGCTGATGAACCAGCGGCGACGGCGTATCGCTCAAGAGACAATCGCCGAGCTACTCGCCACACTCGAGCGACTGCCGATCGTCTTGGACCACGCGCCGGATGAATTGGCGCTATTGACGCTGGCAAGGACGTTCAAGTTGTCGGTCTACGACGCTGCCTATCTGGAGCTGGCGCAACGTTTTGCCGTGCCGCTGGCCTCCCTGGACCGTCAGCTGCTGAATGCCGCGCGATCATCGAGTGTAGCCTGCATCGGTGACAGCTAGGAACGCCCCCGCCTCACGTCACTCCCCCGGCATGCGCTCCACTGGCGCAACGGCAGGTGGCACCGCCGGCTTGACCAGCAGCTGGCTCGCCACGGCGAGCGCCACCAGCAGCACGCCCAGCGTGTCGGTCAGGATGCCGGGCTTGATCAGCACGAAGGCGGCGGCGAACAGCAGCGCCCGCTCCCAAAGCCGCGCCGGCCCGAAGAAGAAGTAGCGATGCAGGGCGGCGGCGAGGCAGGTCACGCCGATCGTCGCCGTGACGATGGTGAGCCCGATCCGCCACCACTCGCCGATCATCAGGAGCGACGGACCGAAGACGAACATGAAGGGGATGATGTAGCCGGTGAGCCCGAGCTTCACCGCCGCCCAGCTGCTCTCCATCAGCCCGGCCCGGCTGATGCCGTTCGCGGCATAGACCGCCATGGCGACCGGCGGCGTGATCGCCGAGAGGACGGCGAAGTAGAGGACGAAGAGGTGTGCCGCCTCCACCTCGACACCGAGCCGCACCAGCGCCGGCACCAGTAGCGCCACCTGGACGATGTAGGCCGGCGTCGTCGGCAGCCCCATGCCGAGGATGATGCCGGCGACCATGGTGAGCACGAGGGCCGGCAGCAGCATGTTCTGCGAAAGGACGAGCACGACATTGGTGAAGGCGAGGCCGAGCCCGGTCAGCGTGATCGTGCCGATGACGATGCCGGCGCAGGCGCAGGCCAGCGCCACGACGATGGTGTTCCTGGCCCCGGCCTCCAGCGCCTCGATGATCACCATCGGCGTGAAGGTGCGCCGGGTCGAGGCCCTGAGCCAGGTCGTGGGGATCACCGAGGCGATCCCGCAGATCGCGGCATAGGCGGCGCTGTAGCCCGACAGCAGCACACCGATGATGACAGCGAGCGGCAAGAAGAGATGGCCGCGCTCGACCAACACCTCCTTGAGCCTGGGCAAATCCGCCCTGGGCAGGCCGACGAGGCCGACCCGCCTGGCCTCGAAATGCACCGCCATGAAGACGGCGACGTAGTAGAGCAGTGCCGGCAGCAGCGCGAAGGCAGCGACCGTCAGATACGAGGTGCCGAGGAACTCGGCCATGACGAAGGCGGCCGCCCCCATGATCGGCGGCATCAGCTGGCCGCCGGTCGACGCCACCGCCTCGACGGCACCGGCGAAGGCCGGCCGGTAGCCGGTGCGGCGCATCAACGGAATCGTGAAGGTGCCCGTGGTCATCACGTTGGCGACCGCGCTGCCCGACACCGTGCCGAAGAGCGAGCTCGTGATGATCGCCACCTTGGCCGGCCCGCCGGAGGTGTGCCCGGCCAAGGCGAGCGCGAAATCCATGAACAGCTTGCCAGCGCCCGAGCGCTCGACGAAAGCGCCGAACAGGATGAACAGCATCACATAAGTAGCTGAAACATAGAGTGGAATGCCGAAGATGCCTTCGGTCGTCAAATAGAGCTGGTCGAGCATGATGCCGACCGACTGGTTGCCCCAGGTGAGCCCGTAGAGGAGAAAAACCGCAGCCGTGATCGGCAGCGCCAGGCCAGTGGCGCGCCGCGTCGCCTCCATGATCAGGAGGATGAGCGAGATGCCGAAGACGTAGTCCCAGAAGACCGGGTCGTCGACATAGTACATCCGCGATGTGATGTAATCGAGGTTCCACATCGGGTAGACGGCGGCCAGCACGGCCAGCGTCAGCAGTGCCAGATCGACTAGGCCCGGGCGCTCGGCCGTGCCGCGCCAGCCGGGCAGCACGAGATAAGCCAGCGCCAGCGCGAAGCCGAGGTGCAGGCCGCGCATCACATAGGCGTCGGGTGGGCCGACGAACGCGACGTAGAGCTGGAAGACCGACATCGACACGGCGACGGTCGTGATCGCCCAGCGGGTGATCGGTGCCGAAAGCTGCATGCGGCCTGGCCCTTTGGTCGATGCGCGGCGCTTGGCGCTCGGGCTCCGGCCCGCCCCCCGGTGGCTCCCGGGAGGACGGGCCGGCGGCTATGCCGGGAGCGTCAGAGCGCCCCGTGCTCCTGGTAGAAGCGGGTGGCACCCTCGTGCATCGGCACGCCGGTGTCGCTCGCCATCACTTCGAGCGTCGTGGCGTCCATCGCCTTGGCGATGGCGACCAGGTCCGCCTTGTCGTTCACCATGCCGGAGAGGACGTTGTAGACGACGTCCGGGTCGAGGTCGCAGCGGGCGATGACATGCGTGGCGTAGCCGATCACGTCCACGTCCTCGTCCTGCCCGGGATAGCTGCCGGCCGGAATGGTCAGCCGGGCATAGCCGGGATTGAGCTCGCGCATGGCGGCGAACGCGTCGTCCGGGAGCTCGAGCAGCCTGATGTCGCGGGCCGAGGCCAGATCCATCACCGCCGAAGCCGGCACCGTGGTGCCCAGCGTGAACATCTGGGCGTTGTTGTCCTTCATCAAGGACACGGCGTCGGTGTAGGAGACGAAGCTGACCTGATCCATGTCGTCGTAGGTCATGCCGAAGACCTCGAGCAGCTGGGCGCTGATCGCTTCGGCGGTGTTGCCCTTGGGCTGGATGGCGATGGCCTGGCCCTTGGCGTCCTCGATCGACTCGATGCCGGAATCGGCGTTGACCACGATCTGGAAGTATTGCGGGTAGAGCGTGCCGACATTGCAGACATTCTCTTGCAACGACTCGAAAGGTGCCCGGCCGTTCACCCCGTCCACCGTCGAGATCGAGTTGGCGAAGCCGATATCGGCCTTGCCCTCGGCGACGGCCCGGACATTGGCGATGCCGGCACCCGGCAGGACCTGCACGCTGATCCCGTCCTTGGCCGCGATGTTGGCGATCGCCCCACCGAGCGGATACCAGGAGCCGCCCTGTGGCCCGGTCATCAGCCGAACCTGCTGCGCCTCGGCGGCACCCGCCACTGTCGCCAAACCGACACCCAAGACGAGCGCCGTCATCATCTTCTGCCTGATCATCCTTGTCTCCCTGACAAGCTTGTTGCTTGGGCGGCGAGCCTCTCGGCCAGCCGCCGCGGTGGTCCACCAAATTGCCCGAGCCCGCCCAGGGCGCAAGGGTTATCTCGGCTGCAGTGCGCTCCGCCCTTGCATCCGCCGGTGGATTTCGGCACCAGGGAAGCCCACTCGGCGGGGCATCGAGCTGCAGCCGCCGGCCAGCCAGCCGAAAGACCGTCCTTGACCGTCCTCTACTATACGCATCCCTCGGCGCACCGCCACGAGATGGGCCCCGGCCATCCCGAGGGACCGCAGCGGCTGGTCGCGATCGAGGCGCTGCTGGCGGAGCGCAAGCCGGCGTTTCTCGAGCATCGAGAGGCCCCGAAGGCAACGCTCGAGCAGATCGAGCGGGTGCACCCGAAGCCCTACCCGGAACGGCTGATCGAGGCCGAGCCGACGAGCGGCCACGTCCAGCTCGACCCCGACACCGCCATGTCGCCCGGGACCATCGAGGCAGCTCTGCGGGGCGCCGGTGCGGCCTGCGCCGCCGTCGACGCACTGCTCGCCGGCGAGGCCAAGCGCGCGTTCATCGCCATGCGGCCGCCTGGCCATCACGCCGAGCCCGAGCAGGCCATGGGCTTCTGCTTCTTCGACACGGTCGCCGTCGGGGCAATGCAGGCCCGCCATGCCCATGGCCTCGGGCGCATCGCGATCTTCGATTTCGACGTGCATCACGGCAACGGCACCCAGGCAGCCTTCTGGGACGACGCCGAGACCGTCTACCTCTCGACCCACCAGATGCCCGCTCTACCCGGGCACCGGTGCCGCGACCGAGATCCGGCTCGTTCGGCAACATCGTCAACGCCCCCTGCCCGCCGGGCACGAGCTCGGCCGACTGGCGCAAGCTCGTCACCCACCGCATTCTGCCGCGCATCGATGCGGCACGGCCGAAGCTCTTGATGATCTCGGCCGGGTTCGACGCGCATCGCGCCGACCCCTTGGCCCAGATGGACCTGATCGAGGACGACTTCGCCTGGGCGACGAGCGAGATCGTCCGGCTCGCCAACCGGCACTGCGAGGGCCGGGTGGTCTCGGTGCTCGAGGGCGGTTACGACCCGCCCGCCCTGGCACGGAGCGTCGCTCGCCCATCTCGAGGCGCTGGCGAGGCCGACCAGGAAGACAATGTGATGAGCGAGCCCGAAAACCGCAGGCGACCCGAGAGACCGCGCCCGGAGCATGGCGGCGCTCAGCTTCGAGGCGGCGCTCGCCGAGCTCGAGGCCATCGTCCAGCGGCTCGAGCGCGGCCAGCTCGACCTCGAGGCCTCGATCGACGCCTACGAGCGCGGCACCGCGCTCGCGCCGCCACTGCGCCGCCAAGCTGCGGGAGGCGCAGCTCCGGGTCGAGAAGATCACCTTCGACAAGGACGGCAAGCCCAGGCTCGAGCCCGTCGACGACGCATGACGGCGCGGTGATGGACCCTGCAGCGCTCGAGGCCGAGCTCAAGGCCACGCCGACGCGGTCGACGTCTGGCTCGATGCGTTCCTGCCGCCCGCCGGTGGCCGGCGCCAGGCCGCCTCATGGCCGCCATGCGCTACGCGGCGCTCGGCGGCGGCAAGCGGCTGCGGCGCGTTCCTGGTGAAGGCCGGGGCGACCTGTTCGACGTGCCCGGCCGCGCAAGCCTCGCGGGTCGGGGCCTCGATCGAGCTCCTCCACGCCTACTCGCTGGTCCACGACGACCTGCCGGCGATGGACGACGCGGCCACCCGCCGCGGCAAGCCCAGCTGCCACAAGGCCTTCGACGAGGCCGACCGCGATCCTCGCCGGCGACGCGCTGCAGGCACTCGCGTTCGAGATCCTGGCCGAGGCCGGAGCTCGGCGTCGACGATGCGACCAGCCGTGCCCTGAGCCTGGGCCTCGCCCGCGCCGCCGGCCCCGCCGGCATGTGCGGCGGCCAGATGATCGACCTCAGGGCGGCGAGAGCTGGCGCTCGACCTCGCCGGCATCCGCCAGCTGCAGCGACCTCAAGACCGGGGCGCTGATTCGCTTCTCCTGCGAGGCCGGCTGCATCCTCGGCAGGCGCTCCGACAGTGACCGGCAGGCGCTCCTCGCCTATGGCGACAAGCTCGGCCTCGCCTTCCAGATCAGCGACGACCTGCTCGACGTGCGCGGCGATCAGGCGGCGGTCGGCAAGGATGTCGGCAACGACGCCGAGGCAAGGCCACCTTCGTCGCCACGCTCGGCATCGACGGCGCCGAGCATGAACTGAAAAGTTTACACATCGAAGCGTCAACTTTGCTTGACAGATTTGCAGAACGTGCGACCTTATTGCGCACAGTTTTCGGCTTCGTGATCGACCGCACCTACTGAAACGCTTCTAGTTGACGCTCTTCGATCCATCTTCCCGGCCCTTGGGCCCCGACGACGTGAACGGTGACCGACCGATGACCCAGACGCCCCTCCTCGACCAGATCGTACGAGCCGCGCGACCTCCGCCGCCTGCAAGCCGGGCTCGCTGCGCCAGCTCGCCGACGAGCTGCGCGCAGGAGACCATCGACGCGGTCTCGGTCACCGGCGGCCATCTCGGCGCCGGCCTCGGCGTGGTCGAGCTGACCGTGGCGCTCCACTACGTCTTCGACACGCCGCGCGACCGGCTGATCTGGGACGTCGGCCATCAGGCCTATCCCGCACAAGATCCTGACCGGCCGGCGCGACCGCATCCGCACGCTGCGCCAGCCGGGCGGCCTGTCCGGGCTTCACCAAGCGCGCCGAGAGCGGCTACGACCCGTTCGGCGCCGCGCACAGCTCGACCTCGATCTCCGCCGGGCTCGGCATGGCGGTCGCGCGCGCGAGCTCGACAGGCGCGACCTCGAACGTCATCGCCGTGATCGGCGACGGCGCGATGAGCGCCGGCATGGCCTACGAGGCGATGAACAATGCCGGCGCCATGCGCCACGCGGCTGATCGTCATCCTCAACGACAACGACATGTCGATCGCCCCGCCCGTCGGCGCGATGAGCGACTATCTGTCGCCGGGTCGTCTCGTCAGCCACACCTATCGCAGCTTCCGCCACGTCGCCAAGCAGCTCACCGCGCTACTTCCCGCGGCCGCTGCAGCGCGCCGCCCAGCGGGCCGAGGAGTACGCCCGCGGCATGGTCACCGGCGGCACGCTGTTCGAGGAGCTGGGCTTCTACTACGTCGGCCCGGTCGACGGCCACAATCTCGACCACCTGCTGCCGGTGCTCGAGAACGTCCGCGACGACCCGCGACGCGGGCCCGGTCCTGATCCACGTCGTCACCCAGAAGGGCAAGGGCTACGCCGCCGGCCGAGAGCCGCCGTCGACAAGTATCACGGCGTCGCCAAGTTCGACGTCGCCACCGGCACCCAGCTCAAGGGCAAGTCGAACGCGCCGTCCTACACCGCGTCTTCGCCAAGGCGCTGATCAAGGAGGCCGAGGCCGACGACAAGATCGTCGCGATCACCGCGGCGATGCCCGCCGGCACCGGGCTCGACAAGCTTCGCCAACGCCTTCCCGACCCGCGTCTTCGACGTCGGCATCGCCGAGCAGCACGCGGTGACCTTCGCCGCCGGCCTCGCGACGCGAGGGCTTCAAGCCGTTCTGCGCCATCTACTCGACCTTCCTGCAGCGCGCCTACGACCAGGTCGTCCACGACGTGGCGATCCAGAACCTGCCGGTCCGCTTCGCCATCGACCGCGCCGGCCTGGTCGGCGCCGACGGCCGACCCATGCCGGCGCCTTCGACGTCACCTATCTCGGCGCCTGCCCAACATGGTGGTCATGGCCGCCGGCCGACGAGGCCGAGCTGATGCACATGGTGGCGACCGCGGCCGCCCACGACACGCGGCCCGATCGCCGTTTCGCTACCCGCGCGGCGAGGGCGTCGGCGTCGACCTGCCCGAGCGCGGCCGCGTGCTCGAGATCGGCAAGGGCCGGGTCGTCCGCGACGCGGCCGCACCGTCGCGCTGCTGTCGCTCGGCACCCGCCTGCAGCGACTGCCTCAAGGCGGCCGACGAGCTGGACTGCCATGGGCATCTCGACCACCGTCGCCGATGCGCGCTTCGCCAAGCCGCTCGACCAGGCGCTGATCGACCGGCTCGCCGTCGAGCACGAGGTCCTGGTCACCATCGAGGAAGGTGCCATCGGCGGCTTCGCCGCCCACGTCCAGCAGCTTCCTCCTCGACCGGGCCTCCTCGACCGCGGCCTGCCCGCCTGCGCGCCATGATGCTGCCCGATCGCTTCATCGACCAGGGCAGCCCCGCTGGCCAGATGGCCGAGGCCGGCCTCGACGCCGCCGCGATCGTCGCCAAGGTCAGGGAGACGCTGGAGGCGTTCGACACCCACCCGCAGCCAATGCGCACGGCTGGCGCCAAGATCGGCGCCTGACACCGATGGACCGTGGTGCCGCTCGGGTCTTGCCCGGCCGCACCATGGAGCTTTCGGGATCAGGCGACGAGCAGCATCACCAGAATCGTTGCGAGGCTGCCGAGCGCGGCACCGCCGAAGGCCGGCCGCAGGCTCGCGAGCCCTGGGAGCTGGTAGCGCCGCGGATAGCGGGCGGGAGCATCTTGCAGCCATGGATAGACGTAGCTGGCTGGAATCATCATTGGCGTTACTCTATTTTGAATTGATTCAAGATCGACACCAACGCATTTAGGAAGCCGCCCTGCCGGCGTCAACACGAGAATTGAATCGGTTCAAAAAATTCTGTACTGCGTTGCCGCGATGAGCAAGGTCAGACTGCGCGACGTGGCGGCGGCGGCGGGCGTGTCGCAGGGCACGGCATCAAACGCCTTCAACCGGCCGCATCTGGTCAAGCCGGCGCTGCTCGCCCAGGTCCGCGAGGCGGCGCGGCAACTCGGCTACACCGGCCCGGCGCCAGCCGGCCGGGCGCTCCGCTCGGGCAAGTCGCACGCCATCGCCCTCGTCGTCGAAGAGACGCTCGAGTACGTTCTCTCCGACCGCTACACGCAGCGCCTGCTCGCCGGCATCGCCCATGTCTGCGACGCCGAGGGCTCCGGCCTGGCGCTCGTCTCCCTCGCCTCGGGCCGCCGGGTCGGCTGGTCGATCGACACCGCCATCGCCGATGGGTTCATCCTCCACTGCTTCGCCGTCGACAGCCCGCTCGTCGGCCTCGCCCGGCGCCGCGGCCTGCCGTTCACCGCCATCGACGCGGGCCCCGTCGCCGACGGCGCGTCGGTGGATATCGACAATGTGGCGGCCGCCCGCACCGCCGCCGACCATGTTATCGGCCTCGGCCACCGCCGGCTCGCCGTCCTCTCCCTCGACATGGCCGACGACGGCCAGGTCGGCCTCGCCGATGCGGACAGACAGGCCCGGGTCCGCTTCGCCTCGACCGGTGCCCGGCTCGAAGGCTACAGCACCGCCTGCACCGCGGCCGGGATCGACTGGTCAGAAGTGCCTGTCTACGAAACCCTGAACGACCCGGCGGCGACCCGTGACGCGGTCGCGGCACTGCTGCGGCGGCAGCCCCGGCCGACGGCGCTGCTGGCGATGTCCGACACCATCGCCCTTGCCGCCTGCGCCGCGTTCGCCGATCTGGGCGTAGCCGTCCCGGGCGACATCTCCGTCGTCGGCATCGACGACATCGCCGAGGCCGCGCTGGCGAGGCCGGCGCTCACCACGATCCACCAGCCGATCAAGGAGAAGGGGCGGATCGCCGCCCTGATGCTGTTCGGTAAAATGGAGCGCGCCGCCGTGGTCCTGCCGGCCCCCCTCGTCATCCGCGATTTCGACCGCGCCGCCGCCCGGCTCCGACAGCCGCTCGCGCATAAAGACACCTCGGCCATGACGACGCTCAGCCTCTACGGCGCTCGCCTGTCCGTCGACGACTACGACCGGGCGCTAGACTTCTGCGCCGGTAGGCTCGGCCTTTCCGTTGCCTGGGAAATGGCCGAGCACGGCGCCATCGGCTTTGCCGCCGGCGCGGCGCAGCTGAGCGTCGAGACGGTGGACCCCGGCGATCTTGAGGCAACCGACTGGTCGGGCGGTTCTCCGGCCTGTCGCTGCAGGTCGAGGACATCCACGCCGGCTGTCGCGCGCTCGAGGAGCGCGGCGTCGTCGTCGACGGCCCGCCGGAGCGGCAATTCTGGGGCGGCTGGCTCGGCCATTTCAAGGACCCGGCCGGCAATACGCCGACGCCGCTTGGGTAGCGCGGCGCGGGGGCGAGCCTGCCGCTCGGCCGAACGACAGCCCGCCGCCTCAGGCCGCGCGCTTCAGGTCCTCGTCCGGGAAGGCCCTGTAGATCTGCTCGATCAGCTCGAGCCGCGGATTACCAGCCGTGTCGGCGTGCACCCAGGCGGCAATGTTGAGCTGCAGGATCTTCTTGGCACGGTCCACCGCCTTCAGCTCGACCGCCGGCGCCGGGTCGTCGAGCACGAAGGAGCTGTCACGGAGCACCGCCTTCACCCGCTCCAGCGCCTCGCCGATATCGAGCGAGTCGGCGACATCGACCTCGATCTCGAGCCGGCGCCTGTTCTTGATCGTGGCATTGGTGATGTTGCCGCCCCAGATCGCGTTGTTGGGCACGATCACCTGCTTGTTGTCGGTCGTCGTCAGATGCGTGCTGAACAAGGTCACGCTGTCGATCTTGCCGGTGACGCCCGCCGTCTCGACCGCGTCGCCGACATCGAACGGCCGCTGCGTCATGATCAGGATGCCGCTGGCGAAGTTGCTGAGCGTGCCTTGCAAGGCCAAGCCGATGACGAAGCCGGCAGCACCGATGGCGGCGACCATCGGGCCGATATTGATGCCGACTGCCGAGAGCCCGATCAAGAAGCCGATCAAGGCCACGACACGACGGATCCAGCGGCCGAGAAACCGGCGCAACAGCTTCGAGCCGGTCTGGGTCGCGCTGAGCCCCCGGCCGACCAGCCAGGAAATGACGCCGCCGACCAGCCAGGCACCAATCGTCGTGCCGACGACGATCACGACCTGGCGGAGCAGGCGCAAGCCACCCTCCTCGGACTTCGCCCAGTTCAGGATGGTCTTGGTTGCCGACTGGGTGTCGGTAACATCAACCTCGATGCCGCTCACGGCGGAGATGTAGTTCCGATACTCGGTCACGTCGGCGCCCTTGGTCTCCCACTCGTCGACGACGACCTTGAGCCGGTCGAGCAGCTTTGCCCGCTGGTCGCGCAGCTCGGCGGCACGCTCGAAATGCCGATCGGCGGCCTCGCTCTCGACCGTTTCGCCATCCTCTGCGCCGGCGGCCTCGCGAGCGGACGCCAGCGCCTGCCGGCCGGCGAGCTCGGCCTCGTTCATTTCGATGATCTTGGCCCGGGCGAGATCACGCCATCCGGCAGCCTCCAGGGCCAGCTCGTCGAGCGTCAAGGGATCGACCAGCAGCTTCAGATCGGCCGGCAGGATCTCTGGCTCGGCGACGGTCAAGGGCTCCGGCGGCGGCGCCTCCTCGGCGGCCTCGTCCTGGGCAACAGCACCAAGTGGGCCCAAGAGCAGCACCGCAATCAGCAACAGCTCGCGTATCGCCATTCTCTTCCTCCGCCATGCGCGCGCGGCCTCCAGAGAACCGACCCGCATCCGCAACGTGTGTTCCTGTCCATGCAAGAGATCGATCTTGCGTGCGGCCCGCCGGACGCGGCGAACGCGGTCGCCGGCAGCGCCGAGGCGGCCGTCTTTGCGCGACGAACTGCAGCAATGCCGACGACATGGCAAGCCCTGCCTGAAGCCCAAGGTCGCCACACGACGGATCAGCTCGCCAGGAAGGAGCGTCAACGGCACGAGCATTGGACCTGAGCGCGTGCCACGCCGCGAGCCTGCCAATTGCCGCTCACGGCTCTTACCTGGGCGTCGCCTCCTCCTTCGGCGTGGGGCGCAGCTGACGAACGACGAGCGCCGACACGAACGGCTCGCTGATCGAGCAGAGCAGTCCAATAATGATGCCGATGGCAGGGTTCTCGACGACATCGTTGAGAACACGGTTGCCGACACCCAACACGACGATGTCGAAACCGACCAGGGCCAGGACGGTGAGCCCGAGGCACGAAATGAACAGCAGATAGAGACCGGGCGACATCCGATAGCGAAAGATGCTGTCGAAATTATCGTAGGATATCAACCGGTTCCGCAAGAAACCGATCAGCAGCAGACCCAGCGCAATGCCCAGGAAAGCGAAAAGCGCTGCGCCCGTAATGTTCGACGCGACCTTGAAACCGGCGATCACTTCGCGGCTTGGTGCTGCACCATCGAACCCGGTCATGCGCGCCAGCCAGAGGGCCAGCCGGATCGGACCGTCCATGCAGACCCCAGGCGCCCCTTCCGCACCACAGGTCTTGAGCGCGTGCGCAATATTGGTGAAGACCAAGCCGTGCATCGGCCACCAGAGCGCCAAGAGAAAGATGGCGACGCCCATCGCCAGCAGATTGACGACGATGGTACCACTCAGAAAACTGGAGCGGATGGCATCGGCCGCGGCGGAAACGTTGATCTTGAAGTTCTCGAAGTCGATGAGCGCGGTCTTGGGGTGGGGACGGCGACCGACGAGCCCGTTGGCGGCGATCGCCTTGAGGTTCTCGAACAGCCGGCGCCGCTCGTCTGGAAAGTCGCGAAAGGCAATCTGCACTCGGATCGACGCGAGATTGATCGTGGCCAGCAGCTTCTCCGCTTCGGTCGACAGGTCGCGGTCTCCGGCACGGCGAAGGGCAACATCGATGGGTGCACCGTCATTGCCGGCGACGAGCTCGACCTCTTCGAACCACAGGCTCGCATCTGGATCGGCGCCGACGCTAGTCGGCGGCGGCTTGCTCTCGGTTGGGCGCGGCGGCGATTGTACCTGCATGAGACACTCGAAGATCCGTTAGGCCTTGTCCCGGCCGCGCGGCCTGGGCGCACGAACAGGCTCTTCGCTCTCTTTCGGCCGCGGCGGCTGCGGCTGCGGCGGGCGCGAGCCCGGCCTTTCAGGCTCGCTGGGCCGCGACGGCTTGTCCCTGGGCGGCAGAACGATCCTGAAATGATCGGGGTCGACATCCTTCCGCTCGATCGGCGCCCGCCGGCGATCGGTCATAACTTGTCCTCCCACCTCATCCAATCATCCTCTAGCACAATCGCCACGACAAGCGAAGCCGCGTTGCCTTCCCGGTTCCATGTTGGCAACTAAGACCTGACTAGGACGGAACTTCGACCGGTAAGACTTGCTGGCGGAATGACGGCACCGTGACTTTCAGGATCCGGCCACTGAATGGCAAATCTTCACCCATCCCGGCGACTGACCTTCCGGCTCAGGATCCGAGGGGCGCGCGCGGGTGCCGTGCGCCTTCCCGGACAGAGTCCACGCTTAGACCCGTGACAGCCGCGGCGCTTTCTGCAATCAACTGATTCCTCATCGAGAACGAATAACAGGGAGAGCTACCATGCTCCGGATGACACATCTGCTTGCCGGCGCGGTCGCCGCCGTGGCCTTGGCCGGCGCGGCCCAAGCGCAGGGCGTGACGCTGGTCGGTGCCAGCCAGTTCGACGAGAACCACGCCTTCACCAAGACGATGCGCGAGTTCGAGCGGCTGGTCACCGAGTGCTACTCGGGCGACGTCACCTTCGACCTCCACCTCAACTCCGAGCTCGGCCTGGAGAAGGACTACTTCGAGAACATGAGCCAGGGCATCGCGATCGACTACGCGGTGTTCTCGCCGGCCCACGCCTCGACCTTCTCGCAGATGGCCCCCCTGATGGACATGCCGTTCCTGTTCCGTGACCTCGATCACTGGAACAAGGTGATGGAGGCGGGTGCCCTCGATCCGATCGCCGACGACATCCTCGAGACGGCCAACGTCAAGATCATCGGCTATGCCGGCGGCGGCACGCGCAACATCTTCGCCAACAAGCCCGTGACCAACATGGCGGAGCTGTCTGGCCTGCCGATCCGCATGCAGGGCGCACCGATCTGGACGCGCGTGTTCGACGCGCTCGGAGCCGCCCCCACCGTGATCGCCTATAGCGAGGTCTACAACGCCATCCAGACCGGGGTGATCGACGCGGCCGAGAACGAGGCCGCGGGCATCGAGCAGATGAAGTTCTACGAGGTGGGCCCTGACGTGGCGCTGACCCAGCACGCGATCACCGTGCGCCCGCTCGGCTTCAGCAATGCGACCTTCGAGCGGCTGGACCCCGAGTTGCAGGCCTGCATCGAGGAGGCGGGTATCGCCGCCGGCAAGCACGGCCGCGATATCGAGAGCAGCCAGGACGCCGAGAAGCTGGCCGCGATGGAAGAAAAGGGCTGGCTCACGACCCATGAGTTCACCGACCGCGACCAGCTGCTCGAGCTGGCGGCACCGGTGATGCAGGCCTACGCCGACGAGCTCGGCGCCGGCGAGGTCTACGCCAACATCATCGCCGTCCAGTAGCCCAAGGCCAAGGGAAAGGGGGCCACCGACACGGGCGGCCCCCTTTTTGTCGCCACCCCCGCTCGGGGTCAGCCCGGAAGCGAGCATGCGCAAGCTGATCGACGTCTACTACCGTGTGCTGCAGGTGCTGCTGACCCTGCTGATCGGCGTGCTCATCGTGCCCGTCGCGATGCAGATCCTGTCGCGCTATACCGGCGTCATTCCCCGCTATATCTGGACCGAGGAGATCGCGCGGTTCGCCTTCATCTGGATCATCATGATCGGTGCGGCGATCGCGGTCCGCGACGGCTCGCATTTCGACGTCGACCTGCTGCCCGAGGCCAAGACGCGGCGCTGGTGGCTGGTGAGCCGCCTCGTCGTCAACCTCTCGATCGCGCTCACCGCGGTCATCTTCCTCGTCTGGGGCTGGGACTTCGCCATCCTGGGATCACGCCAGCTGAGCGAGATCGCGGGCCTGCCGATGCTCTCCATCTATATCGCGTGGCCTTGGGCCGGCGCCACCTGGCTGCTCTTCGTGGCTGAGCGGATCGCCGGCGACATGGGCTGGATCGACGGGCCGCCCACGGGCCCTACCGCCGCCGACGCCGAACCGACCCAGGCGGCACCGCTGTGAGCCCGGGCGAGGTCGCCGCCATCCTCTTCGGCATCTTCGCCTTGCTCGTCGTCGTACGCGTGCCGGTGGCCTTCGCCCTCGGCCTCGCGGTCGTCCCCGTCTTCTTCATCGATGACCGGCTGACACCGATCCTGCTGCTGCGCGAGATGTTCAAGAGCTACAACGCCTTCGTGCTCTTGGCCGTCCCCTTCTTCCTGCTCGCCGCCAACCTGATGAATGGCGCCGGGATCACCGACCGGCTGATCAGCTTCGCCCGCGCGCTGGTCGGCCACCTTCCGGGCGGGCTCGGCCACGTCAACGTCACCGTCTCGATGCTGTTCGCCGGCATCTCCGGCAGCTCGACGGCGGACGCCGCCGGCATCGGCTCGCTGCTCATCCCGCAGATGAAGAAAGAGGGCTATCACACCAGCTTCGCTGTCGCGATCACCGCCTGCTCTTCGGTCATGGGGGTCATCATCCCGCCCTCGATCCTGATGGTCGTCTGGGGCGGGCTGATGTCGGTCTCGATCGGCGGCCTGTTCCTCGCCGGCGTCGTCCCCGGCATCCTGATCGCCGCGGCCCAGATGATAACGGTCTACGCCTATGCCAAGCGGTACGGCTACCCGGTCTACGCCAGAAGCACGCTGAAGGAATTGGCCGCCGCCTTCCTCAGCTCGTTCCTGGCGCTGATGACGCCCGTGATCATCGTCGGCGGCATCGTCTCGGGCTTCTTCACGCCCACCGAAGCCTCGGTCGTCGCCGTCGTCTACTCGCTCTTCCTCGGCCTCGTCATCTACCGCACCGTCACGCCCACCCGCCTGCCGATCATCCTCTACGACAGCGCGCGCTTCGCTGCCCTCTCGCTCTTCTGTATCGGCACCGCCTCAGCCTTCGGCTGGGCGCTGGCCTACTTCAAGGTCCCGGCGGCGCTGGTGTCACAGATCGACGGGCTCGGCCTCGGTGTCGTCGGCACCGGCCTCCTGGTCGCCGGCGCGTTCCTGCTCATCGGCATGTTCATCGACGCCATCCCGGCGATCATCATCCTCGGCACGGTGCTCTGGCCGGTCGTCGAGCATGTCGGCATGCACCCGATCCACTTCGCCATCATCGGGATCATCAGCCTGGCCTTCGGCCTCGTCACCCCACCCTACGGGCTCTGCCTCCTGATCGCGGCCGCCATCGGCGAGGTGAAGCTGATCAAGACGCTCAAGGACGTCGGCATCATCCTGCTGCCGATGCTCGTCATCCTGCTGCTCGTCATCCTGCTGCCGGATCTCATCCTGGCGCTGCCCCGCTGGCTGATGCCGGCCTTCGTGCTCTAGCAGGCTCGACCGACAGCCTTGCGGGCCATTAACCGGATCGCAAGAAAGGGTGGCTAGGATGCGCTCGGACTTCTAGTCGAGAGTGCTGTTGCGGATGAACAGGGATCGCGAGGCCGGCCGGGTGCCGTCGTTCGGCGAACGAACGGTGGGCGTCCCCTTCACGACGCCGCTGATCAGCGGCGCCAAAATTCGCCTCGCCAAGGCGGGGATGGTCGAGCTCCTGGTGCCCAACCCGTCGGGCAGCCGCGGCTACTACGTCATGGACCTGCGCGCCACCCGCGAGTTCTGCCAGCTCAGCGTCCACGACGAGCTGCTGCTCGAGAACCTGCTCAGCATGGATGCGATCACGCCCTCGACCATCCGGCATTCCGCGCGCAACGTGGCACTCGCGGGCGCCGCCGGCCGCGATGCCGCCGCGGCCGCCAAGAAGGCGGCCGAGCGCGACGACGGCATCGTCAACCTGACCAACTACCTGATGCTGATGCGCCTGCTGCGCACTGTCGGCATCGACGAGCGCGAGCTGCAGAGCCAGGGCGGCAAGCAGCGCGCGGTGCAGAGCGAGATCAAGCGCCGCCTCGTCTCGCTCACGCCGAGGATCGGGCTCAGCGCCGACGAGGTGTTGGACACGGTGGGCGACATCTCGTTCTACGCCGCGGGCATCGGCTTCGCCGGAGGTGACCTGCGGGCCCGCCACCCGGTGGTGCTGGAGCAGCTGCGGCCCTTGGCCCAGGCGATCCATCGCTGGATGGCGCTGGAGAGCGGCGAGAACAGGGAGCGGGCCGAGCAGATCGTGGATTGCGCCAACTGGACGGCGCAGGAGGTATCGCCCTTGATCATCGACTGCCAGCGGCGGCTCGAGGACATCGTCGAGCTGGTGCGCAGCTGGCGGAACGACCGGGACGATGTCCGCGAGCGGTTCTCGCTGCCGGACTGGCTGCTCGACGGCTGGGCCGAGATCTTCTCCATCTGGGAGACCAGTGCTGGCGAGGACCGGTCGATGCAGCGTGGCGCCATCGCCCACATTCACCGCCTGCTGCCGCTCGCCCAGGAAATGGCCGAGAACGGCGGCGTCGAGATCATGCCGATGGACACCTCGGTCATCCGCTCGCGCTCGGTGAAGCTGCACGAGGACTGGAAGTCGGGCGTCGTCATGAACGGCATGCGGGCCCGCTCGGAGGCGCTCCGTGCCAGCGCGGCCTGAGCGGCGGAGTCGCTGCATGGCAGGCACGCCCATCGTCGCGCGTTCCGGCGAAGCCGCTGGCGTCCGCCGAGGACTCCGGTCGCGCGGCCAGCTCACGACCACGACCCGTCGAACCTGGGGTAATCACTAATGGGCGCGCAAGACACCCTGGATTCGCTGTCGCGCCAGCTCAGCGCCGCTGATGACCAGACGCTCTTGAAGATCGTCAGCGTGGTCGATCGTCTGGCCAAGCGTGGCAATCTCGATCTCCTGCTCGACCAGCACCGGCTCAGGCTCCGGGTCATCCGGCCGCCGCGGCCGATGACGCTCGGCCGGCTGCTCGTCATGCCGTTCGAGGATCTCCTGGTGGACGGCGGCAGCTGGAGCCCAGGTGCCATGCGCGTACCGCGCGACCGGCTGTCCAGGCTGCTGGCGCTCATCCTGGCCGAGCTCGATCCGGAGCTGCGCCGCTCCATCGACGCCCGGCTCGCCGGCAAGACGATGGACGACGCGGCGCTGCTGCTCGAGGTCGGACGCGAGCTCTGGCCCGCCGCGGCCGAGGCGGCCAAGCGATCGCTGGAGCACGGCCGGCATGCGCGCGATGCCGAGATCAGGGACCTGCTGGTGCCGTTACGGATCGCGCAGCATCTCCTGCCCGTGGCCGAGGCGGTGGTGACGACGGTCTGGAGCCTGCCGCCCAAGCCGATGCTGGAGCTGCAACCGGCCGAGACCGAGATGATCGCCGAGCTGCTCGGGCTCGCGGCCGCCAATGGTCGCGACTGCTTCCAGCTCACGGCCGAGCTGCTGGTCAATCGCTGCGAGCTGCCGCTCTCGATCATTCAGCCGCTGCTCGATGGCGATTTCGAGTGGGGGATGCGCGAACGGCAGCAGGCGGCGGCGATGATCGCCGAGGCATGCCTGAGCGAGATGGTCCGGCTCTACCGCTCCGTGACAGCGACCCCGGCGACGACCGAGCTCGGGCTCGTCATCGACCGGCTGCAGGCGATCGTCTCCAACGTCGAATCGCTGCAGCATGTCGCGACCAAGGTCAAGTTCGACCATCGCGAGCTCAGGCGGCTGAAGAGCGATGCGTTCGAGCTCATCCAGGCCCGGTTGACGATCGCGCTCGAGGAGCAGCTGCTGCGGGCCTTCGAGACCCTCGGCGACGCGAGCGTCGCAACCGATTGGCGCCGTCTCGAGCAGACGGCGGCGGCGGCGGCGACCATGCGGCTGATGGCCAAGCGGATCGGCCTCGCGACCAAGATCGACTTCGTCTTCAACAAGGCGCTCGAGCAGTACCGCAAGCTGCTGCTGGCCGGCGCCCAGGACCCGGACGCGGCGCCGACGATCAACTCCGTGGCCATGGACCGGATCCGCATTATCGAGCTGCTGTTCGGCAGCCGGGCCGCCATCCAGTCGCTCGCCAAGCTGCGTGAAGCCGTGAGTCGCCATCCGGCCGCCCTTGCCGCCGCAGCGCAATCGGGAAGCACGAGCGCGCAAGCCCTTTCCGCCTGACCATCGGCACATCTGGCGAACGGCTGCGGCCATCGCCGTCGCAGGGCCGCCGTATCGCATCGGCGCCGACTGCGCCCCGAGCCGGCGGCTACATCAGCGCCTCGATGAGATAGGGCCCTGGCTCGGCAAGCCCGCGGCGGAGCGCCTGGCTCAGGCCGTCGGTGTCCGCGACCGATTCCGCCTGCACCCCCAGGCCACGGGCGATCAGCGGCCAGTCCAGCGGCGGATTGTCGAGCGTCGCCAGCTCGGCGGCGATCGGGCCGGGCCGGATGCCGGCGCGCTCCTGCTCCATCTCGAGGATGCGGTAGCGGCGGTTGGCGAAGATCACGGTGGTGACCCTGGCGCCTTGCCGCGCCTGCGACCATAGCGCCTGCATGATATAGGCGCCGCTGCCGTCCGCCTGCAGGCTGATCACCCGCCGGTCAGGTGCCGCGATTGCAGCACCCAGCGCCATGGCCATGCCCTCGCCGATCGCCCCGCCGGTGAGCGCCAACTGGGTGTGCGGTGCTGCCTGGAGCGAATGGAGGCCGTACGGCCCAGCGCTGCTCACCGCCGTGACCACGACGATGGCATCCTCCGGCTGCTCGGCCGCCACGACCCTGCCGATGCTCTCGGGGGTCAAGCCGGAGCCGCCGTGCCCACCGGCCGGCGGTGCTGGAGGCGCCCCGTTGCCGGCAGGCGCGCGGCCGGCAGAGGCGGGCAGCGCCTGGCGCAAGGCGGCAAGCGCGGCTGCGGCGTTCTCCTCGGCGGCCGCCAGATGACAGACACCGTCCCGCCCCTCGAGATAGCGCGACGGCTTGTCGTGGTAGCCGAAGAACGAGACGGGCAGCTTGGTGCCGGCGACGACCACCGCGTCGAATCCGTCGAGCAGCGCGGCCGCCTGCTCCGGGAAGTACGGCAACCGTCTCACCATCGGCCGGCCACGGCCGAGATCGAGCCTAGCGAAGCCGACCTCGGCGATGAGCGCCGCACCGGTCGCCGCTCGCGAGCTGGCCTGCGGCCTCGAGCCCGGCACCGAACAGCGCGTTGCCGCCGAGCAGCAGGGCGGGGCGCCGGGCACCCGCGAGCAGCCGCGCCGCCGTCTCGACCAGGTCCGGAGCCACGCCGGGGTAGCCTTCGATGCGCAACGGCACGGTGGGCGCTACGCCCGCGTCGGCCAGCTGGATGTCGTGCGGCACGATCAGGCTGGCGATGCCGCCCCGCCCGGCGCGGGCCGCGGCCACCGCCTCGGTCATGTCACGGCCCACGCCCGCGACGGACGCCGTGCGTCGGGTCCAGCGGCCGGCCCAGCCGGTCAACCGCTCGATCTCGCTGGCCAGCGGCGGGTCGGCGGCCAGATGCCAGGTCGCGTGCTCGCCGATCAGGTTGACCACCGGCGAATAGGCGCGGCGCGCGTTGTGCAGATTGGCGAGGCCGTTGGCGAAGCCGGGCCCCAGATGCAAGAGCGTCAGGGCCGGCTTGCCGGCCAGCCGTGCATAGCCGTCGGCGGCACCGGTGCAGACATTCTCGTGCAGGCCGAGCACGGCGGCCATGCCCGGCACCCGGTCCAGCGCGTTGACGAAAGGCATCTCCGTCGTCCCGGGATTGGCGAAGCAGACCTCGAGCCCGTGCCCGACCGCTGCCTCGATCATCCGCTCCGCACCATTCATCGCCCGCTTCTCCCCAGTGACGGCCAGCGCCGGTCTGACCCGTTCGCCATGGCCTAGGCAAGCGGAAATGCGCCACGGGCGGCCAGCTCACCAAGCGACCAGCAGCATCATCGCCAGGATCAAGACATAGCTGGCGCCCGCCGCCACCAGCGCCCGCAGCAGCCGGCGCCGCTTGCGCTCGCGCAGCCGCGCCATCTTCATGATCTCGAAGCCGAGCTCGGTGGCCCAATCCGTGGCCTCGACGTCGATCAGGTAATCGGTGAGGCTGGGCCCCCGCCCATCGACGAAATAGCTGTGGCGAACCGGCTGGCCCTCCAGCTCGAGGTCGCCCACCGGATTGTTGGCCGGAAAGAGCACGTAGCCGAAGAGCCCGAGCGGCAGCAGCACCAGCACCGCGAGGCTCAAGGTCGCCGCCGGTGGGATCGGCCCGATACCGACCAGCTCGCGGATCAAGGTCAGCACGAAGTTGATCGAGAGGATGAAGATGATGCCCATGATCTGGGCCTTGGTGTCGTAGCTGCGGATCACCTCCTGGGTGCTACGCAGCGCATCCAGCAAACAGGTGATCGCATGCGGCGGCAAGGGGCGATCGGCCACGGCCGGGTCACCCTGGCCCGGCGGCGCCGGCCGGCTCAAGACGGGAAGTGCGCCCGCAGCTCGGCCACCTGGGCGGCGGTGAGCGGCCTGATCTGCTCGCGGCGGAGCAGGAGGAAGAGCTTGGCCGTCTCCTCGAGCTCCTCGGTGGCGAAGACGGCGTTCTCCAGGCTGGTCCCGGCGACCACCGGCCCGTGATTGGCGAGCAGCACCGCATGGTGCTTGCCGGCCAGCGCCTCGACCGCCGGCCCGAGCGCCGGGTCGCCCGGCCGGAAATAGGGCACCAGCGGCAGCTGGCCGACCCGCATCACGTAATAGGCGGTGATCGGCGGAATGACGTCCGCCGGATCGACATCGGCGAGGCAGCTGACGGCCACCGAATGGGTTGAATGCAGGTGCACGACCGCCGTCGCATCCGTGCGGTGGCGGTACATGCCCTGGTGCAGGAAGGTCTCCTTGGTCGGCTTGTCGCCCGAAACGTGCCGGCCGTCCCGGTCGAGCTTCGCCAGCCGCGCCGGGTCCAAGTCCCCCATCGTGCTGCCGGTCGGCGTCATCAGCCAGCCATCGTCGAGCCTGACCGAAATGTTGCCCGAGCTGCCGAAGGTCAGCCCGCGCTCGAAGATCGACCGGCCGAATCGACAAATGGCCTCCCTGAGCCGCGTTTCGCTCATCGCTGGGCTCATGGCTGCCGCCGAGTGCCGGGCATGTGGGCGAAGGCCTTGGTGAGAAAGTCGGGCGCGCCGAAATTACCCGACTTGAGCGCGATCGCGAGCGGCCGATCGCCCAGGCTGGTGCAGGCCGGCACGCCCGGATCGATCTGCCCGCCAATCGCCAGCCCCTGGATGCCCAAGGCCTTGACCACGGCACCCGAGGTCTCGCCACCGGCGACGACAAGCCGGCGGACGCCAATGTCGACCAGGCCCTGGGCGATCGCTGCCATGGCGTCCTCGATCAGCGTCCCGGCCCTGTCGCGGCCGAGCACCTGCTGTGCCTCGGCCACGTCCTCGGGCGGTGCGGAGGCATAGATCAGCACGGGTCCGGCAGCCAACCGCTCTCTCGCCCAATCGACCGCGAGGTCCGCCGCATAGCCGTCGGCGAGCGCGAAAGGGTCGAGCTTCAAGGCTTCGTGGTCCTCGGCCATGCGCTCGATCTGCTCGAGCGTCGCCGCCGAGCAGGAGCCCGCGAGCACGGCCTCGAGTCCGTCGACCGCCGGCAAGGCCGCCGCGTCATGCGCCTGCAGCAGGCCGGCCGCTCTGAAATTGTCCGGCAGGCCCAGCGCGATGCCCGAGCCCCCGGTGATCAACCGATGGTCCGCCATCGCCCGGCCCAGATGGCGCAAATGCCGGTCCGCCACCGCATCCGTGACCGCGAAGGCGACGCCCGCTTCCTGCAAGGCCGCAAACCGCTCGGCGATGGCCTCGGGCCCGGCATCGACCGCGGCAAAGGGCACGAGCCCGACCTTCTTCTGGCTCTGCGCCGCCATCACCGAGACGAGATCGCTCTCGGTCATCGGGGTCAGCGGGTGGTGGCGCATATGCGTGTCCGAGAGCAGCCTCTCGCCGACGAAGAGATGGCCCTGATAGACCGTCCGGCCGGTCTCCGGGAAAGCCGGGCAGACCACGGCCAAACCGCCGCCCAAGGCATCAAGCAGGGCGTCGGCCACCGGCCCGATATTGCCCTCGGGCGTCGAATCGAAGGTCGAGCAGTACTTGAAGAGGATCTGCCGGGCACCGGCGCCCTGGAGCCAGGCCAGCGCCTCGAGCGACTGGTCGACCGCGTCGCTCGACCGGGCAGGTCCGCGACTTGAGCGCGATGGTCACCACGTCGGCATCGGGCACTGGAAAACCCGGCCGCGGCACGCCGATCAGCTGCACCGCCCGCATGCCTTCCTTGACCAGGGTGTTGCAGAGGTCCGTCGCCCCGGTGAAATCGTCGGCAATGCAGCCGAGCAGGATACCCACGCGCGCTCTCCCCCATGTTTTCGGGCGGCAGTCTACCGAGCGTCGAGATGCCCGCGCAAGCGCGCCAGGACGGAATCGAGCATGGGCTCGGTCAGCCGGCCGGTGTTCATGTTGTAGCGCGAGCAGTGGTAGCTGGACGCCAGCACTTGGCTGGTGCCGACCGCATGCCAGCTGCCATGCGCGAACGGGAAGGCGCCCAGCTTGAGACCGAGCGCGCGCAACGTGGCCTCGTGCGCGATCCGGCCGAGCGCCAGAACGGCACGCGGCGCCGGGGCAGTGGTCAGCTCGGCCGCCAGGAACGACCGACAGGCGGCGATCTCCGCACCCACCGGCTTGTTCGCCGGCGGCACGCAACGTACCGCATTGGTGATCCGGCAGTCGATGAGCTCGAGCCCGTCATCAGGCCTGGCATCGAACACCCCCCGGCTCCAGCCGAATCGCGCGAGTGCCGGATAGAGCGTGTTGCCGGCACCGTCGCCGGTGAACGGCCGGCCCGTCCGGTTGGCGCCACCCAGCCCCGGTGCCAACCCGACGATCAGGAGGCGGGCCGCCGGGTCGCCGAATGATGGCACCGGCGCGTTGTGCCAGCCCGGCTCGCGCTGCCGTGCCGCCGCGCGAAACGCCGCGAGGCGCGGGCAGAGGGGACAATCGGCGGCGGGCTGGTGACGCGGCATCGGCACTCCGGGCAAGCGACGGGCGCACCCTCGGCCGGCGCACCCCGATGCTGCATAGGTCATGCGCGATCCGGCGCCAAGCCGTCCACCGGCCTCTTGAACGGCCGCTCGCCTCTGCCTATCTCAAGTGCGCTGGAGGTCGCTTGGCGAGTCCGGCAAGTATCGACAAGGGTGTGTCCAAGTGGAGCACCCGTCACGTCTCGTATCGCTCAACTGGAGGATACCATGAGCATTGTTCGTTTCGACCCCCTTTTCCGCACCGTTCGTGACTTCGACCGGATGACCGGCGAGCTGCTCGGCAGCCGCTCGGCCTACACTCCCGAGTATGACATCGTCGAGCATGGCGAAGACCGCTTCGCCGTGGCGCTGGCCGTCCCCGGCTTCGATCTCGACGAGCTGGACATCACGGTCAAGGATCGTGAGCTGCTGATCAAGGGCGAGCCCAGGGCCGACAACCGCGCCAACTACGTGCGCCGGGGAATCGCTCGTGCCGCGTTCCAGCGGACCTTCACCTTGGGCGAGCACATCGACATCACGGGCGCCTCGCTCGACAAGGGCATTCTGACCGTCGAGCTCGAGCGTCAGGTGCCCGAGGCGATGAAGCCGCGGACTATCCAGATCGCCGCCGCGGCCCAGGCCCAGGCCAAGCCGGCGGTGACCGCCGGCGAGAAGGTTGCCTGACGGGCCACCCCGACAAGCCCGTAGCGGTGCCGGCGCGATACGGCCAACGGCCACGCGGCGGCACCGCGTCTGAAGGGAGCCTGGCGGGTCGACTTGCCCGCCAGGCTCGTTTTCGGCTTGCCCCGGTTCATTTTCGGCTTGCATCGAGAGGCTGCCGCACCGCAGGAAGCCGGTGGGCTCCAGGAACAGCAGCATGACCGAGAATCTCTACACCACGCTCGGACTATCGCAGGGTGCCACCAGCGACGAGGTGCGCAAGGCGTACCGCCGGCTGGCGAAGACCTGCCACCCCGACACCAATCCCGGCGACAAGGCGGCGGAGGAGCGCTTCAAGGCGATTTCCCGAGCCCATGCCATCCTCAGCGACCCGGCCAAGCGCAAGCGCTACGACCGGGGCCAGATCGACGCCGACGGCAATGAGCGCGGCCCGCAGGGTTTTCCCTTCGGTGCCCAGGGCGGCAGCCCCTTCGGCGGACAGGCCGGCCGCGGCAGCTGGCGCTACACGCATTCGGGCGGTGGCCCGCAGGGCGCCGGCCAGCAAAGCTCCGGTTTCGCCGGGTTCGAGGATATCCTCAGCGACCTCTTCGGTGGCGGCAGCCGGGCCGGCGCCCGCGCCGGCGGCGCGCGCAACACTCGGGGCGAGGACATGAAGCTAGCGGTCACCGTCGACTTCCTCGACGCCGCCAAGGGGGCCAAGCGCCGTCTCGGCCTGCCCGATGGCCGCCACCTCGACGTCACCATCCCGGCCGGTGTCGAAACCGGCCAGGTGCTCCGCCTCAAGGGCCAGGGCGTCGACGGCGGGGATGCACTGGTCGAGGTGCAGGTGACACCGCACGAGGGCTTCCGGCGCGAGGGGCTCGACATCCATCTCGACCAGAGCATCCCGCTGGCGCTCGCGATCAGCGGTGGCAAGGTGACCGTGCCGACCATCGACGGCAACGTAGCCGTCAGCGTGCCGCCCTGGACCAGCTCCGGCAAGACGCTCCGGCTGAAGGGCCGCGGCATCAACAAGGGCGGGCATCGCGGCGACCAGCTGGTGCGCCTCGAGCTCGAGCTGCCCGCGGCCAAGGATCCGACACTGGAAAGCTGGGCCAAGAGCCGGGCCGAGACGAAGGTCTGAGACGAGGTCGCTTGCCGACAGCCGGCCGGCGCCGCGCTGCCGGCGCCGGTCAGCTTGCCGTGTCGACCGGCCGCAGCCGGTAGAGGCCGCCATCGGCGGCGTCCGTCAGCAGGTAGACCAGCCCCGCCGCATCGACGTCGACATCACGGATCCGGCCGAGCTCTCCCTCGAGCAGCCGCTCCTCGTGCACCACGTCATCGCCGTCCAGCTCTAGCCGCGCCAGGAGCTGATAGGCCAGCGCACCGACCAGCAAGTCACCCTGCCATTCGGGAAAGGCGTCGCCCGTGTAGAACACCATGCCGGACGGTGCGATCGACGGGTCCCAGACATGGCGCGGGGCGACCATGCCCGCTGGCGGCTCGTCGACGCCGACCGCCATGCCGGTGGCATACTCGCGGCCCGCGCTCACCAGCGGCCAGCCGAAATTGGCGCCCGGCGCCAGAATATTGACCTCGTCACCGCCGCGCGGCCCGTGCTCGTGGATCCAGATGGCACCGGTCTCGGGGTGCACGGCCATGCCTTGCGGGTTGCGATGGCCATAGCTGAAGATCTCGGGCAGCGCATCACCCCGGCCGACGAACGGATTGTCGTCCGGCACGCTGCCATCGGGGTTGAGCCTGAGCACGCTGCCGGCGTGGTTGTCGAGTTGCTGCGCGAGCCCGCGCTGGCCTCGATCGCCGTGCGTGACGAAGAGCTGGCCATCGGCGTCGAACACCAGGCGCGAGCCGAAATGCCGGCCGCCACTGCCGAGCCCGTTCGAGCGAAGCAGCACCTCGACATCGCGGAGCGCGCCGTCGTCCAGTCGGCCACGCGCCACCGCCGTTCCAACGCCGTCGCCGGCGTCGCCCTCGGCGAGGTACGAATAGCTCAGATAGACCAGCCGGTTGGCGGCGAAGTCGGGGTCCAATGCGACGTCGAGCAGCCCGCCCTGCCCGCGATCGAAGGCCGTCGGCACCCCTTCGATCGGCGTCGGGTCGAGGCTGAAATCGGCACCGAGCCGACGCAAGGTGCCGCCCCGCTCGGTCACCAGCATGCCGCCCTCCGGCAGGAACGCCATGCCCCAGGGATGCTCGAGCCCACCGGTCAGCTGCTCGACCTCGAAGACGACCTGCTCGCTCTGGACCCGCATGCCCGACTCGCTGGCGTCGACACTGGAGCCGAGCTGCACGCTGCCACAGGAGGTGAAGAAGCTCATGCTCGCACCGAGGAGCGTGCCGGTCAGCAAACGGCTAAGGCGCATGTTGGCGATCCATTCTCAGCTGCGTCAGCACCGAACTTAGCGCCGCCCGAGCGCAAGACCAGCGCCGCCTCATGGCCAGAGGCTACACCCGAAAGTCGCGCCGGCAAGGTTCTGTCGCTCCAGCTCGTCAGGTGGAACCGCCCGGCAGCGGAAACCAGACCTCGAGAGCGGTCTCGGCCGTGACATGGTATCGCTGGACGGCAGCAACGAATCAGTGGCCGACGTCAGCCGGAAGGCCGAACCCCGGGAAGGCTGGGCACCGGGAAGCCATGGCAATGCAGCATCGCCGTTGCCCCATGGCTCGCCACGCGGCAGGAGCGGCTCCCCGCCGGCCGCCGTTCAGCTCTCTGCCGCCGAGCGCCGCGCCACCGACGACAGGGGGGCACCTTCGGCAAACCGCTTCAGGGCCGCCAAGTCCCTGACGACGAGCTCGCCCTGCCCGCGGCGAATGACCTTCTGGCGTTGCAGGTCACCCAAGGTGCGGGAAACCGCCTCGCGGTGCGTGTTGACCCGGTTGGCGATATCCAGATGCCGGGGCGGCGGCACCAGCCGGGCCGTGTTGTCGCCGATCTGGCTGAAGTTCGCGAGCCGGAGCAGCTCGGCGCAAATGCGGGTCGGCACGGCTGCGGTCAGCAAATGAATGCGGGCGTTCAGCTTGCGCACCAGGAGGGTCAGCTGCCGCAGGATCGCCATGGCGAAATCCGGCTCCTCCTGCAACAGCCGGATAAAGTCGGCAGCCTCCAGCCGGGCGAGCTCGGCGTCGCTCATCGCGGTGAGGTTGGTGCTGCGTGGCCGGCCGTCGATCGCGGAAAGCTCACCCACGAGGTCGCCCGTATGGAGGTCATGGTAGACGACCTCGCGGCCGGCCATGGAGTAGGCGGTCAGGCGCAAATGGCCGGCCAGCACGAAGAACACATCGTGCTGATCGTCGTGCTGCGCGAAGACGGTGCTACCGGCCGCATGGCGGCGGAAGGTAAGCCGCTCCGCCACCCGGCTCAGCGTCCGGTCGGAGAGTGCGGCGCAGAATGACAGTTGTCGAAGCCGGTCAAGCCCGATCACGCTCATCTCGAACAATGACCGCAATCGCCGCCGGTTACCGGCCGGGCTTGGACCCGTGCCGTGGCGACTGAGAGCGGTCTCCCTGATCACGAGACCCGCCGTCGTTGCGGCGAGCCGATTGTTGCTTGGCTACATCACCCGAGTGTTTTACCGGCGAATGTGACATGCATCACAGATTCTGGTCATCTTCACGCTAATTTACGAATGTGCCTCCCTGAAAGATCAACTTGGACGGCCGACCCGGGAATTGGCGGGTCGGCCTTTTCTTTTCCCGGCGGGTCATCCGCAGAGCGGCGAGGCCGTTCAACCGCGCCCGATATACGGCATCTTCGAGGCCATCACCGTCACGAACTGGACATTCGCATCGAGCGGCAACGCCGCGATATGCGCCACCATCTCGGCCACGTGGCGAACGTCCATGCGCGGCTCGGGCTTGGTCGAGCCGTCCGCCTGCAGCACGCCGCCGGTCATCCGCTCGGTCATCTCGGTCGCCGCGTTGCCGATATCGATCTGGCTGCAGACGATATCGAAGGCCCGGCCGTCCAGGCTGGTCGAGCGCGTCAGCCCGGTGATCGCATGCTTGGTCGCCGTGTAGGGTGCCGAGAACGGCCGCGGCACATAGGCCGAGATCGAGCCGTTGTTGATGATCCGGCCGCCCCGCGGGTCCTGATGGCGCATCATGCCGAAGGCCAGCCGCGTGCAGTAGAAGGCGCCATTGAGATTGGCGCTGACCACCTTCTGCCACTCAGCTATCGGCAGCTCGTCCATCGGCACCGGCGGCGCCCCAGTCCCGGCATTGTTGAAGAGCACGTCGAGCCGGCCGAACCGATCGCCGCACGCCTTGAACAAGGCCTCGACCGAATCCGGGTCGCCGACATCGGTGGCCACCGCCAGCGCCTCGCCACCGGCACCAGTGATCTCGGCCGCAACCTCATCCAACGCCGCCTGCCGGCGCCCGGCGAGCACTACCTTGTGCCCGCCCGCCGCCAGCGCCATGGCCGAGGCCTTGCCGATGCCGCTGCCGGCACCGGTCACCATCGCCACCTTCACCATTCCGTCTCTCCCTGATCTCTGGCTCTCTCTTCGTCGTCAGCGCCGCCGGTAGGGCTGGAACCAGCCGAGCCCATCCTCGGTCCGGCCCTTCGGCACGTATTCGCAGCCCACCCACCCGGCATAGCCGATCTCGTCCAGGCGGTCGAAGAGGTAGGAATAGTTGACCTCGCCCACATCCGGCTCGTGCCGCTCCGGCACGCCCGCCACCTGCACGTGGCCGACCACGCCGAACAGCTCCCTGCAGATGCATCGCCAGATCGCCCTCCATGATCTGACAATGGAAGAAGTCGAGCTGCAGCTTGAGGTTGGCCGCCCCCACCTGCTCGATGATCCGCCGCCCGTCGCGCTGGTAGTTGAGGAAATAGCCCGGGATCGAGCGCGTGTTGATCGGCTCGATGAGCATCGTGATGCCCAACGGCGCCGCCTTCTCCGCCGCCAGCGCCACGTTCGCCAGATAGGTGCTGGAGAAGGCCTTGCGGTCGTCCTTGGCACCGATCAGCCCGGCCATGCAATGCAGCCGCTTCGCCCCGATCACCTGGGCATAATGCAGCGCCTTGTCCAGCCCGTCCCTGAACTCCGCCTCGCGCCCCGGCAGTGCCGCGATCCCCCGCTCGCCCTTGGCGAAATCGCCCGGCGGCAGGTTGAAGAGCGCCTGCTCCAGCCCGGCATCGTCCAACGCCTTGCGGATCGCCTCTGGCGGATGCTCATAAGGAAAGAGATACTCGACACCCTCGAACCCGGCGGCGGCCGCAGCCGCAAAGCGCTCGAGAAACGGCACCTCGGTGAACATCATGCTGAGATTGGCGGCAAAACGCGGCATGCCCGCGATCCCTCCCCCTTTGTTGCGGCCCCACAGGCCGATCGGCTCGACGCGCCAGCCGACTGTGTCTTGGCCAGCACCGGCGAGCCCCTACATCCTGCCAGAAGCCGCGCCCGACCCGCGTGCTATGCACGGAAACAGCTGTGACGACAATCCCGGCGAGACCAGCGCCCCCGCCCACCGCACCAGCCAGCCTCGCCGAGGGAACGGGCCGCACCACCCCGCCCCGCATTTGGCTGATGCTCGGCGGCAAGGCCGGCGACAACACCCAGATCACAGCGCTCGCCGAAGCCCTGGGCTGGCCCTTCGAAACCAAGCGCCTCGCCTACAAGAAGACCGAGCTGCTCACCAACCTCTTCGCCGGCCCGACCACCGCCGGCCTCGTCCAGAGCAAATCCGACCGCCTCGAGCCCCCCTGGCCCGAGCTCGTCATCTCCGCCGGCAGGCGGAACGAGCCCCTCGTCCGCTGGATCCAGCAGGAAGCCGCCAAGGACCCGAGCCTGCCCCGCGTCCGCCTCGTCCATGTCGGCCGCCCCTGGGCGCTGCACGAATGCTTCGACCTCATCGTCACCACGCCCCAATACCGCCTGCCCAAGAAACCCCACATCCTCCACAACGAGCTGCCCCTCCAACGCGTCAACACCGGCAGGCTCGAAGCCGAAGCCCGGCGCTGGCAACGCCGCCTCGCCCACCTGCCGAAGCCGCACATCACCATCCTCCTCGGCGGCCACGCCGGCCCCTACAACTTCGACCGCGAGAACGGCGCCCTCCTCGGCTACCACGCCAACCGCATGGCCGAGGCCAAAGGCGGCTCGCTCCTCGTCACCACCAGCGCCCGCACGCCTGAAGCCGCGATCCAGGCCTTCGAAGCCCAGCTCCGAGCCCCCCACACCCTCCACCGCTTCACCAAGCTCCAGCCCGAATCCGACAACCCCTTCTTCGCCTTCCTCGGCATGGCCGACGAGGTCATCGTCACCTCCGACAGCATGTCGATGCTCGCCGAAGCCATCGCGTCCGGCAAACCCACCCACATCTTCGACCTCTCCCGCGGCAAAACCTCCAACCGCCCACCAAACCCGGCCGACGACAGCATCACCGAACGCTCGGCCCTCGAACGCCTCGCCGACTTCCGCACCCAGGCCATCATGTACACCATCGGCATGCACGCCCTCCCCTCCCGCCTCACCCGCGACGTCCGCATCATCCACACCCGCCAGGTCGAAGCCGGCCGCGCCACCTGGCTCGGCCAACACCAACCCAAACACCACCAAACACCCCTCACCGACCTCCAAAACGCCGTCAAAGCCACCCAAGCCCTCTTCAGCGACACCCCACCCCCACGCCCCAAGCTGCCCGACAGCAAATGGCCCGAGATCATCCAGCGCGTTTTTCAGGGGTAGCAAGAGAACAGAAAGAGCGGGGAACATGATTTTCCCCGCGCCCCATCGGGATTACGGTCGACGATTCGGACTGGGAGGCCGGTGGTCAGGCGGACGCGATGTCGGTCCGGGCGAAGTCCTGGCCCTTGTAGAGCAGCGGAACGTCGCGATCCTTCGCCAGCGCATAGGCGAAGCAATCGCCGAAATTGAGCGCACCGAACCGCGCATAGGCCACACTTGCGATCTCCGCCTGCGCCCGTGTCAAAGCGACGATCTCGATCCCGCCGAGCTCGAGAAACCGCTCGACCATGGCAAGCGCATCAGACCCACGACGGCGGAACATCACCGCGTTCAACTCCACCAGCGTCGCAGCGGACATCAACGGCGCCCCGTCCGTCGCGATCGCCGCAGCGAAGCGCGGGGCGTCGTCTTCCTGCAGCAGGACGGCCACCACGGCAGACGTGTCGACGACGATCACGCCCCCTCACGCGCCTTCGGCAAACCCTCGTCATCGTAGAGGATGGCGTCGCCGTTCCGCGCGTCGACCTCGGGCAAGCGCGCGCACATCGCACCCAGCGCCAGCAGCGCATCAGCAACACCACGCGACGGCGCCGCGACCCGGCGCCGCTCCCGCGCCAGCCGCTCCTCGATCGCGCGCACCACCGCCCGGCTGACATCCTCCCCCGTCAGCCGCGCCAGCTCCCGCGCCAACCCCTCCGCCCGATCATCCTCGATCTGCAACCGCATCGCTCGCACCCTCGCACCTGCACACCGACACCTATATCACGCCGGGCAGTGCCCACAGCAAGCATGGGCGCACCAGCCTGACGCCGGACGTTCAGCAACGCCCGGCGGCGTCATGGCGAAACACCAGGAAGTACAAGACCGGGGAAAGTGGTTTTCCCCGGGCCCCATCATTCTTGGGCTGCGGTAGGCACGGGGCGATGAATCGGCCGGCTCACAGCGTCGGCTACCGGAACCGCTACGCCGGCATCGCGGAAAAAAATCCGCTGGGGCTTCGCCCCAGACCCCAAGAGGTAAAGGGGCAGAGCAGCAAGAGGTAAGCTCCGCCTTCAATTGAGCGTCCTGGCAACCCGGAAACCGCCGATGCCGCCCCGTCGCTGGAGGTCCCCCGTCGCGATCGGCAGAGCGAAGTTCCCTGGATAGCCGCTCCAGGAACCGCCGCGCAGCACCCGCCGGCCACAGTCGCCACTCGTCCAGGCCGTGCCGTTCGCCGGTGCGCCGGCATAGCTTTCGTTCCAGCAATCCTCCACCCACTCCCAGACATTGCCGTGCACGTCGCGCAGGCCGAAGGCGTTGGCCGGAAATGACCCAACCGGCACCGTCTGCGCCCGATAAACGCCTTCTCGTCCCGAACCATAGGTGTAGTTGCCGTCGTAGTTCGCTTGATCCGTCGAGATCCTGCACCGAAATGAAACGGTGTTGTCGTTCCCGCCCGCGCCGCATACTCCCACTCGGCCTCCGACGGCAGGCGATAGGCCTCGCCGGTCCGATCGGCTAGCCAGTCGACATAGGCTCGCGCGTCGTCCCAGGACACGTTAATCACCGGCCGGCGGCCGCGGCCCCAACCCTCGTCACCCGGCCGATAGCCGTTGCAGCCGCCCGCCGCGACGCAGGCATCCCATTCATCGAACGTCACCTCGTAGACACCAATCGCAAACGGCTCGGCAATCGTCACCCGATGCTGCGGACCTTCTCCGTTCCAGCGACCTACCTCGTCCTCCGGCGAACCCATCAGGAACGAGCCAGCCGGCACTACCACCATCTCCGGGCACCAACCTTTGTCATTGCAGTCGTTGAAAAACTCGCCGGGCCGAAGGTCTCTGAACACACCAACGGCTGGCCGCACAGGCTGACGCTCGGGAGTAACTCGACGCGCTGCTTCGAGAGCTGCCACGGTCGCAGAATCGAAGCCGTCCTGTCGCCGGGAGCCCTTGCGCACGCTGAAACCGGTCGAGGGCGCGTTCCGTTGCTGGGCCCATGGCACCGTTGACTGGTCCCGGCTCGAAACCGAGGTCGCCAAGCATCCGCTGCGCGACTTCCAGATCCATTTGGGTCGGTATGAGCGGCTGCACGACCTCACGCCGCGGCGTGCTCGACGGCAGGAGTTGGACGTCCGGAAAGGCCGAAAGCTGGAGCCAGGGGTTCTGGGATCCCCCTGTGCTCTTGTCGACGCGGTTGGCGACGTTGCGGAAGACCCGATCCAGTAAGAGCCCTGGGGTCACGAGTTCTTCTGCCAGTGTTTGAGCGTAGAGACCGTTGTCCGGCGCGAGCTGGTTCGGGCCGGTGGCATAGGCGATCAAGGTGTTGCGTGGCGTCGAGATCGTGCCGAGCCCGATGAGTGACGAGCGAAAGAAGCTGCGGAACGGATTGTTACGACAGGCGTCGAGCACGACAACGTTGGCCTGATTGCCTGCGTCCCCGAGGCGCCACAAGAGCCGCCGGACGTCGAAGGCCTCGGCCTCGACATCGCTCTCGCCGCGGATGTCCGCGCCAAGCGGCACCAGATAGTTGACGCCGTCGATCTGCAAACCGTGGCCCGCATAGTAGACGAAGCCGATGGCGTCCGCATTGCCGCTGAGGCGCGCAATGAAGGCGTCGACGGCGTCGAGCAATTCGCCCTTGTCTGCGTTGGAAACAGCAATGACCTCGAAATCAATGGCGGTAAGCGCGTCACGAATTCGCCGCGCGTCGTTGGCCACGTTGGCAAGCCGCCCGACCGCGTAGTCGGCGTTCCCGATGATCAGGGCAGCCCGGTCCGCGGCTTGGACCACCGTGGACAAGGTGGCGATAACCACGACCACAAAGGCGAGGGCCATGCGTTGCATCGGCGGGCTCTGCGCTACTTGCCCATCAGCTTGGCGAGGTCCGCCGGCGACGCCAGATCCGAGCGCTGATGCATCTTGGCACCCTCGGCGTCGACAATGACGATGATGTCACCGGGCAGATCGGCGTTCCGCTCGATCATGATCTCCTCGCCGCGCACGTCGATGACCGTACCGCCCTCAAGCTCGTCGTGCAGGCGCAGGACCGCTCTCGCCAAGTAGATGAGCAGCGCCGCACCCACGATGATCACGATGAAGCCCCTATTGGCCGTGTCCGGCTCGATCGTGCCATCGAAGACGAGCGTCTCCTCGACCAACGCCTGTTTCGGCGCCGGGACGTGCCAGCGGAAGCGACGCGGCTCATCGTCCTGAGCCCGGACCTGTCGACCCAGGCACGCGGCAAGTAAACTGGCGAGTGCCGCAAGGAGGAACGGCCGCCGAGTCGCGCCAATGCGATGGAGCGCATCATCACGAACAGTCTCCGACACAGACCCCCAGCTTCTTAACATGGGCTCGGCCCGACGTTGCAAACGTCCCTCTAGGGGCTTGTAGTACCACCGATTGATCGAACTGCGAAGCCGCTCACAGTTCCGGGCAAGCGTCTCGCTCGACCGCAAGCGCGAAGGCAACGACCGCCCCACCAACCCGAAAAAAGCCGGTGGGGCCACGGGGAGGCGCTGCCTCCCCGCCCTTCCCTCACCCGCCGCCAAAAAAACCATCCCCCACCCACCCGGGCCGCGCGCACGGATTCCCACCCTGACACGCATCCTACCCGCGAGTCTCGAGCCCCGGTTAACGCCCCCACGCCCAAACCCGCCGCACCCGCAAAAAACCGAAAGGGGCCGCGGGGAAAATCATTTTCCCCGCCCTTCCGTCTTCCCCTGCCCTGCGGCGCCAATCGTGATCAGCAATCGCTTGAGTTGTCGCCGGCTATGGGTCACCTTCGACATTCGACCGGGAATTCGTCCCTCGGGAGAGTTTGGCGATGCATTATTCGATCGCCGTGTTGGCCGCTTGGCTGTGCCTTGGTTTGTCGCCGGCCATGCCGCGCGCCGAGATTGCGGTCGGCATCGCCAATCCGTTGTCCGGCCCCTATGCCGGAAGCGGGGCGCGCAATTTGCTGGCCGTGATGGCGGCGATCGAGCGGGTCAACGCCGATGGCGGGGTTCTGGGCGAGGAGCTGACGCTGGTCACCGCCGACGACAAGTGCGGCATGCAGGAGGCCGTGGACGCCGCCGAGAGGCTGGTCAATGCCGGCGTCGTCATGGTGGTCGGCCACTATTGCTCGCATTCCTCGCTGCTGGCTGCCGCCATCTACGACATGGCCGGCATCATCATGATCAGCCCCGACAGCACCCATCCGCGCCTCACCGAGGAGAACCGGCCGAACGTCTTCCGGCTGACCGGCCGCGACGATGCGCAGGGCCGCGAGGCCGCCCGGTTGATTGCCGAGCGCTGGCCCGAGCAGCGCATCGCCATCGTCCACGACGGCTCCACCTATGGCCAGGGCCTGGCGCTGCAGACCCGCCGAGATCTCATGCGCCTGGATCGCGAGCCGGTCCTGGTCGAGACCTACGACGCCAAGGCCGCGGATTTCGCCGAGCTGATCGGGAAACTCGACGATGCGGCGGTCGAGGTGCTCTACATCGGCGGCTACGGTCCCGACGCCGGCCGCATCGCCGCGGCCGCCGGTCAGGCGGGCCTGGGGCTGCAGATCGTCGGCGGTGACGGCCTTGCCATGGACGCGTTCTGGGCCGAGGCGGGTGCTGCCGGCGACGGTGCCATCTTCACCCGATTCGCGCCGTCGGGCGGTACCGAGCCGCAATCCGTCGATGGCGAGCCCGAGCCGCGCGTGCTCCAGGAGTTCGCCGATGGCGGGCTCGGCGCCTATGCCGCGGTCGAGGTCTGGGCCGAGGCCGTGAGTCGCGCCGGCACCGTCGACGCCAAGCCGGTGATCCACGTGCTCGACCGCGGCCACTTCGACACCGCCCGCGGCACGCTGGCCTTCGACGCCAAGGGTGACCTCGCCGGCGATGGCTGGACCTGGTTCGTCTGGCACGACGGAAGATCGCAGCCGCTCGAACTCCTCGACCCAGTAGGCGGCAGCCGGAATCATAACGAACGCTTATGGAAGGGCGCGTCCGGGGCCGCCGCCGGCGCATCGGGCGCAACGCCGCGGCAAAAACGACGCGTATAGCGCGACAAAAATCGTCGACCTGTCGCGTATAGCGCAACGGAACCCGAGAAATGGCGCATCGGGCGCGACATAAGCGATGCTTATGTCGCATCGAGCGCGACATTTCGGGCGATCGAACCCGGGAACGAACCCGGCGCGGGACGAACGAACCCGCCCCATCGACGAACGAACCCGGGAATCCGACGAGCGAACCCGAGGCTCAGGTACGAACCCGAGCGCACGGTTTGTCGCACCCGGCGGGCGCCCAGGGCGCCGAAACGCCCGGCCGGCCTGCGTCCTGCCGCATCCCGGGAACGCGCCCGCCAGCCTTGCCGAACGAACCCGGGCCGGCGCTCAGATCGCGGTGAAGCCCCCATCGATCAGGATGTCCTGCCCCGTGATCAGGTCCGAGGCCGAGCTCGCGAGGAAGAGGACCAGGTCCGCCACCTCGATCGGCCGGCCGAACCGCCCGGCCGGGATCTTGGCCTTCATCGGGTCGCCCTTGACCGGATCGCCCCAGACCTTCTCGCCCATCGGCGTCAAGATGACGGTCGGGCAGACGGCGTTGATCTGGATGTTGTGCTTCGCCCACTCGCTGGTCATCACCTTGGTCAGCATGTTGAGCCCGCCCTTGGACGCACAATAGGCGCCGTGGTCGTCAAGACCGACGACGCCGGCCTGGCTGCTGATATTGATGATCTTGCCTGCCTTCTGCGCGATCATCTGCGGCGCAATGGCCCGGGCCACAATAAAGGGCGCGCGAAGATTGACCGCCATGGTGAGGTCCCAGTCTTCGACCTTGGCGTCGAGCAGCGGCTCGACCAGCGCGATGCCGGCATTGTTGACCAGGATGTCTATCGTGCCGAAGGCCTCGAGCGCCGCCTTGGCTGCCGCTTCGGCCCCCTCGACGGTCGCCAGATCGGCCTTGATCGGCACCGCCCGTCGCTCCGCCCCCTCGATCGCCCGAACCACCTCCGCGAGCCCCGCGTCATCCCGCCCCACGGCCGCGATATCCGCCCCCGCATCCGCCAGGACCCGGCAGATCTCGAGCCCGATCCCCTTGGTCGCACCGGTCACCAGGGCCCGCTTGCCGGTGACGCTGAACCGATTGGTGAAGTCGCTCATGGCCGTTCCCCTGCTTTCGTCGGACGGGCGGCATCGTCCGGCCGCCTTGCTGGCCGAGGCTCCTAGCCGATCCGCGGCCGGGAGGCCAGACCGCCCCGCGCATACCGGGGCACACCCGGCTTAAGCCCCTGTTAACCCTGTTGGTTTAACGTTCGCCATGGTCAAGGTGACCAACCCTGAGGGAACCCAGCATGGCAGCCAACCTGCCCCCGCTCTTCCAGCTTCTGTCCGCGCGCGCCAGCTTCCTCCAGGCACGGCACGCCGTCCTGAGCCAGAATGTCGCCAACGCGGACACGCCCCGCTACCAGCCCAAGGATCTGGTCGAGCCGGATTTCGCGAGCGCCCTGAAGCAGCAGCCCACCGGTGTGCCGCCGGTCACGGTCGAGCGGACCCGCGCGGATCATCTGGCCGGCGCTTCAAGCGTCGGCATGACCAGCCGCAAAGCCACCATCGACGGCTTCGAGGTGGCCCCTTCCGGCAACGCGGTCCTCATCGAGGAGCAGCTCCGCATGATGGGTGGAGCGGCGCGCGGCTACCAGCTCGCGACCAGCGTCTACGCCAAATATGTCGGGCTGATGCGGACCGCCATCGGCGCCGGCGCCTGATCGCCGAGACCAAGCATAAGGACCTGAGCCATGGATCTCGAGACGTCGCTGAAGATCGCCGCCGCCGGGATGCACGCCCAGTCGGCGCGGCTGCGGGTCACTGCGGAGAACCTCGCCAACGCCCGCTCGACGGGCGACACGCCGGGCGCCGAGCCCTATCGCCGCAAGACGATCAGCTTCGCCAACGCGCTCGATCGGGCCACCGGCGCCGAGCTCGTCGAGGTTCGACGCTACGGCCAGGACACGGCGCCCTTCGAGCAGCGGTTCGAGCCCTCGCATCCGGCGGCGAACGACAAAGGCTATGTCAGCTATCCGAACGTCAACCCGTTGATCGAGCTCATGGATATGCGCGAGGCGCAGCGGTCGTTCGAGGCCAATCTCACGGCCCTGCAGCAGGCACGCGGCATGCTGCAGCGTACCCTCGATCTGCTGCGCTGATGGGTCCTTCGATGGCTCCGGGAGCCGAGACCGGCTGCTTCACGCGCACGTGACGACGTCCGGCACAGGTGCAGGCCATGAGCATCGATGCTACCAATCAAGCACTCGCCGCCTACCGCGCCACCGCCGCCGAGATCAATCGGCCGCAAGCGTCCGGTGCCGCGGCTGGCGGCTTCGACGCACTGTTGGGCGCCGAGTTGCAGCAAGCGGTCGGCACGCTGCAGCGCGGCGAGCAGGCCGGCATCGCCGCGGTCACGGGCAGCATCGAGCATCCAGGAGGTCGTCGAGGCGGTGACAGCAGCGGAGCTGACCTTGCAGAAGGTGACGGCGGTTCGCGACCGGGTCATCACGGCCTACCAGGAAATCATGCGGATGCCGATCTGAGCGCGATGCGCCGGCCAGCTGGAAGACGCGCGATGTTGACCGACATCGCGGTGCAGGAGGTGAGCCGTGAGGCGATCTGGGTGATGCTCAAGGTCGGCGCGCCGGTGATGGGCGTGGCGCTCGTGGTCGGGCTCATCGTCTCGCTGTTGCAGGCGTTGACGCAGATGCAGGAGATGACGCTGACCTTCGTGCCGAAGATCATCGCGATCTTCCTCACCTTGCTCGTCGTCACGCCGTTCATGCTGACGACCTTGGTCGACTTCACGCAGACGTGTCTTCGCCCGGATCGCCGGCGCTCGATGTCGGCTAGACACACCACCTCGTCAACGGCTAGCCGGATGAATCGCCTTGACCGGCGCTGCTGTCCCAGGAGCTCGCACTGATCGGGCTGGTTTTCTGCCGCATTGGTGCCGCCCTCATGGTCCTGCCAGCCTTCGGTGAGCCCTATGTCCTCTCCCGCGCGAGGCTCGGCATCGCCCTGGCGATCGCCATTCTCGTCGGCCTTTCCGCTCGGCAATCAGATCACGCTACCAACGTTGGGTGCACTCGATTTCGGTCTCCTCGTCATGGCCGAGGTTGCCTGCGGCCTGATCATTGGCGCCATCATTCGCCTCGTGATGCTCGCCGTTCATTTCGCCGGCGCCCTGATCGCGATGCAATCCGGCCTGGCGACCGCCGCCTTCTTTGATCCGCACGAGGCGACACAGGGGACGCTTACCGGCAACTTCCTCGCCACCTTGGCGCTCGTCATCATCGTCGTCGCCGACGCTCACATCATCATTCTCGAGGCCCTGACGGCCAGCTTCGAGTTGCTCCCGATCAGCCAGGCCCTCGACATCGCAGCCTTGGTCGAGGTGCTCGTTCGTCTGGGCGGCAGAGGCGATCGAGACGGGCTTGAGGATGGCAGCGCCGATCGTTCTCTTCAGCTTGCTGTTCTACCTCATCCTCGGCGTCTTGAACCGCCTGATGCCCTCGTTCCAGGTGCTGTTCGTCGCCATGCCGCTGCAGATCATTCTGTCGCTCGGCATCTTCATGCTCTCCATCGGCACGGTGATCGAGCTTGCCGCCGAGATGCTGACGGCAAGCGTCGCCTGGCTCGATCCGGTCTAGGGCACAGGTGAGGGAACGCTGTGGCCGAAGACCAAGACCAATCTCAGAAGACAGAAGAGCCGACCGCCAAAAAGCTGGAGGATGCGCGGCAAAAGGGTCAGGTCGCCAGCTCGAAGGAGATCGCCAACCTGCTGCTGATCGGCTCTGCGACCTTGACGATCGGCGCCGTCCTGCCAGCCGTGATGCGCGATCTCGCGACCTCCATGAGCCACTATCTCAGACATGCCGGCGACTTGAGCTTGGTAGGCGACGGCCTCGGCAACGGCTTGTGGCAGGCGGTCATCAGCCTCGGACTCGCTTTGCTGATCCCGTTAGCGATCACCACAACGGCTGCCATCGTCGCTCCCGTCCTGCAGCATGCCGCGCTTTGGAGTGCTGAAAGCCTCACACCAAAGCTCGAGAGAATCTCGCCACTCGCCGGCGCCAAACGCCTGTTTTCGCTCAAGTCGATCGTCGAGTTTCTCAAGGGCGTGATCAAGATCAGCCTGATGGCAGCGATCGGCGTGGCGGTCCTCTGGCCAAGCCGGCAACGGCTCGTTGCCGCGGGGTATCTCGAGGTCGCGGCAGCGCTTGAGCTTTTTGTGGCAGACAGCGCTTTGGGTTACAGCGGCCATTGCGGCCTGCCTGTCGGTCGTCGCCGGGCTCGACTACGCCTACCAGCGCTTCGATTTCATGAAGCAGATGCGCATGTCGCGGCGCGACGTACAGGACGAGCACAAGCAGAGCGACGGCGATCCGATGGTCAAGCAGCGCCTGCGCTCACTGCGGATGGAGAAGGCGCGCCGGCGAATGATGGCCGAAGTTCCTTCAAGCACCGTCATCGTCACGAATCCGACGCATTTCGCCGTGGCGCTACGCTATGAGAGCGGTGTGACTGCCGCCCCTAAGGTGGTCGCCAAAGGGGTAGAACTCGGTGGCGATGCGGATCCGCGAGGTTGCACAGGCACACGACGTCCCGATTGTCGAGAACCCTCCGCTCGCCAGAGCCTTGCACAAGCGCGTCGAGATCGGCTCCATGATCCCGGCCGAGCATTATCAGGCGGTTGCGGAGATCATTGGCTACGTCGTCCGCCTGCGGCGCCCTGCCGGCGACATACCCGGGCGTGCGAATTAACATCCGTTCACCACTCGCAGAAACCGTATGTTCATCGGGCCGGGGCAAACTGTGTCCTTCGGAGCGCACTAGTCGAAGGCGCTCGAGGAAGCCGGGGGAAGAGCCGTGCGCCGATTAATATGCGCTGCCGTTTTTGTGTTGCTACCACTTGCCGCGGCGAATGCCGCAGCCCCGGTGGCATTGTTCCAGACCGCCGAGATCCGAGCCGAATCTCATGCCGGCCTGAAGCAATGGCAGGCTGTCTTGGCGAGAATCAACGACGAGCGAGACGCTTATGCCGCATGTCGCAATGACACTACCGCCTGCCCCAGCCCCGGCGCCCGGCTTTGGCAGCGTCATCTTACGGAACTGAAGCAATTCCCCCTCGATGAGCAAATCGTCCGGGTGAATCGCTTTGTCAACAAATGGCGCTATCAGCCGGACATGAAGCTACATGGACGATCCGACTACTGGGCGTCACCCCTGGAGTTCTTCTCGCGATCCGGCGACTGTGAAGACTACGCCATCGCCAAATACGTGTCACTTCGTTTGCTGGGTGTGCCCGACGATCAGATGCGGGTTGCCGTTGTTCACGACCAGATCCGCAATCTCGCCCATGCGGTCCTTGTGGTGTACACTGAGGACACGGCCATTGTCCTGGATAATCTTACCAACGCTGTCCTGCCTCATGACCGCGTCGTAAACTATACGCCCTATTACAGCGTGAATGCCGATACCCGCTGGGCGCATGTACCCAGTAGCCCGATCTCGATGCCAGCGGTTGGTGAAACACGCACAGCGGCAAATCGCTGAGTTCGCGAGCATCGAACTGCACCCTCACAACGAATCTCAACCACGATTAGAAGTCGGGGCACCCCGTTCCG
Source organism: uncultured Alphaproteobacteria bacterium (assembly GCA_963700945.1). Lineage (GTDB taxonomy): Bacteria > Pseudomonadota > Alphaproteobacteria > Geminicoccales > Geminicoccaceae > SLRI01. The sequence continues at coordinate 153,476 of CAVOZQ010000015.1, forward strand.
ACAGCCGAGCTCGCGACTATATGCCGTGACGTGATGTCCCTCGGGCTGATCGTCATGGTGATGACGGGTGCGGTCGTGCTTGATCGGGATGCCAGGCCAGGCAGACAGGTCAAGGGATGGTCGCCGCCTGGCGCAGTGTTTTCAAGCGGATAACGCAGAGACTTATTCGCAGATTTCAGGCAGCGGCGGCTCCGTTCAAACTGCTGTAAGGAGCTGTGGTGAGCGAGCAGAACAAGACCAGCATGGGAGAGGTCATCCAGGTCGATGAGGCACGGATTCGCGATCATCTCGGCGAGATGGTTCGTGGAAGGGCGGAGGAAGCGCTTATTACCTGCCCCGCATTGGTGGTCCGGGGTGAATGTTAGTGTAGCGTCGGTCCTTCTGCCAAGCCGGTCGGGAGGCGGAGCGTAGCGGAGCCGGACGACCGGCTTGGTGGGCTGATTGTTTCCGGCGCCGGTGGCCGATAGCCCAGGCTGCTATGCGGGCGTCGGGTATTGTAGTGGCGGCGCCACGCCTCGATCAGTACCTTGGCCTCGGCCAGCGAATAGAAGACTTCGACATTTAGCAGCTCGTCGCGGAGCTTGCCATTGAACGAGTTGTTGTAGCCGTTCTCCCAGGGGCTGGCCTTCTCGATGTAGAGCGTCTTGACGCCGAGCTTGCCCAGCCAGTTGCGAACCGCGTGGGCGATGAACTCCGGCCCCTGATCGGAGCGGATATGGACCGGCGGCCCGCGCTCGGCAAACAGCCCGGTCAGGGTCGCCAGCACATCATCGCTGTTGAGCCGCCGTGCGACGGTGATCGCCAAGCACTCGCGGCTGAATTCGTCGACGACCGTCAGCATGCGGAATTTCCGGCCATCATGGGTGCGATCCTCGACAAAGTCGTAGGCCCACACGTGTCCCGGATGAGCTGGGCGCAGACGCGTGCATGAGCCGTCATTGAGCCATAGCCGGCCACGCTTGGGTTGCCGGGCGGGTACTTTCAGCCCCTCTCGCCGCCAGATCCGTTCGACCCGTTTGGCATTCACCGTCCAGCCCGCCTGCCGGAGCAGAGCGGTGATCCGGCGATAACCATAGCGGCCATAACAGGCAGCCAACGCGATGATGTCGGCCGTCAGGGCCGCTTCGTCATCGGCAGGCATGGGCGGTTTGCGCTGGGTCGAACGGTGTTGTCCGAGAGCCTTGCACGCCCGACGTTCGGAAACCTGCAAGGCGTCCGTCACATGTTCCACACAGCGCCGGCAACGAGCGGGGCTCAGTAACTTCCCGACGCTGCTTCCTTCAGAATGAGCTTATCGAGCGTCAGATCCGCTACCGCCCTGCGAAGCCGCCCATTCTCGCGCTCCAGTTCCTTCAGACGCCGGGCCTGGTCCAGCTTCAGCCCGCCATACTCCTTGCGCCAGCGAAAGTAGCTTTGCTCGGTCACGCCGATCGCTCGAGCTGCCTCCGCAACCGTCTTGCCCTGCGCGATCAGCACCTCGGCTTCACGCAGCTTGCCGATGATCTCCTCGGCCGTGTGCCGCTTCCTCGCCATGAACCCCTCCTCGATGGTCCTGAACTAAACTAGCTCGCGGACCACCCACACGGGGCAAGGTCAAGAATGGCGGAGCAATCATCGGCCACGTTAGTACCCAGCATGGTGCTGGGATGGCGGCGTGAAAACCCGCCACCTGCAAGTCTCTGGATGGTTTTGCTGATCCAGGGGCGGGGATGTACGGCGTGGAGCTTTATTGTCGAGTTCGTTTGGCCGTTTTGCGGGACGGCATGAGCCGCCGGCATGGTAGTTGGATTTTCAACCGCCGTTGACGGCTTCGCGAACGATCTGATGGACGAGGAGTTCGAGGTGATCGAGCCAATGCTGCTCCGCCAGTGATACCGTACAGATTCTTTCGCACATTGCAGGCTGAGGCGGCTCCTTTCAGACTTCTGGAAGGAGCTGTGATGGACGAGAAGAACGAGAGCGGCATGGGAGAGGTCATCCGGATCGACGTGGCCCGGATCAGGGATCATCTGGGCGAGATGGTTCGCGGGGCCGTCGAGGAGGCATTGAACGCGATGCTGAATGCCGAGGCCGACCGGCTGTGCAATGCCGGCCGCTACGAGCGCAGCGAGGGTCGTCGCGACAGGCGTGCCTGGAGCTATCTGCGGGCGCTCGAGACGAAGGCCGGTAAGGTCAATCTAGAAGGTGCCGAAGCTATGACGGCAGACGTTCGAGACGGCGATCATCGAGCGCTACCAGCGGCGCGAGACCTCGGTCGAGGAAGCCTTGATCGAGATGTACCTGGCCGGCGTCTCGGTGCGCCGGGTCGAGGACATCACCGAAGCGCTGTGGGGGACGCGGGTCAGCCCCAGCGCGGTCTCCAATCTCAACAAGACGATCTACGCGACGATCGAAGCCTGGAGGCAATCGGCCGATCGAAGGCGCGCATCCCTATGTCTTCCTGGACGGCATCGTCATGAAACGCACGTGGGCCGGTGGCCTCGTCCACCAGCTCCAATCCTGAATCAGGCACCGCACGACATCGGTTTCTAAATCGATTTCAAAGACTTATTCGTACGCAAGAAAAAAAACCTGATTATCCATTATTTTCGTCTAGAGCTATGCTAGCAAAATCATGTGGTTATGGTGGATTGGAGGCGAGCACAGTGAATAATCTGGCGGCCAAGATGCGTGGATTGAGCGAGTCGGCGTTTCGGGCGCGGTTCGGGACCGAGGCGCAATGCCTGGCGGTGCTGTTCGAGATGCGCTGGGGCCGCGGCTTGATCTGTGAGCGGTGCGGCTGTGAAAAGTATTCGCGGATGAAGAGCAGGAAGCAGGTCCAGTGTAACGCCTGCAAGCATCAGACGGGGTTCACGGCGGGCACGATCTTCCACAGCACGAAGCTGCCGCTGACGACGTGGTTTCGCGCGATCTACGAGTTGACGCAGGCCAAGGGCGGGATCAGCTCGATCGAGTTGGCGCGACGACTGGGTGTGCGGCAGCCGACCGCCTGGCTGATGAAGCAGAAGCTGATGTCCGCCATGGCGGAACGCGACGCCGGCAAGCCGAAGATGAGCGGCCGGGTCGAGCTCGACGACGCTTATCTCGGCGGCGTGCGCAGCGGCGGCAAGCGTGGGCGCGGTGCGGCCGGCAAGACACCGTTCGTCGCTGCGGTCGAAACGAGCCTCGACCGCAAGCCGAGGCGCCTGAAGCTGCTCGTGGTCAAGGGCTTCCGCAAAGCCGAGATCGCCAAGCTGGCCCGGTCGAGCTTCGCCACCGGCACCAACATCGTCAGCGACGGCCTGTCGTGCTGGCGGAGCGTCGAGGCCGCCGGTTGCGACCACTTCCCGATGCTCAGCGGCAGTGGCAAGAAGGCAGCGCAGTGGCCGTCGTTCAACTGGGTGAACACGACGCTCGGCAACATCAAGACGGCGCTCGCCGGAACATACCACCACGTCAGCCAGAAACACGCCCAGCGCTACCTCGCCAGCTTCGCCTGGCGCTTCAACCGCCGCTACCAACTCGACACCATAACCGAGCGCCTGATGTGGGCCGCGCTGCAGGCCAAGCCGCGCCCGTATCGGGCCATCATCGCTGGATGAGAAAAACGGATAATCAGGAATCCTTTTGAGACTAAGCGCTTGAAAAAGTGGTGCGCCCCCCGGGACTCAACCCGGAACCCGCGGATTAAAAGTCCCGTGGTGAACTGTCCACTGACATCCACCCCCATCCACGGCGGTTAAATTTTCTCTTTCAATATGAAATAGTAAGGGTCCACCGTCGTCCACACTCGTCCGCCGGAGGCTGTTGCAATCCAGCGATTTGTGGTAGCCATTTTGGTATCCAATTGAGATGGCTATCTGACGATGACCGCTACAAAACGCCTCACCGATTTGATGATCGACCGCACACGTGCGCCAAACAATGGCCGCCTGACGCTGTGGGACGTCGGCGAAGCTGGCCTCGGCGTGCGGATCGGCGCCAGCGCAAGACGTTCGTTCTCAAGACGCGCCATAATGGCAGCCAATCGATGCTGCGGTTGGGTCACTTTCCGGGGATGACAATAGCCGAGGCACGGGATGCGGCACGGCGGCTGAAGGACTTGTCAGCGCGTGGTCGCGATCCGAAGCAGAAAGCAGATGAAAGCGATCGGCAGGCCATTCTCTCACGCGGCTCTGTCAGAACGGTTGTTGACTTTTACATCGACGACTACGCCAAGCCGAACCAGCGTTCCTGGAAGGACACGGCGGGGTATCTCCGCAACCATCTTGTTCGCGAACTCGGCGACAAACCCGTCGCCGCGGTGACCCGGGCTGATATCCTGCGCGTGCTCGACGCGATGCGTTCACGCGGGATCATGCAGGGCACCAATCGGCTGTCGGCCGATACGAAGCGTTTTTTCGGCTGGTGTGTTGAGCGGGGTCTCATCGACCAATCGCCGGCAGCGAGCATTCGCCCACCCTTGAAGGAGAAGGCTCGGGATAGGGTCCTTTCGAACGATGAGGTCGTTCGCTGTGGCAGGCGACGGAATCGCTTGGTTTTCCTGTAGGGCCGGCCGTCCAGCTGCTTCTATTGACTGGCCAACGGCGTGATGAAGTCAGCCATATGCGCTGGAGCGAACTCGACTTTGAACTCGCCATTTGGACCATTCCAGCAGAGCGCAATAAGAGTGGCCGACTTCACGTGTGTGCCTTTGTCTCCGTTGGCCAAGAGAATATTGAGTGGTCTGCCAAGGAGTGGCGGGTTCGTCTTCTGGGGTCGGTCTTCAGGCACGGCGATCAACGGATGGAGTCGCGCCAAGGAGCGCCTCGACGAGCTCTCAGACGTTCGTGATTGGCGCCTGCATGACCTGCGCCGAACTGCGGCTACTGGCATGGCCCGCCTCCGTTTCGATCCGCATGTTGTCGAGCGCGTGCTCAATCACGCGACATCGAATGCCGGGCCCTTGGCCAGGGTGTATCAAAGATACGAATATGACGAGGAAAAGCGAGCTGCGCTCGACGCTTGGGGCGTGGAAGTAAACAATCTGTGCGCGGCGCCAGAAGCTGCAGCAAGCTCATCCTAACTCCCGACGTGAGCCGCCTCACCCCGCCGAACCGCCCGGCCCGATGGCAACCTCGTCAAAGCACCCGGCGGCGGAATGCGCCAGACGCGTTTAAGGTCACTCCGGCACGCCGCCTCGCTCAGCGAATTTCCGCCACCTCCGCGGACACTAACTCTGAAACTCGAGCAGCGCCAGGCGGAGTTCCTCGGCAGTGTCGAAGGGCCTGACCCAGATCAGGTTCTCCTTGAGCGTGCGGATGAAGCGCTCGGCGCAGCCGTTGCCCTCCGGTGGGGTCCTGGACGCGCGGTTTGAAGCGCTCGAGCTGCTGGTCGGCGTCGATTTGCAGATAGAACTTGAAAATATGGATGCCGTTCCCGACCAGCATTTGCTCGAAGTCGTAGATCTGCCCGTAGCGTTTCGACCAGACGGCCTCGGGGACCATGTCGTGCACGCGCTGGATCAGCACCTCTTTGTAGTGTGAGCGGTAGAAGATTGCCACATCGCCCAGGTAGGTGGCACTGCCTTGTGGTAGCGCCAGAGGAAATTATGCGCGGCTTCCTCCTGCGACGGCACCTTGAAGCCGGTCACAGTGACGCACTGCACATTCATGGCGCTGAGCGCGTGACTGATCGTGCCGTTCTGGCGTGCAGGGCTGGGACGCCGCAGGCAAGGACGGCGCGTGCCCGCCGCTCAGGCGTTTGCGTGAGCGGCAGGCACGTGCCGCTGGGCTGACGTCAGCCTAGGACTGCGACCCGCGATCCGGCGGTAGATCGCGAGCTTGACCAGGTCGAGCACGATCATCCAGATCAGCATGTAGACCCAGACCATCAGGATGACGATCCAGGGTAGCGCGGTGACGAACCAGCCGAAGCCGCACATCAAGACGGCAAAGACCTGGGTGCCGACGATCGCCAAAAACAATGGCCTGGCCGGCCAGGGCGGGCTGAAGAGTGTGCCGCGCGAGCGCATCACGAAGAGCAGCAGATGGCCGCCGGCGACGATCTGCAGGAAGACCGCGGTCTGGATATGCTCCTGGGTCAGCGTGATCCAGGCCTGCCAGTCGGTGTTGCTCAGCCACTCCATGCCGATGAGCAAGAGACCGAAGCTCTGCGCCACCGAGAGCACGCCCATGAAGCCGGAGATGAACAGGAGTCGCCGCATCTGCCAGCGAACCGGCTTCTTGGGTAGCCGCGTGTTGTCGTAGGCGATCGTCATGATCGGCACGTCGTCGAGCAGTGCGATCAGGATGATCATGACCGGGGTGAGCGGCGAGAAGCCGAAGAACACCGTCGCCAGCACGACCACGAACATGATGTCGAGGGTCATCGCCACACGGAACAGGATATAATTTATGATCCGCTCGAAGATCCGCCGGGATTCGTCGATGGCATCGATGATCGTTGACAGGCCCGGGGCCGTGAGGATGAGGGCGGCCGCGGCGCGCGCCGCATCGGTGGCACCGCTCACCGCGACGCCGCAATCCGCCTGCTTGAGTGCCGGCGCATCGTTGACGCCGTCTCCCGTCATCGCCACCACGTGGCCGCGGTCCTGCAGTGCCTTGACGATTCCGTATTTGTGCTCGGGGAACACGCGGCCGAAGCCGTCCGCCCGCTCCACCGCCTCGGTGATCGCGTCGGGCAAGCGGCTCATGTCCATGTCCTTGGTGAACATGTCCGCCGCCGCGATGAGGTGGGTGCCCATGCCGAGCTGGCCGGAGATCTGGTTGCCGATGGCGACGTCGTCGCCGGTCACCATCTTGACGGTCAACCCGTGCTCCATGGCGCGCCGGATGGTCTCCTTGAAGTCGTCGCGGGGCGGATCGAGCATCGAGAGAATGCCGAGGAAAACCCAGCTCTTGCCATCGTCGTCCGAGCGCGCGACCCCCAGCGCACGCAGCCCCTTCGCGGCGAAGTCGGCCACCGTCTTGTCCGCCTTGTCCGCCGTCTCGGCATCGGGCTCGCAGAGTGCCACGATGACCTGCGGCGCGCCCTTGGTGTAGCGCTGCGTCTTGCCGTTGCTGTCGGTGACAACCGAACTCGGTGCGCTTGCCGACCGGGTCGAACGGCGGGCGATCGTGTAGCCGTCCAGCGCCGTCGCGTCCGCGACGCCGGCGCTTACCGCCTTGTCGATGGCGTCTTCACTGCCCTTCTCGGATGCGAGCGCGCCGGCCAGGAACAGCTCATCGGCCGAGGCCGAGAAAGAACGGGATCGCCAGTGCATTCACGAGATCGATGAAGAAGGCGCAGACCAGTGGCACCACGATGAAAGCCAAGTGCGAGGGACCGTAGCGCTGGGTGACGGCCGCCATGTTGGCCATGGCCGTCGGCGTCGAGCCCAAGGAGATGCCGCCGAACCCGGCCGAGATGACGGCCGCGTCGTAGGTCCGCCCCATCAGCGGAAAGACGATGAAGATGTTGATCGACTGGGATATCAACAATGGCCGTGGATTGCCAGCACCGGAACCAAGGCCGTTTGGACTCAGAGTGGCAAGGTTATTGAAGAATGGAAAGATCGCCCCGACACCCCGGGCAATACGCATCTTCCTTACATTGAACAAAATCGGAATGTGGCATTGATCATGTACAATCCCAATGACGATCTATCGAACATTCAGGATCTGGTGCCGGGAAGTGGTCTTGGTTTTGACGCCTTTGAGGTGGCATTGCGTTGGCCAGAATTTGATGAAGAACGGGAAATCGGTCGCTGGAAGATTGGTCGAGAGGATGACGGGTACGTTGCCGTGGCAAGACATTGTACGGACACAATCTTTAGATATTCCTGCATGCAGTGCCGAGCTTCAGACATGGGCAGTAATCGTTGGAAACAAGAGGATCTATGGTTCGTTTGACAATTTTGTTGCGAAAGTCGAGGAAGCAACTTATGAGGAGGGAAAGAAGTGGTCCTTGTCCGCTTTTCAGAATGTTTATCGTGGTGCAATTGAGTTTGATGGCATCAAAATTCAACATGACTGGGAAATCGGATGGTAATAATTGTAAAGAATGTTAGAAATGTGCAGCTTGCGACATGACAAGAGAAATGGTACAGTGTTTGTGTCTTATCTACTTAGTAGATTGAGTCCCCTTTGAGAGCTGATTGATTCCACCCTACATTCGATCATTTCCCCGTCAATCTTGTTTAACACAGCGACCACAGCGGTCGCAAGGATGATGAACTTGAGCTAGCTGTACACATATCTTCGTACTACTTCCGATCCCCCCTATGCAAGTACTGCTTCGGACTGCACATTTTCAGGTTTTATGTCCACTCTGACTTCTTCAGCGGTTTCAGACAGCTCAGTGTCGGAAATGATATCGACATTGTCGTCTTGAGATGGATAGAGCCGCTTTAAAAGGGTATCCAACATCCCCTGAGTGTCTGGAACCCCAGCCTCTTTCCGCAGCTTAGCAAACAGCTGCGTGTACAAGTCGCTTGCCTCCTCATTGGTCAGTTGTTTCTCAAACAAGATAATCCCTGCAGTTTTCTGCTTTTTCGCTTGATGCTCTTGTTTGACACGCTGTTTTGCTTGTAGAATATCATGCAACATGTCGCATTGTTGCAACAGTGTTTTCAAGGAAGTTGGAATAGACAAGAGACGCTTGGCGCGCGTACACGCAACGTACAGCAAGTTCAAATCGTCGCCATAGTTCTTGGTAGCAAACTGCCATGTATTCGGAATCTTGCTTCTCTTTCCATTCTCAACGACAATTCTCGGTGGTCCCTTGCGATCAACTTTGGAGACTTCATCCGTAAAGTCATCGCACACCTGCACGTTGTCCCATTCCATGCCTTTTGCAGCGTGAGTAGTCGACAAGATAATGTCAGCTTCGTCCGCACTGTAGGCCTTATTCATAACTTCCTCTTCAAATAGGTTCATCGCCTCCATGGTACGCTCGCGAAACGCGCAAATCACGCCGATTGAAGCCGCGTACTTGTTCAATTCGCGATCTTCAACTTGCTTGGTAAAGGAATCCCAAGTCACTGCTTGCCCGAACATTTCTGGGAAGTGACGTCTGGGCAAGACCATGCCATCTTCGCTTCTGTAGAGATTGAACAAATGTTCAATCTGCGTAAGATTTGTTTCCATTTCTTCATGCCAGAGTTATCGCCCTTCCCGTTGATATGGATCTTGGGCAGGCCGAGGGGCGCCGAAGGCGACTCTGGCGGAGCAGACTCCAGCGAATCCGGCAACACGCTGTCTTCAGATGACGGTCGGGACCATGGCGTCGTCGTCGTCGTCGTCGTCATCGGTGTCGTCATCATCCGCATCACCGCTAGTCGGTTCTGGCAAGCCAAGCATCTTGACAGCTTCCATCATGAGCGTGGCATTCTTGAAGGCGATCAAGGTGACTTGGTGGTCTTGCCACCTGAGCGGCTCATCTGTCACTTGGCAGGGCACGGGCGATCCTCCCGTCACGCGATAGGGCTGCCAAGTCTTGGCTTTGCCGCAATTTGTAGTTTGGGGACAGTGCTCTTTCACAGAGAGACGAGGTTGGCGAGTTTCGCAATGGGCGGTCCAAATCTCCAACTCTTGGTGAGAGTGCAGTCTGTAGCTGGATACTTTAATTCCATCATGAACTTGGACTTGGCACCTCGGAAACTGTAAATGGTCTGCGCAGCATCGCCCACCATGTTCAGATGAGCTTGTTGTATTGATACTGTTGCGACACCCATTCCACCTGACAGCCATCCATATCTTGGCACTCATCCACCAGAATCAGCGAACCGGGAATCTCCAACCCCATTAGCTGTGCACGCTTCATCTCCAAGTCGTAGTTCTTCACATGGGCAAGCATATCCCACAAACGGCAGGCCTGTCAGCATACCACTTTATCTTGTTCTTGTTGTAGATTCCTGGATCAAAGCCAGCCGCCTTTCCCTTGACTTGATGAAACTTGGTTACCGGATAGTAGTGGCGACTCCAACTGTTTGGATCACGAAAGGCCTCAATGGTACCTGCCGAATGACAAAACTGCACAAGCGTCTTGTAGAGAAAGAAAATGACTTGCTTTTCCGCAAAAGCTTCCATGGCTTCCACCTGCCTGCTGCGCTCGCGTTGACTCTGTTTGGACGAGGCTCGATGAATTTCTCGTCGACACGGACCAAGAAACGCATTGATTTCGTCCTGCAACAGCCGTTGAATCCATTTGAGACCATCTTCGTGTACCAGTTTCTCTTCCACTAGCTCTTCGTCAAAGTCCTCTTCTTGACGCGCAATCGACAAGAGATTCATGGCACAGGAATGCAGAGTTCTGGCGTCTACTTGAATGCGTCGCGTCTTGTGGGAGACTGTTCGAGACGAGCGCGTCCATCGGCAGCTGCTGACTTGTTGAAGGTAATGTACGTCAAGTGCGAATGATCCAGTTCCGCACAGCGATCTGCGAGATGCAAGAGCGTGGTTGTCTTGCCCGTGCCTGCTGCGGCCGTGATGCGAACGAGTTTCGATGAGGTTGCGCTGGGAGCTTCCGCTGTGGCCAAGATGGCCTCCTGCTCTGGAGACAAGGCAATGGACATGACGGGATGCGTCTGCTGCCTTGTGGTGAGCAGCAGCAGAGGAGATGCAACACGGCGTGGCTGTATTGACACTGGGGCAAAGTATTCTGTCGGTCGAAAGTGAGGTTCATGCACCGCGCGTTGCCAAATTTCGCAGATGACGTGTAGACCGCAGTATTGAATCTACGCAAGAGTTCAAACGAACTTCGCCCCCTTGTCTTTTTTCGCCAACCCGTCTTTTGACTAAATGGATGGAAATCAGGTGGACAATGACTCGCTCCATCCGCCATAAACAATACTATTCTATTGAGTTTATACTGCCTTCGTTTCCTCTTCAAACTCGCGCAGATACTCGTCAACTTGCTCAATCCAATACATTGCAGCTTCCACATCGCGGTTTACGAGAGTCACATTTCGCGAGTTCTTCTTCTTGTCAAAGCACTCTACGGTAGCGGATCGCCAGAATCGTCCCATTACGAATCGCATATAGTCTACACAGGCAAGTCGATAGTGTCGCATGGCCACCTGGCGCGGATACAATAGTGGTGTTTCTTCTCCATGTGCATGTTGAAGAGCCTCCAGATATCCATCTACCAACTCTTGCTCAGTGCCCGGTCGCACGGAATGAATAATGTGCATGGCCACATCGCTCATGCCCAGCCCAACACCTGTCGAGGCAAAGTCTATCATGACGGCTGGTTGATTCGGATCACGATGCTTTGGTAAAAAGACATTCACCGGCCTTGTAATCACCGTGCACTAGAGTGGCGTACTCATCGTTTGGGCCCGGCGTTAGCTGATGCGATACCCACTCTGCCATTTTCTGCAG
>CAVOZQ010000016.1:0-6959 GCA_963700945.1 uncultured Alphaproteobacteria bacterium
CTGGCTGAATCGGGAGAAGGTCCAGCTCCTGCACCGCGGGACGCGCCAGACGCGAGCGCTGGTCCGCAAGCACCCTGACAAGGAGCCCCACTGGCAGCTGGACCAGGATTTCGCCGACGAGGGTGACGAGGCGGCTTACAGCTCGCCCGGCTACTATCCACCCGTCGCATTCCCGGCCAGGGTCGAGGCCGGCAAGAGTTTTCGCGACGACTCGACCTTCGATAGCCCGTACACGTCGCTCGAGGCACTAGACGTCCGGGCCTCAGTGCACGACAGGTTCAAGTATTTTGTACTCTATAAGCCCGACACGAACGGCGCGATCTGGGTCCCCGTCGCCAAGGCGGAATGGTTCTGGAAAGCCAAGGCTGTCAAGCGGGGCGGGCGATGGGTTCTGACCGCAAAGGGTGGCGGAATCGGCAAGGAGGGTGCAACGTCCGCCGAGCTTCCACTCTATCAGAGCAACGTGAACGCCAGTGAATGGGTCGAGAATCCGTAGCCGCTAAGGCTCCGCATACGTCCTGGTAACGCAGTTCGGACCTCCCGTCGCTGGAGGGCCGGTCATGCGGGCCGACGAGGGGCATCGGTGGGGAGGTGCGAGACGTGCGAGACAGGCGAACCCTCGAGCGCGGGCTGGCGGATTTACGCGTGCGCGAATTCGACATTGGGCCGCCGGCCAATGCTCCGACGGTTGGGTTCGAGTTCGACGTGCATTTCGGCCTAGTCAAGGCGGTGATTGAGGATGCCGGCCTGACGATGCCGGCCGACAAGGCGCGGGTCACCGATCACGACCGAGTAGCCGACGGCTTTGATGTCACTCGAGAGGGCGCCGGGCCGGAGATCGCACGCATCGCAGCTCGCCACGAAGCCGTTCAACGTCAGCGCTGCGGGAAGAGCCGATCTCGATGATAAAATCAAGAAGATCATGCAGTTCGTCCGTGATCTGCAGGATGGTTGTGTCAAGGCGCCGGCAAAGGTGATCGCCGTCAAGAACGACTTCGGTGGAACGGTGGAGGGGCGTCCGAAGCCGTTCACGCTCCCTCGAACCACACCCAGCGGGCTCCCTCTGGCCCGCCTACCGTTTAGAAACCGGTTCGATCCGCGGGTCTGCTCGGTCTGGGCCGCACCGCAGGCGACGGTCACGGTTCCACTGTCCCGAATCGCCGATCTCGTTCGCGCCATCGAGAGAACCGAGGGGCAGCGTCCTGGTATTGCCCTAACCGGTAGCCATAGTCACCGAAGGGGGCTTCGCTCTGACGCGCTCTTCAAGGCGCGTCAAGCCGTGGACCGTGAACGGAAACTGCTACTGGAAGCCCGGCCTCCGCATGTCCTCAGCGACGGCACGACAGTGAATGCATCATCGTTTTCAGAGTCCCTCCGCGGCTTCCTGATCCTGCTGGCTAGCTATCTCTGGACCAGCGAACTGCGGTACGAGTTTGATAAACCGAGCCCTGAAAGACCACGTGACTACGAGCCGTTTGGCAAGGCCTACTTGCCGGTCAACGTCAAGGCGCCGTTCAGCGAGATCTTTCGCACGCTGCTCGGCCCAGTCGAGCAGCGCGTCTTTCGCGAGATGTTCGCCGACGGTGTGGCGCGCGCCCGGCTCTTCGGCCTCGCCCGCCCCGGCGCGACTCTCGCCGACGCCACCCGCAAGCTCTTGCCGCCGGGCCCCAAAGAAGGCGCCGACGACAGCGTCCACAGCCGGCAGGCGGCGGCTTTCGGATCGGTTCCGACCTGGAACGATTTCGTCGCGCACGTGCTCGATTCGAGCCATAAAGGCTGGGGCGACATCCTGCTGGTGCCGTTGTCAAAGATCATCCCGCTCGACCGGACGACGCCCGGCGTCGCGCTCGAGTTGCGCCGGATCGGCTTCAACGCCGTGTTCGCCAGGGATTGGAGGCATATGATGTTAAGCATCTTCTCCTTGGCCCGCGCCCTCAACCGCTGATGACCCGGGAGGAGCGGCGGATGCCACCGGAGGCAAGAGGCACACTCGAGCGGGAGCTGGGCGAGCTCGGCATCAGGGCCGGCGCCGTCGCGCACGAGGTAATTGGTCACGACAGCCGCGAGCACTGGGCTGACACGCTGGCCATCCCCTATTGCTGGATCTGCTCGATCGAACTCTACGTCACGCATCCGAAGTGGGGTCAGCACGCGGCACCACGATGGCTGCAGTCTGGGCGCGCGACTGGCGTTCTGATCGCGCCGGCCTGCGTGCTGACCGTCGCACACGCGCTTACGTTGAAGATGGATGGCCGCGTAAAGGCGGTCGAGCGAATTGTAGTCGCATTTGGACGTAACGGGCGGCGCAAACCGCTCGGCAGTGTCGAGGCTACCAGCTGGCTGGCAGCTCGTCGCTGGGACGCCGCCACCGAGCGGCCGCGCGCTTCAGATTTTGCAATACTGCGGCTCAAGAGGGCGGTAGGCAACCAGACCTTTAAGGTGCTCGATGGTCGGCAGCTCGGTTGGTGGGCCAGTCATGATGTCAGCGGAGGAACTTCCATCACGCCGGTGGTTACACCCGAACGGATCACTGGGCGAGTAGTAACCAGTGCCGGCTATCCGGCCGACCGCTGCGGCATACGTCGGATCGGCAAGAAGGCGATCGACAAGTGCGCGCGCGATGAGCCGGACCTGTGGGCTTCGACCCAATGGCGGGCGGCGGGGCGGGTTCCTTCCGTGCACCCGGACGGCACTCTGCTCTACCATACAATCGACACGTACGAGGGTCAGAGCGGGTCGCCCGTGTGGTGTCATTGGCGCGACAGAAAAAGCGGCCAGCTCCGACGTCGGTTGGTCGGCATCCATGTCGCGCCCGGCACGTACCGGATCGACACCGCCGGCGGCCCTCAGCGTCTCATCGAAAACGTCGCAGTCAGGATCCGCAAAGAGGTCCTGGAAGAGATCGCTTGGCTGGAGCGCGAACTGGTTGCGCCGGAGCGACGACGACTCGCGCGGGAGGGTTCGGAGGCCGAGACCGGACAGTTCGTGGGGCGCCAAGATCTCGGCGTCTCGTCCAAACAGGCGGCGGCGTATGACTGGGCATTCAGGGGCAGTGACGGGGAGCGACTACGGGAGGTGACCGCGTGGGCCGCTGGCGAGGTCGACCTCAATCCTGGGCTCTTAGCGGACACCCTCATCGCCGAGACCCGGCGCAGCAGCTACCTAACACGACGCGAAGTAAGTTCATTCGAGATCGGCACAGATGACTTTTACATCAAGCGGCAAGACATCGAGCGGAAGGTGCCGGCATATGCCAATGTACGCTGGGATCCCCGCCGGGTCGTCGACAATGTCAACGAGACTGGACGCACGGTGAAGTCGGTGCGCTTCGCCTCCGGCAGAGACGCCACACTGGCCAGCGCAGCGTACCTCAAGCACGGCGAGGTCGTGTTGCGCGAGGCAGCCCAAGCCGCCCACGGCGACTTCAACGCCTTATCGGTCGAGACCCGCTATGCCCTGGTACGTCTCGCCTTCAATGCCGGGCACGGCCGGGCCAAGACCAATCTGACCGAGGCACTTTCCGGCAAGGACATCCTTATCCGAAAGCCGCCAAAGAAGGCCGGGCCGCAGCGGCGGGCAACTATCCACGTCGCGCGGGCTATGCGGCTGTCCGGACACGTTTTTGGCGTCACGCCGAGGTAATTCGATGCTACGCGCTTGCTGTTCGCCAAGCGCGCTCGTCCGAAATTCCGCTTGGTCCAATGACCAGTGTGGTGTGGATCGGCGCGGAAGAATGACCCCTTTCGGCGTCCAACCGGGACCCCACCTCGCGACGATTATTCACTTCTGTGTCAGAGATTTACGGTCTTCCAAGAGGGGTCACGCTTCGATGCCGATCGGGGTTCAGTTCGCATGCCGATCCACACGCAGGCTTTCGCGCCCTCTTGCTTCCAGTGCGCTTCCACGGCGGGTGGAATCGAAAAAGCCGCCCTTGCGGGCGCCTCTTAAGTCACTGACACATTTGCGTAATTTGGTTGCGGGGGTAGGATTTGAACCTACGACCTTCAGGTTATGAGCGTGCCAATTATCGGCAGCTCTCTCGCGAAAGACAGTAGTCATCTGACATGGCCGGAAAACGAAGGTCGCCGTCGCCGTGAAGAACGTCTCCGGCCGGTGGAGTTGGTCGAAGCCGCGGGAGTGGCTCGGCCCTAGCTCGATGCCGTCGGACTGATTTACGTCGTACTACGCCCGGGCTTCTTTGTTTGCGCGGCTTTACGTTAACGTATTGTTTTTGCTATCTTTCTTCGCCGACCTCTGCTTCTGTCGCTCTGTTCAGTAGCTTCCGCGACACGGCCGAGCGACCCATGCCGTCACCGTCGACCACCACCGACCGCCTCGCCGAGCTCGCTGACATCCTCGCCCAGGGCCTCATCCGTCTCCGCGCCCGCCAGTCAACGGAACTCTCCGCCCACAGCGGAGAAAGTCGACTGGACTTCTCGCCCACCCGAAGCGGTCATGGCCGTCCGAGACAACGGCCCGAGACGACGCGATGACCGATACTGTTCTGGCCCGGCTGGCGGCGCTGCAGACCGCCTCGATGAGCGACCTGAAGCAGCAATGGCAGGAGCTCTTCGACAAGCCGGCACCGCCCTACAACCGCCGCTTCCTCGAGAGCCGGCTCGCCTATCGCATCCAGGAGCTGGCCTATGGCGGGCTGAAGCCAGAGACGGTGCGGCGCCTCGAGGCGCTGGGCGAGCAGATCGACGGCCGTGGCCGCGAGAAGCGGCAAGAAGCCCGCCGCCAATGATCGCCCCATCGCCGGCACGCGGCTGATCCGCGAGTGGCAGGGGGTCGAGCACACGGTCACCGTCACCCAGGACGGCTACGACTGGCAGGGTCGGCCCTACAAGTCGCTCTCGGCGGTGGCCCGGGCGATCACCGGCACGCGGTGGAACGGCTGGACCTTCTTCGGGCTCAAGAGCCAGAAGGTTCGGCCATGAAGTCGGGCCGGCCCACCCTCAAGCAGCGCTGCGCGGTCTACACCCGCAAGTCGACCGAGGAAGGTCTCGACATGGCCTTCAACTCGCTCGACGCCCAGCGCGAGGCCTGTGAGGCCTACATCACCAGCCAGAAGGCCGAGGGCTGGCTGCTGGTTCCCGACCGTTACGACGATGGCGGCTTCTCCGGCGGCACGCTGGAGCGCCCTGCCCTGAAGCGCCTGATGGCCGACATCGAATGGGGCCGCATCGACATCGTCGTCGTCTACAAGATCGACCGGCTCTCCCGCTCGCTCATGGACTTCGCCAGGCTGGTCGAGGTGTTCGACCGCCACAACGTCACCTTCGTCAGCGTCACCCAGTCGTTCAACACCACCACCTCGATGGGCCGGCTGACCCTCAACGTGCTGCTCTCCTTCGCCCAGTTCGAGCGCGAGGTCATCGGCGAGCGGATCAGGGACAAGTTCGCGGCATCCCGCGCCCGCGGCATGTGGATGGGCGGCCACCCGCCGCTCGGCTATCGGGTCCACGAGAGAAAGCTCGTGGTCGACCCGGCCGAGGCCGCGACGGTGCGGATGATCTTCGAGCGCTTCGTCCGCATCGGCTCGGCCACCACGCTCGCCAAGACCCTCGCCGCCGAGGGCGTCACCACCAAGCGCGGCCGGCCCGCCGACAAGGGCTTCCTCTACAAGCTGCTCGGCAACCGGGTCTATGTCGGCGAGGCGGTGCACAAGGGTGTCGCCTATCCGGGCGAGCACGCGGCGATCGTCGACCGCCAGCTCTGGGACAAGGTGCAGCTGCTCCTCGCCAAGCCCGCCCGCAGCCGTGCCGCCAGCACCCGGGCGCAGACCCCGGCGCTGCTCAAGGGCCTGATCTTCGGCCCCACCGGCCACGCCATGTCGCCGACCCACACCCGCCGCAAGGGCAAGCTCTACCGCTATTACATCAGCCAGGCCGTGCTGAAGCAGGGCAAGGGCGCCTGCCCGCTGGGCCGGGTTCCGGCCGCCGACATCGAGGCCGCGGTCATCGACCAGCTGCGCGGCATCTTGCGCAGCCCCGAGGTCATCGTCGCCACCTGGCGGGCCGCCCGGAACGAGATGCGAGGACCTGACCGAGGCCGAGGTCAAGGAAGCCCTCGACCGGCTCGACCCGCTCTGGGACGAACTCTTCCCCGCCGAGCAGGCGCGCATCGTCCAGCTCCTCGTCGCCCGGGTCGAGGTCGACCGGCTCGGCATCACCGTCCAGCTGCGGGCCGACGGCATCGGCGCGCTCGCTCGCGATCTCGCACCCCGGACCAAACAGCCAGCGAGGGCCGCATGACCGTCGATCACCAGCCAGCCAGCGATGGCAACACCATCACCGTCCGCGTGCCCATGACCTTCCGCCGCTTCGGCGGCAGGAAGCTCGTCATCGTGCCCGAGGGGGGCGAGGTCCCCGCCCCAGAGCCGCCGGAACTCGACAATCCCCTGATCCGTGCCCTCGCCCGCGCCTTCCGCTGGCGGAGCAGCTCGAGGACGGCACCCGGACGTCCCTTGGCGACATCGCCAGAGCCGAGAAGATCAGCTCGAGCTACGTCACCCGCATCCTCCGACTCAGCACGCTGGCGCCGGACATCGTGGAGTCGATACTCGACGGAGAGATCGAAGGACTGGGGCTGATGCAGCGCCTCGAAAGGAACATGCCGTTGGCTTGGACGGACCAACGGCATGTGGCTACAAAGCGATAAAGCTCCGGTCGTCGGCGAGGAATCGCTCGGCATGGAACTCTTCTCGGGCCCTGGCGGCCGATTAGCGATTTCAACTGATTGCCTCTTTTCGCCGCAACGCAGCCCGAAGTCTTGACCTTAGCTTGATGCGGGAATGCCAACCATCATCCTACAAGCCTAAGCTTCTTTCGTAAGCGATGCGGCTGCCCATCTGTTCCTGAGTATTTGAGGCTGCAATTCTGGCGATCGGCATTCGAGGATCGTTGGGATGGGAACGTTGCACCAAAGAGAGCACCATTTGGTAGCGGAGCGGCGCA
>CAVOZQ010000017.1:0-5000 GCA_963700945.1 uncultured Alphaproteobacteria bacterium
AGCGATGCGGCTGCGCCATCTATGCTTGGGCATTTGAGGCTGCGATTTTGACGATCGGCATTCGAGGATCGTTGGGATGGGAACGTTGCACCATAGAGAGCACCATTTGGTAGCGGAGCGGCGCAGTGGAGCTTTCCGGCTCGAGGTCCTGGAAGGGCCGACGGGTCGGCGGCGCTGGCCGGATGAGGTGAAGGCACGGATTGTGGCGGAAACGTTGGCGCCGGGTGCGCGGGTGGCGGACGTGGCGCGGCGTCATGGACTGCGGCCGCAGCATTTGTCGACATGGCGTCGTTTGGCGCGGCAGGGAAAGCTCGTGCTGCCGGCCGATGATGGGCCGGTCTTTGCACCCTTGATGCTCGAGGAGACTGTCTCGGCAGCGTCGCGGCGCGAGGGATCGATCGAGCTCGAGGTGGGCGATGTGATGGTTCGCCTGCCCGTCGACAGTGCCGCCGATCGGATTGCATCGATCGCGGCGGCACTGCGTGCTGGCTGGTGATCGTCCCGGGTCAGCATGTCCGGATCGTTGTGGCGACCAAGCCTGTCGACTTTCGTCGCGGACACGATGGTCTGGCGGCAACGGTGCATCGCGAACTCGGCCTGGATCCGCATTCGGGCGTGATCGTGGTGTTCCGCGCCAAGCGGGCCGACCGGGTCAAGATCTTGGTTTGGGACGGCTCCGGCCTCGTCATGATCTACAAGCGGTTGGAGCAGGGCGGCTTTGCCTGGCCGACTATCCGTGACGGCGTGATGCGGTTGTCGAGAGCGCAGTTCGAGGCGTTGTTCGAGGGGCTCGACTGGCGGCGGGTGCACGCGGCGAGAATCCGCAAACCGGCCGTGGCAGAGTGACTCACCAGGGCCCTGAAGACGTGCCGCGATGCTGCACCGTTGCTAGACTTCGGCCATGTTCGGGACGGGTGATGATCTTGATCTGACCGCTCTGCCACCCGCCTATCGGGCGGCGTTCGCGGCGCAGCAAGCGGCGCTGGCCGCCGAGCGGGCGGCGCACGAGAAGCTGGCGACAAGCCATGCGGCGCTGGAGGAGCAGGTTCGGCGCCTCGAGCATCTGGTCGGAGAGTTTCGCCAGGCGCTTTACGGCAAGCGATCCGAGAAGCTCGATGCCGATGCCCGGCAGCTGGCCTTCGAGGACCTCGAGGCCGCGGTGGCCGAGGTCGAAGAGGCGAAGGCGCGATCGACCGGCACATCCTCGCCATCTCGGCCCGCAGCCAAACGCAATCTCGGCCGGCTACCGAAGGAACTGCCACGGCTCGAGCAGGTGATCGAGCCCGCGAGCCTGGCCTGCCCGTGCGGCTGTGGTGCGATGGCTCGGATCGGTGAGGATATCACCGAGCGCCTCGACATCGTCCCGGCGCAGTTCCGGGTGATCGCCACCATCCGCCCTAAATATGCGTGCCCGACATGCCAGCAAGGCGTGCATCAGGCACCGGCACCGGCCCATCTGATCGAGGGTGGCCTGCCGACCGAGGCGACCCTCGCGCATGTGCTGGTCGGGAAGTTCGCCGATCACCTGCCGCTCTACAGGCAGGCGCAGATCTACAGCCGGCAAGGCATCGAGCTCGACCGCTCGACCTTGGCCGGATGGGTCGGCAAGGTGGCCTTCCACCTCGCGCCCGTCGTCGATCGCCTGGCCAAGCATCTGAGAGGCTCCGGCAAGCTCTTCATGGACGAGACGCCCGTGCCGGTGCTCGACCCGGGACGCGGCCGAACCAAGACCGGCTATCTTTGGGTCGTGGCCCGTGACGACCGGGGCTGGTGCGGCAACGATCCGCCCGGCATCGTCTACCACTATGCCCCAGGCCGCAGCGGCAAGCATGCCGAGCAGCTTCTGCAAGGCTTCGACGGCATCCTCCAGGTCGACGGCTATGGCGGCTACAACCGCCTGACCAAAGCCGAGCGGCAAGGCGGCGCGCCCCTGGTCCTGGCGCATTGCTGGACCCATGCCCGCCGCCAGCTGAAAGAGATCTTCGACCGGGACGGCTCGACCATCGCCGCCGAGGGCCTGGCACAGATCGCCGCTCTCTACCGCATCGAAGCCGAGATCCGCGGCCGATCGAGCACCGAGCGCTTGGCCATCCGTGCAACCCGCTCGCGACCGCTGGTCGACGCTTTCGGCCAGTGGCTCGCGGCGCAACGCGCCCGCGTCTCGCGCAAATCCCGCATCGGTGAAAAGCTGACCTACATCGCCAATCACTGGGACGGCCTCTTGGTCTTCCTCACCGACGGCCGCGTCGAGATCAACTCCAACGCCATCGAAAACGCCATCAGGCCAGTGGCCCTGACCAGAAAAAATGCGCTCTTCGCCGGTCACGACGAGGGCGGCCGAAGCTGGGGCCGCATCGCTTCGCTGATCGCCACCGCCAAAATGAACGACCTCGACCCCTTCGCCTACCTGAAGGCCACCCTCGAAGCCCTCGCCAACGGTCACCCCCAAAGCCGCATCGACGACCTCATGCCCTGGGCCTTCAAGCAACCGTCAAGCTGAGCCGATCACGGGGCAGCCGCATCGCTTACGCCTGGTCAGACGGATTGCGCAGACCTTCGCGCCCTCTTGCTTCCACGGTGCTTCCACGGGCGGTTGGAACGCAAAAGCCGCCCCGGAGGGCGGCTCGTAAGTCTTTGATATGTTTGGGTAATTTGGTTGCGGGGGTAGGATTTGAACCTACGACCTTCAGGTTATGAGCCTGACGAGCTACCGGGCTGCTCCACCCCGCGGAGGTGTTGTGGCCGCTTCGGTTGATGGCGCTTGGCGCTGATGGGGTCCGAAGGGGCGGTTTGGTGGTCGAGCTTTGGTCTCGAGTAGCGCAAGCGCGCTTTTGACCAAAGGTCTTGTCATGAAGAGGCGATGCTGGATGGTTCCCTGATTGGATGGCCTGGCGACGACCTACTCTCCCACAGGTGGGCCTGCAGTACCATGGGCGCTGAGGGGTTTCACGGCCGAGTTCGGAATGGGGTCGGGTGGGTCACCCTCGCGATGATCACCAAGCCATCCGATCAGGGGTGATCGGCTGGCTTGGGTCTCTGGGGACCTTGGGCCATCCGATCATTGACGACAGGCTGGCTTGGATCTCTTGGATCTTGGGCCATCCGGTCTGGCTTGCCAGGGTTGGCGCCGGCGCCGGGCACGGCTGTGCTTGGCGTCGGGTTGTTCCTGGCAAGTTGGTTTGTCTGGTCGAACGGGCATGGTTTTGGCTCGTTCTTGGAGTAGGGCGAGCTCTATCGAGCGATTAGGATCGGTTAGCTCCACACCTTGCGGTGCTTCCACATCCGACCTATCGACGTGGTGGTCTACGACGGCTCTCGAGCGAGACCTGGTTTTGAGGTGGGTTTCCCGCTTAGATGCTTTCAGCGGTTATCCTGTCCGGACTTAGCTACCCAGCTGTGCCGTTGGCACGACAACTGGTCCACCAGAGGTCCGTCCACCCCGGTCCTCTCGTACTAGGGGCAGATCCTCGCAAGTCTCGAACACCCACGGCAGATAGGGACCGAACTGTCTCACGACGTTCTAAACCCAGCTCACGTACCACTTTAATCGGCGAACAGCCGAACCCTTGGGACCTGCTTCAGCCCCAGGATGTGATGAGCCGACATCGAGGTGCCAAACACTCCCGTCGATGGGGACTCTTGGGGAGTATCAGCCTGTTATCCCCGGCGTACCTTTTATCCGTTGAGCGATGGCCCTTCCACGCGGGACCACCGGATCACTAGAGCCGACTTTCGTCTCTGCTCGAGCCGTCGCTCTCGCAGTCAGGCTGGCTTGTGCTCTTGCACTCGACGGCTGGTTTCCGACCAGCCTGAGCCAACCATCGCGCGCCTCCGTTACTCTTTGGGAGGCGACCGCCCCAGTCAAACTACCCACCATGCAGGGTCCCGGACCCGGATCACGGGCCGCGGTTAGATACCAAGTGCCGCAAGGGTGGTATTTCAAGGGTGCCTCCACCGAACCTAGCGGCCCGGCTTCAATGGCTCCCACCTATCCTACACATGCGCCACCTAGTACCACTGCAAAGTTGTAGTAAAGGTGCACGGGGTCTTTCCGTCTGACCGCGGGTACCCCGCATCTTCACGGGGAATTCAATTTCGCTGAGTCGATGTTGGAGACAGTGGGGAAGTCGTTACGCCATTCGTGCAGGTCGGAACTTACCCGACAAGGAATTTCGCTACCTTAGGACCGTTATAGTTACGGCCGCCGTTTACCGGGGCTTCGATTCGCAGCTTGCACCGCTCCTCTTAACCTTCCGGCACCGGGCAGGCGTCAGACCCTATACGTCGTCTTGCGACTTCGCAGAGCCCTGTGTTTTTAGTAAACAGTCGCCACCCCCTGGTCTGTGCCACCCACCGACGGTTGCCCGCCAATGGGTCCCCCTTCTCCCGAAGTTACGGGGGTAATTTGCCGAGTTCCTTCGACATCGTTCTCTCAAGCGCCTTGGTATGCTCAACCAGTCCACCTGTGTCGGTTTCGGGTACGGTCTATACGTGGGGGCTATTTCCTGGACGGTGCTGGAGGCCGGATCAATCCGATAAGATCCGACAACGTCACACCGCCGTCACCACCCACAGGCCCAGGAATGTTGACCTGGTTCCCATCGCCTACGGCTTTCGCCCTCGGCTTAGGGGCCGGCTCACCCTCAGCGGATTAGCCTTGCTGAGGAACCCTTGGACTTTCGGCGACAGAGTTTCTCACTCTGTTTGTCGCTACTCATGTCAGCATTCGCACTTCCGATACCTCCAGCCGGGGTCACCCCCGACCTTCGCAGGCCTACGGAACGCTCCGCTACCACGCAAACCTCCCAGCGGGAGATCTGCATCCACAGCTTCGGTACATGGCTTGAGCCCCGTTACATCTTCGGCGCAGGACGGCTGTTAGACCAGTGAGCTGTTACGCTTTCTTTAAAGGATGGCTGCTTCTAAGCCAACCTCCTGGTTGTTATGGCCACTCCACATCCTTTCCCACTTAGCCATGATTTGGGGACCTTAGCTGGTGG
>CAVOZQ010000017.1:10000-256728 GCA_963700945.1 uncultured Alphaproteobacteria bacterium
CCTGGCGGCGCCGATCCTGGGCCGGGTGTTTCTGGCCGGCGAGGCGACTGCCCTTGATGGCTGGTACGGCACGGCTGGCGGTGCCTGGCTCGCCGGACGAGCAGCGATCGCGGCGATTGACCGCGAGCGCGGTTTGGCGTAACAGCCCTTGCGTTTTTTCCATCACCAGAAGCGCAGCCGTCACCGAGGTGCGACCCGCCAGGACACTGGCGAGCCCAAGCGCCTCGTGGTGCCGTTGCGCGTCAAGAGGATCTCGACCGATGGCCGTCCCCCGCAAGAAAGTCACCCGTCAGAAGCGCGATCAACGTCGCGCCCATGATGCACTCGGCCGCCCCGCGGTGGTCGAGGATCGGGACTCGGGCGAATTCCGCCGCCCGCACCACATCGACCTCAAGACCGGCATGTATCGCGGCCGGCAGGTCATCGTGCAGAAAGCGGAAAATGACGACGAGGACGAGGGCTGATACGCCCGAGCCCGGTCCAACAAGACGTCGGAATAGCCGGCCCGCTGTACAGCGCGGCCGGCTTTTTCATGCACCGTCCCCGGCACGGCGTGATGCCGCGCGTCGAACCTGCATGTCGTTGAGGGTGGTCGATTGAATGGTAGCGGCGGAGGGACTCGAACCCCCGACACAGGGATTATGATTCCCCCGCTCTACCAACTGAGCTACGCCGCCGTTCCGCTGGGCAGATATGCGCGGTGCGCGGCACTGTCAAGCGGTGAGCGGCGTCCTCATGGCGGCATCCGCCACCATCGCCGTGGCCGGCAGCGCCTGCTCGATCCAGCCGCCGCCCAGGATGCGGTCGCCATCGTAGAGCACCGCCGCCTGGCCCGGCGCCACACCGGGTTGCGGCGACCTGAAGGCAAGCTCGGCAGTTTCGGCTTTGCCCGCGGCGATCCACCCCTCGACCGCCGGCTCGTTGTAGCGGTGCTTGATCCATAGCGGCTTGCCGACCGGCCATGCGCCCAAGCGGTTGCAGTCGGCGATCTTGACCCCGCAACTCATCCCGGCGTCTCGCGGGCCCACCCGCACCTCGGCGCTATCGGCATCGAGGCCCACGACGTAGAGCCGCTCGCCGTCGGCGACACCGAGCCCGCGCCGCTGGCCCACCGTGTAGTTGCCGATCCCAGAATGCTCGCCCAGCCGCCGACCATCGACATGCAGGATGGCGCCCTTGCGCATCGCCCGAGGCTCCAGCTTGCCGACAATGCGGCTGTAGTGACCGTCGGGCACGAAGCAGATGTCCTGGCTCTCGGGCTTGGCTGCCACCGGCAGCGCCAGCCGCTGCGCCTGGACTCGGGTCGTGGCCTTGTCCAGCCCGCCCAGCGGGAAGCGCACATAGTCGAGCTGCGCCGTGGTCGTCGCGAAGAGAAAGTAGCTCTGGTCCTTGGCCGGATCAGCTGCGCGATGCAGCTGGGCGCCCTCGGCCCCGCCCAGCCGCCGGGCATAGTGCCCGGTCGCCAGCGCCGCCGCCCCGAGGTCACGGGCGACATCCAGGAGGTCGGTGAACTTGATCCGCTGGTTGCAGCGCACGCAGGGGATCGGCGTCCGTCCGGCAGCGTAGGCGGCGGCGAAATCGTCGATCACCGCCGCCTTGAAGCGACTCTCGAAATCGAGAACGTAGTGCGGGATGCCGATGGCATCGGCTACATTGCGCGCATCCTGGATGTCCTGCCCGGCGCAGCAGGCCCCCTTTCGGCTGGTGGCCTTGCCTTGGTCGTAGAGCTGGAGCGTGACGCCCACGACCTCGAGCCCGGCCTCATGCAGGAGTGCCGCGGTCACCGCACTGTCGACGCCACCGGACATCGCAACGACGACCCGGGCACCGGGCTGGAGCGCCAAGCTCTCGGCGGTAGGCAGAGCTGCCACCATGCCTAGCCGAGCAAGCTGGTCTTGGGCACGGTCACGGTGAGCCCGTCGAGCCCCTCGTCGAGCCGCAGCTGGCAACCGAGCCTGGACGTGGCGCTCAGGCTCTCGGCCAAATCGAGCATGTCCTCCTCCTCGGGCGACGCCGGCGGCAGCGATGCGAACTGCGCGGGCTCGACGATCACGTGGCAGGTGGCGCACGCCATGGAGCCGCCACAGGCACCTTCGATGGCAATCGCCTCGTGGCGCGCCACGTCCAACACCGTCTCGCCGACGCGCGCGGTGGCCTCCAGCTCCTGCCCATTCGGCAAGACGAACGTCAATCGGGGCATCGCACGAGCGTCAGACCGAGAAACTCTCGCCGCAGCCGCAGCGCGCCTTCTCGTTGGGATTATTGAAGACGAACATGGCCCCCATCTTGTCCTCGACCCAGTCGATCTCGGTGCCGAGCACGTACATCACCGCATCGCGCTCGACCACGAGCTTGACGCCGTCCTTCTCGATCACCGTCTCGTCACTGCCGATGCTGTCGGCGAAGTCCAGCTTGTAGCTCATGCCTGAGCAGCCAGTCGTTTTCACGCCCAGCCGCAAGCCCGCCGCGTCGGCGCCATGATTGGCCAGCAGCTCCCGTGCCCGCGCAACGGCGGCGGGCGTAAGAGCGACGACCGTATCGGTGCTATCGAGGGCAGCCATGCGCGCTATCCCGTTGCTGGAAACCAAAGAGTTAAGATGGACAAAAAGCGCCGACGCGCAAGGGGCGGCTGCTTCGAGTCGTTCAAAGCCGAGGCCGGCCGCCTCAGGCGACGCCACGTTGCCGGCGAGCGGCCAGGCGACCCCAGGCATCGAGGAAGCGCTCGACATCGGCGGACGTCGTGCTCCACCCCAGGCTGACGCGAATGGTGCACTCGGCCAGGTCCGGTGTCAGCCCCATGGCGTCGAGCACATGGCTGCGGGCCACCTTGCCGGAGGAGCACGCGGCGCCGGCCGAGACGGCGACGCCCTCCAGGTCCAAGGTCATCAGCTGGGTCATGGCGCCGACGCCGGGCAAGGCGATTGCGCTGATATGCGGCAGCCGGTCGACATGGGCACCGACAATCACGCAATCATCGGCGATCCCGACGGCACCGGCCTCGACGGCGTCCCTGAGCCCGGCCAGCCTTGCCCATTCACGCGGATCGATGGCGTCCAGCGCTGCGGCGAAGCCGGCAATGCCGGCGACGTCCTCGGTCCCGGCCCGGCGACGGCTCTCCTGGCCGCCGCCCCGGAGCAAGGGCGTCAGCCGCTCCGGGTCCTTGAGCCAAAGCGCCCCCGTCCCTTTCGGGCCGCCGATCTTGTGCGCCGACAGGGCAACGCTGTCGCAGCCGAGAGCCGCCACGTCGAGCGGCCCCTTGCCCAGGGCCTGGACAGCATCGACGTGCAGGGTCGCGCCAGCCGCATGAACGAGGCGCGCCGCCTCGGCCACCGGCTGAAGGATGCCGGTCTCGTTGTTCGCCAGCATCAAGGCCACACGATCGATGTCGCCCACGGCAAGGCGCGTCTCGAGCGCCGCGAGGTCGCAGCGACCGGACGGATCGACCGGCGCCGTCTCGACATCTGGCTGGCCGAGCACCGAGGGATGCTCGATGGCGGAAGCCAGCGTCCGCGACGCGCCGGCAAGTGCCGTGGCATTCGCTTCGGTTGCACCGCTGGTAAAGATCACCGCGCCCTCGTCGCCGACACCGATGGCGTCGCGCAGGCGCCGGCGAGCCTGCTGCAGCAGCGCTCGGGCGGCGCGCCCTTCACTATGGACGGATGACGGGTTGCCCGGCAGCTCCAGGGCCTCGATCACGGCCGCGCGTACCTCGGGACGGACGGGCGACGTCGCGGCATGGTCCAGATAGACGCGGGCCGCTTCAGGCTTCAAGCGATGATGCCGGTCCGTCAGCGATGGAGATTGGCGACGAGGCGGCGCTCGGCGTCGGGCTCGTCCGCGCTGCGGCGCAGGCGTCCGATTTCGTTCTCGAGCTCGTCGACGCGGTTGCACAAGCGCTCGATCGCCGCCTGCATCGGGTCGGCGTCGTTGCCAGGCTCGGTGCCATATGCCGGGAAGCAGCGCCAATCGACAGCTGTCGGCTTGCGCACCGCGGCATGGGCCGGCACACCGACGACAGTCGTGCCGGCGGCCACGGCCTGCAGCACAACGGCGTTGGAGCCGACACGGGCCCCCTTGCCGATCACGAATGGTCCGAGCACGGCGGCGCCAGCTCCCACCACCACGCCGTCCTCCAGGGTCGGATGCCGCTTGCCGGCGTCGCCGCTGACCCCGCCCAAGGTCACACCCTGGTAGAGCGTGACGTCGTCGCCGATCTCAGCGGTCTCGCCGATCACCACGCCCATGCCGTGATCGATGAACAGTCGCTCACCGATCACCGCTCCTGGATGAATCTCGATGCCGGTCAGGAAGCGGCTCACCTGCGAGAGCCAACGCGCCAGCAGCCGCCAGCCGGCGAGCCAGAGACGGTGGGCAAAGCGGTGCACCAGGAGAGCGTGCAGGCCCGGGTAGCAGAGCAGCACCTCAAGCCGCGAGCGCGCTGCCGGGTCGCGCGCGAAGACGGCTTCGATGTCATCGCGGATTCTCTTGAACATCGACGCTCGCATGCGGTATAGCCCCCATCCTGCCCAACGCCGGCCGTCCGCTTCAGTCAAGAGCATAAGGGAAGACGCCTAGCTCCGTTCGATGAAGTCCGTCGGGCCGTGCGAGTATAGGTTGGCTTGGGCATCGGTCAATCAAGGGATAGCGCGCCACCGACGGCGTGAGGTGTCTCGATCGTTGCCGGCGCGCCGGGCGGTTGGTCGGGCTTGTCCAGTCTTCGGACAATGCTGGACCACCCCGCGTAGGGCGCATTGCGGCAGCGGTTGTGGTGCAGGAGTGGATGAGGAATGCCCGAAGTCATTTTCAACGGTTCCGACGGCCGGCTCGAAGGCCGCTACGTGCACGGCGAGGGGCCCAATCCGCCGCTGGCCATCGTGCTGCACCCGC
Organism: uncultured Alphaproteobacteria bacterium; assembly: GCA_963700945.1. Lineage (GTDB taxonomy): Bacteria > Pseudomonadota > Alphaproteobacteria > Geminicoccales > Geminicoccaceae > SLRI01. The sequence goes on from CAVOZQ010000017.1 coordinate 14,888, forward strand.
ACCCGCAATATGGCGGGACGATGAACAATCGCCTCGTTCATCTGATGTTTCACATGTTCGCGCGCCGCGGGTTCTCGACGCTGCGCTTCAATTTCCGCGGCGTCGGGCGCAGCCAGGGCGTGTTCGACCACGGCCAGGGCGAGCTGCGCGATGCCGCAGCGGCGCTCGACTGGATGCAGACGCACAACCCCAACAGCCCGATCGCTTGGTGCGGCGGCTTCTCGTTCGGCGCCTGGATCGCGATGCAGCTGTTGATGCGCCGACCGGAGATCCAGGGCTTCATCTGCGCCGGACTGCCCGCCAACATGTATGATTTCAGCTTCCTGGCTCCCTGCCCTTCCTCGGGGCTGATCATCCATGGCGAGCGCGACATGGTGACCCCGCCGGACTTCGTCGAGAAGCTGGTGACCAAGCTCAGCCAGCAGCGCGGCATCACGATCGATTTCCACCAGATCGACAGCGCCGATCACGTGTTCAGCGATGACCGTGACGAGTTCGAGACCGTTTGCGAGAGCTATCTCGACAAGCGCCTGAAGCCTTCCGCCGAGCCCATGGCCCTGGCCCGCTGACGGCGGCTCCCAGGCGCCGGCCAACGGTCGTGTCCACAGCTTGGCCATGACCAGCAAAGATCAGTGAACGACAATGAGCAGCTACCGCTCCGACCTGCTGCGCACGCTCGACGAGCGCGGCTACATCCACCAGTGCACCGACGCCGAGGCGCTCGATGCCGCAGCGCTCGCCGGGCCGATCACCGCCTATGTCGGCTACGATTGCACCGCCTACAGCCTGCATGTCGGCCATCTGGTCAGCATCATGATGCTGCGCACGCTGCAGCGCACCGGCCACCAGCCGATCGCGCTGGTCGGCGGCGGCACGACCAAGGTCGGCGACCCGTCGTTCCGTGACGAGAGCCGGCCCCTGCTCGACGATGCGGCGATCGAGGCCAACAAGGCCGGCATTCAGCGCAATCTCGAGGCCTTCCTCGAGTTTGGCGCCGGCGGCGCGCTGCTGGTCGACAATGCGGCATGGCTCGACGAGCTGCGCTACATTCCGTTCCTCCGGGATTTCGGCACGCATTTCACCATCAATCGGATGCTGACCTTCGACAGCGTCAAGCTGCGGCTCGAGCGCGAGCAGCCGCTGACGTTGCTCGAGTTCAACTACATGGTCATGCAGGCCTACGATTTCCTCGAGCTGGCGCGCCGCCACGACTGCCGGCTGCAGATGGGCGGCTCGGACCAGTGGGGCAACATCGTCAACGGGGTCGAGCTCGGCCGACGGATCGAGGGCCTGCAGCTCTTCGGCCTGACGACGCCGCTGATCACGACGGCGTCCGGCGCCAAGATGGGCAAGACGGCGGCCGGCGCGGTCTGGCTCAACGCGGACCGGCTCTCGCCCTTCGACTACTGGCAGTACTGGCGCAACACCGAGGACGCCGATGTCGGCCGGTTCCTCCGACTGTTCACCGAGCTGCCGCTCGACGAGATCGCCCGCCTGGAGGCCCTGGACGGGGCCGAGATCAACGAGGCGAAGAAGGTGCTGGCCCTCGAGGCGACGCGTCTCGCCCACGGTGCTGCGGCCGCGGAGCAGGCGGCCGCTGCCGCTCGAGCCCAGTTCGAGGGTGCCAACGAAGGCGCAGGGGAGGCAGCGGGCCTGCCCACGGTCGAGGTCGCCGCGGCCCGTCTCGCCAACGGGCTTGCCATTCTCGAGCTCTTTCAGCTCGCCGGTCTCGCCAGCTCGAACGCCGAGGTGCGCCGGCTCATCCGTGGCGGCGGTGCAAGACTCAACGACAGCCGGATCGACGACGAGCAGCTGGTCGTCGACAGCCGGGCGCTCGAGCGGGACACGCTCAAGCTTTCCGCCGGCAAGAAGCGCCACGTGCTGGTCAAGGCTGCCTGAGCGACCGGATGAGCGCTTGACCCGGGCGTCCGGAAAGGGAACCCTCGTCGTCCTGGCCGTGCCCACCTGGAGCAGGCCGCCTGCCGACCGAGCGCAACGCCATTGAGTGGTTTCGAGCCCCACGTCTCGCCTCCCCTGCCGCCGCCGACGGGCAGCGATTCGACGCCCGAGCCCTGGCGCGCACGCTGGCTTCAGGCGGCGGCGCGCGCCAACGATCCGGCCGTTGCCGAGGCGCTGCAGGCACGGCTCGACGACCCGACAGACCAGGCATTGCTGGCCGCGGTGTTCGCCATGAGCCCGTTCCTGGCGGATTGCCTGACGACCGATCCCGCGGTGCTGCTCGACTACCGCGCGCAGACGCCGGCTACCTTCGTCGATGCCGAGATCAGGACGATCGACGAGCTGCCTTTGGATCGCAATCGGATGCTGCCGGGGTTGCGCCGGGCCAAGCGCCGCGTGGCGACGGTGGTCGGGCTCGCCGACCTCGAAGGTGCCTTCGATCTGGACGCCGTGACGACCTGCCTGACGCGGCTCGCCGACCGCGCGACCGAAGGTGTCCTGCAGACTTTCCTCGTCGAGTCCGCCAAGCGCGGCGAGATCGAGCTTCCCGACAGCGACGCGCCGACCCGCGACTGCGGCATCTTCGTCGTCGGCATGGGCAAGCTGGGTGCCGGTGAGCTGAACTATTCGAGCGACATCGACCTCATCGTCTTCTTCGATCCCGAACGCATCGCCTACCAGGGCCGCGAGACGCCCATGGCGCTGGCGGTCCGCGCGGCCAGGGCCATCGTCTACGGCCTCGAGAACAAGAGCCGCGAGGGCTATGTCTTTCGGACCGATCTGCGCCTGCGCCCGCATCCGCCGGGACATCCGCTGGCCCTCTCGGTCGATGCGGCCGAGATCTACTACGAGCGGCACGGCCAGAACTGGGAGCGGGCCGCCTTCATCAAGGCTCGCGTGGTGGCCGGCGACGCGGACGCGGGCAATGGCTTCCTTCGCCGCCTGTCACCGTTCGTCTGGCGCAAGCATCTCGACTACGCGGCCATCCGCGACATCCACTCGATCAAGCGACAGATCAATGCGCATCGGGGCTTCGGCACGATCGGCGTCCGGGGCCACGATCTCAAGGTCGGCCGCGGCGGCATTCGCGAGATCGAGTTCTTCGTCCAGACCCAGCAGCTGATCCTGGGCGGCCGGCACCCGGAGCTTCGCGATCCGCGGACGCTGGTGGCACTCGAGCGGCTGGTCGAGGGGCGCTGGGTCGACGGCAGCGCCGGCGCAGGAGCTTGCCGCCGCCTATCGCTTCCTGCGCGGCCTCGAGCATCGGCTGCAGATGGTGGCGGACAAGCAGACCCAGACCCTGTCCGGCGCGCGACCAGGAGCTGGCGCAGTTCGCGCGCTTCGCCGGCTTTGCAGACGATGCGGCGCTCGGCCAGGCGCTGATGCTGACCCTGCAGCGGGTCGAGCGGCACTATGCGCAGTTGTTCGAGGCGGAGCCGGATCTCGGTGCCGGCAGGCAGCTCGTCTTCACCGGGACCGAGGACGACCCGGGCACGCTCGACACGCTGCGCGAAATGGGCTTTTGCGACCCCGGCGCCGTCTCGGCGCGCATTCGGCAGTGGCACCATGGCCATATCCGGGCCACGCGCAGCACCCGGGCACGCGAGATCCTGACCGAGCTGACGCCGGGCATCCTCCGAGCGCTCGAGCGGCAGACCGATGTCGACGAGGCCTTCCGCCTGCTCGACGCCTTTCTGTCCGGCCTGCCCGCCGGCGTGCAGTTCTTCTCGCTGATCCGCGCCAACCCCAATCTCCTGACCCTGCTGAGCGACTTGATGGGGGCGGCACCCAGGCTGGCCCAGGTGCTGGCGAGCAACGTGGCGCTTTTCGACGCCATGCTGGCACCGGATTTCTTCGAGCCGCTGCCCGACCAGGCAGCGCTGGCAGCCGAGCTGGCCAGCCTCAAGCGCGATGCCGTTCACCTCGAGGCGCTGCTCGATCTCTGTCGCCGCTGGGCCCAGGGCCGGCAATTCCAGGCCGGGCTGCACGTGCTGCTCGGCTTCGCCGATGCGACGACCGCGAGCCGCGCGCTCACCGGCATCGCCGAGCTGATCCTGCACACGCTGCTGCCGGAGGCCGAGCGCTGGCTGGAGGACCAGCACGGCCGGGTGCCGGGCGGCAGTTTCTGCGTGATCGGCTTGGGCAAGCTCGGCTCGCGTGAGCTCAGCCTCGGCTCCGATCTCGACCTCGTCTTCGTCTATGACGCCCCGCCGGAGGTCGTGTCCGACGGCGAGAAGCCGCTGCCGCCGCAGACCTACTACGCCCGCCTCGGCCAGCGGCTGGTCAGCGCAATCAGCGCGCAGACCGCAGAGGGCAGGCTCTACGAGATCGATACCCGGCTGCGCCCTTCCGGCAGCGTCGGCCCGGTGGCGACCAGCCTGGACAACTTCAAGAAATATCACGACAGCACGGCGCAGGTCTGGGAACGTCAGTCGCTGACGCGGGCCCGGCCGGTCGCCGGAGACGCCGGCTTGATGCGCGACATCGCGGCAGCCATCGACGAGGTGCTGGCACGGCCGACGGAGGTGGGGAAGCTCCAGGCCGAGGTGCGCGCCATGCGCTTTCGCATCTTCAAGGAGCATGGCAGCGACTCGCCTTGGAACATCAAACATTGCCGAGGCGGACTGGTCGAGCTCGAGTTCTCGGCGCAATTCCTGGTGCTGCGCCATGGCCCCGACGAGCCGCGGCTGCGCACGACGGATACGCGCCTGGTGCTCGCAACGGCGATCGAGATCGGCGTCCTCGACGAACCGCGCGGCCACCGCCTGCTGCAGGCGTTCGACCTGCTCCATGCGCTACAGGCCGTGCTTCGGCTCTCGACGACCGGCCGCAGCTTCGATCCGACCAAGGCGCCGCCGGGGCTCAAGGAGGCGCTGGTGCGCGCCGCCAATCGCCAGCTCGATCTCGGCGTGCCAGTCAGCCATTTCGATGCGATCCAGGGGCTGCTCGTTGAAAGCCAGACCCTGACCGCCCAGTATTTCGACGAGCTCTGCCCGCCGGACGATGATCCATCCGGCGCTGTCGCAGGGACGAGCGAAGCGAGCAAACAGAAGGAAACGCCATGACCGAGCTCAAGGAAGGTGACGTGATGCCGGCATTCGACCTGCCGACCGATGGCGGCGGGTCGGTGTCGAGCGGCAGCTTGCAGGGCAAGCCCTATGTTCTCTACCTCTACCCCAAGGACGACACCTCGGGCTGTACCAAGGAGGCGATCGACTTCACCGAGCACAAGGCCGCGTTTGCCGCGGCCGGCGTACCGGTGATCGGTCTCTCGAAGGACGATGTGGCGAGCCACGACAAGTTCAAGAAGAAGCACAATCTCGATCTGGTCCTGGCGGCGGATACCGAGGGCGAGCTGGTCGAGGCGCTGGGCGCCTGGGTCGAGAAGAGCATGTACGGCAAGAAGTACATGGGGATCGATCGGTCGACCTTTCTGGTCGGCGCGGACGGGCGGATCGTCAAGGCGTGGCGCAAGGTCAAGGTGCCGGGCCACGTCGAGGAGGTGCTGTCCGCCGCCACCGGGCTCGCATCCGGCAAGGCTGCCTGACATGGGTGGAGCGCTGCGGCCTGAGGCATGCCGATGAGCCCGCGAAACCTCGCCTCCAGCCCAGCGCTCCAGACCTATCTCGACACGTTCAGCGGGCGTGAGCACCCGGTGCTGGCAGAGCTTCGGGCGGCGACCGACGCGCTACCCGACGCGGGCATGCGCAGCTCGACGTTGCAAATGCAGCTCCTGGCGCTGGTGATCGAGCTCACGGGCGCCGAGCGCGTTCTCGAGATCGGCTGCTTCACCGGCTACGGCACGCTCGCCATGGCAGCCGCCATGCCGGCGCACGGGCGGATCACCACGCTCGACGTCAACGACGACTGGACCCGCATCGGACGCCGTCATTGGGCCAAGGCCGGGCTCGAGGGCCGCATCGACCTGCGCCTGGGTCTCGCCATGGAGAGCATCGAGGGCCTGTTTGCCGACGGCGAGGCGCAGAGCTTCGACCTCGTCTACATCGACGCCGAGAAGAAGCGCTACCCCGACTACTACGAAGCGGCACTCGATCTGCTGAAGCCCGGCGGGCTCGTCGCGCTGGACAACATGCTCTGGGGCGGCGCCGTCGCCGATCCCGACGACCATTCGCGGCAGACCGAGACACTGCGCTCGCTGACCCGGACGATCCAGAGCGATCGCCGCGTGACCCCCGTTCTCCTGCCGATCGGGGACGGGCTGATGCTCGCCCGCAAGCGCGGACAGATGGTCCGACGTCACGCCAACGAGGAGCCGAACGACGACTGATCGACCGGGAGCCGGTGCTCTTGTCGCCGGCGTCTAGAACAGCGCACCTTGGGCCGGCGGCTGCTCGTCCTGGCGCTCGATCAGCCGCCGGTCGTCATTGGCTGGATTGTTGACGGCGCGACCGACCGGATGGGCAACAATTTCATCCTCCGACAACGGCTGAAGCGCATCGCGCAACCTGTTGATCTCAGGACAGCTCGGGTCGATCCAAGACTGCCAGACCGATGGCTTGAGCATAACGGGCATGCGGTGGTGGATTCCGCTGATCGATGGATAGGCGTCCATCGTCAGGATGGCGCAGCTCTCGACCACGGCCTCGCCGAACCGGCTTTCTCGCCAAATGCCGGCCATGGCGATCGGTCCCCGATCTACCCGATGAATGAAGAAGGGCTGGCTCTGCCCAGCGCTTTTTTGCCACTCGTAAAATCCCGAGGCCGGGATGAGGCAACGATGATGTCGTGCCGCGGACTTGAAGCTCGGCTTCTCGAAGACGGTCTCCGAGCGAGCATTGATCTGGCGGCCGCGGTCGGCGGGATCATCAGCCCATGGCGGCAATAAACCCCAGCGCAGCCGAACCGCTTCGCGGCCGTTCTCACCCGTCCGAACAGCCACGATCTCGCGGTCGGGAACGATGTTGTAGTGCTGCTCCAACTCGTCGGGCGCCGGGCAGCCGAAGATGTCGAGAAAGGCGCCTGGCTCCAGGAAGAGTGCGAAACGGCCGCACATGGCTGTCATCCGCGCTAGAGGATGTCGAGGCCGACGCGCTCAACTGTAGATGAAGAAAAGGCTCATGAGCGCAATGGCGGCAACGACAGTGGAGACGACCAGCACATAGCGCATGTGGCCGGTTTTTTCCCCTTGGCGCGCATCCTCCGGGTCGAGTTTCGGTGCCATCTCTTGCCCTTCTGTCTCGTCGATGATCTTGCGGCTCTTGTCCGCATAGCCGCGGTACGCCTTCCACTTGTGGTCGACCCCCCCGCAGGTCAACCAATGGCCCGGCCTCGGAGATGATCCATGATCCGTGCAGCGACGGTCTCGACGTCATTGGCGGCGGAGATCGGCACCCAGCTCATGGCACCTTTCGGCATCGTGGCCTGCGCTCGGACAATCGTCACATCGGCATCCGACGCGTCGTTGCGTCGCCCGGCCACCCGTGCTTCGAGCATCGCCTGCGGGGCTTCGAGCCAGAACCCAAGGAACGGGACGCCCGCCAGCTGGGCAGCCCGGGCGATCCGCCGGCGCTTGGCCGGGTCGCCGAACACACCATCGGCAATCACGGTCCGACCGGCTCGAAGCAAGGTCAGGGCGCGCTCGGCGAGGCGCTCGAAGACGCGCTCCGACACGGCCTCGGTGTAGGCTTCCTCCGGCAGCCGATCCGTCGGCTCGCGATCGAAGAGGCGCTTGCGGATCACGTCCGAGCGCAACAGCAGGGCGCCTGGCATGGCACCGATCTCGGGGGCCAGATGCTGTGCGACGCTCGACTTGCCGGTGCCGGAGCGGCCACCGATGGCGATCAATCGCGGCGGCACTGGTGCGAGCACGCGCTCGGCGAGATCGAGGTAGGCCGAGGCAGGCCGGCGCTCACCGGCAAAGGCCTCGACCTTGGCCCGCACCGCCGCCCGAACGGACAGGAAGAGCGGCAACAAGGCGAGGCCGGCATCATCCTCCATCCGATCGTTGTAGGCTCTGAAGCAGCGCCTGAGCCTCGCGCCGATAGCCCCGATCGATCAGGTCCATGATCAGGAAAGCCACATCGTAGAGCAGGTCGATCTGCGCGAAGGCGTCGTTGAACTCGATGCAGTCGAACAGCACAGGCTGGCGGCCGAGCAGCACGATGTTCTCGAGATGCAGATCGCCGTGGCAATGTCGGACGAAGCCGGCTTGCCGGCGCGCCTCGAGCTGCTCGGCCGCCAGGGCCAGCTCTCGATCGGTGGCTGCGATCAGCGCCTCGACGGCGTCGGCCCGAAAGGCCTCGGGGACCGAGCGTGCGGAGGTCGTCCGCATTGCCACGGACCACTTCCCGCATGGCCCTGACGCCGCCGGCATCAGGCAGCGGCTCCGAGCATGCCGTGAAATTCGGCAATGGAGCCGGGCGAGCGCCTGGATCACCTCGGGGTCCAGCTCGCCGCGCTCGGCAACGTGGTCGAGCCGGCAGGCTTCTGGAAAACGGGTCATGACGAGCAGCCATTCGACGGGCTCGCCGTCGCCGCCAATGGCGAGCTCGCCGTTCGTTTCGGTCACCGGGACCACCTTGTCGTAGAGCTCGGGGGCGGTTCGCCGGTTGAGGCGCAGCTCGGCCTCGAGCGCCGCATGGCGCGAGTTCGAGGCTGCGAAAATCGAGAAAGCTGAAGCGGACCGGCTTCTTCAGCTTGTAGGCCCGATCGCCGCTCAGCAGCAGAATGGCGGCGTGGGTCTCGATCCGCTCGACCGGCGGCGGTAGGATGGCCGCGATGCGCGAGGCGATCGAAGCATCGGCCGCTGCCTTGTCGTTTGCGGCGCCGGCCTCTACATGATGGCTCAGTGAAACCTCCGTTTTCGCGAGAGATCGATGGACATTCGCCCCGGCACGCTCGCGCTGATCGGCAACACCCCATTGGTGCGTCTCAGGCACCTTTCGGACGAGACGGGCTGCGAGATCCTCGGCAAGTGCGAGTTCATGAACCCGGGTGGCAGCATCAAGGACCGCGCGGCGCTCGCCATCGTCGAGGACGCCGAGGCGAAGGGCAAGCTCCGGCCGGGCGGCGTGATCGTCGAGGGCACGGCCGGCAACACCGGCATCGGGCTTGCCGTGGTCGGCAACGCGAAGGGCTATCGCACGGTGATCGTGATCCCCGAGACGCAGAGCCAGGAGAAGAAGGACATGCTCCGCGCTCAGGGGGTCGAGCTGATCGAGGTGCCGGCCGTGCCGTACAAGGATCCCAACAACTACGTCAAGTACTCCGGGCGGCTCGCCGCCGAGCTGGCCGAGAAGGAGCCCAACGGGGCCATCTGGGCGAACCAGTTCGACAACACCGCCAACCGCGACGGCCACCACGCGCATCTCGGGCCCGAGATCTGGCGCGCAGACCGAGGGACGGATCGACGCCTTCACCTGTGCTGCCGGCACCGGGCGGCACGATCTCCGGCGTCGGCTTGTACCTCAAGGAGCAGCAAGCCGACGTGCGCATCCAGCTCGCCGACCCGATGGGCGCCGCCCTCTACCACTACTACAAGCACGGCGAGCTCAAGGCCGAGGGCAGCTCGATCACCGAGGGCATCGGCCAGGGACGCATCACCGCCAATCTCGACGGCGCGCCCATCGACGACGCCTACCAGATCCCCGACGCCGAGGCGCTGCCGAGCTGGTCTTCCACCTGATCCAGCGCGAAGGGCTCGTGCTCGGCGGCTCGTCGGGCATCAACGTCGCCTCGGCCGTCCGGCTGGCCAGGAGCTCGGGCCTGGGCATACGATCGTGACGATCCTCTGCGACTACGGCAGCCGCTATCAGTCACAGGCTCTTCAACCCGGCCTTCCTGCGCGAAAAGGGCCTCCCCGTGCCGCCCTGGCTGGGCTAGGAACGGTCGAGCCAGAGCCGCATAGCCCGTGGAGCCGTGATGTCCGATCCGCTCGTCTCGACCGACTGGCTCGAGCAGAACCTCGATGCTGCCCGACCTCCGCATCGTCGACTGCACCTGGTTCATGCCCGACGACGGACGTGATCCGCGCGCCGAGTACGAAGCGGCAGCATATCCCGCGAGTCGGTCTATCTTCGATATCGACGACATTGCCGACACCGATAGCGACCTGCCGCACATGTTGCCCTCGCCGACCAAGTTCTCGGCCCGCGTGCGCAAGCTCGGGCTTGGCGACGGCGTGACGCATCGTCGCCTACGACAACAACCGCTTCTACGCCTCGGCCCGTGCCTGGTGGATGTTCCGGGCGATGGGCCACGAGGACGTCAAGGTGCTCGATGGCGGGCTTGCCAAGTGGCGGCGGAGGGCCGGCCGGTCGACGACATGCTGGTCCGCCCGAGCGAGCGCCATTTCACGCCGCGGATCAACAGCTTCCTGGTGCGTGATCTCGATCAGATGCGCGGCAATCTCACCTCCCGTCGCGAGCAGGTCGTCGACACACGGTCTGCCGCGCGTTTCGCCGGCAGCGTGGCGGAGCCACGCCCCGGCCTGAAGGCCGGCCACATTCCCGGAGCCACGAACGTGCCGGCGAGCGATCTGGTCGCGGCCGATGGCACATTGAAGGATGCACAGGCGCTGGGCGCGCTATTCGCGGCAGCCGGCGTCGACCTCGAGCGGCCGATCACCACGAGTTGTGGCTCGGGCGTCTCCGCGGCCGTCGCGAACCTGGCGCTGGCGCGGGTCGGCAAGCTCGATGCCGCGCTCTACGACGGCTCGTGGACCGAGTGGGGCAGCCAGCCGGATACGCCGATCGCGCGCTAGGAGTTCCTCGGTCTGGACGCGTTGCGTCGTCACCCTTGGCGATCAGCGGGCCATGGCTTGAAGTGCTTGGCCAGCTGCAGGCCCTGCTTCTGGTACGAGCCGACCCCCTGGCCGTAGAGCCTGTCCGGCGGTGCCGCGAGCTTCTCGTAGGTCAGCCGGCCGACGATCTGGCCGTCCTCGATCAGGAAGGGCACCTCGTGCGAGCGGACCTCCAGCACGGCACGCGTGCCGGCACCACCCGTCTCGTCGCAACCGAAGCCCGGATCGAAGAAACCGGCATAGTGGACGCGAAACTCGCCGACCGTCGTATCGTAGGCGACCATCTCGGCCGCCACGTGCGGCGGTACGACCACGGTTTCCTTCGAGGCGAGGATGTAGAAATGCTCGGGCTCCAGGAGAACCCCCTGGCCCTCGCGCGCGTGCACGGGCTCCCAGAAGTCGCGCGGCTCATAAGCCGCGATGCGATCGACATCGACGAGCCCGGCGTGCCGCTTGGCCCGGTAGCCAATGATGCTGCCGTCGCCCTGCCCCTTCACGTCGACGGTGAACGGCACGCCCTCGCGATCCGGCGCCAGGGGGTCGTCGCCGGCGACGAGGCCGTAATCCGCCTGGAGCTGCTTGTGGAACTTGGCCGAGACCGGCGGTGAGCCGCGACGCAACCGCAGCTGCACCAATCGGGAGCCACGCCGGACCTCGATGCTGAAGCTGCGCGGCGCCAGCTCGACATAGAGCGGCCCCTCATAGGCCTCCTCGATGCGATCGAACCGGGTGCCGCGGTCGGTGATCACCCGTGCGAAGATGTCGAGGCGGCCGATCGAGCTCTTGGGGTTGGCAGTGGCCGAGGTCCGCCATTTGAGCTTCACCCGCTCCTCGAGCGGCACGATGTAGACGGCACCCCGCTCGAGGACCGAACCATCACCCAGTTCCATCTCGTAGAGCGCCAGCTCATGAAGGCGCTCGGCGACCGTCCGCTTGCTGCCCGGCAGGAAGCTGGAGGCCACCCGGTAGGCTGTCTTGCCGAGCCTGAGATCGAGACTGGCCGGCTGCACCTGCGAGGCCTCGATCGGCAGCACGGCCTCGATCTCGTGGGCGTTGATCGCGGCCCTTAGCGCCTGCGACGGCAGCACACCGGTGCCGGCCGCTTCGGCGGCTTCGGCGAAAAGGGCGGACGGCTCGGTCATGAAGAGTCTCGGCGGCTTCGGTTGCAACGAGCGGTGCCAGACGATTACGCGCCCGATTGCCGGCCCGCAAACGGAAAGCCGCTCGGCGCCGAGGTCGGTACTGCGGCAGAGCGCACCTTGACTTGCGTCGAACGAACGGCAAGCTATTGTAATCTTGTCGTGCCAACAGAACAAATGTTTGGGGAGGCGGGTTTGTCGGCAAGGGCAATGCTGCGCGGTCGAGCCAGTGCCTGTGCTTGGGTAGCGGCATGAGCCCTGCCGCGGGACAGCCGGGCGGCCGCTTGCCTTGGCTGCCGCGCTGGCTGACCGGCGACCATCCGTTTCCCTGGCTGGCGCCCACCTTCGCCATGATCCTCGCCTTTGGGATCTACCCCCTGGTGTACTCGATCTGGCTGAGCTTGCACCAGCGCAACCGGTTCACGCGCCAGGAAGAGTTCACCGGGCTTGCCAACTGGATCGCCGCTTTTCAGGATGTCCGGTTCCACGACGCCCTTTGGGTCACCGTTCAGTACACGGTGATCTGCTTGATCATCCAGGTGGTGCTCGGCGTCGCGATCGCCCTCCTGCTCGACTGCGAGCGGCGGGGCTACGGGGTGCTCCGGGCCCTGATGACACTGCCGCTGGTCGTACCGCCGGCGGTGACCGGCCTGATGTTCCTCTTGATGCAGGACGGCCAGTTCGGCGTCGTCTCCTACTATTTGAAGCTCCTGGGCATGCTCGATCCCGCAAGGCCGATCCTGGCCAATCCCAACCTGGCACTCTGGGGCGTCATGGTCGCCGACATCTGGCAGTGGACGCCCTTCATGGTGCTGATCCTCCTGGCTGGGCTCCGCGCCTTGCCGAAGGAGCCTTATGAGGCCGCGGCCATCGACGGCGCGTCCTACGTGCAGTGCTTTCTCTACATCACCCTGCCGCTGCTCGGCCGCGTCATCGCGGTTGCCGTGCTGATCCGAACGATCGATCTGTTCCGCATCTACGACTATGTCTATGCGATGACGGCAGGTGGTCCGGGCACGGCGACCGAAACACTGAGCTTCTATGCGGGGCGGATCTTCCAGGTGGCCAACTTCAACTATGCGGCGACCCTGAGTCTGATCATCCTGGTGATCTTGAACCTCGTCTGCTTCAGCTTCATCCGCATCGCCAGGGTCCGCTTCTGATGACCGGCAGCCTGAGTTCACGACTCCTGCGCGACATCACCGCCGCGATCGTCATCCTGATGTTCCTTTTCCCGCTCTTCTGGTGGGTGCTGGCGTCGTTCAAGCCCTACACGGCGATCTTCGCCCAGCCCCCGGTGTATACCGATTTCGTGCCGACCACGGACAACTACGCGGTCACCATCGGCGGCGAGTCGCGGATCACGCTCGAAGGGGGCGTCGGCGGGCAGACCGGTGGGGCCAGCTCCTACTATTCACTGCCCTCGATCGTCGACAGCCTGATCGTGGCGCTGGGCTCGACCGCTATCGCGCTCACCTTGGCCTCGCTCGCCGCCTACGGGCTATCGCGCTTCGCCTTCCGGGCCAAGGAGCACGTCGTCTTCTTCGTCCTGGCGCAGCGCATGCTGCCGCCGATTGCCGTGGCCATCCCGCTCTTCTTCATCTTTCGCGACCTCGGGCTGCGCGACTCGCATCTCGGCCTGATCCTGGCGCACACGCTGATCAACCTGCCGCTGGCGGTCTTGCTGTTGAAGAGCTTCTTCGACGACGTGCCGGTCGAGCTCGACGAATCCGCGATGCTCGACGGCGCCTCGCGCTTTCAGGTCTTCCGCATGGTGGTGCTGCCGCTGGTCAAGGGCGGGCTCGCGGCCACGGCCGTGCTTTGCTTCATCTTCTCCTGGACCGAGTTCCTCATCTCGCTCCTCTTGACCACCAGCATCCGCACGATCCCGGTCAAGATCACCACCTTCGTCACCTCGACTGGCACCGAATGGGGTCTGATCACCGCTTTGGGCAGTGCGGCGCTGGTGCCGAGCTTCATCTTCATTCTACTTGTCCAAAAGCATCTCGTTCGCGGTCTCACCCTGGGCTCGCTGAAGAGCTGAGGCGGCGACCGGCACACGATCGACATCGAGCTCAACAACCAAGGGAGGTTTCAAATGAGCTTCAAGAGCTACGACAGAAAGACGTTCATCGCCGATACGGCCCGGGCGTTCAGCCAGCGCCGCATCGGCCGCCGCGCCTTTGTCAGCCGCATGGCCATGGCCGGAGTCGGCCTCTCCGGCTTCGCCACGACGTTCCTGGGTGGTGCCAGGCCGTTCAGCGGCCTCACCAATCTCGGTACGCCCATGGCCATGGCGCAGACCCCGGACGACGTGGCGGCGTGGCTTCGCGATGTCGGCAAGCCCTTCGCCGGCACGACCGTGCGCTACACCTCGGAGGCGACGCCGCCCACGGTGGTCGCGTCCGAGCTCAAGGGTGAGTTCGAGGAGCTGACCGGCATCAATGTCGAGATCGAGATCGTGCCCTTGGAGCAGGTGCTCGCCAAGGCGACGCTCGACGCGCAGGGCCAGCTCGGCACCTACGACCTCTACTATCTCGACCAGGCGTGGTCGGCGCTGTTCGCGCCCGATGTCTACAACCCGCGCGAGTACTACGACAGCAACGCCGAGCTCGCCATGCCCGGCTACGACTGGGACGATTTCTCGCCAGAGCTGGTCAAGGCCATCACGATCGCCAATGGCGAGCAGATGGGGGTGCCGTTCGACATCCCGATCTTCATCTTGATGTACCGCAAGGATCTCTACGACAAGCACGGCATCGCGGTGCCGAAGACGCTCAACGAGTTCATGGAGGTCACGAAGGCTCTGCACGAGGCCGAGATCGGCAACGGCATCTACGGCACCACGGGCCAGCTCCGCTCCGGGCACTACAGCCTGAACTGCGACTGGACGGCCTGGCTCTGGGCGAATGGCGGCTCGGTCTTCGACGCCAATCGGATGTTCTCGGGCGGCGACGAGGCCGGCATGAGGGGCATGGACTTCATGCTCGAGCTGGTGAAGTACATGCCCGAGGACGCCAAGACCTGGACCTGGGACGGCGAATGGCAGTCGGTGGCGCAAGGCCTGGCCGGCCACGTCATCTCCTGGGGCGAGTTCTTCCCCGGCCTCGACGGCGGTGACAGCCAGGTCGCCGGGCTCATGGAAGCCGCCATCCCGCCAGAGGAGACGGCGCTGCGCTCGCCCGAGGATTGCGGCTTCAACGAGATCCCGCACATCGGCCACCAGGGTGGCTCGTCGATCGCGCTGTCGCGCTACTCGCAGAACCCGGACGCGGCCTGGCTGTTCATGCAGTGGGTCACCTCTAAGGACGTCGTCGCCCGCTCGTCGACCGTCGGCGGTGGCGCCTCGCCGGTGCGGCTTTCCTCGTTCAGCGATCCACGCGTCCTCGAGGCGGCGAAGCCGGGTGCCGGGACCACCCGCCACTTCCCGGCGATCGAGTGGACGATCAACAACCGCATGGGCTCCGAGCCTTCCGACTTGCCATCCTGGGCCGAGATCGCCAACAACGTGATCCCGGTCGAGCTCGGCAAGCTCCTGGTCGGTCAGACTGGATCGCCCGAGGAGGCGATGGCCCTGATCGCCGAGCAGGCGGACGCGCTCGCGGCACCGTTCCGCGGCTGACGGACAACTCCCGAAAAGGCTCGCCGGGCGCGGTTGCTCCCGGCGAGCCACGGGAGCCAGCTCTGGCCGTTGCTGCTGGGCCCCGTGGCCAAGAGGCAAATGACGGAGAGCAGAGGCAGCAGGGTTTGCGCATCCAGAGCAGTCACGATCACGAGGCCCGCGGTGTCGACGCCTATTTCAGCCCGCCGGAGGCCGTCTGGAGCCTGCTCGCGATCGAGGCCGAGCATCTGCCGAAGATCATCTGGGAGCCTGCCGCCGGCGACGGTGCCATCGTCAAGCCGCTCGTGGCGGCCGGCTACCAGGTGACGGCATCAGACCTCATGGACTATGGGCTCGAGGGCTGCTCGAGCGGGATCGACTACCTTGAGGCGGCTCCCAGGCCCGGGATCGGCGGGGTGGTCACCAACCCGCCCTACAGGCTGGCAACAGCGTTCGCGCAGAAGGCGCTTCGCGAGGTGCCGTATCTGGCGCTTCTGCTGCGCACCAACTTCCTCGAGAGCACGGCACGGCTGCCCTTCTTCCGGCGTCATCCGCCGGCGCGGATATGGATCTCGTCGCGGCGTCTGCCGATGATGCATCGCCATGGCTGGGAGGGTCCGCGAGCGCCGAGCAACACCTGCTTTGCCTGGTTCGTTTGGGACGGTAATGGCAGCGATCGACCTGCCGTCGACTGGTTCGACTGGCGCGACCACAGCCGGGCGATCGAAACGCCGGACCTCTTCGCGGCGTCGGCCAGCGACCCGGGCTAGCAGTCGCTATTGCCGCCGGATGGCCGCACCAGGGTGACATCACCCCGCAAGTTGCAGCCGCCCCCGTCATTGTCGCTCAGCCGATTGCCGGAAATAGTCAATCGGACCGGCTGCATGTGCCGCCGCTCCTCGTCATCCGGCTGGCGCACATTGTCGGTCCAATCGTAGGCGAAGATGCCCGGCCCGACGTTATCGTGAATGATGTTGTCCTTGATTAGCACATCGGCGGACGACCTGATCCGGATGCCGGTCCGGCCATTATTGGCGACGTGATTGCCTTGGATGACGACATCGCGGCTCTCGAGCACGGTAAAGCCGTCGATTTCGTTGTCGAAGGACTCGTTCTCGGCGAAAGTGACGTGATGGCTGCCCTTGTCCAGGAAGAAGCCGCTTCCGGCATTGGCAATGCTTCGATTGCGAACGACGACAGTGTCGCTGATCTCGCGGCTGAGCACGATACCGTGCCGGTACTTGGTGCTGCGCACGAAGTTCTCCGCGATCAACATGTCGCGGCTGCGGTCGTGCGGGTCGATGCCGTAGAGCTGGTTGCCTTCGAAGATGTTCTGCAGAAGGCGGACGCCCTCGGCTTCCCATGTGTAGAAGCCGTAGTAGAGATCCTCGATCCGGCTCCTGACGATGTCGACCTCCGGCCGTCCGGCCGGCGGGTTGCGGCCCGACGTCGTGAAGGCGAGCCCCTGGGTCGCGTTCGAGAGGTATCCCAGATGCGCAAGCCGGCTGTTGCGGATGATCGTACGGTTTGCCTCCAGCCCAGCCACCCAGGGCCTGAAGACGGTGCCTTCCGGGTCGGTCGCGGCCGTCGCCTCGGCGGCCTCGTCCCAACCGATCAGCTCGGCATCGCTGATGAAGAGCGCGCCCTGCGCGGAGAGCAGCGCCCCGGCCGACTGGATCATGCGCACGGTCGTCCCCTGGATGACCAGCGTCGCCGCAGCCTCCACCAGGAGCGGCGCGGCAAGCCGACAGTCGAGAGCCGTGCAGGCTAGGAGGTCCGGCCGCGCCAGCGCCGCTGCAACCTCCTCCAGGCGAACGACCCCGTTCGCCACGACGACGGCTTCCCCGGGCCAATCGGCGAGCGCCTCGAGGTCGGCCCGGAACCCACGCCTGAGGTCGTGCTCACCGAAGGCCGGGCGTACTTCGACTAGGCCCGGGCGCGAACTCGGGCAGCGGCATCGCCAGAATGGCCCGCACGGCTGCTTCGACCGCCTGTGCGTCCGGCACCTGGTTGGCAGCCGCCGGCAAGGCGAGCCAGACCCAGATGCCGAGCGCTACCGCCGCCGGATTCCATGCCGAGCCTGCCCGGTGGCTCAAGCGGTGAGCGCAGCCGTGCCCTCTGCCGCCCGCACGGGGACGGGCAGCTTGTCCAGAAGCTCCTTCGGAACGACCTGCCAAAAGCGCGGCAGCTCGCGGTCGAAGTCCCGGACGATTCGCTCCGCGAGCGCGCTCTGGGTCTGCCAGACGTGCTCGACAATCAGGTTCTTGAGCTCCTGAGCGTAGTGGTCCACCTCGACTCGCTGCATGATGACGAAGTCCGGGTTGAGGTGGCCCTCGAGCACGTCCTCGTCATCCCAGACGTAGGCCATGCCGCCGCACATGCCGGCGGCGAAGTTGTCGCCGACCGCGCCCAGGATCACGGCGACTCCGCCGGTCATGTACTCGCAGCCATTGTCGCCGCAGCCCTCGACCACGGTCAGCGCGCCGGAGTTGCGAACGGCGAAGCGCTCGCCGGCGCGGCCGGCGGCGAACAGCTTGCCGGCGGTGGCGCCATAGAGGCAGGTGTTGCCGATGATCACGTTCTCGTGCGCGACCATCGGGCTCGAGACGGTGGGCCGGACGACGATCGTGCCGCCGGAGAGCCCCTTGCCGACATAGTCGTTGGCGTCGCCGAACACCTCCAGCTTGAGGCCCTGGACGGCAAAGGCGCCGAGCGACTGGCCGGCCGAGCCTCGCAGCCGCACGGTCAGATGCCCAGGCTGCAGCCCGTCCATGCCGTAGCGGCGGGTGATATGCGCCGAGAGCCGGGTGCCGACGGCGCGCTGCACGTTGCGGACATTGTATGCAGCTGCATCTTCTCGCCGTCCTCGAGCAGGGCTCGGCGTCCTTCAGCATGCGCGCATCGAGCGAGTTCGGGCACCTCGTTGCGCCCCTCGATCGTGCAGTAGCGCGGCAGGCCGCCGGTGTCGACCTGCGCCAGGATCGGGTTGAGGTCGAGATCGTCGAGGTCGTCGCTGCCGCGGCCCACCTGCCGCAGCAGGTCAGTGCGGCCGATCGCCTCCTGCGAGCGAGCGCAGCCCGAGCGACGCCAGGATCTCGCGCACCTCCTCGGCGATGAAGCTGATCAGGTTGACGACCTTCTCGGGCGTGCCGGTGAATTTCTGCCGGAGGTCGTCTCGCTGGGTGCAGATGCCGACCGGGCAGGTGTTGGAGTGGCACTGGCGGACCATGATGCAGCCCATGGCGACGAGGGACAGCGTGCCGATGCCATACTCCTCGGCGCCCAGCATGGCGGCGATGACGATGTCGCGGCCGGTCTTGAGGCCGCCGTCGGTGCGCAGCACGACCCGGTGGCGGAGCCGGTTGAGGGTCAGGAGCTGGTTGATCTCGGACAGCCCCATCTCCCAGGGCGTGCCGGCGAACTTGATCGAGGTCTGCGGGCTGGCGCCGGTGCCGCCGACATGGCCGGAGATCAGGATCACGTCGGCCTTGGCCTTGGCGACGCCGGCGGCGATCGTGCCGATCCCCGATTCCGAGACCAGCTTGACGCAGACCTTGGCGTCCGGGTTGATCTGCTTGAGGTCGTAGATCAGCTGGGCCAGGTCCTCGATCGAGTAGATGTCGTGGTGCGGCGGCGGGGTGATCAGCGTGACGCCGGGCGTCGCATGGCGCAGCCGTGCGATCTCCACGGTCACCTTGAAGCCGGGCAGCTGGCCGCCCTCGCCCGGCTTGGCGCCCTGCGCCACCTTGATCTCCAGCTCGCGCGCGGCGTTCAGGTATTCGGCGGTGACGCCGAAGCGACCGGAGGCTACCTGCTTGATCGGCGAGTTGGCGTTGTCGCCGTTGGGCCGCGGCGTGTAGCGCTCACTTGCCCTCGCCGCCCTCGCCGGAATCGGACTTGGCGCCGATCCGGTTCATCGCGATCGTCAGCGTCTCGTGCGCCTCGGGGCTCAGCGCACCCAGCGACATGCCGGGCGTGACGAAGCGCTTCCTGATCTCGGTGATGCTCTCGACCTCGTCGATCGGCACCGGCGTCAGCACCCGGCCGGAAGTCGAGCAGGTCACGGATCGAGACCGGGTCCTGGTGCTCCGTCATCTCGACGAAGCGCTGGTAGGCGGCATAGGAATTGGAGGCGACCGCCTGCTGCAGCTGATGGACCATCCGGGCCTCGTAGCCGTGCTGCTCGCCGCCTTGCGGTAGCGATAGAAGCCACCGATCGTCGAGCGCGCGGCTCGGCCTCGTCATAGGCGCGCTGCGTGCAGCGCGCAGGATCTTGTTCTTGATGCCGGTCGAGGCCGATCCCGGAGATGCGGCGTGACTCAGCCCCGGGAAGTACTCGGCGCAGAGCGAGCGCGACAGCCCGACCGCCTCGAAATTGTAGCCGCCGCGGTAGCAGCTGATGATCGAGATGCCCATCTTGGACATGATCTTGAGCAGGCCCTGGTCGATCGCCTCCTTGTAGCGCGCCAGGCACTCGGCGAGGGTCAGGCCGGGGAACAGGCCGCGGGCGTGGCGGTCGGCGATCGCCGCCTCGGCCAGATAGGGGTTGACCGCGGTGGCGCCGACCCCGATCAGGACGGCGACATAGTGCACATCGAGGCATTCGCCCGAGCGCACCGTGATCGAGCTGAAGGTCCGCAGCCCCTGCGCGGACCAGATGGCTGTGGACCGCGCCGGTGGCGAGGATCATCGGCATCGGCGCCGCGCCTCGCCGACCGCCTCGTCGGTCAGGATCGAGCTGCTCGTAGCCGCTCGCGCACCGCCTCCTCGGCCTCCTGCGCGCAGCCGCGCCAGCGCCACGCGCAGCGCGCTCGGCTCGCCTTCGCCTGCGAAGGTGCAGTCGATGGTCTTCGCCTTCTCGCCGAAATAGGCTCGAGCGCGCCGGAAGTCGTCGGTCGTCAGCAGACCGGCGTCTCCAGCTGCAGGATCGCGCGTCTGGCTCGGGTCCTCGTCGTAGACGTTGCCGAGATTGCCGAAGCGGGTCTTGAGGCTCATCACCCGCTATTCGCGCAGCGGATCGATCGGCGGGTTGGTGACCTGGCTGAACTGCTGGCGGAAGAAATGGTGCAGGCCGCGATAGCCGCCCGACAGCACCGCCAGCGGGCGTGTCGTCGCCCATCGAGCCGAGCGGCTCCTTGGCATCGAGCACCATCGGCGCGAGGATCAGCTCGAGGTCCTCGATCGACAGACCGTAGAGCGCCGGCGACGCAGCTCGCCGCGCTCCAGCTGACAGGCGGACTCGGGCTGCGCGCCGCCACCAGATCCTCGAGGTGGCGGATGTTCTCGCACCCACTTGCCGTAGGGCTTCTGCGGCGGCGAGGTGGTCCTTGAGCTCGTCGTCGCGGTAGAAGACGCCGGTCGTCGAGATCGACGCCGATCATCTCGCCCGGGCCGACCCGGCCCTTCTCGACGATCGTCGGCCTCCTTGAGCGGCACCATGCCGGTCTCGGAGCCGACCACCAGCAGACCGTCGCTGGTGCGGGTGTAGCGCAGCGGCCGCAGGCCGTTGCGGTCCATGCCGGCGATCACCCAGCGGCCGTCGCGTGGCGACCAGCGCCGCCGGACCGTCCCAGGGCTCCATGACGCAGTTGCAGTAGCTGAACAGATCCTTGTGCGCCTCCGGCATCGCCATCTTGTTCGACCAGGCCGGCGGCACCAGCAGCGTCTTGACCAGCGGCAATGAGCGGCCGGCCCGGACCAGGGCCTCGACCACGGCATCGAGGGACGGCGCTGTCCGAGCTGCCGGCCTGGATCATCGGCTTGACGTCCTCGTTGTTCGCGCCGAAGACCAGCGGCCACCATCCGCGTCTCGTGGCTCTTCATCCAGTTGAGGTTGCCGCGCAGCGTGTTGATCTCGCCGTTGTGGGCGAGCGTCCGGAACGGCTGCGCCAGCTTCCAGGACGGCCAGGTGTTGGTCGAGTAGCGCTGGTGGAAGATCGCGAAGCTGCGAGACGAAGCGCTCGTCCTGCAGGTCGGGGTAGAACACCGGCGAGCTGCTCGGCCAGGAACAGGCCCTTGTAGATGATCGAGCGGCAGCTCAGCGAGCAGATGTAGAAGTCGGTGATGTTCTCGGCCAAGGCCTGCCGCTCGATCCGCCGGCGGATCAGGAACAGGTCGCGCTCGAAGTCGCTCGTCGTCCGGTCCCTTGCGGATTGCCGATGATGATCTGCTCGATCTCGGGCCGGGTGGCGATCGCCTTGTCGCCGATGACCCTGGTGTCGACCGGCACCTGGCGCCAGCCGCGGATGGCGTAGCCGAAGCCCAGGATCTCGCTCTCGACGATGGTCCGGCAGGCTTCCTGCTGCTGCGATGTCGGTGCGCGGCAGGAAGACCATGCCGACGGCGACATGGTTCTCCGGGCCCGCGTGCCGCTTGATCTGCTCCCGGAAGAAATCGTGCGGGATCTGGATGTGGATGCCGGCGCCGTCGCCGGTCTTGCCGTCGGCATCGACCGCGCCACGGTGCCAGACGGCCTTCAGCGCCTCGATGCCGGCGAGCACCACCTCGCGCCGCGGCTGGCCGTCGATGGCGACGACGCAGCCGACACCGCAGGCGTCACGCTCGAAGGCCTCGGGACCATAGACCGTGCTGCTCGAGCTTCGGCCCGCTCGGTCAGATAGAGACGCGTGCAGCGTCGGCCTGGCTGATCGAGTTCCCATGTGCCGATCTCCTCACGAGGCTAGCTTGAGCGGGGCCGAGGCACCGGCCTGTGCCGCACCGCTCTGGATGAAGGGGTGGATGCCGGTGGCGGCGTCGCGACCGTCGCGCACCCCCCAGACGACCAGCGAGGCACCGCGCACGATGTCGCCGCGCGGCGAACACGCCGGGCAGCTCGGTCATCATCGTCTCCCAATCGATCTTGAGCGTGCCCCAACGGCTGACCGGCAGGTCCGGCTCGTCGAACAGCGTCACCAGATCCTCGGGATCGAAGCCGAGCGCGGCGATCACCAGATCGCCCGGTCGATCGGTGCTGGAGCCGGGCACCGGCTCGGGCGCCCGCCGGCCGGTGGCGTCGGGTGCCCCGAGCCGCATCCGCTGAACCGCGCACCGCCTCGACCGGGTCACCACCGAGAAAAGCCTCGGGCGCCGAGAGCCAGACAAAGTCGACGCCCTCCTCCTCGGCATTGGCCACCTCGCGCATCGAGCCCGGCATGTTGTCCCGATCGCGCCGGTAGAGGCAGCTGACCGAGGTCGCCCCCTGCCGGACCGCGGTGCGCACGCAGTCCATCGCGGTGTCGCCGCCGCCCACCACGACGACGTCGCGGCCCTGCGCATTGAGAGCGCCGCTGTCGAAGTCCGGCACGTCGTCGCCGAGCCCCTTGCGGTTGCTGGCTGTCAGATAGTCCAGGGCCGCGACGATCCCGGGCATGCCGACGCCCGGGGCCTGCAGTGCCCGTGCCTTGTAGACGCCGGTGGCGACCAGGACTGCGTCGTGGCGCTCGCGCAGCTCCGCGAAGGACGGCCCCTCGGTGCCGCCGATCTCGCAATTCAGGTGGAAATGGATGCCGCCGGCCTGCAGCAGCGCCGGCGCGACGCTCGAACGATCGGCTTTTCCAGCTTGAAGCCGGGGATGCCGTAGATCAGGAGGCCGCCGATCCGATCGTAGCGGTCGTAGACATGGATCTGGTAGCCCTTCTTGCGCAGTTCCTCGGCGGCGGCCATGCCGGCGGGGCCGGCGCCGATGATGCCGATGCTCTCCGCCCGTTCACGCATCGGCTTGACCGGCTTCACCCACCCCATGTCGAAGGCGGTGTCGACGATGTGCTTTTCGACGGAACCGATGGTGACCGTGCCGTGGCCCGCCTGCTCGATGACGCAGTTGCCCTCGCAGAGTCGATCCTGCGGGCAGATGCGTCCGCAGATCTCCGGCATGTTGTTGGTCGCGGACGCGACCTCGTACGCCTCCTCCATCCGGCCTTCGGCCGTCAGCTTCAGCCAGTCGGGAATATTGTTGTGCAGCGGGCAGTGCACCTGACAGAAGGGAATCCCGCATTGCTCGCAGCGCGACGCCTGCTCGGCCGCCTTGTCGGACGGATAGCGACCGTAGATTTCATCGAAGTCGGCGGCCCGGTCCGGTGCTGGCCGCTTCGCCGGCATCGCCTTCGGCAGGTCGGTGAACCGCATCATCTTGGCCGGCATGGCCCAATCTCCCGCGTCGCGCTCTGGCCACCGAGGCAGCTCGCTGCTACTCTCGAGCGACCGTGACAGCGCCGCCCGCATCGCGTGGGCGGCGTGTTGATCTGATGACATCATTGCTGAAGCTTCTGGTTACCGCCGGCAGCGGTGGCCGTCCAGATCTCGCCTCGCCATCAAGTCACGATTCGCGACCACTATTTTTGCCAACCGGTCGCTGCCCTCCCCTTGGAAGGCCGCCTGTGGCAGGCACCAGGTGATTTAGTCACATAGCGTGACCAGCTGATCAGGCAAGTGGTCTGACGGGGCGCACAGGGCGCGCGAAGGGTTGGAGGTACTCAGGAACGACGACCTCGAACGGCGTGGGCTCTATCCCCAGCGTCTGCAGTGTCGCGGCGTCGCCACTCACGACATTGTCCTTCGCCAGCATCTTCAACTGATCGCGGGTCAAGGGCGGGTTGGGCAGATGCTCGAGGAAACGCGCCTGCAGACGCGCCACCGACATGGGCAGCGGCAACAGCAAGCGACGCCGGTTCACTGTCTTCAGGATATAGCGCAGCAGCGCCTCGAAGGTGACGACCCGCGGCCCGCCGAGCTCGAACGTCATGCCGCGATACGCGTCGCTCTCGACGCAGCGGGCCATCGCCTCGGCGACGTCGCCGACATAGACGGGTTGAAACCGCGTCTTGCCACCATCGATCAAGGGCAGAAAGGGCAGCAAGACGCTCATCTGCGCGAACCGCGCGAAGAACCCGTCGCCCGGCCCGAAGACGATCGACGGCCGGATGATGGTCGCAGCCTCGAAGGCTGCCCGAACCCGCTGCTCGCCTTCCCCCTTGCTTTGGGCATAGAGCGCCTCGCCCGTCGCATCCGCACCGATCGCCGACATGTGCACGAGCCGGGGCACGCCGGTCGCCGCCGCCGTCGTGGCGATCCGCTCCGCCATGTCCCGATGGACGCGCATGAAGTCACCGGAACGACGCTCGAACAGGATGCCGAGCAGATTGACGACGGCGGATGCGCCGTCGACGAGCTTCCGCAGATGCGCAGCGTCCTCGTCATAGGGCAGGATCGCGATCTGCCCGACATCGCCCATCGGCCGGAGAAAGCCCGCGCGATCGGGATCGCGGGTTACCACGCGGAGCGTTGCCCCGCGTTGTGCCAGGCGCTGGACGAGCTGCCGGCCGATGAAGCCGGTGCCGCCGAAAACCGTGACGACCTCGTTGCGCATAGGGGCGTCCTTTCCTTTGGGCGAGCCGTTTGGTCCCTTGGACGAGCCGGATGGCCATCCGCGCCGGCCGGTCGCCCGTACCGATGCCGCTGGTGTTGTCGGCAAACCCGGACGATAACGCAAGATGGCCAACGCCGCAGCCGTGCCGGCCATCGCCCTGGCGCACGGCCATGCTTGACGCCACGGCCATTCCCCCATAGATCCTCCGGCTCGAAGCCCCCGCAAGCTTCGCAGGGCCCAGGTGGCGGAACTGGTAGACGCGCTAGCTTCAGGTGCTAGTGACCTTCTGGTCGTGGAGGTTCGAGTCCTCTCCTGGGCACCATACGCCGTTAGTGGCGCATTCTTAACGCGTTGTTCACCCTGAAGCTGTTAGAAGATGGCTGACCAGCGCCCGAGGGTCCCGGTTGGCTCCGGCGTTTCGATCGGCTTTGCAGGTGTCTTCCGACGATGAGCGTGACCGTCCACCGAAACGACCTGCCCGAGGGCCTCGATCTCGGCGCGACGATCGCCGTGGACAGCGAAACGATGGGGCTCGACCCGAGGCGCGATCGGCTTTGCGTCGTCCAGGTCTCCGCCGGCGACGGTACGGCCCATCTCGTCCAGCTGGAGCAAGGGGTGACACGGGCACCGCGGCTGGCGCGCCAGCTCGGCGACCCGGCGCGGCTCAAGCTCTTTCACTATGCCCGGTTCGATGTTGCGGTTCTCAGGCAGCGACTGGGTATCCACGCGGCGCCGCTCTTCTGCACCAAGATCGCGTCGCGGCTGGTGCGCACCTACACCGACCGGCACGGACTGAAGGATCTGTGTCGCGAGCTGCTGGCCATCGATCTGGTGAAGACCGAGCAAAGCTCGGACTGGGGCGCCTTGCAGCTGACGGAGTTGCAACAGCGATACGCCGCCCAGGACGTCTTGCACCTGCATGCCCTTCGCGCCAGCCTGGAGGCGATGCTCGTGCGGGAGGGACGGCGCGAGTTGGCGCAGGCCTGCTTCGATTTCCTGCCGACACGTGTCGAGCTCGATCTCGCCGGGTGGCCGGACGTCGACATTTTCGCCCATTCGTGACCGGGCCTTCGAGGATGGAGACGACGGCTGATCTCGCCGGCCACGCGAGTGCCGGAATTGACCCGATGGCCGCCGCGGCGCATAGTCTTAGGCGTTCATCGACGGTGTCGCTGCCGCTGGCGGCTCGGCCGTTGGACATCGGCGCGGTAACCGGGCGGAACGCTGGGTCGGGCCCAGGCCCGTCCGCAAGAAAGATAATGCCAAGGAGCCATGGCGTGAGCCAATCGGCGATGCGAGAAGCCCCAGTGCGCCAAGGCCCGAAGGCCGTCGATCGTCAGACGGCGAGCCCGGCGGCGTTGGACTGCGCCGCGGCGGCGCTCGAGCATGGCCGGGCGGTATTGGAGGTCGAGGCGGCGGCGCTTGCGGCCCTGGCCGCACATCTGGATGCACCGTTTGCCGAGGCGGTCGCGCTGTTGCGAGGCGTCGAGGGGCGCGTGGTGTGCACCGGCATGGGCAAGAGTGGTCACATCGCGCGCAAGATCGCAGCGACATTGTCGTCCGTCGGCACGCCGGCCATGTTCGTCCACCCGGGCGAAGCCAGCCACGGTGATCTCGGCATGATCACCGCCAAGGACGCGGTTCTGGCCCTTTCCAACTCCGGCGAGACGGCAGAGCTCAAGGATCTCATCCTCTACACCCGGCGTTTTGCGATACCGCTCGTCGCCATGATCGGGCGGGCCGCGAGCACGCTCGGCCGCGAAGCCGACGTCGCGCTCGTCCTGCCGGAGCTGACCGAGGCCTGTCCCATGGGCCTTGCACCGACGACGTCGACCACGGCGATGCTGGCTTTGGGGGACGCTCTGGCCGTGGCGCTGTTGCAGAGTGCCGGTTTCACGCCGCAGCATTTCGCCGTGTTCCATCCGGGCGGCAAGCTCGGTAGCCAGCTCCTGCGCGTCGACCAATTGATGCGCGGCGCCGACGATCTGCCGCTGGTCGCGGCCGACTGCCCGATGAGCGAGGCACTGGTCGTGATGACGGAGAAATGCCTCGGCTGTGTCGGTGTCGTTGGCAGCGACGGCAAGCTGCAAGGTATCGTCACCGACGGCGACATCCGGCGGCGAATGGGCACCGACCTCCTCGGCAGGACCGCGGGTGAGGTGATGACGGCCGGTCCTCGCACGATCGATCCAGACCTCCTGGCCGTCGAGGCGCTCGCCATGATGAACCGCCATTCGATCACCGTTCTCTTCGTGGTCACCGACGGGGTGCCGCTGGGTGCCGTGCACTTGCACGATTGCCTCCGGGCCGGGATCGCCTGATGATGTTGGTGGGCTTGCCGCTTCCCCTTCGCGTGGCCGGCTCGGTGATCGTGCTGGCGGCGGTATCGGTGCTGGCTCCGGCGATGGCCCAGGATCCGGCGACCGGCGGCCTCGGCACTCATGACAGCACGCAGCCGATCGAGATCGTGGCGGACAAGCTCACGGTGGAGCAGGCAGCCAGCCGTGCCATATTCCTCGGCAACGTGATCGCCGAGCAGGGTGAAATGGTTCTGCAGGCCGACAAGCTGATCGTGTTCTACATGCTCGGCGACGAGGCCGCGACATCCACCCAGTCGATTCGCCGGATCGAGGTCGAAGGCAACGTAACGATCACCTCCCCCGAGGAGACCGCGGTCGGTGACAAGGGGTTCTATGACGTGCTGGGCGAGCGCATCGAGCTTGCCGGCAACGTTGTTCTGACCCGCGAAAGCAATGTCATCAGCGGTGACCTCTTGGAAATCGATGTGGCACAGCAACTCGCCACGATGACGGCCGGCTCCGACAAGCCAGAAGGTCAGCGGGTTCGAGCCCTGTTCCAGCCGGCACAGGATGCCGGCGATGCGCCTGCGGCGGCTGGCGAAGGCTGAGCGATGGCCTCCGACCTCCGCCTCGAGGAGCGACCGAACAACGATCGACCGGAGATGCCGGCCACCGCCTCGCCAGCGGGTGGCGGACCGAGGGCCACGGGGCCGCAAGCGCCTGTCGGTGATGTGCCGATGCCAAAGCTGAAGACCCTGACGGGCCGGCTCGAGGCCGTGGGGCTGATGAAGGCCTATGGCGGCCGGACCGTGTTGCGCGATGTGAGCTTCATGATCACGCCGGGCGAGGCCGTCGGCCTGCTCGGCCCCAACGGCGCCGGCAAGACCACGAGCTTTTACATGGTGACGGGGCTCGTCGCCGTCGATGGCGGCCGCATCCTGCTCGACGGGCAGGACGTCACCGACCTGCCGATGCACCGTCGCGCCTGGCTCGGGGTCGGCTATTTGCCCCAGGAGGCCTCGATCTTTCGCGGCCTGAGCGTGGCGCAGAATATTCTGGCCGTCCTCGAGGTCCGTGTCCGTGACAAGCGTGAGCGGCAACGCCGGCTGGCGGCGCTGCTCGAGGAGTTCGGCCTGAGCCACCTTGCCGCAGCGCCGGCGAACACGCTTTCCGGCGGTGAGCGCCGACGCTGTGAGATCGCCCGCGCGCTGGCGTCGGACCCTCGCTACATCCTGCTCGACGAGCCACTCGCCGGCATCGACCCATTGAACGTCACCGAAATCCGCCAGCTGGTCGGGCATCTGAAGGATCGGGGCATCGGCGTCCTGATTACCGATCACAACGTTCGCGATACGCTTGCAATCATCGATCGAGCGTACATCCTCGCCGACGGCATCGTCATCAAGGAGGGGTCGCCGGCGGAGATCATCGCGGATCCGGACGTTCGCCGGGTCTACCTCGGCGACAGCTTCGCTTGCTGAGCGGTGGTCGGCGCCGGATGAGGATCGACGGATTGACGATGCGCCCCGCATATCGGGCTCTGAGCGCGGCTGTCGCGGCACCGGCCTCCCCGGCGCGGCCTGCGCACGCTGTAAAATTCGCACCAGCCCGGACAGAGTCCGCTCTCGCCAGCGTCGCTTTGTCCGTTTCGGCCCGGCGCTGAGGTCGGCGGCAGTGGCGCTCGGCCTCCGCCTCGATGTTCGGCAGACACAGAGCCTCGTGCTCACGCCGCAACTGCAGCAGGCCATTCGGCTGCTGCAGCTCTCGAACCAGGAGCTGCTCGGAACGCTGCAGAGCGAGGTCGCCGAAAACCCGTTCCTGGAAATGGCGGACACGGGGTTGAAGCCCACGCCAGAGCCGGCAAGACCTACAGCGGAAGCGCCCGTTGCCCCGACGCTCGCCCCGGGCCCGGCGTCCTCGACTGGTGACAAGGTCGGCGAGTGGGACCAGCCCCGGGCGCCGATGGCACATGATCAGCAGCTGCACGGTCGGCGGCAGGCGGACGGACAGCAGGGCATCGAGGCGCGTTTCAGCGAGCCCCCGGCGTTGCGCGAGGAGCTGCGCCGGCAATTGGGGGCGCTCAGCGTCGCGCCCGCTTGCCGCCGGCTCGCCCTCGACCTCACGGACTGGCTCGACGACGACGGCTACCTGCGCGAGGATGATGTCGAGATCGCACGCCGGATCGGCGTCGCGACCGCCGACGTGTCAAGAGCGCGATCGTTGCTGCAGAGCTGCGAGCCCGCCGGCATCGCCGCTCGCGACTTGGCCGAGTGCCTGGCGCTGCAGCTGGCCGAGCGCGATCGACTGGATCCGGCGATGCGTCGGCTGCTGGACAACCTGCCGCTGCTCGCCCGCGCCGAGTGGCCGGCCCTGCTTCGGCTCTGCGGCGTCGATCGTGAGGACCTCGAGGAGATGGTCGCCGAGATCAAGGCGCTCGATCCTCGCCCGGGGCAGCACTATGCCAGCGAGCAGGCGGTGGCGATCCTCCCCGACATCGTGGTCTTCCGCACCGGCCCCGACCAGTGGCGCATCGAGCTCAACAGCGAGGCGCTGCCGCGCCTCATCGTCAACAGCGCTTACTTTGCCGAGCTCGGCAAATCGAAGCTGGACCTGCGCCAGAAGGAATTCGTGCAGGAGCGATACCAGAACGCGAGCTGGCTCACCAAGGCACTGGACCAGCGGTCGCGCACCATCCTCAAGGTGAGCCGTGCGATCTTCTCACGCCAGCACGCTTTCCTCGGCGAAGGTCCAAAGGCGTTGCGGCCGCTCGTGCTCAGGGACATCGCCGCCGCGACGGGCCTGCACGAGAGCACGGTCAGTCGTGCCACCAACCAGAAATTCGTCCAGACGCCGCACGGCACCTTTCCGCTCAAATACTTCTTCTCCACGGCCATAGCCGGCAAGAACGGCGCCGCGGATCACAGTGCCGAGGTGATCCGGCAGAAGATCAAGCTGATGGTGCAAAAGGAGCAACCCGAGGCCGTGCTCTCCGACGACCAGATCGTCAAGCACTTGTCCGACGACGGCATCGCCATCGCGCGCCGAACGGTGGCGAAGTACCGCGAAGCGCTGGGGATCGCATCGTCGATGCAACGCCGACGGCGCAAGGCCGTGGCCAGATGAGCGGCAAGGCCTGTCTGTGGACCACCCGGCGCCATGCTGCTCCAGCGCAGGTGGCACCGCACTTCATCACGGCGCAGTGGCCGGAATTCTGCCCCACGCGGCATGACCAGGGTGCGACCGTCCGCAAGTGCCCGTTGTCCGAGCTCCCTCGCCTGCCAGCGCGCCGACCGGCAGCTTACGCATTTCTGAAGCTTTCTCAATCTCCGGCCCGGCGTTCCCGGCTCCGCTTGACATCGATTGGCCGAGCGCGCACACCGCCGCGGCGCATCAGCCTGGCATCGTCGCGATCGACCATGCGGAGGGCGGGGTCGGCAGCCGATCTGGCACCCGAAGAGGTGAAGCCGATGAGCAACCTTCGAGCGACCATCCGAGATCACGCCTTGCGGATAACCGCCGACGCCGGCTCCAACCGACCGCAAGTGCGGATTCCCGCGGCTGCCAGTGGCCGATCAGCGGTCGATCACCGAGCGCACCACCTTCGACGGAATACAGCTTAATGATGGACCTTTCCGAGCTCTTGAGCCCCGGCGCCGTTGTGCTGGACCTCAAGGCCGGCAGCAAGCGACAAGTCCTCCGCGCGCTCGCCGATCGGGCCGCCGAGGCCCACGCGCTCGATTCGGGCACGGTCCTCGAAGCACTGCTCGAGCGCGAGAAGCTCGGCACCACCGGCATTGGCGACGGGCTCGCCATCCCGCATGCCAAGCTGGCCGGGATCGACCGATTGGTCGGCGTCTTCGCCCGCCTGCAGACACCGGTCAGCTTCGAAGCTCTCGACGACGAACCTGTCGACCTGGTGTTTCTGCTTCTGGCACCCATGGAAGCCGCCGCCGATCACCTCAAGGCCCTGGCCTGCGTCGCCCGCGTCTTCCGTGACGATGCGCTCTGCGCCGCCCTCCGTGACGCCGACGATCGCGGCACCGTCTTCGAGCTCCTCACCGGCCGGCGCCAGCCGCGCGCCGCCTGACGGCCGTTGTCATCCGTCCGATGCACACCAGCCCCCGCTCCGTCACAGCCGATGCCGACAGCCCGGTGCGACAGACCGAAGCGGCAACGGCTTCGTGGCTGGTGCACGGGACGGTCGTGGAGTGGCTTGGCCGCGGCGTTCTCCTCAAGGGCCCGTCCGGCGCCGGCAAGAGCGATCTGGCCCTCCGACTGATCGAGGCCGGAGCGGTGCTGGTCGCCGATGACCTCGTTCGGCTCGAGCGGGCCGACAACCGGATCATCGCGCGTGCGGCCGGCGATCGAGGGCTCATCGAGCTGCGTGGACAGGGCATTTTCCGCTTGCCGTCCAGCGCGGCGACAGCTGTCGATGTCTGCGTCGAGCTCACCGCACTGCCCGCATCGGCCGACCGTCTGCCAAGCGTTTTATGGTCCGAGCTCGATGGAGTTCAGGCTGCCGTGCTACCGGCTCGACCCGCACACCGCCTCTGCGACCGCCCGGCTTCGCGTGGTGCTGTCCGCCGAGCGCAAATGGTGAGCGCGCGGGGACAGCGCGGTGCCCCGGGCAGGAAGCTGGTGATCGTCACCGGAATGTCGGGTGCTGGGCGAACGAGTTCGCTCAAGGCTCTGGAGGATATCGGCTTCGAGGCCATCGACAACCTCCCGATTCCGCTGATCGAGCGGTTCGTTCGTCTCGATGACGGGCTGGAGCGCGATCTGGCGATCGGTCTCGACAGCCGCACCCGAGCCTTCGACCCGAAGCGCCTGGCGAGCCTGGTCGAGCGCCTCACTCGGGCGAACCCCGCGGTTGCCGTGTCGCTGATCTACTTCGATTGCGACGACGACGTCCTTCAACGGCGCTTCACCGAGACCCGCCGCCGGCACCCGCTGGCGGCCGATCGACCGGTCCAGGACGGGATAGCGACCGAGCGCGCCTTGCTCGAGCCACTCAAGGCGGCCGCAACGCTGGTGGTGGATACGACCCAGCTCGCCCTTGCCGATCTCAAGCGCCTGTTGGCCGGGCACCTCGCGGCGCCGGAGCATCGTTCCGCGCCGACCATCAACTGTCTTTCCTTCGCCTATCGCCGCGGCCTGCCGCGCGAAGCGGATCTCGTCTTCGACGTTCGCTTCCTGCGCAACCCGCACTACGATCCAGAGCTTCGCCCGCTTACCGGTCTCGACCCGGCCGTGCAGGCACACATTGAAGGCGACCCCGATTTCGCGGCCTTCGAGAGCGCGCTGCAGGCGCTGCTCGGGCCGCTGTTGCCGCGCTATCAGGCCGAGGGCAAGAGCTATCTGACCATCGCTTTCGGCTGCAGTGGAGGCCAGCATCGCTCGGTTTTCCTGGCCGAGCGGCAGGCTGCCTCTTTGCGCTCGGCGGGATACGAGGTAAGCACGGCGCACCGTGAGCTGGCGCCGCGGCCGGCAATGGCCGCGGCGGCCGCCGACGAGGATCGGATGGCCCTTGTGGATGCGCCGCCGCAAGTTGGCGCACCTGCGTCTGGAGCCACGGACGTTCCAGGCGGCGTCGAGCGTCGGCGCAGCAAGAGGGACGGCAGGACGGTAAGGAAGCGATGATCGGCCTCGTATTGGTGACCCATGGACGGC
This sequence comes from uncultured Alphaproteobacteria bacterium, assembly GCA_963700945.1. Taxonomy (GTDB): domain Bacteria; phylum Pseudomonadota; class Alphaproteobacteria; order Geminicoccales; family Geminicoccaceae; genus SLRI01. Next base: position 47,682 of record CAVOZQ010000017.1, read on the forward strand.
TGGCCGACGAGTTCGTCGCGGCCATGCAGCACGTGGTCGGCCCGCAGGAGCAGATCAGGGCGATCAGCATCGGCGCCGACGACGACATCGAGCAGCGACGGCGTGATATCGTCGAAGCGGTCGATGCGACGGACTCTGGCGCTGGCGTCATCATTCTCACCGACATGTTCGGCGGCACCCCCTCGAATCTCGCCATCTCCACGCTCGAGCGACCCGACCTCGAGGTGATTGCCGGGGTCAACCTGCCGATGCTCATCAAGCTCGCCAGTGTGCGGGTGGATGGTGACCTGCAGCATGCGGTGGCTGAAGCCCAAGAGTCCGGTAAGAAGTACATCAACGTGGCGAGCCGGCTGCTCGCGCCGCAACGAGACTGACGCGTTTGGGCGGAACCCCGACCGGCGCCGCCGAATGGCCCCATGACGCCACCTGCACCATCGTCAACAGCCGGGGCCTCCATGCACGGGCAGCCGCCAAGTTCGTCCGCCTCGCCGGCACCTTCGATGCCGAGGTGATCGTCGAGCGTGACGGCGCCCAAGTGCCAGCGACATCGATCCTCGGCCTGATGATGCTTGCGGCGAGCCGCGGCTCGACCCTGGCGATGGCGGCACGGGGCCCCGACGCCGAGCGAGCGCTAAGCGCGCTCGTCGCATTGGTCGAGCAGGGGTTCGACGAGGCAGACTGAGGCGAACGGCCGTCAGGCCGCGATCGAAAAGCGAGGGAGACGACGATGCAACGCACGGGTGGCCACATCTTGATCGAGGAGCTCGTGCGGCACGGCGTCGAGCGTATTTTCGGCGTGCCCGGCGAGAGCTACCTCGATGCATTGGATGCGTTGCATGGCCGCAACGACATCCAGTTCGTCATCTGCCGGCAGGAAGGCGGCGCGGCGATGATGGCGGAAGCGCATGGCAAGCTCACCAGCCGACCCGGTGTCTGCTTCGTCACCCGCGGGCCGGGCGCCACCAATGCCAGCGCAGGCGTGCACGTCGCTGCCCAGGACAGCACGCCCATGCTGCTACTCGTGGGCCAGATCGACAGCGGCGCCCGCGAGCGCGAGGCGTTTCAGGAGATCGACTACCGTCAGATGTTCGGTGGCATTGCCAAATGGGTGGCGGAGATCGACGATGCGCGCCGGATCCCGGAATTCGTACATCGGGCGCTGATGACCGCAAGCTCCGGCCGGCCCGGGCCCGTCGTGCTGGCCCTGCCCGAGAACATGCTGACCGATAGTGTCGAGACAGCGCCCGGCAGGCCTTTCCGCCCGGTCCAGGCGTTTCCGGACCCAGCCTCGATCGAGACGATGCTCGCCTGGCTCGAAGCGGCCGAGCGCCCGCTGGTCATCCTCGGTGGCGGTGGCTGGAATGCCCAGGGCATCGCCGATATTCGCCGGTTCGTCGAGCGGAGCAGCCTGCCAACCGCTGTTGTGTTCCGGCGCCAGGACTACCTCGACAACACGCACCCTTGCTATGTCGGTGATATCGGCATCGGCCCGAATCCGGCGCTGGTCGAGCGGCTCGACACGTCTGATCTGTTGCTGGTCCTTGGTGCGCGCCTCGGCGAGATGACGACCAACGCATATACACTGCTCGACCTGCCACGACCCCGCCAGCGCATGGTCCAGGTGCTGAATGGGCCCGACGAGCTGGGCCGCGTCTATCAGCCTGACCTGCTGATCCAGGCGGCGTTGCCGGCCCTCGCCGCAACCCTGGCGGCACGACCGCCCGTCGACGGTGCCCGCTGGGCCGCGAGCACCGCTGAGGGCCACGCGGCCTACCATCGCCACATCGCGCCATTGCCGATACCGGGCGACGTGCAGATGCCGGAGATCATGGCCGCACTGCGCGAGACCCTGCCGGCCGAGGCCATCATCACCAATGGTGCCGGCAATTATTCCGCATGGTGCAATCGGTTCTACAGCTATCGGGGCTTTCGCACGCAGCTGGCGCCGACCTCGGGATCGATGGGCTATGGGCTGCCGGCAGCTGTCGCGGCCAAGCTCGCCCATCCGGACCGCCCGGTCATCTGCTTCGCCGGCGACGGCTGCTTTCAGATGACCGGGCAGGAGCTGGCCACGGCCTGCCAGTACCGCCTGCCGATCATCGTGCTCCTCTTCAACAACGGCATGTACGGCACCATCCGCATGCACCAGGAGCGCGAGTACCCCAAGCGCGTCGTCGGCACCGAGCTCGTGAACCCGGATTTCGTCAGGCTCGCCGAAGCCTATGGCGCTATCGGCGCTCGTGTCGACCGGACGACCGCCTTCGCCCCTGTCTTCGAGGATGCGCTCACGGCCGACCGACCGACACTGATCGAGATCATGATCGACCCCGAGGCGATCACGCCCCGGCAGTCGTTGAGCCAGATCCGCGCCGATGCTCTGGCGAGGCAGCAGGCATAGACACGTCGCCTGGTTAAGCGCGTCGGCTCAGCTGCCGACGGCGGCCAGATCGTCAATCCGGACCTTGCCGTCACGGCGGTAGCGCTGCCGCTGCTGCAGCCCGGAGGCGCGCCAGAAGGCGGCGAGCCCAGCCTTGGCCCAGAAGCCCGGTCCCGCAAGCGCCCGCGAGCGCGGTTGCCAGCCGAGCTGATCGCGCAAGATGCCGTTGCCCATGTTCATCAGGTAGGAGCGGAGGATCGACTGGTCCCAATGCTCCAGCGTCAACGAGACGTTCAGGCAATCATGGTTGACGACACGGTGCGGTCCGTTCAACGGCCAGTGCAGCATGTCGCCCGGCTCCAGGTCGATCATTCGGGCTTCCCCGTCGAACCATGGCTCGTAGGGGATCTCTTCCTCGGTGATGCCGCGGACCACCGCCTCGAGGTGGCGCGGCTGGAGAAACGGTTCGCGGCTCGGATAGACCCAGAGCCGCTTTCGGCCCCGGAGCTGCATCAGGCCCTGGCCCGGAATGTCGCAATGATAGAAGACCTGTGCGTTCGGCGACGAGATCAACAGGCCGAGCTTGCGCTTGAACGTCTTGAAGCCGGGCATTGCCGCCTCGAGCTCGCCATAGAGCCGGTCGAGGAGAGCACCGAAGCGCGGCGCCGCTCGATCGATGGCCATGACGTTGATCCAGAGGCGCCCGGCCCGAGCGGCCTCGAGCAGCTCGGTCGCCGACATCTCGCCCGGATCGCAGGCTTGCCAGCTGGCCAGGTCATGGCCCTCCGTGGCCATCGCGTTGATGTTCATCGAGCCTCGATCGAGGCTTGCGAGAAGCTCGGTGAGGCCTTTGTCGGTGAACATCGGGCTCTCGTGCAGGCGATGCCTCAGCGCCACGACGTCGCGGCCCCAAAGGGCAGCATGGCTGGCGGTGAACTCGTTCAGGATGTTTGTCATGGCGCGATTTCCCAAGCAGGTTTGAGCGACAGAATGCGACAGTGCGATCGTGGTCATTCGCCGATCGCCCGACGGCGACCGGTTAGGCGGTAGTACTGGTTGGGGCGAAAGCGGCGGATCAGTGCCGTCGCCAGCGGGTTGATCACCGCCAGGCTCGGATACTCGCGGACGACCAGCCCTTGGCTCTGCTTGAAATCGGCAAGCCCCGCGCTCTCGGGCGTATGCAGGCCGTTGATCAGGGTATCGACCCCCGGCGTCGCCTTGGCGATCAACGCGCTCAGATGAAAGCAAAGCCGATCGAGATTGAGCGAACGGCCGGCATTGCCGACGAAGTGCTGATGAAAGTAAGCGACACCGTCGACCGCAAAGGTGATGCTGAAGCCCAGCAACTGCTCCGCGGCAAGCAGGGCGACGACGACCGGGCCCGGCCTCTTGAACATGGCGGCCGCCCATTTCGTGAACGGCACCTTGAACATCGGCCTGTTGTGGTGATTGCGCGCGGCTGCCTCGGCGAGCACGGCGCTGCCCTGCTGGAGCAGGAGATCGGGGGTCTCGAGGACGATCGGGGTCACCCGGCGCAGCGCCTTGTTGATCGCGTTGCGTCGTTTTCCATCGAGCGATTGCAGGCTGTAGCCGGCGAGATCCGGCAAGGCATGAACCGGCAGGACGGCATTCGCCCGAGCGGCATCGCGCTCGACCAGAGCGGCACGGCGGCCCCAGCAGAGGCCGCGCGGGCAGTGCATGGCGTCGGCTTCGAAGCGCGCCAAATAGTGGACGGGCTGGAAAAAGCCTGGAACCACCTCCTGCCAGTACCGCCCGGCGCGCTCGACCACCCGCATCCCGCCCGACGCCAGCCATTCGGCCACGTGGGCCTCGTTCATCATGGGCAGGCGCGCGTCACGCCAAGCCGATCCGTCGCACGGCGCCCTCACGGCTGGCCCCGCCTCGGCGCGGAGCCAGCGAACGCGTTCTCGATCACCTCTTGGACGATGTTCATGACAGATCTCAAGCAGCTCTTGGCGGCCGGCCCGAAAGGGCATTGGAGCGGGCCGCGCGGGTGGCAACAGGGTGACGAACCGGCTCAGCCATTGCCGGTGAGGCGGTAGTACTGATTGGGCCGGAAATAGCGCAGCATGGTGTCCGCCGCTGGATGCAGCGAGGTCAGGCTCGGATAGTCGGCAACGACCAGGCCTTGACGCTTCTTGAACCTGCACAGCCCCTCGTTTTCCCGGGCATGCAGCCCGTTGACGAGCGTGTGCACGCCGGGCGTTCGCTGGGCGATCTGGGCCTCGATATGAAAGCAGAGAAGGTCGAGATGCAGCCGTCGGCCCGCATCGCCGATAAAGGCCTGATGGGCGTAGGCGATCCCGTCGATGGCGAAAAGGAAGCTGAAGCCGAGCAGGCTCTTGCCCTGCAGCATCGCCAGCACGACAGGCCCAGGGCCACTGAAGGCGGCCGCAAGCCAGGCGGCGAAGCGTGGCTTGGCGACCGCGCGATTGCGCGGATTGCGCGCCGTCGCTTCGAGCACGAGAGGAAAGCCATCGGCGATCAACCGGCCGGGACGATGCAGCACGACGACGTCGACCGAGCGCTCCGCTTTCTTGACCTCCTGCCGGCGTCGGCGATCCAACCTGTCGACGGTATAGGTTGGAAGGTCCGGCATCACATGAACGGGCAGGACGACATTGGCCCGCTCGGCCGCCTCTTCGGGGAGGACGGCGCGCATCCCCCAGCAAAGGCGTCGCGGCGCGACAAGCTCATGCGGTGCGAAGCGTGCCAGATAGTGCAGCGGCTGGAAGAAGCCCGGGACGACCTCGTTCCAATAGCGGCCGCGTGCCTCGACAACGCGCGCTCCGCGCGCACTCATCCAGCGCGCGAGGTCCGCTTCGCGCAACATCGGCAGTCGCACCTCGCGCCAATCGGACACCGGCTCCGGCGTCCCGGGCAGGATGATGCTCATGGGCGACGCTCCCTTGAGGTTGCTTCCGTGGCCGCATCGAGCAGCGGTCCGTCGCTGCCCCAGAACTCCTCCACCTCGTCATTGCCGCCCGGCAGCGTGCTCGACGTGTCGGCAAGCCCGACCGCGGTCCGCCAGAAAATCCACAGATCGAGCCCGAGGCTCTGCCGCTGCACGTAGTCGACATCGAGCTGGAAGCGCTCGGGCCAGCCGAGCCGGTTGCGCCCGCTGATCTGCGCGAGCCCGGTGATGCCGGGCATCACCAGATGCCGGCAGCGTTGGCGGGAATCGTAGCGCGGGAGATAGCGCACCAGGAGCGGCCTCGGCCCAACGAGGCTCATCGTCCCGCGCACGACGTCGAGCAATTGCGGCAGCTCGTCGAGGCTGCAACGGCGCAGGAACAGGCCGAGCGGCGTCAATCGCTGGCTATCCGGCAGCAGCTGCCCGGCCGAATCCCGGCTGTCGGTCATCGTGCGGAACTTCGTGAGCCGAAAAATCCGCTCGTCCTTGCCAACGCGCTCTTGGCGAAAGAGAATGGGTGAACCCAACTTAAGATAGATAACGATGGCGATGAGCAGCATGAGCGGCGCCGTGAGCACCAGCAGCGGCAGGGCGATCGCCAGATCGAGTGTCCGCTTGCCGAAGGATTGGTACGGGCCGCGACGCCGCCGGATCGTCGTCATGGCAGCGCTCCTCGCAACCCAGGGCCCCACACCGGATTGACGGAGTATCGATGGCCATTGAACGCTGGCTCGACGTCCACCAGGCGGACTGGCGCGACTTGGTCGCTGGTGCGGCTCTCGCCGACAGCTACCACGATGCGCCCTATCACCAGCTCGCCCAGGCACGCGGCGAAGGTGAGGCCCGCCTCTTCGTCTGGCAGGACGGCAGCGACTGGCTGGCGCTGCCGCTGTTGATCCGGCCGATCGACGGCGCGGTGGGTCGGCGCGATGCCGGGCTCGGTGTACGGCTATGCCGGGCCGTTCGCCTCGACGGCCACGCCTTCGGCCGAGCTGGTCGACGGCTTCAAGCGCGCCTTGGCGGAGCGGCTGGCGGCAGAGGCGATCGTGACGCTGGTCGCGCGGCTGCATCCGCTTCTCGACCAGACGGGCGTGATCGACGGGCTCGGCACCATCCGTCCGCTCGGCGAGACCGTCTCGGTCGACCTTGCTCTCGACCCGGCCGCCCAGCTCGCCGGCTACCGAAGCAACCACCGGCGCGATCTCAAGCGGCTGGCACGCGACGGCTACGCGACCGAGCGCGATGCCTCGCCATCGGCGCTCGCCACGTTCATCGAGGTCTACCACGCCAACATGCGGCGCGTCGGTGCGACCGCGGACTACTTCTTCGACGCCGGCTACTTCGACGGCCTGACGGCAGCTCTCGGCGCCGACCTCGATCTTTTCGTCTGCCGCCGCGACGGGGAGGTCGCGGGCGGCGCCTGCTTCATGCGGCATGGTCCGATCGTGCAGTATCATCTGGGCGCGGTTGGCGACGCCCACCTCGCGGCAGCACCGCTGAAGCAGCTGCTCGACGAGGCACGCCGGCACTACGCCGGCGCTGGCGCCGAAATCCTGCATCTCGGCGGCGGCCGGGGTGGGAGCGACGATTCGCTGTTCCGCTTCAAGGCCGGCTTCAGCCCGAGGCGACATCCATTCGCGCTCTGGTGCTGGGTAGTCGACCCGGATGCCTACGCCGCATTGACCGAAGGCCGGCCAGCGACAGGCTTCTTTCCTGCCTACCGGACGCCGGGTGGCTGATCGGCGAGATGCCGGCTGCCCGGTCATAGCTGCATCGCCTCGATGATGGCCCGGTTGACCACCCGATCGTCGAACCGCGTCTCGGCGAGCCGACGACTGGCTTGACCCATGCCTTTGGCGAGCGCCGGATCGGCGGCAAAGCGGCAGAGCGCCTCGGCCAAACCGTCGACATCGTGCTTGGCGACGAGAAAGCCGTTCTCACCGTGCTTGACCGTTTCCCGACAGCCCGGGGCGTCCGTGGTGACGATGGCCCGCCCCATCGCCATGGCCTCGAGCGTCGAGCGCGGCACGCCTTCGCGGTAGCTGGACGGCAGCACGAAGACGGAAGCGCTGCGAATGAAGGGGCGAACATCGTCCGTCGTGCCGGCGTAGTCGAGCAGGCCCTCGGCCTGCCAGGCCGCGACCTGGCGCGGATCGATGCCGCCCGGCGAGTCGTCGAAGCCACCGAGCAGCGTGAACCGGGCGTGCGGGTGAAGCAGCTTCACCCGCCGGGCGGCACCGGCGAAGGCGGCGATCCCCTTGTCCCGAATCAGCCGACCGATCAGCAGGAAATGCGGCGGCCCCGACGGCACGGGGCTCGGCGTGTAGTGGGCGAGATCGATGCCGATGCCATCGAGCAGAACCAGCTCGTGCCCAGGCGCCGCGAGACGCCGCTCGCGGAGAAAATCCCGGTCGTCGGGATTGAGAACGAAGCTCGCCGAGGACAGGCCGAAAGCCAGCCGGTAGAGCGGCGATTGAATCAGCCGCAGGAGCCGGCGGCTGCGCTCCTCGCCATCGGCAAAGGCATAGCCGAGCCCCTCCACCATGGTGAACACCCGCCGGATGCCGGCGAGCCGTGCTGCCACCGCGCCATAGACCATCGGCTTCATGGTGTAGGCGAGGAGGACGTCGGGTCGGAGCGCCTTGAAGGTGCGGCGCAAGGCAACGATGCTGCTCAGATCTCGCCATGGATCCAGCCCGGTCCGGTCCAGGTTCACGTGGACGAACTCGGCACCCTTGGCACGCAGCGCTGCCGCGACCACGGGATCATGATCGGCAGCACAGCCGACCACCTGGTGCCCGCGCTCGATGAGCGCGTCGATGAGCCTGCCGCGAAAGGCGGTCAGGCTGGAACTCAGGCAACCGAGCAGAGCGACCTTCGCCCCGGGCGGCAGGTCCAGTTCCCGATGCCCCGGCATTGCTGCGAGCATGGCGTCACTCCGCATAGTAGGCTGCCGCGCTGGCCGGCGCCGTTGCATCGTCGATCACCACGTGGCCGAGCAGCGACGCGTGAGCGAGGTCGAGTTGCGCGATTGCCTCGCGAAGATCGTCGCGGGCGGTTCGGCCGAGCCGCGACACCAAGATCACGCCGTCGGCGAGTGGCATCAGATGATGGGCGTCGCTCACCGCGAGCAGCGGTGGCGTGTCGATCACGATGAGGTCGAAGCGGCGGCGCAGCTCGCCCAGCACGTCCAGCATCTTGCCGGTCTTGAGCACCCGGTGCGGATCGTCGTTCGGGCCGGCGAGCCCGGTGAGGAGCCGGAGCTGCGAGCGTTGCTCGATCAGCAGCCGACAACCGCTGGACCCCCCGGCCGACAGCTCCTGCAGCGCCAACCGCTGCTCGAGCGACGGGTCGCTCGAGAAGACCGAACGGCGGAGGTCGGCATCGAGAAACAGCGTCTCCTCCCCGCTGGCCGCCGCGAGCAGCGCCAGGCTCAGGGCAACGGTGCTCTTGCCCTCGCCCGGCTGACTGGACGTCACCAGAACGACGCGCCCGACGCCTGGCTCCGGATGCAGGCCGGCCAGCGCCGCGATCAGCGCACGATTGAGACGATCGGCGACGACGGAGCGCGGTCGCTCGCGAACGTGGTCGACCGGGGTCAACAGGGTTCGCCGTCGACGAATGCGCGGTATCTCGGCGAGCACTGGCGCATGGCTCAAACGCGCCACCTCGCGGGTGGAGCGCAGCGCGTTGGCCCGGAACTCGAGAACATGCGCTGCGACGGCGCCGGCCATGCCACCGGCGATGGCACCAAGGATCAGCAGGACCTTGGTATGCGGTGCTGCCGGCTCGACCGGTGGTGCCGCTGTCTGCAGGAGCTTCAGGCTCGGCCTGACCAGCGCCCGCTCGGCCGCGACGGCAAGGGAATCGCGCAGGAACGACTCCTGCAGGGCCCGGGCCGCCGCCGCCCGCCGCTCGAGCCCGGCGAGGCCGATCCCGGCCCGATCGCCGGCATCGAGCCGGTCCTCGAGGTCCGAGATCAGGGCGCCGAGGGCTTCGTCGGCCGACTCGAGACGCGCGAGGTCTGCCTGCTCCAGAGCCATCTGGCGACGGATCTCGGCGTCGATCCGCAGGCTCACCGACGCTTGCTCCTCGCGAAGCGCCAGCATCGACGGGTGGCGTTCGCCGTAAGTGACGCCGAGCTGGCTGAGCTGCTGCTGCAGCGCCGCCGCCTCAGCCATGAGGCGCTGCATCGATGCCGTATCCTCGAGCTCGGCGACCAGTGCCGCGCGATTCCCCGACCGCTGCCGCTCGAGCAGCCGGGCCATCCGCTCGCGCTGAACGACCATTTCGGTCCGGTTGTCGAGCCGACGCTGCTCGAGCACGGCCAGGCGCTCGGCGGTCGCGGCATCCGTGCCGAGCCCGGCCGCCTCGCGATAGTCGGCGACCGCGGCCTCGGCGGCCCGGACGTCGGCCTCGAGCCGCTCCAGCTGGGTCTCCAGCACCGCCGAGACCCCGGTCATGGCACTCTGCCCACCCTCCAGCTGCGCAGCGATGTGCGCTTCGACGAGGGCATTTGCGACGGCCGCAGCCAAGTCCGGCGCGTTGGCCCGGAAGCTCACGGCGAGCACGGAGCTCGTGCCCTGCTGCTCGACCGACAGCCGTTCGGCGAAGCGCTGCAAGAGCTTGGCGTGAGCTCGGTGCTCGTCGAGCGCCGCTTGCCCGGACTCGGCCGCGTCGCCTGCTGCCCGCCACGCCTCGACCTGCGGCTGCAGCAGCGGCAGACGTCCGGCCAGAGCGAGGACGGCATCGGTGAGCCCCTCCAGCATCGATGGCGAGCTGTTGGTCTCAGCCGCGAACGCTGGGTTCGCGGCCAGATCCAGCTCGGCGATCACGCGCTCGGCGAGATCACGCCCCTGCAGCAGCTGGACCTGCTCCTCCAGCCCCAGCCTGGCCTCGGCCAATCGCGATGCATTGCCGGCCTCGTTGCCGACGAGCAGCTTGGCGGTCGCCGCGTATTCCCGCTCGCTGGTCAGCGCGATGACGGCTGCCATGCCGATGCCGGCGATCATGCAGCCCAGCACCAACCAGCGGCGCCAGACCAGCGGTGCGAAGAGTTCGGTGAAGCCGGCCTCCGCCGGCTCGCCGCCGGCAGAGGCCGGGCTCGACCGCCGGTCGGGTGCCGCAGCGATGCGCCCGAGGCGTGGTGGCGGAAGCGAGCTCAAGAGGGACGCGGACGGGGTCATGGTCGGACACTCTCGGAACTGAGTTGGACAGGCACGAGGTCGGCAACGCTGCCGCCGGCACTCAATCGGTCGATGGTCGATAGGCCGGGGCCATCGCGGCACGCTCGTGGCGCGGCCACTCCCGTGTGCCGGAGACCGCCGCTGCATGATGGGTGACGGCTGCGAAGCTCGGGACCAGCTGGCCCAGCAGGCGGCGCACTTGCGTCTCGTCCCCCTGCTCGGCAGCTCGGGTGAGCGCTTCGATCGCTTGCCCGACGCTGCTCAGCGGCAACGGGTCAGAAGCGGCGGCCATGACCCGCTCCTCGCTGGTCTGAACCAGCACCTCCTCGGCGTAGAACAGGCTCTCGAACAGCTTCTCGCCGTCGCGAAGGCCGGTGAAGACGATCTCGATGTCGGTCTCCGGCTCGAGCCCGGCGAGGCGGATCACCCGGCGGGCGACATCGACGATGCGCAGCGGCTCGCCCATATCGAGGACGAAGATGCAGCCGCGGTGCGAAAAGTTCGAGGCGAGCCCTGCCGCCGACGCGCGGAGCACCAGACCGACCGCCTCGTCGATCGACATGAAGTAGCGGGTGATCTCGGGATGGGTCACCGTGACGGGTCCGCCCTCGGCCACCTGCCGCCGGAAGAGCGGCACGACGGAACCGCTGGAGCCCAGCACGTTGCCGAAGCGGGTGATCATGAACCGCGTCCCGGCGCTGCCGCTCTGCGCGATGTCCCAGTCGAGGCTCTGGCAATAGAGCTCGGCGACCCGCTTGCTCGCCCCCATGACGTTGGTCGGGTTGACCGCCTTGTCGGTCGAGATCTGCACCATGGCGAGCACCCCGGCGGCGACCGACGCGTCGGCCACGCACCGTGTCCCGTGGATGTTGTTCAGCACCGTGGCGAGCAGGTTCCGCTCGCATAGCGGCACGTGCTTGAGCGCGGCGGCATGGAAGACGATCTCGGGATTGAGGCGCATGAACAAGCGCCGCAGGTGGCGAGCATCGCGAATGTCGCCGAGCACCGGCCTGAGCCGAACGCCGCCCCGTGTCGCCGCGTCGGCGATCTCCTGCTCGATCGCATAGAGGCCGTACTCGCTGCGATCGAGCAGCACGATCTCGGCGGGCGTCAAGCTCAGGACCTGGCGCACCAGTTCGCTCCCGATGCTACCGCCAGCACCGGTGACCAGCACCCGCCTGCCGCTCACCAGCTGCTCCAGACCCGGCTCGGAGAGGCTCACGGGCGCCCGCGCCGCAATGTGCTCGACATCGAACAGATCGTCGGCACCGTCGCTCGGCAGCTCCACCCGTCGCGGCAACTGGATGAGACCCAGGCCCAGGCGACTTGCCACACGCATCAAGCGGCGGCGCTCGCGATCTTGAATGGCTCGACTTGCCACCAAAAGCCGTGGCTCGGCGCCCTTCCGACGAAGACGCTCGAGAATGCCGGGCAACTCGGCGGTGCCGCCGAGCACCGGAACGCCATTCAGCCGACGGCCACGGAAACGACCACTATCGTCGATGACGCCGATGGGGCGAAACGGCGCGCGGCTGTCGTTGGCGAGCGCTTGAACGTAGTGGGCCGCGTCGGGGTCCGCGCCCCATATGAGCGCCTCGGGCACGGTTCCCCGCCGCCCCGCATCGAAGCCCGGGTGCAGCTGGACCCACTGATAGACGAGGCGCGCACTGGCCAGCAGGACAAACAGGATCAGCGCCTGAATGACCGGCACCGACCGTGGAACGCTGGCGGCGCGGTCGATGACGAACATCGCGAGCAGGAACAGCAACGCCGAGATGACGACCGCCCGGGCCAGCACACCGAACTCATGAGCGGCGGTGAACCGCCAGATCTGCGCATAGGTGCGCAGACCTGCAAAGGCGATGCCGGCGGTGAGCATCGCAATGCCGGCGGCTGCACCGAGCGCGACATAGCCCCAGTCCAGAAAGTCGTCTGGCCCGAGCCGCAGTAGCATCGCCAGGAGAAAGGCGACGCCGGCCTGGGCCGTGTCATGCAGGAGACAGACCGCCGGCTTGACGTGGTGTCGAAGCCGCAGCCATGCCGAGCGCCCCGACTCTCCACCGGTGACCACTGGAAGCCTGCCTGCAATCACTCTCTCAGTAGCCACTCTTTTCGCCTTTTTTATAGTTAACAGAACGACGTTTTCGCCCAATAATCAAAATTACTATTGGCTAATGCTCTATTTTGGCGAAAAATGTCAGCATTTACGCCTCAGCAGATTACGATTAATGCTTTCTTAACACTCACGTCTTTTAACTGATGCATGGGCGGGCTGAACAGCCGACACCAATATTTTGAGCATCATAGTATTTATGGAAGTTTGTTATGATTGATTCGGAGTTCGTAAAGAAGTCAAAGACAAGCATGAAGCGAGCAGCACAGCGTCGCTTCCGCCCCGCTGCGAAGCAAGAGCACACCATGCGCCTGCACGACAGACCGCCACAGCAGACCGTTGCCGCGCGACCTGCTCCGTGTTCGGCGACTCTGCCAGAGCAGGTTTTCCTGTCGCCACCGCATCTCTCCGGTCGCGAGCTGGGACTCGTGATGGAGGTCTTCACCTCGAACTACATCGCGCCAGTGGGCCCGATGCTCGAGCGCTTCGAGGCGGCGATGTCCGAGACAACCGGCTTTCGTCATTGCGCGGCGGTGACGAGCGGAACGGCGGCGCTCCAGTTGGCGCTTCGCTGCCTCGACGTCGGCCCGGGCGATACCGTGATCGCCGCCGACCTCACGTTCATCGGCGGGGTTTCGCCGATCGTGATGCTGGGCGCCGAGCCGGTGTTTATCGACGCGGCAGCGTCGAGCTGGACCATGGATCCGCACCTCCTCGCCGAAGCCGTGACTTGCATGGCGAAGCAGGGCTCGCTGCCCAAGGCGGTCATCCCGTGCGATCTCTACGGACAAGCCGCCGATCACGATGCACTGCTAGCCGTTCTCGAGCCTTTCGGCATTCCGCTGGTGAGCGACAGCGCCGAGGCCATGGGTGCCCGGTACAGGGGCCGCCACGCCGGCAAGGGTGCCGCCATGGCGATCTACTCGTTCAACGGCAACAAGATCATCACCACCGGCGGCGGCGGTATTCTCGCGACCGACGATGCCGCCTGGATCGAGCGCGCGCGCTACCTTGCCCAGCAGGCCCGCCAGCCGGTGCCGCATTACGAGCACCTCGAGCTCGGCTACAACTACCGCTTGAGCAATGTGCTGGCGGCCATCGGCGTCGGTCAGCTCGAGCTGCTCGGCCACCGTGTCGAGCGGCGGCGCAACGTCTTCGCCACCTACCAGCGTCTGCTCGGTGACCTGCCGGGCGTCGTCTTCATGCCGGAGGCCAGCTACGGGGTCGCCAATCGCTGGCTGACCTGCATCACCATCGATGCCGAGTCCTTCGGTGCCGATCGCGAGCAGGTGCGGCGAGCGCTAGCAGCTGCGGCGATCGAGGCCCGCCCGATCTGGAAGCCGATGCATCTGCAGCCGGTCTTCCACGGCAGGCGCTACTTTGGCGGCGCTGTCGGTGAGCGGCTTTTTCGCGACGGCCTCTGCCTGCCGTCGGGCAGCGAGCTCGACGATGACGATCTGTTGCGCATTGCATCGATCGTCAGAGAGGCCGGAGGGCACGCATGACCAGCTCGGCACCCAGCCCGCCGCTCGCTGCGACGGTCGTGCACGTCACGACCAGCCTGGCACTCGGCGGCGCGCAACGGATGCTCGAGAAGCTGGTCGCGGCGCCACTCTCGGTGCCGGAACGGACGCATGTCGTGAGCCTGCTGCCGGCAGGCGATCTCGAGGCTTCGATTCGACGCAGCGGTGCCAGCGTGCACAGCCTCGGCCTCGGCCAGGGCACCGTGGCGCCACTCGCTGTCTTCGCCCTTGCCCGGCTCTTGCATCGCCTGCGACCGACGCTCGTGCAGGGCTGGATGTATCACGGCAATCTCGCCGCCTCGCTCGCCGCGCCCTGCGCCGGCCTGCGCGCGCCGGTGCTCTGGAATGTACGCGGTGCGCTCGATGATCCGGCGGCGGAGCCACGTCTCACCCGCTGGGTGATCCGTGCCGGCGCCGCGCTCTCCACGCACCCCCGGGCGATCATCTACAATTCGGTGGCCGCAGCCGACCAGCATGCAGCAGCGGGCTACGCCTCCAACCACCGCCGCGTGATCGGCAATGGGTTCGATCTCGATGCGCTGGTGCCCGACCCGCGCGCGGGCCAGCTGCTGCGCCGGCGTCTCGGCCTAGAGACGCAAGCCCTGGTGGTCGGCATCGCGGCCGAGGTCCGGCCCATGAAGGACCATGCGACGCTGCTCGCCGCCATCGCACGACTCGATGCTGCCGAAAAGGCCGTTCATCTGGTGATGCTCGGCAATCGGGCCGATGCCCGCAATGACGCGCTGGCACAGCAGATTGCCTGTCTCGATCTCAGCCGTCGCGTCCACCTGCTCGGCCCCCTCGAGGACCCGCGGCCGGTGCTCAAGGGGCTCGACCTCGCTGTCCTCAGCTCGGCGTGGGGCGAAGGCTTTCCGAATGCCATCGGCGAAGCCATGGCAGCCGAGGTGCCGTGCGTCGCCACGGATACCGGCGATTGCCGCGCCATCATCGGCGACACCGGCCGGGTGGTGCCGACGCGTGACCCGGCCGCGCTGGCGGCAGCCCTCGCCGAGCTCTTGTCGCTGTCGCCGGAGAGCCGACGCGCCCTGGGCCGCCAGGCACGCCTTCGGATTGCGGCGCAATTCAGCATCGCGTCCGTGACCGCCGCCTACCGCGCACTCTACGACGACTGCCTGCGGCCGTCCGGCGTCGCGATGAGGATCGGCGACGAAGCGCAAGCTGCATGAGGCGGCACCGCTCAGCCATAGCCGAGAACGTCGTTGTCGCGCTCGATGCCGGGCACCGTGAAACGGATAGCGACGGCGGCATCGACCGCCGGATCGAGGCGCAGCAGGTTATCGGCAACGATGCACGGACCGGACGGCTCGCCCGGCTCCTGGATCACGCGAATGGCGCCAAGACCGCCATTGACACAATTGACGAGCTGGTTGGCCCGAACGACGGTCCCGCCGCCATAGACCAGAATGGCCGGCCCGGCTTCGGCCATGTCGCTGATGAAGTTGGCGTCGACGACGCATTCGCCGCCGATTCGCATGCCGTCCTGGCGATTGCCGCGCAGCACGTTGCCGCGAATGATGGTTCCGGGTGCCGTCGCCGTGATGCCTGTCGCGTCGACCGCCTCGAGGCGGTTGCCTTCGATGAGCGTGCCGAGGCCCGCCTCTGGCCGGACGTAGATCGCAGCCTGGTCTGGGTTCCCCATCGCCAGCTCGCTGAAGCTGTTGCCAGTGATCAGAGGCGGCATACCGCCGGCGCGGTTGCGGACATTGATCACGCCGTGTTCGACAGCGTCATCGAAGCGGCTGAATCGGCAGTCCCGGACGATGCAATCGCCAGCCCCGATGAAGACCCCGAACCGACCGCAGGCCTCGAAGCTGCAATCGGTCACCGTCATGCTCCTGGCGCCGCCGTGCTCGGTGAGCAGCACACCACCGCCGACATGGTCGGCGATGCGACAGGCGCTGATCACGATCCGCGCATTGCTGGGGACAGCCGAAATCCGCATGGCTTTCGACGTCGATGCCCGATTCGGGCGGCACACCGCGGCTGCCGGTGAAGGTGGAGGCATGGACCGTGATGTCGAAGGCGTTGAGGATCGTCAGTCCCTGACGCGCGCAATCGATGGCACTGCACGCCTCGATCAAGCCTTCCCTGCAGAAGGTCGATGGGTCCGCTCGGTCACCGTGATACAGCATGAACCCGTCAACGACGGCATCATGGCTGTACACGCCCGTCAGGCGAAAGCGTCGGCAGGCGTGAAGCTGGAGATTGTTGGCCCAAGGCTCGCGACCGATGTTCCGGGTCGATCGGTTGCCGTCGAGCTCGAGGTCGGCAATGGCGAACGCCGTGCAACGCTCGAGATGAAGCAGCCAAAAAGGCACGTCGACCGGCGCCCCATCGGTCATGCGAATCGCGGCACCCTGCCCTTCGATGCGAAAGCCACGCGCATCGAGGAGGGTGAGACCTCGGCTGATCCGGTAACGGGCGCCAGCCGCGAGCAGCAGCGTGCCGCCTCTTTGGGCGAGAGCGTCGAGCGCCGCCTGCAGCGCCGCCGTGTCATCGACAACGCCGTCACCGACCGCGCCGAAATCGGCCGCCGCCAGCCAGTCGGCAAGCTTGGCGGTGCCTCGTCGCTCGACCGCACCGGCGGCGACGGCCCGGTAGAAGCCCTGATGATCGAGCTCGTCGCGCACCGTGCCGAGGGCCCGCCGCAGGCCGGACCTCGATACCGGTTGACGTCCCGACAAAATGTCCGGATCGATGCGACTTGGCATGGCCCGCTCCGCGTGCGTTCTCAGGCTTGGCCGTACCAGATGACGAAGCCTGCCGCTACGGCGACACCCCGGGGCATTCGCCGATGATGGTCAGGCACGGGCTCGCCTACGCCCTGGCGCGGGGCCTGCCGGCGTTGGTCAATTTCGCCGCGATCGCCGTCTACACCCGCTTCCTCGAGCCGGCGGAGTATGGCCGCTACGCCGTTGCGATCGCGACCATCGGCCTGGCTCAGACCGCGGCCTTTCTCTGGCTGCAACTGGGTCTGCTCCGTTTTCTCGCGGCCTACCGGTCGACGCCGGAGCGCTTTCTGGCCTCGGCACTCGCGGGCTTCCTGGCGGTCGCCCTGCTCGTCGGGCTGATCGCCACCGTTCTGCTCCTGCGGCTCGACGACGCCGGCCTCCGGCAGTTCGTCGTGATCGGCACGATGCTGGTCGTCGTCGAGGCATTGAGCGAGATGCAGCTGCGGCTGGCGAATGCCCGACTGCAGCCGGCGCACTACGCGCGGATGGCGCTCACCCGGGCAAGTGTCGCTCTAATCGTCGGTGTGCTGCTGGTGGCGTTGGGCTACGGCGGCGAAGGCGTGCTCATCGGCCTTCTGGTCGGTGCAGCGGTCGCCGCGGCATGGCCGACATTTCAGACCTTTCGTGGCTGTCGGCCGGGCGATGTCGATCCGGCGATTCTCAGGCAGCTGCTCTGCTATGGCGCCCCGCTGGTCGTGACGATTGCCCTCGACCACGTGCTGTTCGCCGCCGACCGACTGCTCATTGCCCGCCTCGTCGGGGTCGATTTGGCCGGCGTCTACGCCGTCGGCCACGATCTCACCAACTACATGCTCGGCACGATCCTGGTGATCGTCAACCTCGCGGCCTATCCGATAGCCGTTCGCGCCTACGAGGCGGGTGGCCTGCCGGCGGCGCTGCCGAAGCTCCGGCAAAACCTCATGCTGCTCTGGGGCTTGGCCCTGCCAGCGGCGGCGGGGATGGCGTTGCTTGCCGCCAACATCGCCCGCGTCGTGACCGGTGACGCGTTCAGCGGCAGCGCGGCCTCGGTCATGCCGATCATCGCGCTCGCCGTGCTGCTCCAGAAGACCCGGACCTTCTATTTCGATCTGGCCTTTCAGCTGAGCGCCAAGGTGGGCACGCAGGCGGTCATCTCGACGGCGGCTGCCACGCTGAACGTCCTGCTGAAATCTCTGGACGATCCCGACCTTCGGGCTGATCGGTGCCGCCTGGACTACCGTGGTGGCGAGCGCCATGGCGCTGTCGCTCAGCGTGCTGCTCGGCCGGCGCCGGCTCGCCTTGCCGGTGCCGCTCACCGAGCTCACGAAGATCGCCCTGGCCACGCTGGTGATGGCCCTTTGCCTTTGGCCGCTGCGCGACCTCGCAGGGACCGTGGCACTCGCCGGCCAGGTCGCCACCGGTGGGCTCGTGTTTCTCACCCTGATCTGGCTCCTCGACGTCGGCAATGTTCGCAGCGAGCTGAGGCGCCACGTCGGGACTCGCCGACCACGGGTGATCGCATGATGACCGGCCAACCAACGTCGAGTCGCCTGGCGATGTTCCTTCCGGCGCTTCACGCTGGCGGTGCCGAGCGCGTGATGCTCAACCTCGCGAGCGAGTTGAGCGCCCGCGGTCACGATGTGGATCTGGTCCTTGCTGCCGCGGTCGGGCCTTATCTCGACACGGTCCCAGCCGGCGTCAGGGTCGTCGATCTCGGCTGCCGGCGGACAGCGACCGCATTGCTGCCACTCGTGCACTACCTGCGGAGCGTGCGCCCGAAAGCGCTCTATGCGGCGATCGACCATGCCAATGTCGTGGCCATCGCCGCGGCAGCGATCGCCCGGACGGCGACGCGGGTGATCGCCAGCGTGCACGGTCCGCTTTCGATCGATTCGGGCGCCAATCACCTGCGCGCCGGCATCGTCATGCAGCTCGCGCGCTGGCTCTACCGCAGAGCCGATCGGGTCGTGGCCGTCTCGGAAGGGATCAGGCGTGACGCCATCGCGACACTGGGCCTGGAGCCGGGCCACGTCACGGTGATCCACAACACGGTCCTGACGACGGATCCGGTCGCCCAGGGCCGTGCGCCGCTCGATGCCGACCTTGCCGATCTCGAGGGAAAGCCGTTCATCGTGACCGCAGGGCGCCTGATCGCCACCAAGGACATGGCGACATTGCTGCAGGGCTTCGGCCAGCTGGCCGGTCCGGCCGACCTCCAGCTCGTTATTCTGGGGGATGGGCCAGAACGCCACCAGCTCGAGCACCTGACTGGTGAGCTGGGGTTGACCGACCGTGTCCGGTTCGCCGGATTTCGCGCCAATCCCTTCGCATTCTTCGCACGCGCACGCCTCTTCGTGATGAGCTCCAGGCGCGAGGGGCTGCCGACGGTGTTGATCGAGGCCATGGCGGCCGGTTGCCCAATCGTCAGCACCGACTGCCCGCACGGGCCGCGCGAGATTCTCGACAATGGGCGCTACGGAACGCTGGTGCCAACGGCCGATCCACAAGCGCTCGCCGCTGCCATCGAAGCGATGCTAAGTCGACCGACACCGGCCGCTCGACTGGCGGAGCGGATCGCCGATTTCGACACCGGCCGGCTGGTCGAACGGCATCTGGCCGTTCTTCTGGGGCATCAGGAGCCGGCCCGGAGCCAGCCGGCATGACCCTGGCGCCGATCGACCGGGCGATAGCCGGCCTCGCAGCCGTGGTCATCGTCCTCTTCGCGACGCATGCGGACATGCTCCTGGCCGCACTCGGCTTTCTGCCGCTCGGTCAGCCGACCCGCCTCTTCCTCGTTTGCGTGCTGCCGTTGCTGGCGCTCTGGACGGCGGCGCAATTCCACGAGCGGGAGATGCTGCTGGGACCCTTCGCGGCGCTCAGCCTCAACCGCTTGCCGCTGGCGGCCTTTGCCGCGCTGGTGCTCGTCAGCCTCTTGCCTGGCGCCTTCTTGCCCGGCGCGCTCTGGGCAGGTGATGCCACCGAGATTCTCCTCCTGCCGTATGCGCTCGTCGTCTTCGTGCTGGCGCTGATGCTGGGTGGCAGCCGCGCTGTCCGGCGCGCATGGCGCCCCATGGTTGCGGCAGCACTGGTCGTCGCACTGACCACGGTCATGATCGAGGTCTATCTGCCAGGCTTTTTTGCGGCCCTCGTGCCAGCGGGCATTCGCTGGGCAACGGCTCCCGAGCGGGCGGCTGGCGTGATGGGCGACGCCAATACCGCCGCTTTCATCATCATGACGCTGACGGCACTGCTGTTGCGCTATGATCGGCTGCGCGGCATCGACCTCGCCTTGCTCGGGCTGGCCACTGTTGCCGTGCTCGCGACGCAGTCGCGCGGCGGCCTCCTGCTGGCGCTTCTGGTCGCCGCAAGCTATCTGCTGATCACGCGGGATGCCTTGCGCGGTCCGTTCCTCGCAGTCACCGTGGGAGGCGCACTGGCCTCGGTGGCGCTGCTCGTCATGGTGCTCTTGCCGGCGCTGGGCGAATTGCCGGGCTTCAGTGACTGGGAAAGCCAGCGGCGGCTCGAAATGCTCACCTTGGAGCGGTCGATCGTGCCGGAGGACGAGAGCCGGCTGAGCCTCGTCGCCAGCTATCTGGCACAAATCGAAGAACGCGCGGTTATCGGGCACGGCACTGGCTTCATGCGCAGCCAAGGCATCGGCACGCACAATGTCTACCTCCGCTACTGGCTGGACAATGGCCTACCCGGGCTGCTGGCCTATCTGGCGTTGCTCGGCACCGCCGCTTTCCTATGCTGGCGCCGCCGGTTCTGGGGCGGGGTCGTGCTCATCGCCACCGCCACCGCTCACGGCATGTTCAGCCATACGCTGCTCGACAGCCGTGGGTTTCTGCTGCTGCTGGGCATCGCCCTCGCCGTCTCGCCACAGCCGACCCTGGACAAGAGGGTGTCGACCCTGGTGCGAGCAGCCTCTCAGCTGGCCGCTCGCTGCCAGATGAACGGAAAGACGAGCACGGCCAACGCAACCTCCACCACCTCGGACGTGACGAACGGCAAGCTCGCCAAGACGAGCGCCACTCGCGGACCGGGCACCATGCCCAACCAGCCGGCGCCGAGCGCAAAGATGACGAGGGTGACCAGGGAGAACGCGACGAGGGGCGAAAGCCTCGTGCGACGAGAGCCGCGATCGGCGAGCCAGTCGACGAGGCCAGTAGCGGCAAGAAACCCGACCAGATAGCCGCCCGTCGGGCCCGCGAGATCCGCGACGCCGCCATCGCCCGCGAATGCCGGCAGGCCCATGGCTCCGTGGCCGAGGTAGGCAGCGAGTGTGATACCGGCAGCCTGGCCGAGACGGTCATCGAGAGGCAGCCGACCACGACGAGCACTCCCTTTGCGACGACGCTGCCTGACGTCTGTGGGCAAAGGCGGATGGCGAGGCTCTGCGGCATGATCGGGCAATCCCCTGCTGCTGACGAAGGGACGCGACCCTCGCTTCACGCCAGACGCGGACTACACTTGTCCAGCTTGGTTCCGTGCAAGGACAGCCCGCCCCGCCTGCGGCCAAAGCGCCACCGAGCGCGGCCATTGAGCCTGTCCGGGCGACATCTTCTGCTGCTGAAGAAGAAGGGACTTGCAGTTTTGCCAGTCTCGAAAGATGCTCTACTTAAAGGCGAACAAGTCGCCATCCAGCGCCGCCGCACGCGCTTGGTGGCATGAAAGAACCGAGATGCCGTACAGCTTGACGCGCCGCAGCCTCACTGGGCAGCTCTCTGCTACCTCTGCCCTGGGGCTAGCCTCCCTGCTGCCCGTTCGCTCTGCCCGGGCAGCAGACGATCCAATTGTCTTCGGGGTTTTTCCCTACCTGCCGGCGTTGCAGATCGGCCGATGGTTCGGGCCGGTCGCAAGCTGCTTCGCGGCACTTTGCAGCCGCCCGGTCAGCCTGCAGACCAAGCCGACTTTTCCAGCATTCCGCCATCTCCTGCTGGAAGGCCACTACGATATCGCATTGTTGCACCCGTACTTCTACGCCGAAGCCGTGGCCGAGCAGGACTATAGGCCGCTCGGCCGGCTGCGCGAGGATCTGCGCGCCGTCGTGATCGCTCCCAAAGAGCGAAGGCTCGACGGATTTGCGGACCTGCGTGGCGAGACACTGGCAACCCCTCCACCACTTTCGGCGGTCGTGCAATTGGTCGAGCAGGAGTTGGCGCGTTACCAGCTCGGCGGACCCGATGGCGTTCGACTTGCGATGCTGCGCACCAAGACGGCGTGCCTGCATGCCGTCGCCAGTGGAACGGCCGAGGCCTGTGCCTTCCCGCCGTTCGCCCTGGCTCAGCTCGAGGCATTCGAGCCCGTCGCCATGGAGCCCAAGTTCAGCACACCGTCAATTCCGGGCATCGTGCTCGCTGCGCACGGCAGGCTCGGCGAGCAGGCGCTGGAACGGCTGCGAACCGATGTCCTCGGCTGGCATGGCGAGCCGAACGGCCAATCCATCCTGAAGAACCTCGGCTGGAGCGGCTTCGTCGAGGTCGAGCCGGAAGACTATGCGATGTCACGACTAAGGCCAAAGGTCGACATCTGATGCGCCATGCGCTGTCGCTGCGCTGGCGGATCGTGCTGGTTATTTTCGCGCTGCAGCTGACCCTTTCGGCAGCGCTTCTGTTCTTCACGCTGCGACAGCACCTCACAAGTCAAGTCGAGCTCTGGCATCGTGCCGACGAGAACTTCGTGACGCTGCTGGACGATCTAGGTCGGCTGGCGCTGTTGACCGACGACTACACCGAAATGCAGGACTTTATTGCCGAGACGGCAAGCTCCAACAAGTTCACCGATCTGTTGCTGGTCGATCTGAGCGGACAGGTGGTCGCCGCGAAGGACCCGACGCAGCTCGGCAACAAGTTCGATCCGGGCCCGCCGACCAGCGGCCCGAACCGCTGGGTCGTCGAGGTGACCGCCGGCGACCACCAGCTCGGCACCCTGACCGTTACGATGAGCGATGCGGCGCTGCACGGCAGCTTTCGCGAGGCCTACCGGAGAGGGGCCCTCGTCGCCGGAATCGGCATCGTTCTCATGGCTGTGTCCGCGTTCTGGTTCGGCCATCTCTTGACCCACCGGCTGCAGCGATTGGCGGAAACCGCCGATCGCATCACGCACGGCGACAGCGAGGCCCGGGCCACGATCGACGGCGGTGACGAAATCGCCAGGGTCGGTCGTGCGGTCAACGCCATGCTCGATCGCCTCACCGAGAACTTGGCTCAGCTTCGGCTCGCCCACGATCGGCTGACCCTGCCGACCGAGGCCATGAATGACGGATTCGCGATTTGGGACGCTAACGATCGGCTCGTGCTTTACAACCGCAAATTTCGCACCTTCTTCAGCGAGCTCGACGCAACGAGCAGCTATGGGAGTTTCAGGGAACTCCTCGACACGCGGACCCGGCCACTGCTCGCGCTCGACGACAAGTCCTATCTGAGCTGGCGGGAAGCACGACTCGACTGCCGGCAAAGTGGCGGCACCTGTCGGTTCGACCTGACCGACGGGCGACACATCGAGGTCAGCGAATCACGGATGCAGGATGGCGGCACGGTCGGCATCTACACCGATGTCACCGAAACGGTTCGCCGCGAGGCGGCGCTCAACCGCAGCGAGGCGCGGCTCAGGACGATCATGGCGTCGGTCGGCGAAGCGATCGTCACCTGCGATCTCATGGGGCGCATCGACAGCATGAACCCGGCCGCCGAGCGCCTGTTCAAGCGGCCGCTCGAGACGATGCAGGATCGTCTCATCTGGTTGCTCTGGACCCAAGGCTCACCCGGCCTCGGTCCGGCGGACGATCTCGACAGCCTCGCCGACGGCGAGACCTTCGAGGCGGTGGGACTGCGGGCCGACGGCAGCCGCTTCCCCCTCGAAGGCACCATCACCAAGGCGGTGCTCGACGGCAGCGGCTACTATGTCGCTGCCTTCCGCGACCTGACCCGACAGAAACAAGCGCAGGCCGTCATCCTGCATCAGGCGACCCACGATCCGCTCACCGGCCTGCCCAATCGAGCCCTCTTCAACGAGCGGCTCGGTGAGATCCTCAAGCATGCGCAGCGGTCCGGTGAGATCGTGGCCGTGGCCTTTCTCGACATCGACCGGTTCAAGGCGATCAACGACAGCCTCGGCCATGCCATGGGCGACGCGCTCCTGGTGCAGCTCGGCGATCGACTGCGGACTGCGGTGCGCGAGGAGGACACGATTGCCCGCATGGGCGGCGACGAATTCATCATGATCCTGCGCGGCCTGCGCCGGGTGCATGACGCGACGATTCCGGCGCGCAAGATCATGGCCAGCCTCGAAAAGCCGATGCAAATCGAGGGTCATGAGCTCAGGGTGACGGGCAGCCTGGGAATCAGCCTCTATCCGACCGACGCGGAGAACCGCGATACGCTGCTCCGGCATGCCGACATGGCGCTCTACTGGGCCAAGTCGCAGGGCCGAAACACCTTCAGGCTCTATGACGGCGTGCTGCACAGCGATACGGCGGAGCGGGTTCGCCTGGAGAACGATCTGCGGCGCGCGGTCGACGCGGCCGAGCTCGACCTCGTCTACCAGCCGCAGATCGAGGTCGGCAGCGGTCGGGTGGTGGGCTTCGAGGCGTTGATGCGCTGGACCCATCCGGAGCGTGGCCCCGTGCCGCCCGACCGCTTCATCGGCCTCGCCGAAGACTGTGGCCTGATCGGCGAGATCGGCGCCTTCCTTCTGCGGCGCACGGCCGGCGATCTCGACGGCTGGCGGCGGCGCGCGTTCCAGCCCGGCCGGCTCGCCATCAACATCTCGCCCTTGCAGTTCCGCCGAGGCGACCTCGTCGACGACGTCCGCCGCTTTCTCGAGGGCGTGGAGCTCCAGGCGACCCAGCTCGAGCTCGAGCTTACCGAGACGGCGTTGCTCGAGGCAGATCGGCGGACCCAGAGGGCTATTCATGGCCTGCATCGCCTGGGCGTGAGCCTCGCGCTGGACGACTTCGGCACCGGCTTCTCGTCGCTCAGCAACCTCCAGCGATTTCCGGTGCAGCGCGTCAAGATCGACCGGTCATTCGTCCGCAACATGACCCGCAAGCCGCGTGACGCCACACTCGCCAAGGCGATCATCGGCTTGGCGCATGGCCTGGGCATGAAGGTCGTGGCCGAAGGCGTGGAGAACGAGGTTCAGCTCGACATGCTCAACGCATTCGGCTGCGACGAGTGGCAAGGCTTTCTCAAGAGCCGACCGATAGCGGCAGAGGCGGTTCCCTCCTTCTGCCTGGCCGACGCCTGATCCTTCCCCCGCGCTGCTCTCGGCAGCTTGCGGCTGGTCACGGCCCACCCGGAGCGGCAGCCAGAGGCGGGCCGAAATGATCACCAGTCGCCCAAATCGATTAAAAACTCATCATATGCTGACTGGAAATTGCGCAGATTGCTTGCCGAGCCGATCCTTGCGGACGATGATCTCGGTCGTTGGCACAGCGTTTGCAGTCGTTGGTGCGTGATACAGCAGATCTCGTTTTTTGATGATGCTTACGGATAACGCTTAGTGCGGACGTCGAACCTCGAGCTCATTTCGGTCACCAAGGCTTACGGCGATGCCGTGGCGGTCGCCGGGATCGACCAACGTATCCCGGGCGGCACCTATTGCTGCCTCTTGGGGCCGTCGGGCTGCGGCAAGTCGTCGACGCTGCGGATGATCGCCGGGCATGAGAGCGTCACCGACGGCGATATCGTGCTGGGCGACGTCAATATCACCAATCTGGCGCCAGCGGCCCGCGGCACGGCGATGATGTTCCAGAGCTACGCGCTTTTTCCGCATTTGAGCGTCGTCGACAATGTCGCGTTCAGCCTGCGGATGCGCGGTGTCGACAAGGCGGAGCGGACGGCCAAGGCGATGGAGGTGCTGTCGCTGGTCGACATGAATGCCTTCGCCGAGCGCTTGCCCAGCCAGCTGTCGGGCGGCCAGCAGCAACGCGTGGCGCTGGCGCGGGCGCTGTTGATGGAGCCCTCCATCCTCCTCCTGGACGAGCCGCTGTCGGCTCTCGACCCCTTCCTCCGCCTGCGGATGCGTCTCGAGCTGAAGAAGCTGCACCGCCAGCTGGGCATCAGCTTTCTCCATGTGACGCATTCGCAGGACGAGGCCTTGGCCCTGGCCGACCTCATCATCGTCATGAATGCCGGCAAGATCGAGCAGGCAGGCTCGCCTCGCGAGGTCTTCGACGTCGCCGAGCACAGAGTTCGTCGCCCGGTTCATCGGCGGCCACAACGTGCTCGACCACGACTCCGGGCGCATCGCCATTCGCACCGATCGCCTGATCGTCAGCAAGACTGCTCCACCCGCAGGCCCGAGCCTCGGCGTCACCGTGCACGATGTCGAGTATCTGGGCTCGACCGTGACGATCACCGTCGATGCCGCCCAGGCCGGCGGCCTTTCGGCAAGCATGCCGGATCGCGACTTCTTCGACGATCCCGTCGAGATCGGCACGCACGTCTTCCTCAGCTGGCAAGAGGCTGACGCCCATCGCCTCGCTGGTTGATCCTTCGCGTTGCAGCAACTCTAACACTAAGCCAGAGGAGAGCCTCATGACAAAGATCAAGAACGGGACGACCGATCGACCGCCGCACGGTGCTCAAGGGCACGGCCGCAGCCGCCGGCACAGCGATCGGCTCGGGTGCCATTACCGGCTTCCCGACGATCTGGGCGCAGAACATCAAGGACGTCACGCTCCGCCAGTTCGGCACCGGCGTCTCGAACCTGAACGAGGTCGCGCAGCAAGGTGAAGGAGGATCTCGGCTTCACGCTGGAGATGACGGCGCTCGACTCCGACGCGGTCACGCAGCGCGCCGTGACCCAGCCGAACTCCTTCGACATCGCCGACATCGAGTACTGGATCTGCAAGAAGGTCTGGCCGTGCCGGCAATCTGCAGGCGATGGATACGTCGAAGATCACGAACTACGACAAGATCGTCGGCATCTTCACGCAACGGCAAGCTGACGCCCGGAATCGGTCATCGCGCAGGGCACGGCGCCGCACACCGTCGGCTTCGTCGAGGGCCCGGACAGCACGACGTTCGCCACGGAAGAGACCGGGCTGGATGACGCTGATCCCGACGATCTACAACGCCGACACGCTGGGCATCCGCCCCGACCTGATCGGCCGGCCGATCGACAGCTGGGCCGAACTGCTGAACCCCGAGTTCAAGGGCAAGGCCTCGATCCTCGACATCTCCTCGATCGGCATCATGGATGCGGCGATGGTCTGCGAGGCCATGGGCGAGATCAAGTACGGCGACAAGGGCAACATGACCAAGGAGGAGATCGACAAGACCATCGCGATGCTGATCGAGGCCAAGAAGGCCGGCCAGTTCCGCGCCTTCTGGAAGACCTTCGACGAGAGCGTCAACCTGATGGCCTCGGGCGAGGTGGTCATCCAGTCGATGTGGTCGCCGGCGATCACCGCGGTCCGCTCCAAGGGCATCCCCTGCGTCTACCAGCCGCTCAAGGAAGGCTACCGCTCCTGGGGCGGCGGCATCGGCCTGCCGCAGCATCTCTCGGGCCTCGAGCTCGAGGCGGCCTACGAGTACATCAACTGGTACCTGTCCGGCTGGGTCGGCGGCTTCCTGATGCGCCAGGGCTACTACTCGGCCGTGCCGGAGACCTCGAAGGACTTCATGACCGCAGGACGAGTGGGGCTACTGGTTCGAGGGCAAGCCGGCCCAGGGCGACATCGTCAACCCGCAGGGCCAGGTCATGGAGAAGGCCGGCGCGGTGCGCGACGGCGGCTCGTTCGACGACCGCATGGGGCGCGTCGCCTGCTGGAACGCGGTCATGGACGAGAACCACGCACCTGGTTCGCAAGTGGAACGAGTTCATCGCCGCCTGATGCGAGCAAGCGCAGCAGGTCCGGCGCCCGCTGCCGGACCAGCCGCGCGAAAGCCCGGCATGGCCACCGCCGATCGTCCTGCGTCGCGACCAATGCCGGCACGTCGCAGCGTCCGGCTTGGCGCTGCGGCTCGGCCGAACGCTGCCGGCCTGGTTGCAGATCACGCCCTTGCTCGTGGTCCTGCTCCTCTTCCTGGTCGTGCCGATCCTGACGATCGTCAGTCGTCAGCTTCTGGGGCTCAACGAATTCACGTTCTATCCCGACTTCACCTTCGACAACTACGCCTATCTGCTGACCTCGGGGGTAACCTGGCGACACCTATCTGAAGACGTTGAAATATCGTCGTCGCTGTCCTGGCTGTCTTCACGGTCTTCATCGGCTTCACCGTCGCCTATTTCCTGGCCTTCCACGTCCGCACGCCTGACCTGGCAGATCGCGCTGTTCCTGCTCTGCACGGTGCCGTTCTGGACCTCGAACATCATCCGCATGATTTCGTGGATTCCGTTCCTCGGCCGCAACGGCCTCGCCAACCAGGCGCTGATCGGCATGGGCTTGATCGACGAGCCGCTGGAGTGGCTGCTCTTCTCCGACTTCGCCGTGATCCTCGCCTTCGTTCACCTCTACACGCTGTTCATGGTCGTGCCGATCTTCAACACGATGATGCGCATCGACAAGTCGCTGATCGAGGCGGCGCGCGACGCCGGCGCCAGCGGCTTGCAGATCCTGCGCAACGTCATCATCCCGCTGTCGAAGCCGGGCATCATGATCGGCTCGATCTTCGTCGTCACGCTGGTCATGGGCGATTTCATCACCGTGCGCTTCATGTCCGGCGGCGCAGAGCGCCTCGGTCGGGCGGATGATCTCCAACGAGATCGTCGCTGCTGCAATATCCGGCGGCCGCGGCCAACGCCGTCGTCCTGCTCGCTCACCGTGCTGCATCATGATCGCGGTCATGCTGCGCTCGTCGACATTCGCAAGGAGCTCTGAGATGCAGCGGAGGTGCCGAGAGCGACCGCCGCGGCCGCAGCTTCTACATGCTGGCGGCGTTCTTCGCGCTGTTCGTGCTGTTCCTCTACGGGCCGATCATCACCATCGGCATCCTGTCGTTCCAGGGGCCGCAGGGCGGCCTGACCTTTCCCGATGAACGGCGTTTCGCTGCACTGGTTCGAGCAACCTCTTCGAGCAGCAGGCGGTCGGCGACTTTCGGCGGCGCGTTCCGGCGCTCGCTGGCGCTCGGCCTGTCGTCATGATGGTGACGGTGGTCATCTCGGTGATCGGCGGGCCTCGCCTTCCGCAAGAAGCTTCCGGGTGCCGACCTGCGCTCTTCTACCTCGTCGATCGCCAGCCTGATCATGCCCTCGATCCTCGTCTCGCTCGGCGTCGGCTTGATGTTCAGCATCGTCGGGCTCGACCCGCACTGGACCACGTCGGCCCTCGGCGCGCATCTCACCTGGACGCTGCCGTTCGGCCTGCTGATCATGTTCGCCGTCTTCAACCGCTTCGACCAGGCCTACGAGGAAGCTGCGCGCGACTGGGCGCCACGGCCTGGCAGACCATCCGCCACGTCGTGCTGCCGATCATCGCGCCCAGCCTGATCGGCGTGGCGCTGTTCGGCTTCACGCTGTCCTACGACGAGTTCGCCCGAACGCTGCTGACGGCAGGCTCCTACAACACGCTGCCGCTCGAGATCTTCGGCATGACGACCAATGTCACGACGCCGGTGCTCTACGCGCTGGGCACGCTCACGACGATCTTCTCCTTCGTCGTCATCGGGACCTGCCTTGGTCTCGCCACATTCATGGTTCGCCGCCGCGCGCGACAAGGCTCCGACGCCGGCAAGGGGCTCGTCTGAGCCACTCCCCTTGACCTTCCAGCAACTCCCGGATAGCGATTAAATCGTTTCAACATCGGGAGCGACAGGTGGGGGAAGCGGTAGCGCCCGTGGGGGAGAATGCCCTCGCGTCGCTGTTCAGCCGGACGAGCGGCGTGGTGATCGGGGTCGTGCATTTGCTGCCCTTGCCCGGTGCGCCGGCCTATGACGGCCTTTCCATGGCAGCGATCGTCGAGCGGGCACTGGCCGATGCGGTGGCCTACGCTGCAGCCGGCATCGACGGGCTGATCGTCGAGAACCACGGCGATATCCCCTTTCTCAAGCCTGACGCGCTCGGACCCGAGACCGCCGCTGCCATGGCGGTCGTCACCGAGACGGTCCGCAAGAGCACCGGCTTGCCCATCGGCATCAATGTGCTCGCCAACGGCGCCAAGGTAGCGCTTGCCGTCGCCAAGGCTGCCGGTGCCCGCTTCATCCGGGTCAATCAGTGGTGCAACGCCTACGTGGCGAACGAGGGGATCATCGAGGGGCCGGCCGCCGAAGCGCTCCGCTACCGATGCGCCATCGGCGCCTCGGATGTGCGGATCTTCGCCGACAGCCACGTCAAGCATGGCAGCCACGCCATCACCGCCGACCGCTCGATCACCGAGCTCACCCGCGACCTAGAATGGTCCGGGGCGGATGTCGTGATCGCCACCGGCCAGCGCACCGGCGACGCCGCGACAACCGAGGAGATCGACCAGGTGAAGGCGGCAACCGTGCTGCCGGTCCTCGTGGGCTCGGGCGTGACGCCGGTGAACGCCGCGCAGATCCTCGGCGCCGCGCATGGCTGCATCATCGCGAGCGCGCTCAAGGCCGAGGGTGCATGGTGGAATCCGGTGGATGCCGAGCGATGCCAGCGTTTCATGGCCGGGATCGCAGGCCTGCGGTGAAGCTGCTCGTCATCGGCAATGCGACGATCGATCGGCTTTATCGGGTCGACCGGCTGCCCGTCGAAGGCGAGAGCGTCCTGGCGACACGTACTGCCGGCGAGCCGGGCGGCAAAGGCCTCAACCAGGCCGTCATGGCGGCGCGCACGGGCGCATCGGTGGCGTTCCTCACAATGCTGGGCAGCGACCAGGCGGGCGACCACCTGCAAGCGTTTCTGACCCAGAACGGACTGGCGCAGCGCTGGCTGCATCGTCACCCGGGCCTGAGCGACGAGTCGCTCGTCGTGGTTGGTCCGGCCGGCGAGAACCTGATCGTCACGACCCGGAGCGCCATTTCAGCCTTGACCGAGACCGACGTGTCAACGGCGCTGGATGCGCTCGAGGCCCCGGGGCTCGTGCTGCTGCAGGGCAATCTCGATGCCGAGCTGACCACGGCGGCACTGGCCAGGGCCAAGGCGCTGGGCCATTGCACGCTCCTCAACCCCTCGCCAGTGCAGGAGGGTTTCGTCGAGGCCCTTTCGTTCACCGATATCCTGATCGCCAACGCCCAGGAGGCCGACGGCTACGCCCGCCTGCCGGTGCCGATCCGGATCACGACCCTCGGCGCGGCCGGGGCCCGGCTGGAATCGGCTGGCTGCAATCGGTTGATCGAAGCGCCTCGGACCGAGGTCGTCGACACAACCGGCGCCGGGGACGTGGTTGCCGGCGTGCTGGCCGGCCGGCTGGCCCAGGGCGAGCCGGTCGAGCAGGCGCTGACGCTGGGCGTGCGAGCGGCCTCTCTCAAGGTCGGCCGTGCCGGCACCGGCAATGCGCTGCCAACGGCAGCCGAGATCGAGGCGCTGGCAGGGTGAGGCCTCGACGCCCGACGATCCGTGACGTCGCGACGATGGCCAGGGTCTCGACCGGCACCGTTTCCAATGTCCTGACCGGCAGGCGTGCGGTCCGGCCGGCCACACGCCAGCGCATCGAGCAGGCGATTGCGGCGCTCGGCTACACGCCTGACCTCACCGCACGCGCCCTCATCGCGCGGCGTGGCCGCACGGCGCCCGACCATGGCGACGGCGTCCCGCGGCTGACCTGTATCGGCTATGTCTGCGCCGATCATGTGGCGCATGTAGGCGTGCTCCCGCATCGCGGCGATCGGGTGACCGCTTTCGGCATCGAGAGGAAGCTGGGCGGGCGCGCGGCGAATGTCGCCGTGACGGTGGCCGGCCTCGGGCCGCCATGGCCCGTCGCGGTCGATCTGCTGTCGGTCGTGGGCGAGGATGCCGAGAGCGACTGGGCCGAGACCGTGCTCGCCGAAAGAGACGTTCGCCTGCTGCAGGCATCCAGGGACTCGGGTGGCCGCTTGTCGCGCTGCATCATCCTGGTCGAGCCGGACGGCCGGCG
Source organism: uncultured Alphaproteobacteria bacterium (assembly GCA_963700945.1). Classification (GTDB taxonomy): domain Bacteria; phylum Pseudomonadota; class Alphaproteobacteria; order Geminicoccales; family Geminicoccaceae; genus SLRI01. The sequence goes on from CAVOZQ010000017.1 coordinate 79,540, forward strand.
CACGATCCTCAACGAGCCCCTGCAGGTCAGCCCGGCCACCCTCGCCGACTGGCGCGCCGCGATTTCCGGGGAGCGGCTGCCGGCGCTCTTCGTGCAGGGCGACCAGGTGAGGCCCCTGGCCGAGGTGATGGCAGGGCCCGCGTTCCGCCAGCTCTTCCGCGTGACGCAGATCGGCAGCGCTGACGTCGGGGCGGATTGGCTCGACCGACTGGCGCCCTTGTTCTCGCTCGTGGTGATCAGCCGCGAGGCGGCGCATCGGCTCCTTGCCGGCGGTGGCGGCACGACGGACCTGGTCGAGCGTGCGGTCGCTGCGCTGCGCGACATGGCGGGAATGGTGGCGCTGACCCTGGGCCCGGAAGGCGCGGTCCTGATTCAAAATGGTGAGGTCATCGCGCGCGCCGCGGCGCCGGCGGTCGAGGTGATCGACGAGACCGGCGCCGGCGATACCTTCACCGGCGTTCTCATCGCGGCGCTGCTGCACGGCGAGGCGCCGGATGCCGCCCTGGCCGCTGCCGTTCACGGCGGCAGTGCTGCCGTCTCGGTGATTGGCGCACAGGAGCACCGCCTGACCGCGACCCTCCTTCGATCGGCTTCGGCAGCGGCTGTATGAGAATCTTGATTTGAACGTATCAATCAACTCGCCTAACGTCCCTGCACCGCGCCCCGAACATCAAAGGGAGCGCCAACAACGGAGAGGAAACCGATGACCAAGCGCCGTCATGTCCTGACCGCAGCCCTCGTCGCCAGCGCCAGCATCGCCACGCTGGGCAGTGCTGGCGCCTCGGCCGAGACGATCGCCCTCGTCCAGATCAACCAACAGGCCCTCTTCTTCACCCAGATGAACGAGGGCGCGCAGGCCAAGGCCGAGGAGCTCGGCGTCGACCTCGTGATCTTCAACGCCAACAACGATCCAGCCGCCCAGAACAACGCCGTCGAGACCTATATCGCCCAGGGCGTCGACGGGCTCGTGGTCGTCGCCATCGACACCAACGGAATCATGCCGGCGGTCCAGCAGGCGGCCGATGCCGGTATCCCGGTGGTCGCGGTCGACGCCATCCTCCCCGAAGGCCCGCAGGTGGCGCAGGTCGGCGTCGACAACGCCGCCGCTGGTGCGATGATCGGCGAGCATTTCCTTGACTACGTCGAGAAGGACATGGGCGGCGAGGCCAAGCTCGGTGTCGTCGGTGCATTGAACTCCACGATCCAGAACGTTCGCCAGGAAGGCTTCGAAGGCGTGGTCGCCGGCGCTGAAGGCATCACCATGGCAGGCGTCGTCGACGGGCGTAACGTCCAGGACAACGCGATGAGCGCCGCCGAGAACCTGATGACGGCGAACCCCGATCTCACGGCGATCTACGCCACCGGCGAGCCCGCCCTGCTGGGTGCCGTTGCCGCGGTCGAGAGCCAGGGCAGGCAGGACTCGGTGCGCATCGTCGGCTGGGACCTGACCGCCGCCGCGATCAAGGGCATCGACGATGGCTATGTCGTTGGCGTCGTCCAGCAAGACCCAGCCGGGATGGGTGCTGCCGCGGTCGAGGCCGCGCACAAGGCGATTGCCGGCGAGACCGTCGAAGCCGAGATCGCCGTGCCCGTCACCATCGTGACGTCAGACAATGTCGACGGATACCGGGCGATCTTCGAGTAATGCCGCAGGCGGCGGAGGCGGCGCCGGAAGGGGCCGCCCCCTCCCCGGCCCGGCACGACGACTCGGCGACACCGCGGATCCGCGTGACCGGGATCAAGAAGCGGTTCGGCTCGATCGAAGCGTTGCGCGGCGTCGATCTCGCGGTCTGGCCCGGCGAGGTGGTGGGACTGGTCGGCGATAACGCCGCCGGCAAGTCGACGCTGACCAAGATCATCTCGGGCGCCTACGTGCCCGATGGCGGCACGATCGAGGTCGACGGCCGCCCGGTCGCCTTCGCCACACCTGCCGATGCGCGGGCGGCGCAGATCGAGATGGTCTACCAGGACCTGGCGCTCTGCGACACGATCGACGTCGCCGGCAACCTCTTTCTCGGCCGCGAGCCGATCCGCCGCGTGCTTGGCTGGCGCCTCCTCGACAAGCCGCGGATGGCCGCCGAGGCCAAGCGCCACCTGGACGACCTGGACATCCACATCCCCAACCTGAACGCGCTGGTGGCACAGCTCTCGGGCGGCCAGCGGCAGACCATCGCCATCGGCCGGGCCGCCGCCTTCGACCCCCAGCTCTTGATCATGGACGAGCCCACCTCCGCACTCGCCGTGGCCGAGGTCGATGCGGTGCTGCGGCTGATCCAGCGGCTCGCCCGGAGCGGCGTCTCGATCATCCTGATCACGCATCGGCTGCAGGACCTCTTCCGCGTCTGCGACCGCATCGTCGTCATGTACGAGGGGCTGAAGGTGGCCGAGCGGCGGATCGACGAGACCGACCTCGAGGACCTCGTGGGCCTGATCGTCGGCGGCAAGGCGCAACAGCTCAAGGATGCCGCCAATGGCGGCTGAAGCCCAGCCAGCTTCGCGCGATCGTCGGCCAACGGGAAGCGCGCTCAGCGACTACCTCGCGGCGCAAGCGCCGGTCTTGAGCATCGCCGGCTTCTTCATCTTGATGGTGCTGTTCTTCGCCAGCACCGCCGATGCCTTCACCAGCCAGATCAACCTCTTGAACCTGCTCCGCCAGTCGGCACCGCTCCTGATCGTCGCCGTGGCGATGACCTTCGTCATCACGACCGGCGGCATCGACCTCTCGGTGGGCTCGACCGTGGCACTGGTCAACGCCCTGGCCGCGATCGCCCTGCAGGCGGGCATCCCCTGGCCGTTGGTCGTCGTGCTGATGCTGGGCCTCGGCGCCCTGGTCGGCGCGATCCAGGGCTGGTTCATCGCCTACCAGGGCATTCCAGCCTTCATCGTCACCCTCGCCGGGCTTTCGATCCTGCGCGGCGTCGCCCTCCTGCTCACCCAGGGTTTTTCGATCCCCATCGATGGTGCCAGCTTGTTTGTCGAGCTGGGTCGCGGCTGGTTCCTGGGCCTGCCGCTGCCGGCGGTGATCGCCGTCCTGGTCGCCATCGCCGGCTGGATCATGCTCGGCCAGTGCCGCTTCGGCCGCTATGTCACCGCGATCGGCGCCAATGCCGAAGGGGCCAGGCGGGCCAGCATCGACATCCGCCGCGTCACCGCCCTGGTCTACGTGCTCACCGGCATGGCAGCGGCCATGGCCGGCATGATCATTGCGGCCAGGCTGGGCAGCGGCTCATCGAACGCGGCAGTTGCTTTCGAGCTCGAGGTGATCGCGGCCGTGGTGCTCGGCGGCACGGCCTTGATGGGTGGCCGCGGCACGATCACCGGCACGGTCCTTGGCGCGCTCACGATGGGCGTCATTGGCAACGGGCTGATCCTCTCGCACATCTCGCCGTTCTTCACCCAGATCGTCACCGGCGTCATCATTCTTGCCGCCATCTGGCTCAACACCCGCTTCTTCCTTCGCCTCGGCCAGGGTCGACGATGAGCGAGCTCAGCCAGTGCCATACCGGCTCCGGCCTGGTGATGACCGTGACCGGGCCGATTTCGGCAGATGCGCTCGGCATCACCCTGCCGCACGAGCACATCCTCAATGACTGCCGCTGCTGGTGGCATCCGCCGACGACGCCTGAGCGCCAGCATTTGGCCGACGGGCTGGTGCGGATCAACATCCTGGGCGAGCTGCGCCAGGACCCGTTCGTCAATCTCGACAATTGCGCGCTCGACGATGAACCCCTGGCCATCCGCGAGCTCGAGGCCTTCAAGAACGCTGGCGGGGCGACGGTGGTCGACCCCACCTGCCGCGGCATCGGCCGCAATCCCCGGGCGCTCGTGCGCATCGCCGAGGCGACCGGCCTCAACATCGTCATGGGTGCGGGCTACTACCTCGCGAGCTCACATCCGCCTGAGCTCACAACCATGAGCGTCGACGCCATCGCCGACGAGATCGTTGGCGAAGCGCTCGAGGGTATCGACGGTGTGCGGATCGGCCTGATCGGCGAAATCGGCGTCTCCGGTGACTTCACCGCCGAGGAACGCAAGAGCCTGCGCGGTGCGGTGCGCGCCCAGGCCCGAACTGGGCTGCCACTGATGGTGCATCTGCCGGGCTGGTTCCGCCGCGGTCTCGAGGTCCTGGACATCGTCGAGGCCGAAGGCGGCAATCCGCGGCAGACCGTGCTCTGCCACATGAACCCGTCCTTTGCGGACCGGGCCTACCAGCTCGACTGCGCTAGGCGTGGCGCCTTCATCGAGTACGACATGGTCGGGATGGACTATTTCTATGCCGATCAAGGCGTGCAGTGCCCCTCCGACGAGGAGACGGCGCGTGCCATCGTCGGGCTGGTCGAGGCCGGCATCGGCGACCGACTGCTGCTGTCGCAGGACGTGTTTCTGAAAATGATGCTCGAGGCCTATGGCGGCAACGGTTATGCCTTCGTGCTCGAGCACTACGTGCCGCGGCTGCGCCGTCATGGGCTCGACGAAGCGGCCATCCAGGCGATGTTGACCTCTAACCCGAAAAGCGTCTTCTTCACGCCCGAGGAGTGAACCCATGACCAGGAAGGAAGTGCTGCTCGCCGGCGAGAGCTGGGTAAGCGCCGCGACGCACTACAAGGGCTTCGACCAGTTCGGCACGGTTACCTTTCACCTCGGCGCCGAACCCCTGGTAGCGGCGCTGAAGGACAGCCCATTCGAGCTCACCTACATGCCGGCCCACGAGTGCGCGGAGAAGTTCCCGCTGACGCTCGAGGGCCTGCAGGCCTACGACGCCATCATCCTTTCCGATCTCGGTGCCAACACACTGCTGCTGCATCCCGAGGTCTGGCTGCACGGCCGGCCGGTCGCCAACCGCCTCAAGCTGGTTGAACGCTATGTGCGGGAGGGCGGCGGCCTCGCGATGATCGGCGGCTATTTCAGCTTCCAGGGCATCAATGGCGGCGCCCGCTGGCACAAGACGCCGGTGGAGAACGTGCTGCCCGTCACTTGCCTCCCGGTCGACGATCGGGTCGAGGTGCCGGAAGGTTTCAGCGCCGTGCTCAAGGAGCCGACGCACGCCATCCTCGACGGTCTGGCAGACGAGCCCTGGCCCCTGCTGCTCGGTCTGAACGAGGTGGTGCTCAAGCCCGAGGCCAAGCTCCTGGCCGAGCTGCCGGCCGACCAGGGCGGCCACCCGCTGCTGGCGACTGCGCGCTTCGGCAAAGGGCGGAGCCTCGCCTGGATGTCGGATATCGGCCCGCATTGGCTGCCGACGCCGTTCGTCGCGTGGCCCGGCTACGCCAGGCTCTGGCGCCAGAGCCTGGCGTGGCTTACCGACAGGGCGGGTTAGACCTCGCTGCTCAGTGCGCGTGGGCCGGCGCCCCGTACCGATGAACATGGTAGGGCTCGCGCGCCAAGGCTGGGCAGAATGAGTTGACCACCGGTGCGAGGCGCGCGGCCAGCTCCTGTCGTTCGCGATTCAAACCGGCCAGACGCTGGCGCGCCGTCTCGACGTCCTTTGCCAGTGACCCGAGCAGAACGTTGACGAGCTTGCGGTCGCGGACGGCGAACTTGCCGCCGACCATGACCGAATGTACCGAGGTGCCGTCCTCGGTCTGGACCAGCTGGTTGACCGGATCGTTCATCGGGATCCAGTTGATGGCACCGAGGTCGAGGAAGACGATGTCGGCCTTGTAGCCCGTGGCGATCTTGCCGATCTGCTGCATGCCGAGCGCCCGGGCGCTGCCTTCGGTGGCGGCCCCGAGGATCTCCGCCGTCTCGAGCCAGAGGTTCGTATCGGGGCCGCGCACGTGGCTGACATAGAGGGCCGTGCGCATCGCCTCGTACATGTTCTGGTTGTCGGCAGCAATTGGCCCCATCGGTGCCGATGCCGAGATTGACGCCGAGCTCGAGCATCCGTCGCGCATCGGCGATGCCGCTGCCGAGGAGCGCGTTGCTGCCCGGGTTGTGCGAGACCGACGCGCCGTGGCCAGCGAGCCGCTTCATGTCCTCGTCGTCGAGCCAGACACCGTGCGCCACGACGAAATCCGGGCCGACCAGCCCCATGGCGTCCATGTGCTGCAGCAACGTCCGGCCGTAGAGCTGCGTGCCGATCACAGCCTGCACCTTGCTCTCGCCGACATGGCTGTGCAGGCCGACGCCATGCGCCGCGGGCGAGATCGCGGCAGCCGGTCAGGAAGCGCATCCGAGCAGTGATGCGGGATGGTCGGCGCAACGGCCGGGCGGACCCAGCTCGGTATCGATGTCCCAACCTTCGAGAACGGCCTTGATCCGCTCCAGCGTCGTCTCGGCGGGTGCCAGCCGGAGGCCAGGGATCTCCTCTGCAGATGCGCCGGCAGGGCGTCGTAAAGGCCCGGAATGGCGTCGAAGAAGGTGATGTCGGCGACCATCGGTGCAAGGACCACAACGCATCCCGGCATCCTTGTAGGCCTTGGCCGATGCCGCCACGCCCTCGGTCGTCGGGGCCGGAAACTCGAAGGAGAGGTCGTAGGCTGCGGTGCAGCCCTTGAGCAGCATCTCGGCCGCGCCGATCAGCGTCGTGAGGTACTTGTCCTCGAGCTCGCGGCCGCCGCCGATCCAGGGTGCCGCATTGAGCAGCAGCTCCAGCGACCACCGGTCGCCCATGCCCTTGGCGAGGTTGCCGTGGCCGTGGGTGTGGCCGTTGATCAAGCCCGGATGCATCAGCATGCCGGTGGCATCGACCACCTCGGCCGATTCGGGTGCGGCCAGCCCCGGCTGCCCCACCTCGACGATCGTGTCGTCGCGCGATCAGGATATCGGTGTGCGGTGCCGTATGCCGGTCGATGTCCACCAGCCGGCCGCCGCGGATGATCGTGTGCTGAGTGCTCATGTCTTGTCTCATTCTCTCTTCGGCTCAGCCGACCAGCGTTTGGGCGTTGCCGCTCGACCAGGGGAAAAATCGGCGCTCAGACCAGGCGACGACCTGGAACAGGACGATGCCCATCACCGACAGGATGATGAGCGCGCTGAACGCCAGCGGCGTCTGGAAAAACGCCGTGGAGGTGATGATGAAGTAGCCGAGGCCGGCATCGGCATTGACGAACTCGCCGACCACGGCACCCACGACGGAGAGCGTCACCGCCACCTTGAGGCCGCTGAAGATCATCGGCACGGCATAGGGCAGCTTGATCCGCCAGAGCAACCTGAGCCACGAGCCGCGATAGGACCGGCCGAGCTCGATCAGGTCCTTGGGCACGGCCAAGAGACCGGTGGCAACCGCGATGACCAGCGGAAAGAAGGCAACGAGGAAGGTGACGACCACCCGCGGCAGCTCATTGGTCCCGAGCAGGATCACCAGGATCGGCGCCAGCGCCACCTTGGGGATGGCCTGGGTCATCACGAGAATGGGGTAGATAACGGCGGCGAGCTTCGCCGACGAGGTGATGGCGATGGCCAAGGGCAGGCTGATCAGCACGGAGGCGGCAAAACCGAGCAGGACCGTCTTCAAGGTCACCAAGGTATGGCCGACGAGCGTGCCGAAATTGGCGAAGCTGTCGGCCAGGATGACCGAGGGTGCCGGCAGCAAGAACACCGGGATCTCGAAGAAGACGACCGCGAGCTGCCAGACGACGAAGAAGCCCAGGACCGAGAGCGCGGGTATCGTCAGCGACTGTGCGACCTGGCCGAGCCGGACGATGCTAGGCGGCCGCGCGCTCGCCGAAGATAAGCGCGCGGATGTGCTGAGCACAGGCTTGGAACTCATCCTGGCCTTCCATGCTGAAGTGGCGGGGCTCTTGCAACGGCACGTCGATCACTTCCTGGATGCGTCCGGGTCGCGGTGACATGACGACGACACGGCTGGAGAGCAAGACAGCCTCGCTGATCGAGTGCGTGACGAAGACGATGGTCTTCGGCCGCTCGCGCCGGATACGCAGCAGCTCGAGGCTCATCTCCTCGCGCGTCAGCGCATCGAGCGCGCCGAACGGCTCGTCCATCAGCAAGATGTCCGGCTCCGGCATCAGCGCCCGGCAGATCGCGGCACGCTGCTGCATGCCGCCCGAGAGTTCGGCCGGCAGCCGCGTCTCGAACCCCTCGAGACCAACCAGGGTCAAGAGCTCACGAGCGGCGGCCCGGCTCGCCTCGGTCACCGGACGGCCCAGCATGCGCAGCGGGAAGAGGACATTGTCCTCGATCGTCGCCCATGGCAGGAGCGTCGGGCTCTGGAACACAAGACCGGTATCGGCACGAGGCTCCGCCACCAGCTGGCCGTTCACGGTTATCCGGCCGGCGGTCGCCGGCAAGAGGCCAGCGATCAGCCGAAGCAGCGTGGATTTTCCGCACCCGAGGGCCCGACCAGGGAGACGAGCTCGTGCTCGCGGATCGCGAGGTCGATGGCGTCGAGTGCGCGAAGCGTGCCGCCGTCCTGACTGACGAAATCGCGACTGACAGCCTCGATCTCGATCAGGCTATCGGCCATCCTCTCAACGTTTCGGCACGAGACTGGTATCGACGGCCTGACTTGGATCCCAGGCCGGATCGATCTCCTGCGCCTCGGCCACGACCTCCCAGGTGAAGGCCAGGCGCTCCGGGTCGAAGTGACCGAGCCCGGTCGCTTCCGAGTGCTCGTTGAAGACAAAGGTAAGCGTTGCCGCCAGGCTGCCCATGCAGTCATCGAACGCGACCTCGGGCACGCGCTCGACATGCAGCTCGCAGGCCTCCTCGGGGTTGTCCCTGGCCCAGATGAAGCTGTCCTGCACGGCCGCCAGGAACCGCCCGACGAGCTCCGGGTTCTCCTCGATCATCTCCTCGGTGGTGACCAGGGAGGCCGCATAGATGGCAAAGCCGACCTCCTCGAAGGGCAGCACCACGATCTTCTCGCCGGCGGCCTCGGCTGCCTTGTTCTGGTAGTAGTAGTGGATCGAATAGAAGGGTGCCGCGTCGAGCTGCTTTTGGATCAGCAGCGGTGCCATCGCGGCCCCATCGGTGTTGACCCAGATGATCTGCGAGGCGTCGGTGCCGGCGCGCTCGGCGACATTGGGGAAGTAGAGCCGATGGCTGTTGCCGGGCGTGATGCCGATGCGCTTGCCTTCGAGGCCCTGGAAGTCCTCGATGCCGCTGCTTTCCAGCACGAAGAGCGAATGCGGCGAATGCGTGTAGAGGGCACCGATCGCGACCACCGGCATGCCGCTTCGCGCCTTGGCCGCGAGCACGGCGCCGAAATCGGCGATGCCGAAATCGAAGGCACCACCTGCCAGCTTGGTGACCGTATCGCCCGAGCCGTAGCCGCGGGTGATCGTGATGTCGATGCCGTGCTCCTCGAAGATGCCCTTCGACCAGCCGCCGTAATACATCGCGTGCTCGCCGGACGGAATCCAATCGGTTTGCAGGCTTACCGGCGTCAGGGATTGCGCCGCGGCGGTGGTTCCAAGGAGAGCGGCGAGGCTCGTCGCGGTAATGGCGAGGCGCGTTGACCGCAGCGTAGCTTGGCTCATTGAGGGCTTCCTCTGACGCTGTTCTGGGAGACGATGGCAAGATTGAAGCACACATCGTGCCAAGCTCCGCCGCCGGCAGCGCACCGACAGCGCACTCACATCAGTTGAAGGCTTGTCCCAAAGCTGCGATCTTCGACCGTCTGAAGACCGGGGGCTCGTCAGGCTGACCCGGCAGATGCTCAGGGAGATGCTAGATGACATTCAAGATCGATCGCCGGGTGATACTCGGCGCTACCGCAGGCTTGGTTCTCGCCGCCAGCTTGGCGGCCGGCTCGGCCATGGCGCAGGACAAGGTCACGCTCCGACTGTCGACGCCCGCCACGCCCACCGACCAGCGCTCGGTGGCGCTCGCCGAGGTGTTCGCCCCGGCCGTCGCGGACTTCGCGACCTTCGAGCCGCACTACAACGCGACGCTGTTCAAGCAGGGCACCGAGCTCGAGGCGATCGCCCGCGGCAATCTCGAGATGTCGATCACCTCGGCGCAGGAGCTGGCGACCATCTATCCCGGAGTGGTCGATCTTCACCGCCGGCTACCTGCATCCGCGACGCCGAGCACCAGAAGAAGGTGTTCGACGAGCGACATCATGGACGAGATGAAGCAGAAGGTCGAGGACGAGCTGGGCGTCAAGCTGCTGACCGTCATGTATCTCGGCCGCCGCCAGCTCAACCTGCGCGCCGACAACGCAGATCGAGACGCCCGACGATCTGGCCGGCGTCAAGCTGCGCATGCCCGGCACCGACGCCTGGCAGTTCCTCGGCAGCGCGCTGGGCGCCAACCCGATGCCGATCGCCTTCACCGAGGTCTACACGGCGCTGCAGACCGGCGCCATCGACGGCCAGGACAACCCGCTGCCGACCGACCGCGACTGCAAGTTCTACGAGGTGACCAAGCCAGATCGTGCTGACCAGCCATCTGGTCGACCTGAACTATCCTCGCCATCTCGCAAGAAGCCGTCTGGGACGAGCTGACGCCCGAGCAGCAGGCGATCGTGCAGACAGGCGGCCGATGACGCGGCGGCGACTGGGACGCGAGCGGCAGCTGGCCCTCGAGGACGAGCTCGCGGACTTCTTCAGGGACAGAGGGCCTCGAGGTCTACGAGCCCGATGTCGACGCCTTCCGCACGCACGTCCAGGACGCCTACCTCGAGTCCGAGTTCGCCAAGGACTGGCCCGAGGGCATGCTCGAGCAGGTCAACGCCATCGAGTAGCGCGATTGCCGGCTCGATGCAGCGGCGTGCTCGCGCTGGCTGCGGGCACGGGCCGAGAACGTGGCGGCGGGGCTGCTCGCCGCCATGTTCGTTCACCTTCATCCTGCAGATCGTCACCCGCTACGTCATCAACCATCCGCTGGGCTGGACGCTCGAGGCCTGCCTGACGCTCTGGCTCTGGCTGGTGTTCTGGGGCGGCGGCCTTCGTGCCTCGACGACCGCGACCACGTGCGTTCGACTGGTGCTACCTGGCGGTGAACCGCGCGGCTGCAGCGGATCCTGGCGCTGGTCTCGGCGCTGGCGATCGTCGCCGGCTTCGCCGCGGCGCTGCCGGCGACACTCGACTACATCACCTTCTACAAGATCAAGAGCAGCTCGACCTTGCGCATCCGCCTGGACGTCGTCTTCAGCGTCTACGGCATCTTCGCCGTCTCGATCATCGTTGCGCTACGCGCCTGCGTGCCGTGGCCATCCTGCGCGGTGCCGATCGGAGCTGTCGACGGAGCCCGACGCGACATGAGCATCGCCTTCGCCGCCTGCCTCCTGGCGCTGTTCGCGCTCGCCGGCGATCGGCGCGCCGATCGCCTATGCGATGCTCGTCGCGGCCATCGTCTATCTCGCGGTCAAGGGCCAGGACCTGGGCCTCGCCGCCGAGCAGATCATCCAGGGCCTCTACGACAGCTTCATCCTGCTGGCCGTGCCGCTCTTCATCGTCGCCGCCGACATCATGAACGCCGGCACGATCAGCGAGCGGCTGCTGACCTTCTGCGTCGCCGCTCGTCGGCCGCTTCCGCGGCGGGCTCGGCCACGTCAACGTCGTCGCCAGCCTGATCTTCTCGGGCATGTCGGGCTCGGCCGTGGCCGACGCTGCCGGCATCGGCAAGATCATCATCGACATGATGACCAAGGACGGCCGCTTCCCGCCCGGCTACGCCGCGGCGATCACCGCCGCCTCGGCGACGATCGGGCCGATCATCCCGCCGTCGATCCCGATGGTGCTCTACGCGCTGGTCTCCGATACCTCGATCGGCTACCTCTTCCTGGGCGGCATCCTGCCGGGGCTGCTGATGGGCGTGGTGCTGATGGCGCTGAATGCCTGGATCGCCGCACCGGCGCGGCTTCGCGATCGAGGCGGCCGTCCCGCTCGCGCGGTTGCCGCGGATCACGCTCGAACGCCTTCCCGGCGCTGCTGATGCCGGTGATCCTGCTCTACGGCATCTATGGCGGCGTGACGACGCCGACCGAGGCCGCCGCGGTGGCCGCTGCCTATGCGCTGATCCTGGCCGCGTTGTTCTACCGCGCGCTGCAATGGTCCACGCTCTATTCGATCCTGCTCGAGCAGCGCCAGGGCCTCGGCGTCGGTCGGGCTGCGTCATCGGCGGCGCGCTGATCTTCAACTACATCGTCGCGAGTGAGAACATCCCGAGCGCGGTGGCCGCCAGCCTCGAAGGGCTCGCCATCTCGCCGACGCTCTTTCTCCTGCTGGCGATGGTCATCGTGCTGCTGCCTGGGCTGCGTGCTCGATGCCACGACCATCATCCTCGTCATCGTCCCGCTGTTCATTCCGACCTGCCGGCGCTGGGCATCGACCTCGTGCATTTCGGCGTCGTCGATCGTCGTCAACTGCATGATCGGCCTGATCACGCCGCCCTACGGCATCCTGCTCTTCGTCATCAACGCGGTGACCGGCATCCCGCTGCGCGCCATCATCGCCGAGATCTGGCTCTTCATCGGTGTGCTGCTGATGGCGCTGCTGGCGATGGTGCTCATCCCGGAGATCGTCCTCTGGCTGCCGCGGCAGTTCGGCTATCGTGGCTGACACCTCGTCTCGAAAAAGTTGCAGTCTCGAGCAGCGCTGCCAAGTTGGCTGAAGAGCATGCAGGAGGAGCCCGCTCTTGTCCGACCATGACCACCACGATCACGAGCACGCCGGCTCGGCCCTGTCGCCAATTGCGCTCCGCGTCCGGGCCTTGGAGTCGTTGCTCGTCGAGAAGGGCTACGTCGATCCGGCGACACTCGACGCGCTGATCGACACCTACGAGCACAAGATCGGACCCAGGAACGGGGCCGCCGTTGTCGCCAAGAGCTGGGTCGATGCCGCGTTTCGAAACTGGCTGATGACCGACGCCACGGCAGCCATCGCCTCACTGGGCTTCACCGGCCGGCAGGGCGAGCACATGGTGGCGGTCGCCAACACAGCCTCGACCCACAACCTCGTCGTCTGCACGCTCTGCTCCTGCTACCCCTGGCCCGTGCTCGGTGTGCCGCCGGTCTGGTACAAGTCACCCGCCTACCGGGCGCGGGCGGTGATCGATCCCAGGGGCGTGCTGGCCGAATTCGGTCTCGTGCTGGCTGATGGTGTCGAGGTCGCCGTTTGGGATTCGACGGCCGAGGTCCGCTATCTCGTCGTGCCCGAGCGCCCGGCCGGCAGCGAAGGCCTAGACGAGGCGGAACTCGCGCTACTCGTCACCCGGGATTCGATGATCGGCACGGGCCTGGCGCTGACGCCCGACGCCGCGCGCGCCGCAGGGCTTCTCGCATGAACGGCGTGCACGATCTGGGCGGCATGCAGAGCTTCGGGCCTGTCGATCCCGAGGCCAATGAGCCCGTGTTTCATGCCGAGTGGGAACGGCGGGCCTTCGCGCTGACGCTCGCGATGGCAGCACCGGGCGGCTGGAACATCGACACCTCGCGCCATGCCCGGGAATCACTGCCGCCGGCGGAGTATCTCTCGAGCAGCTACTACGAGATCTGGCTGGCCGGGCTCGAGAAGCTGATGCTGGAGCGTGGTCTCGTGACCGCGACAGAGATCGCCGCTGGCCGGAGCACCGCTCCGGCCGCAGCCGGCCGCCCTGTGCTCGAGCCCGATCAAGTGGCCGCTGCCCTCGCACGCGGCGCGCCAGTCGATCGCCCGCCGACCAGCACAGCGCTTTTTGCCGCCGGCGATCGCGTTCGCGCTTTGAACCTCAACCCGATCGGCCACACGCGACTGCCCCGCTACGCACGCGGCCGCGTGGGACGTCGTGATCGCCGTGCATGGCTGCCACGTCCTCCCCGACACCAATGCCCACGGCAAGGGCGAGCAACCCACCTGGCTCTACGGCGTACGCTTCGGGGCGCAGGAGCTGTGGGGCACCGAGGCGAATGCCGGCGATCACGTCCACCTCGACCTCTGGGAGCCCTATCTTGAGGCAGCCTGAGCACGAGATCTCACACCCTAGCGGGCTGCCATTTGACAGGCAGGGGCCCATCTTCGCCGCGCCATGGCATGCCGAGGCCTTCGCCATGGTCGTGGCCCTGAACGAGGCCGGACACCTCGACTGGTCGGACTGGGCCGCCACACTGGGCCGTGCGCTCGAAGCAAACGCGACGACGGAAAACGCCGAGGACGCCTACTACACGGCCTGGCTCGATGCGCTGGAACAGATCCTCGACCAGCGCGGCCTCATCGGCGGACCCGAACGGCTGGCCCGGGTCGCCGCCTGGGATCGCGCAGCCCGGGCAACACCGCATGGCGAGCCGATCACCCTCGATCGAGACGGTCAGATGACGCCGGACAGGAACGCGAAATAGGCCGCATAGGCAGCGAGGAAGGCCGCTCCCTCGAGGCGGTTCACCCGCCAGCCGGTAATCGCAAATGTCAGCAGCAGCACCGTCGCTCCCAGCATGACCCAGATGTCGACCGCCAGGATCTCGGGCGGTATCGGGATCGGCTTGATCAGCGCCGTTATCCCGAGAATGCCGAGCACGTTGTAGATATTGCTGCCGACGATGTTGCCGAAGGCGACGTCGCCCTGACGGCGAAGTGCTGCCATGAGCGAGACGACCAGCTCCGGCAGCGAGGTGCCGACGGCGACGACGGTAAGCCCGACCACCGTCTCGGAGATCGCGAACGCGACGCGCGATCTCGATGGCGCTGTCGACGAGCAGACCGGCACCGATGATTGTCGCGCCGAGGCCGCCTACCGTGATCAACAACGCGGGCCACAGCCGCCGGGGGATCGGCGCAACGTCGGCCTCGGCCGCATGCATCGCCGCCGAAGCGTCGCGGCACCGCGCGCTCGTGAAGGTAGGTGTAGCCGACGATAGGCCACGAGAGCCGCCACGAGAACCAGGCCGGGCCCGCGACCGAGCTCGCCCCAGAAGGCGAGCCCGACGCAGGCGATGGCCGCCAGCAACACGACCGTACCGTCGCGAGCGAAGGCTCTTGGCGACGTGTGCAGCGGGTGGAGGATCGCCGCGAGGCCGAGGATCAAGAGGATATTGGCAATGTTGCTGCCGACCACGTTGCCGACGGCGATGCCGGGCGAACCGGCGAGCGCCGCCTGAACGCTGGTCAGCAGCTCCGGTGTCGAGGTGCCGAAGCCGACCAGCGTCAGGCCGATCAGGAGCGGCGACAGCCCGGCCCGCCGGGCGATGGCGACGGCGCCACGAACGAAGCCGTCACCGCCGACGACGAGCAGCAAAAGGCCGAGCCCCAGCTGGGCGAGCACGAAGGGAGAGATGCCTGCCACGGTCTACCCTCCAAATGGCGAAGAGCGGTCCTGCCGACCGCAGCCCAGCCTTCTAGCGCGGCGGACCGGGGCGGCGCTCCACCAATCGGTCAGCGGCCGCCCGCCATGATGCCGCAGGCCCGCCGACGCAGCGGGCCCGGGCGCCCTGGATCAGCTGCCTGGGCGCAAATGCAGGTGGCAGCAGCCGTCGCGGCCCGGCTCCCAGGTCTCGGCGTGGAACGAGAAACCGGCCCCCTCGAAGAGCCCGTTGTCGACCCGGGCTGCGATCTTGCACAGCTCGGCCACCTCGCCTTCGGGAATGCCGGCCTCCAGCCAGCACTCCTTCAGCGGACAGCGATGAAACTTGATGTCGACGGCGTCCTTCTCGGCGTTGAGAATCTCGGGCCCGAACATCTGCCCGCCGTCCGGAATGATGGCGAGGAACTTGTCCATCAGCGCCTTGACGTCCTGGTTGTCGAGGCCCTGGAGGACCTTCGACTGCTCGACGCCGCGCTTGTAGATGGCGTCCATCATCAGCTCGGCCGCCTTCTCCTTGCCGAGCTCGGCCGAGAGCGTCTTGTACATGTTGTAGTAGATCATGCCGCAATTCTTGAACGAGCCGTAGAGCTCTTCTCTGAGCTTGGCTTCAGACATGGTCATTTCCCTTCATTGCTCGTTAACCAATAGCACGCTCGCCCAGATAGGCCCGGCGGATGGCCGGGTCGCCGGCAAGTGCGCTTGCCTTGCCGCGAACGACGATGTGCCCGGCGCGCAGCACGTAGGCGCGGTCGGCAATCTCGAGCGCCCGGTTGGCGCTCTGCTCGACCATCAAGATCGTGGCCCCCTTGCTCTTGAGAGCAGCGATCGCTTCGTAGACACGGTCGACATAGAGCGGTGACAGCCCCATCGACGGCTCGTCGATGCAGAGCAGCTGGGGCTTGCGCATCCAGGCCCGCGCCATGGCCAGCATCTGCTGCTCGCCACCGGAGAGCGTGCCGGCGAGCTGGCTCATGCGTCCCTGCAGCACCGGGAAAAGGTCGGTCGCTTCGTCGATCTCGGCCTCGAGCGTGGCGGCGGCCTCGCGGCGGCGACTGAAGGCACCCATCAGCAGGTTCTCGCGCACGCTCATCTCGGCGAAGACCCGCCTGCCCTCCGGTATCGAGCCGACGCCGAGGCCGATCACCTGGAAGGGCCTGAGGTCGCCGATCGCGCGGCCGAGAATGCGGACCGTGCCCCGGCGCGGCTGGACCATGCCGAGCGCCGTCTTGATGGTCGTCGACTTGCCCGAAGCATTGCCGCCGAGCACGGCCACGGTCTCGCCCGCACCGACGCGGAGACTGGCCTCGAACAGCGCCTGCACCTGGCCGTAGAAGATATCGACACCCGCCATGACGACGACGTCGTCCGGGCGCGGCTCCTCGTCCGCCTCGATGTCGGTGATCGTCCAGTCCGGTGCCACCGTGCTCATGGCGCGAGCCCCCGCGCGCGTGCTTCCTCGGCCCCGCGCTTGCCCAGATAGGCCTCGACGACCCGCGCATCCGCCAGGACCTCGTCGGGCGGGCCTTCGACCAGGACGCCGCCATTGTCCATCACCACGACGCGCGATGCCAGGTTGCGGACGACGTCGAGCTTGTGCTCGACGAGGATCACCGACATGTCCGGCCGGCGGGCCGTGATGTCGCCGATGAGCGCGGCCAGCTCACTTGTCTCGGTCGGGTTCATGCCAGCCGTGGGCTCGTCGAGCAGCAGCAGCGTCGGCTCGCTCACCAGGGCCCTCGCGATCTCCAGCCGACGCCGATTGGCATAGGAGAGGCTGTCGGCCCGATCGTTGCGCCGCGGCCAGAGCCGCTCGCCGAAAAGCTCGAGCACCGCCTTTGCCGTCGCATCCAGCGCCGCCCGCTCGGCGACGCGGCCCCGCGGCAGCAGGCTGCGGACGATCTCGCTGAAGGGATCGAGCCGCGGTCCGTGGCGGCCACCCCCGATCAGCGCCGGCGTCTGACCGATGCGCGTGCTGTCCCAAACGGTAAGCGCCGGGAAGACCCGGCTGGTCTGAAAGGTGCGGCCGACACCGAACGCGGCGATCGTCTCGGGCTCCAGGCCGACCAGCTCGCGGCCGTCGAGGCGAACCGAGCCCGCATCGGGCCGGAGCACGCCGTTGATCAGCTGGAAGAGCGTCGACTTGCCGGCGCCGTTGGGCCCGACGACGGCAATGGTTTCGCCTGGAGCCAAACGGAAGCTCACCTCGTTGACGGCTTTCAGGCCGCCGAAGCTGCGCGTCAAACCGTCGATGGCAAGGCGTGGCTCCACCGTCACCGGCTCCCGAACAGCCCACGCGGGCGAAAGAGGATGACGGCAAGCAGGATCACGCCGTAGGTCACCATCCGGTAGTCGCCGAAGCCGCGCAGCGCCTCGGTGACGCCGATCAGGACGATGGCACCGAAGACAGCACCGGTGAGGTTGCCGAGGCCACCCAGGACGACAATCGCCAGGATCTGGAAGGAGACCAGGATGAGGAACGAGTTGGGCGAGATGGCGGTGACATAGTGGGCGTAGAGCGCGCCCGAGACGCCGGCGAAGAAGCCGCTGACGCCGAAGGCCATGAGCAGATAGCGGACGGCCGGCACGCCCGAAGCGACCGCAGCGAGGCGGTCCTCGCGAATCGGCGCGCCAGAGCCTGCCGACATCCGAGGCGAGCAGCCGCCCGGCGAGCAGCAGCACGACGGCCAGGACGGCGAGCGCCAGCCAGTATTGCTGCTCCGTCTGCCAAAGCTCGACGCCGCCCAGCAGGCCCAGCACCGGCGGCGGAATGGCAAAGACGCCCATCGGGCCGCGCGTCACCGGAATCCAGATCAGCATGATGCTGTAGAAGATCAGCCCCGAGGCGAGCGTCGCCATGACGATGACGTGGCCGGAAAGCCGTGCCGCGAAGAACCCGGAGAGCACGCCCGCGACCATGCCCGCCATTCCGGCGGCGATGAGCGTGATTTCGATCGGCAGGCCCGGCAAATAGCGGGTCGTCACGATCGCCGCCACGTAGGCGCCGACGCCCCAGATGCCGGCATGCCCGACCGAGATCTGGCCGGCCGTGCCCGAGACGATCGTCAGGCTGACCGCCAGGATCGCATAGATGAAGGCCAGCCCCAGGATGTGCACCCAGGTCGTGTCGGGCGCCCAGAGCGGAAAGCTCGCGGCCACGGCGAAGAGAATGACCGCGAGCCAGAGCGGCGTGCCGATCGAGGGGCTCTCGGCCGTCTGAAAGGGGCTCGACATCAACGAGGTCGACGGCACGGCCCCGCCAGCGGCCTGGGCACCGCCCAAGGCATCGAGGCCACGGCTGCCGAACAGGCCTTGTGGGCGAAAGAAGAGGACGAGCAGCAGCAGGGCATAGGCGATCAGATTGCGGTAGATCGAGCCGAGGTAGCCGCTCGCCAGCGATTCGAACACGCCGAGCAGGAGGCCACCGACGATGGCGCCGGGGATGCTGGAGATGCCGCCGAGCAGTGCCGCGGTGAACCCCTTGATGCCCAAGGGGATGCCCATGGTCGGCCAGATCGCCTGGTAATAGAAGCCGACGAGGACACCACCGACGCCACCCACCAGACCGGCGATTCCGAAGGTCAGGCTGCGCATCAAGGCGACGTCGACGCCCATCTGCTGGGCCGCCTCGGGGTCCATCGCCGTGGCCCGCATGGCGCGGCCGATCCAGGTGCGGTTCAAGAACAGCGTGAGGGCCACGATGGTGCCGACCCCGACCAGGAGAATCAGGACATCGACCGCCGAGATGTAGGCGTTGCCCACCTGCCAGGTGGTCGATGCCAGCGGGCTCGGGAAGGGCTTGGTGTCGGGCGACCAGATCAGGTGGACGGTTTCGTCGAGGATGACCGCGATCGCCAGTGTCGCCAGCAGCGGCGCTATCCGTGGCCCGCGCTCGAGCGGCCGGAGAAACGCACGGTCGATGAACAGGCCCAGGAGCGCGGTAAGCGCCACGGCGAGCGTCGCCGCCAGCACCAGCGGCAGGCCGAGCAGAACGGCGAACGTGTAGGCCAGGTAGCCGCCGACGACGAAGAGCGAGCCCTGGGCGAAGTTGATGAGGTTGGCGACCCCGAAAACGAGCACGAAGCCGATCGCCAGCATCGCGTAGACATTGCCGATCGCAAGCCCGTTCAGGATCTGGCTGAGAAGCTCGGTCATCGATGTCCGAAGCCGGCGCCGCGCCCGTGCAGATCGGGGCGGCGCCGGACTCGTTGGGTTGCGTCAGGCCGGTGCAAACGCAGCTACTTGTCGATCGTCTTGAACTCGCCGTTCTCGATCGTCAGCCAGGTGATCTGCTTGACCACGTCGCCCACCTCGTTGAAGGCGGCCTCGCCCGAGACGCCCTTGTAGGGCTCCATCGCGAACATCGCCTCTTGAATGGAGGCGCGATCGATCTCGCCGCCATTGTCGACCACGTACTGCATGGCGGAAGCGAGGATCCCGACGCTGTCATAGGCGATTGCGGCAAAGCTGTCGGCCGGTATGCCGTAGCGGCTTTCGTATTCGGTCACGAAGGCCTGGACGTCCGGGTCCGGGTTGCCGGAGAAGAAGGTCGCGGGGATGATGTGCCCCTCCACCGCCTCACCGCCGAGCACGATGTATTGTGGATTGAACATCGAGGTCGAGGTGACGACGGGCGTCTCGATCCCTGCAGCGGCCAGCTGCTGGGCCAGGATCGACGCCTCCGTGAAGAACATGGCGACGTGCAGGACGTCCGGGTTCAGGGCGCGGATCTGCGTGATCACCGGGCGGAAGTCGCGCTCGGTCTCGAGGAAGGCTTCGTTGGCCACGATCTCGGCACCGAGCTCCTCCGCCCGGGCGATGAAGTTGCTGGAGGCCGAGAGGCCCCAATCGTCCTGGCGGTAGACTACCATCACCGTCTCGGCGCCCATGTCCTCGACGACGTAGTTGGCGATCTCCGGTGCTTCGATCTCCTGCGTGGTGGTATTCCGGAACATGTGATCACCGATCTTGGTGTAGTCCGGATGCGAGCAGGAGGGGCAAAGCTGCACGAGGCCGCCGCGCTGATAGATGGGGGCAGCGGCCATGGACGGGGTGCTGGCGAAGCTGGCGATCACCGCCATGATCGCTTCGTCGTTGACGTAGCGCTGGGCGATCGCGGTGGTCTGCGCCGACTCCGAGCGGTCATCGGATTCGACGATCTCCAGCGGCCGGCCAGCGACCCCGCCCGCCTCGTTGATCTGCTCGACATGCAGGTCGATCGCACGCTTGAAGTTGTTGCCGTACTCGGCATAGTCGCCGGTCAGCGGCGCCGAGAAGCCGATGACGATCGGGTCGGCCGCGTAGGCGTTGAGGCCAATCACCGTGCCGAGTGCCGCAAGCAGCAACGCCTTGGCGGATCTCATTATCGTTTCCTCCTCGATGCTAGGACTGCGGCCGGGTGTGGCGCGAACGGCTCGGCCAACCCCGGCCAAGGCACGGTAAGGGGCCGAACTGGCAACGGCAATCGACTTTTGCCGCCACCGGACCGGGTGCCCGGTCGTGCGGAGAATCCCGTCGCGACGGAGCGGCCGATGTGGCAAAGAGATCGTGCCGAGAGGCGAAAGCGGGAGGACGCGATGCTGCGGATCTGGGGCAGGCCGAACTCGATCAATGTCCAAAAGGTGATGTGGGCCGTCGACGAGCTTGGCCTCGAGCACGAGCGAATCGACGCCGGCGGCGCCTTTGGCGGCCTCGACACGGAAGCGTTCGGCAAGCTCAACCCCAATCGCCGGATCCCTTGCCTCGTCGATGGCGATCTTGCGATCTGGGAAAGCAATGCCATCGTCCGCTACCTGGCCGCCAGCTACGGCAGCGGGAGCCTCTGGCCCGAGGCACCAGGGCCACGATCGCTCGCCGATCGCTGGATGGACTGGAAGATCACGACCTTGCAGCCGCAGCTGCACGTGATGTTCTGGGGGTTGGTGCGCACGCCCGAGGCCGAGCGCGACATGCAGGCGATCGAGGCTGCGACCCGAGCCATCGAGCCCTTGTGGCAGCTCGTCGACAATCACCTGGTATCCACCCGCTTTCTCGCGGGCGACACCTTGACCATGGGCGATATCCCGCTCGGCTGCGCCTTTTGGCGGTACCGGAATGTCACGCCGAAGCTGCCGAGCCTGCCCAATGTCGAACGCTGGTACGAGATGCTCGAGGAGCGGCCGGCCTATCGGCAACACGTCATGCTGCCGGTGACCTGAAGCAGCGCCGACAGGCGCCGGGGATGATGGCCAGCGAGCAACCCGCTGACGCGGATCAGAAGCTGCAGGAGCAGCCGCCGGTATCACTGAAGAGCGTGCTTCGCGACCTCTACTTCGGCGCTGATAAACGGGCGGCCCGCTTCCAGTATGGCCTCATCGTCTTCGATGTCGCGACGATCCTCTTCTTCCTCACGGTCACCTTCATCGCCGACGCGCCATGGCTGATCTGGGTCGATCTGGCGCTCGCCGTCGTCCTGAGCATGGATTTCGCTGCACGAATTTACATTGCCCAAAGACCGCTGCGGCAATGCCTGCACTGGGTGACGCGTCGCCGACTTCATCGTCATCGTCTCGCTGATTGCGCCGCTCTTCACCGGCCAGTTCGCTTCCCTGGCCTTTCTCCGCGTGCTTCGTGCCGCGCGGCTGGCGCGATCCTACCACCTGTTCGAAACGCTCAAGCGGCGCAACAAGCTGGTCCAGCAGCACGAGGACGCCATCCAGAGCACGATCCACATGGTGCTCTTCCTCTTCGTCACGACAGCGTTCGTGTACGTCAATCAGGTCGATCGCAATCCGGAGATTCAGAGCTACGTCGATGCGCTCTACTTCACCGTGGCGACGCTGACGACCACCGGCTTCGGCGATGTCACGCTGGTCGGCGAGACCGGGAAGCTGCTGGCGATCGGGATCATGATCGTCGGCATCGCCCTCTTCGTCCGCCTGGCGCAGACCATCTTCATGCCTGCCCGGGTTCGCTATCGGTGCCCGGAGTGCGGTCTCTTGCGTCACGACCGCGATGCCGTGCACTGCAAGCATTGCGGCACGATCTTGGATATTCCGAACAACGGCTGACGTCGCCCAGCCGGACCGGCCGGCAACTGCACCGCCGGGAGCGCCGATGGCAGCGGCCAGCGGTGCTGATGACGACTGTACCAGGGCCGCGTGGCGGGCCTGCGGCGCGCTAGTCGTCCCGTCGCCGGTTGGCGCTGATCGGCTTGACGTATTGCGGCTCGGTGTCCCAGGGGAACAGGATCCAGGTGTCCTGGCTCACCTCGGTGATGAAGGTGTCGACCACCTCGCGGCCGGCGGGCTTGGCGTAGACCGTGGCGAAGTGCGCCTTCGGCAAGAGCTTGCGGACGATCCGCCCGGTCTGTCCGGTGTCCACGAGATCGTCGACGATGAGCCAGCCGTCGCCGTCGCCGTCGACGCTCTTGAGGATCTGTGGCTCGCCACGTGTCTGCTCGTCGTAGGAAGCGATGCAGATCGTGTCGAGCATGCGGATGTCGAGCTCACGGCTGACGATGTGAGCGGGCACGAGACCGCCCCTGGCGATCGCCACGATGCCCTTCCAGGGCCCACCTCGACGCCAGCCGCCAGGACAGCGCCTTGGCATCCCGGTGCAGCTCGTTCCACGAGACAGGGAAATACTTCTGATACTCGTCGCTCAAGTCGTGCCCCTCCACAACCGCATTCGAGCGCTAGAGGGCGCGGCGCCGATGGCTTGTCAAGCATGCCGTCCGAGGCTTAGGTCATCAGATGCGGGGTCGGGTTGCCTGGGAGGAATACGGTGGATGATGACCTGCCGATACGGCCGAAGGCGTATGTGCTCAGGGAGCGATCTCGACCGCCATCGCGGTCCATGATCTCGAAGCTCTGGAACGAGAGCTGGTGAGCGAGCTCGAGCGCGTTCGCCGGACCATGGCGGCCAAGAAGGATGTGCGGAGCGCTGCCGAAGCCCTCTTCAAGGCCAGTAGCAAGCCAGTGTCACCGGACGGTTGATGCGCTTCTGCTCCACCTGTGCAGGGCCGATCGAGCAGCGGATTCCGCCGAATGACGATCGCGAGCGGCATGTCTGCCAGGCTTGCAACACGGTGCACTACGTCAATCCGAAGGTCGTGGTCGGCAGCGTCTGCACCCTCGACGACCGGCTCCTGCTCTGCCGAAGGGCGATCGAGCCCGGCCTCGGCCTTTGGACGATTCCGGCAGGCTATCTGGAGAACGGCGAGACGGTCGAGGAGGGCGCACGGCGCGAGGCTTGGGAAGAAGCACGGGCCCAGATCGCGCTCGAGGGGCTGATCGCCGTCTACAGCATCAAGCGCATCGACCAGGTGCAGCTGCTCTACCGGGCCCGCTTGACCTCCGATGACGTCGCGGCGGGCCCAGAGAGCCTCGAGGTGATGCTGGTCGACTGGGCCCATATTCCCTGGTCGGAGCTGGCCTTTCCGACCGTGCGCTGGGTGTTGCGCCATGCCGCGGCGTTGCGCGGTAAGGCGGGGCCATTCATTCCGACGGGCAATCCGCCCGCAGAGCCCTGAGCGCGGCTGTCGGACAGTCGCTGGACCAGCTGTCGACAGATCGGTCGGGCAGAGCGCGCGAACAAGACAATTGACAGCAGGCGAGGCGCCGCCTAACGCCGTCGCATGACTGGCGAGATCCTCATTCAGCGACGACGACGGTGCTCGCAGCTGCCGTTCGTTCTCCGTTGCGCCCTGCCGACTGCATACTGATCGGCAGCCACGGCGTCGGCGGAGATGGTGCCGTCCCTACGCTGAGTGAATGCTGTCATGTTCCACATCCGCCCGGAATGCGCCGGTGATCATGGCGCCGTCGAAGAGCTTCTCGATCGCTGCTTCGGCGCCGATCGCCACGCGAAGACATCCTATCGGTTCCGTGACGGTGTGCCGCCCTTGGCCGAGCTTTGCTTCGTCGCCGAGGACGAGGACGGGGTGCTGGTCGGCGCGGTGCGCTACTGGCCAGTGCGGGTCGGCCGGCGGCCGGCCCTCCTTCTGGGTCCGCTCGCCATAGCCCCTGAGCGACAGGCGCGCGGCATCGGTCGCGCGCTCGTCTTTCACAGCCTGGAGCTCGCCTGCAGCGCCGGGCATCGGCTGGTATTCCTGGTCGGCGACCCCGCCTACTACGCCCGATTCGGCTTTGCCGTCGCACCCGCCGGAATCGTCATGCCGGGCGAGTCGCCGGCCCGGCTCAACTATCGCGTGCTCGATCTTAGCACCCGCTTACCGCGAGCGGCGCAGTTGCGACCGGTTCGCGCCACGCCCCATGGCGATCACCGGCGATATCTGCCTGCGCGCGGCGCCACTTCGTCTGGCAAGGCGATTGCGACAGCATCGCCGATCCACTAAGTGAAGCATGTCGGGGCGTAGCGCAGCCTGGTAGCGCATCTGCTTTGGGAGCAGAGGGTCGGGTGTTCGAATCACCCCGCCCCGACCAGCCGATGATTCGACGCCGGCCCTGCCCGCTCAGCGTCGGTGGCCTGCTTGCCTGGGCGAGCCGCCCGAGCCGCAGTTGCTTATCGGATGGCTGAGGCGGCCATGCATGGGGAGCTTCATGGCACAACCGGCCCTGCACCTGATCATCGGCAACTACAACACCTCATCATGGTCGCTGCGCGCCTGGCTTGCGCTGCGCCTGGCTCGACTGGCCTTCGACGAGACGCGCATTCCGCTGCGCGAGCGGACAACGCCGGGGCGCATTGCCGAATTTTCGCCGTCCGGCAAGCTACCGGTGCTGCTCGCCGAAGGCGTGCCGATCTGGGACTCGCTCGCGATCGCCGAGTTCGTGGCCGAGCTCGAGCCCAGCATCTGGCCGATCGACCCGATTGCCCGTGCCGAGGCCAGGTCGGTTGCTGCCGAGATGCACAGCGGCTTCGCCGAGCTTCGCCGGCTGATGCCCATGGATATCATCGGTCGTTTCGCCATGCCGGGCCGCCTGCCGCGCGGCCTTGCCGCCGACATCGCTCGGATCAAGACCATTTGGCAGCATTGCCGCTCCAGATCCGCCGCCGAAGGGCCTTTTCTCTTCGGCACGTTCTCGATCGCCGATGCGATGATGGCGCCTGTCGCAACGCGGTTTGTGACGCACGGTGTCCCGATCGACGGCCTGGTCGAGGAGTACGTGGACAGCGTGATGAGCTGGCCAGACATGGTCACCTGGTGCGAAGCGGCGTCGGCCGAGCAGGCGGAACGGGCGGGATCGGGACAACTGGCGGTTCGACGAACCTCGCGGGAGGGTCGCATACCGGGCGCTGGATCCAGCCACAACTCGGCCGTGGCAGCAGCAGCGACGAGCATCCCCGCCACGGCAATGGAGGTCCCAAGTCAGGCACGCCCGCCCGTTTCCGAGATACCGCCGACGGCTTTGGCGCCCGCACCGGCAGCGGCCATCCCGGAAGCCGCGACGCCGACGGCCCCTGCTTCTGTCGGCGAGCTCCCGGCCGAAATCTGCGGCAGCGGATGAGGCAACTGCAGCCGCGATGGCGACGGTTGCGGCAGCGGCGACCGAGCAATCGAGCATGAATGCACGAGCGAACGGCGAGCTGCCGGCGGGCGAGGCCGCCGCTGGCCGCGAGCCCGAGGGGGCCCATCAACGCGAGGCCAGCAACGAGCCGGACGCCCTGCCAGATGTCGCGGGGGCTGTCCCGGCACCTCGCAAGCGATTGTTCGAGTCCGCGCCGGCGGCACCTTTGCCCCCATCCGATGAACCGTCGATTCCTGCGCCCCAGAGCGCAACGGCGGCGGCAGAGGCCCCAGCGCCGCCCAGCCGGACCGGCTTCACAAGTGGCATGGCAAAGCTCGGCTGGATCAGGCGGCCGATTCCGACGGAACTCGTTGCCGGAGGCGCCCTTCACCGAAAACCGGCAGCTGCGCCGACCAACGGCCGATCGCGACGCCGGCCCCTACGGCAAGGAACCGTCGACGACGAAACACGCGACCGATGCGTCGACAGCCAACGCCTCAGAAGGCGCGCAACCTCAGCCGACACAGCATCAAGGCCAAGGGCGACCAACGATCGGGCGGCCAGGCGGCTCGGCGATCAAGCCCATAGGTGGCGGAATTCTTCGACGACGCTGAGATAGACGTCGCGCTTGAAGGGCACGATGCGCTCCACGAGCTCGTCGGGCTCTAGCCAACGCCAGGCACAGAACTCGGGGTGCTTGCCGTCGATCGCAATCTCGAAGTCCTCGCCGGTGAAGCGAAAGGCGAGCCATTTCTGCGTCTGTCCGCGATAGCGCCCACCCCATAGCCGACGCGCAATGTCCGGCGGCAAGTCGTAGGACCGCCACCAGCGGCTTTGCTGCAGCAGGCGGGCGGCATTGGTGCCGATCTCCTCCTCGAGCTCGCGGAGCGCCGCCGTCGCCGGGTCCTCGCCGGCGTCGATGCCGCCTTGCGGCATCTGCCAAGCGTCGGCACGCGTGTCGCAACGCTGGCCGACAAAGACCCGATTGGTTGCATCGAGCAGCATGATGCCGACGCAAGGCCGGTAGCCGCTGCGCGCATCGTCGGTCAGGGCACAGCTCATCGGCCGCTCACGCATCGAAAGGGGCAAGCAACCCGCCGGGCCGGGGACAGCGAAGCGGTAGCAACGATCGCCTGCCGCGCCGGGCCTTGCGGATCAGCAAAGGACATCGATGAGGCAATCGCGGCTCCTCTCTCTACTCGTTCGACGGCTCGTGTTCTTGCCGCGTGGCGCACAGAGCGTCAATCGCGGCGGGCATGCAGCTCGCGCTTCCTTGGCACCGGAATTGACAGCCGGCAGGGACTGTCGAACGGCGGATCACGCCGGGGCAATTGCGCGGTCCGTAGCCACCGGTCAGCGCAGCAGCCTTGCTCCATCCCCTGTCGCTGGCTCACGCGCCCGGCCCGATGCAAGAGCTACAGCTTGCTGGCTGCGCCGGTCATGGCTGGGCCAGGAGGTGGCTGACCGGCACGAGGGTGATGCCCTTCTGCTCCAAGGTGTTCGCCCAATGCCACAGGCGATCGAAGCTCAAGGGGTAGGGCTGCACATAGCCGACCGCGCGCCCGTCACGAAACGCTACCACCTCGAGTCCACCGAGAGCCGCGTCGATGGCATCAGCGTCCGGCCTGTCGTCAAGCGGCCCGATGGCGCTGACATAGGCCAGGCCCTCGGCGTCAGCCGCCTCGACGCAGACGCTCCTCACCGAGCTCGACGAAGGCGAGTCCGCGATCGGCCAGCTCCCTGGCAATCGTCGCGAACTGCTCAGGAGCAACGCCCAAACGCCTCGCTTTCTGCCGCGAGGCCGAAAAACCCGTCACTTCGGGCCAGCACGCGCTGCAGCCCGGCCCGCTGTTCGACCGGGTCATCGACGGGCTCGAGCGCCCACGGACCGAAGTCGCTGACTGGATAATCGGCAGCCTGAAGACCCAATGCCAACAATACCTCATGCCCATGCCATCGAGCATGCCGTTGCCAATGCGCGAGGTTCGCAGCGTAGGGCGTGTGGACGAGACCAACGGCACCGGGCAGCAGGACGCTCTGCTCCAGGCGCTCGGCATCGAGGCCGAGATCGGCGACGACAATGGCGATCATCGGTCGCTCGGCGACCGCCGGCGAGAACGGACGGGCATAGACCTCCAGTGGCCGGCGCCCATCGTCGGCGATCCGCGGCAGGGCCAACCCGTCTTGCCACTCGATCAATGCCGGGTCGGCATCAACTGGCGGCCCGGCTGGATCCGGACGCTCCCCCAGAAGCTCGGGCGGAAGCCCCGCCGGACTATCGAGGCCGAAGAGTGCCACCTGAGCCGCTTGGTCGATGGGCTTCGTTGGCACCTCGCCCTCGATCGAGGGAATCGCGGCGTAGTGAACCCGGGCATCCAGATCAATCAGCCACAGCGAGACGATGGCAACGATCAGAGCGGCCATGAGGCCGACGGCCACACGAGGCGGCGGCAGCCGCAAAAGCTCCTTGAGCGCTGGTGGCCACGCCAGTGCCGGTCGCATCAACGATCCGAACCTGACGCGACGGCTGACCCGGCTCGCCGCCTCGGCGCAGACAGAAGGACAGCAGCAGCCGTCCCGCCGGCTTCCAATGGCGCGAGGCCGCCGCGAGCCCCAGCACTGTTGACGCCGACACGGTTTCGACCAGGGCCGAACGTCTCCCGATACCGCCATGCTGCCACGCCGAAGCGCCGCTCTCGGCAGGCGTCAGCGCAATCGCATAGCCGCGAAGCGGTCCTCTCGGGCACCATGCCTTGACCCGAGCCTGCGTTCTTGCCGGCCCGGCAGCGCGCCGCGGGAAAGCGCCGGCCCGCTGTCATCGGGGCCGTCGCCGTCAGCCTCGCGTCGTCGTGCGCGCTTCGAACAGCGCAATGCCGCGCAACAGGTCGATGGCCCGAGCCAGTTGATAGTCGGTGGCATCCAGCGATTCGGCAGCTTCGTCGTCGCCCACCCCCAGATCCGATGGCGCCTCACCATCGAGCCGGCCACGCAGATCGGCCTCACGCCGTCCGGCCTCGTCATCCAGCAGTTCGACGCTCGCTTGATGAACCTCGATGTCCGGCGTGATCCCCTTGGCCTGGATCGACGTGCCGGCCGGCGTGTAGTAGCGCGCCGTCGTCAACCGAATGGCGCCCTGCCCCGAGATCGGCATGATCGTCTGGACAGATCCCTTGCCGAAGGACTGTGTGCCCATGACGATGCCACGGCGGTGATCCTGCAAGGCACCAGCGACGATCTCGGATGCCGACGCCGAGCCGCCATTGATCAGGACGACCATCGGCATTCCGTCGATGATGTCACCTGAGCGGGCGTTGAATCGCTGGACGCTCTGCGCGCGCCGCCCCCGGGTAGAGACGATCTCGCCCTGCTCGAGAAATGCGTCAGCCACTGCCACGGCCTGGTCGAGCAAGCCGCCGGGGTTGTTTCGCATGTCCAGAACGAGCCCACGAAACTGGTCGCCCAACTCGTCGCGCAGCTTCGCCACTTCCTCGCGCATGACCGCATTGGTCTGCTCATTGAACGTGGTCAGGCGAATGTAGCCGATATCTCCCTCCGCCCGCGCCCGAACCGGCGAAATCTTGATGATCGCCCTGGCAAGACTGATCTCGAGCGGCTCTTCGACCGATTCACGCATCACGCGCAGCTCGATCTCGCTATCGACGGGCCCGCGCATCCGCTCGACGGCTTCGCCCAGCGTCAGCCCCATGACCGGCTCGCCATCGATATGGGTGATCATGTCGCCGGCCTCGATACCCGCCCGATAGGCCGGCGTATCATCGATTGGCGAGACCACCTTGACGAGACCATTCTCCATGGTGACCTCGATGCCGAGACCGCCGAACTCGCCTCTCGTCTGCACCTGCATGTCCCGATACCGATCGGGATCGAGATAGCCGCTATGCGGATCAAGGGCCGTGAGCATCCCATTGATGGCGGCCTCGACCAGTTCTTCCTCGCTGACATCCTCGACGTATTCGTTGCGAACGCGCTCGAACACATCGCCGAAGAGCTTGAGCTGGCGAATGGTGTCGCCGGAGGCCGACTGCGCCTGCGCCGGCGGCGGCGACACGACACAGCCGGTGATCAAGAGTGCCGACAATGCTGCCGCGCCGAACCGAGTTGCCACGTTGCTCATCAACTACGTACCTTGTCCTGTCCCGCGGCGAACCAAGCCAGCGGGTCTACTGGAATACCTCGACGCCTGAGCTCGACATAGAGCTTGCCGGTCCTTTTCGACTCCGGCTCGAGCGTGCCGACCATCTGCCCGGCGCGAACCGTCCATCCTTCGTTCACGACGAAGCGCGACAACCCAGAGAGCAGACTATGATATTCGTTGCCGTGATCAATGATCAAGAGCAGACCGAATCCGGGATAGGCGCGCGCGAAGACCACGCGCCCATCACGCGGCGCTCGAACCAGCCGGCGATCGTCCACCTCGATCGTCACGCCGCGGTCGAATGGTGGTTCTTGGCCTTCGCCGAAACGGCTTAGAACGGCGCCACTGACCGGCGCAAGCTGCCCCTCGGGCATCCCGTACGACACCGCATCTGGAACGTCGACCTGCGCCGCAGCTCGGGTCAGCGGCTCGATCGAGCTCGCCCGCGCGGTCAAGGCGTCACGACCGATTGCCCGCGGCCGCACCCATTCGGCGCCCGCCGTCGGCGAGGCGGCCAAGTGGCCTTGCAGCCGGGCGGCGGAAACCGCCGACGCCGCATCTGCCAGCTCTGCGCGGGACCGCATCAGCTCGGCCATTCGGTCGGCCGCCGAGGCGCGCGTCGCCAGCACCGTGGCCATCTGACGATTGTCCTCGGCCAGCTTCAGCAAGTGTTGCTCACGGGCCAGCAGCACGACGCGCGCCTGGCGGGCCGCCAGGCTCCGATCACGCAAGCGGGAAGCACGCTCTTCGAGCGCGTGCAGTTGGCCGGTTGCCTCGGCGAGCAGGGCTTCCGCCTCGGCAAACGGATCGGCAAGTGATCCCGCCAATGCGCGAAGCTGAGCCAGCCGGCGCGGCTCGGGCGACGTGTCGCGCGACAGCTGCACGATCTCGGCGAGGATTGCCTCCAGTCGCTGCCGCCGGAGCGTGAGCTCGGCCACGGCCGTGGCCTGCCGGAGCTCGAGACCGCGCTTCGCCTCGTCGAGCTCGGCAAAAGACGCAAGAAGGCCGCGCAAGGTCCGCTCGTTCGCGGCGATCGCGGCCTCGCTCTGGCGCAGGTCTCCCGCCAATCGAGCTTGCCGAGCGATCGCCCTTGCACGCTCCTCAGCCCAGCTGCGCCCCTCCATCGCGGCCATGTCGGAAAGATGGGTCGCCGTCTCGGTCTCCAAGCCGATCCGCACCCCAGCCACCGCCCACTGGACCGGAGCGAGAACCAGCAGGAGGAGCAAGAGCACCAGGAGACGGAGGGAAGCGGGACGCGAACGAGAGAGCTGCGCGACCGGCTCAGTCATCATCGCGGTCGATCAGGCTCGAACCGGTCATGGCCTCCGGCTGCGCGAGACCCAACAGCGCCAGTAGCGTTGGTGCCACGTCGGCTAGACGACCGTCGTGCAGCCGGACACCGCGATCGCCGCCCACCAGAAAGCATGGCACCGGATTGGTGGTATGCGCGGTGTGGGGACCGCCGGTCTCGGGGTCCTTCATCAGCTCGCAGTTTCCGTGATCGGCGGTGACGAGCATGGCGCCGCCAACCTCGGTGACAGCATCGATCAGCTGCCCCAGGCAGTGGTCGACCGTGGTCACTGCCTTGATTGCGGCAAATTCGACACCGGTGTGCCCCACCATATCCGGGTTGGCGAAATTGATCAGAATGAAGTCGAAACGCCGCTCGCCTATCGCATCGACGCAGCGCCCAGCGAGCTCCGGTGCCGACATCTCGGGCTGCAGGTCATAGGTCGCCACCTTGGGAGACGGCACCATGACCCTCTCCTCCCCCTCGAACACCTTTTCCTCGCCGCCATTGAAGAAAAAGGTAACGTGCGGGTATTTCTCGGTCTCGGCCATCCGCAACTGCTTCAAGCCGGCGCGCGAAACGACCTCGCCCATCAAGCTTTCCACGGGATGCGGCGGGAAAAGAACGAGTAGGCTGTCGTCGAGGTCCTCGGCGTAACGCGTCATGCCGGCAGCGGCAGCGAAGACCGGGCGCCCGTCCCGCTCGAAACCCTTGAAATCGTCCAGAACCAATGCCCGCAACAATTGACGGACGCGATCCGCGCGGAAGTTGGCGCAAAGCAGGCCATCGCCGTCGGCAACACCCTGGTAGTCACCGACGACCGTCGGCCGCACGAACTCATCGCCAAGGTCATGGGCGTAGGCCTGGTCCAGTGCCGCGATGGCACTGTCGGCGCGTTCCGCCTTGCTGGCCTCGCTGCCGCGGACGATGGCCTTGTAGGCCAGCGATGTTCGCTCCCAGCGATTGTCACGATCCATGGCGTAGTATCGGCCGCTCACCGTGGCGATCGAGCAATCGGCGAGGGGGTCCAAAGCCGCCGCAAGCCGCTCCAGCGACGCGCGCGCCGATCTGGGCGGCGTATCGCGTCCGTCGAGGAACGCGTGAAAGCGGACACCCAGCCCTGCATCGGCCAGCAGACGGGCGAGAGCGATGAGATGACGCTCATGCGAATGAACACCACCCGGCGACAAGAGCCCCATGAGGTGGACGACCCCACCGAACTCGCGGGTCTTGTCGATCAACTTACGAAACGCAGGCAGGTCCCGCAGTTCGTCACTGTCGATGGCGCGGTCGATCCGAGGCAGCTCCTGCAACATGATCCGGCCACCGCCGAGGTTCATGTGGCCAACCTCGGAGTTGCCGAACTGCCCGTCGGGCAAGCCGACCTCGGCGCCATCCGTGCGCAGGAAGCAATGCGGCGCCGTCGCGAACCAATGGTCGAAATTCGGTGTATCGGCCAGCGCCACGGCATTGTCCTCGCGCTCGGCGCGATACCCCCATCCGTCAAGGATGCAGAGGACAACCGGACGCTGCTTCATGTCATCCCCATCTCGGGTAGCATCCGCGAGAAGCCCATGCTGTCAATTGCCAGATAGATCAGGGTGCTCCGCACCCTACCCAAGTGTTTCACCGCAATCTGTCTAGCACAAGCTGCTGAACAATTCGTAAATCTTATGCCGTGCCCAGCTGACAAATAGGAGCCATTACCAAGTGCGCCCGCTGTCGTTCGGTGCCTCGCGGCCGGATTTGCTCATTCCGGCTGGCTTGAGCCACCAAACAAGCTACCGACGAAGTGACCGAAGCTGTCGTAGGACGGCTGCTCGGCCGCGTTCGACGAACGCCGCTCGCGCACCGGACGAACCAAAGACGGCTGGGTGGCAGGCGCAACGCTCGCCACGGGCTCACTCGCCGTCAACTCGACGGACGACCGCGACTCGGCGTCGAGCGCCGAGAGGATCGGGGCGGCGGCCGGCACGTCGGCCATGTTCGTGGCGGGCTCCACCGGCAATGCCGCGCCTGCCCCTGGCGCCGCCGACGGCGGATTGTTGATCAGCGGCGCCATGTCCAGCGCATCCGCTGGTGGCTCACCGCTCTCGACACCCTGCACGGGCCGCGGCTCTGCCCGCGGATCCACCACAGGCCTTGCCTTCTCGTCGATGGCCTCCGGCGTCTGCAGATCGTCGACCGTGCGCAAGATCGACACGGCCTCGCGTGGCGGCACGACCTCGAGCGTGTTCAACAAATCGCCGACCACAGCGAGCACGCGATACGTCGCAAAGCGCTCGGTGTACACGGCCGTCGTCAGCTCGACGCGATTGAGGAATAGTTCGTTCTCGGCGTCGAGCAAATCGAGCAGTTGACGCTGACCGACCTCGAATTGCTGCGCATAGGCATCCCTGGTCCGCCGCTGCGCCTCGGCCTTGGCGGTTAGCGCGTCGGTTCGGGCCCGCGCCGTCTCGAGCGCATTGTAGGAGACACGCGCCTCCTGCTCGGCCAGCAACCGATTGTTTCTCAACGAAGCTCGGGCCTCGTTCTCGCGATGGAAGGCCTCGCGCTCCAGCGCGATGTCGGCACCGCCACGATAGAGATTGTAGCTCATTACGACGAGGCCGCGGAAATCGTTGTCGCGACCCTCATTGCCATCGATGTTCCGGTTCAACCCACCACCGACCTCGATGTCGAAACGGGGGTAGAAGCCGGCCCGAGATCCTTGGTACTCCGCTTCGGCGACGTCGATATCCGCAGCGGCGATCTGCACCGTCGGGCTGTTGACGGATGCCAGGTTGGCAGCATCTTCGGCCGACGGCGGCAGCGCGGCAACAGGCGCCTCCACGTCCTCCAACTCGCCCGGGCGAGCGCCGACCACACGCTGATAGCGCGCGATGGCGTCGGCGAGCGCCCCTCGCGACACAGCCAGGGTGTCGAAGGCCCGCGCCAGCCGCGACTCGGTCTGCAGCACGTCGGCGATGTCACCACGCCCTGCCGATTCGAGGTCGCGCACCGACGTGATTATTCGCTCGTGCTGCGCGATGTTTAACTCGTTGGAGCGGACGATCTCCTGATTGCGCAGGATGTCGAGATGCGCCTCGATCGCATTGAGCGCCGTGAACTCGGCCGCCTCCTCGACGCGGTAGGACGCGCTGTCGATCCGCGCCTTCTGCCGTTCCACCTCGCTCTGCGTCTCGAAGCCGTCGAAGAGCATCTGCGAGAGCGTCAGCTGGGATTCGGTGCGAAACTGCCAGTCGCTACCACCCGTGCGCGACCGCGTGTTCGTGTTGTCTGTCCACTCCGGGCCCATCCCGCCACGAAAATCCAGGCTCGGGAGATACCCGGCACGCGCCTGGCGCAGTTCCTGATCGATCGCCAGCCGGTTGGTCTTGACGATGTCGATCTCGGGGTTGGACTCGAGGGCACCGCGCACCGTCTCTTGCAACGAGTTTGCGGCGGCACCGTCAGCGAGAATGACCACCGAGGCGGAAGCGAGCAGGGCGAGCGTCCAGCGCCGCAAACGACCAGATTCGGTTTTGTGTGTCATGTGCCCTTCCGCTACTCTAGCGCGACATTCGACGTCGGAGCGTGATGTCTTCGGATCGTCGCTGTGGTATCGCCTCACCCTATGAGCGTCAACGCCTATCCAGGCGCGATAACACTAGGCCGGCACCATGTGTTGTTTTTTTGCGCGCCGCTTTGCAGCGCCCTTTCGGGGTCGCCAAGAAACCTTGGCACGAGGCGACGCTTTGTGAGTACTATACAACCATGACGTCAAAGAGTTCGCCTGTCGGTTGGGTCGGCACGCAGGCGCCCGAGCATCGATCTCGTGGCTGCGACATGCTGCACGGAGCCGACCTCGAACAGGGTCATGCCGGTGACGCGATCTCTTCAGCAAGCGGATGGTCCATGGGCGCAGGCGGCAATTGGAGGGCTCGATGAGCGATACCGGCGCATTGCTGCGCAAGACAGCCGCAGAGCACATGCCGGAGCCAGAATCGACTGACGATGCCGGTTCGCCAGCCTCGTCAGAGGCGATGCCAGCCCAGGCTGACGCGCCGCCGGGGGCGCCAGCTGAAGCTTGGCAGATTCATGAAAGCGTGCAGACGCACGACGACGCATTGCTCCGGGCGCTCGAGGTGCTGACGCAGCTGCACGGACGTCCGACCTCGGCGCAGGCGCTCACCGCCGGATTGCCCCTTCCCGACGGCATGATGATCCCGCCGCTGGCGCCGCGAGCGTTGGAGCGAGCCGGACTCAGCGCGAAGCTGCTGCGGCGCCCTCTGGCACAGATCGACGAGCTCGCGATGCCGTGCATTCTGTTCCTCAAGGACCGGCAATGCGTCATTCTGGTCGGCCGGGAGCCGGGCGGGCTGCAGGTCGTGGTGCCCGAGACCGGCCGAGGGACGGTCACCGTCGACCGCGCCGAGATCGAGCGACGCTATGACGGCCACGCGCTCTTCGCGCGGCCGGAGATCGGCTACGAGCAACGCGATCGGCCGATCGCCAGGGAACGGAAGGGCCATTGGTTCTGGTCGACCCTGCTGAGGCAGTGGCCGACTTATGCCGAAGTGCTGATTGCCGCGGTGCTCATCAATGCCTTTGCCTTGGCATCGCCGCTATTCGTCATGAATGTCTACGATCGGGTCGTGCCGAACAATGCCATCCATACGCTCTGGGTGCTGGCGATTGGTGCGTTCACGGTGTTTTCTTTCGATTTCATTTTGAAGACACTGAGAGGCTATTTCATCGATACGGCCGGGCGCATCGCCGATATCCGGCTTGCCAGCCGCATCTTCGAGCATGTGCTGGGCATCAAGATGGCGTCGAGGCCGGCCTCGGCCGGCGCCTTCGCCAATCATCTGCGCGAGTTCGAGAGCCTGCGGGATTTCTTCACCTCGGCTACCGTGACCACCCTGGTGGACCTGCCCTTCGTCTTCTTCTTCATCGCCATCATCTGGATTCTCGGCGGGCCGGTGGCGCTGGTGCCGCTGCTCGCCCTGCCCATGGTGATCACCATCGGCCTGTTGATGCAGATTCCCTTGAACCGGGTCGTGCGTCGGGCATTCAAGGAGGCCGCCGCCAAGCATGGAATCCTGATCGAGGCGATCAACGGCCTCGAGACGATCAAGAGCGTCGGCGGTGAAAGCAAGCTGCAGAGCGGCTGGGAGCGGTTTGTCGGGGCCACCGCCGAGAGCGGCAATCGTTCGCGGTTTCTCTCGGCCATCACGGTCAACCTCGCTGCCCTCACCACCCAGCTGGTCACCGTCGGCGTGGTCGTCGTCGGCGTCTACCGCATCAGCGAAGGCCTGATGACCGTCGGTGCGCTCGTCGCCTGCACGATCATCGCCGGCCGCGCCATGGCGCCGTTGGGCCAGGTCGCCGGCCTCTTGACCCGCTACCACCAGGCCAAGATGGCGTACGACACGCTCAATCGCGTCATGGCGATGCCATTGGAACGGTCTGAGGACGTGCGCTATCTCAGCCGGCCGCAGCTGACCGGCAGCATCGAGTTCAAGAACGTCACGTTGACCTACCCCGGCCAGAAGATGCCAGCGTTGTCGGACGTGTCGTTCAAGATCAAGGCTGGCGAGCGTGTCGCGCTGATCGGTCGGATCGGGTCTGGCAAGACGACGATCGAGAAACTGGTGCTGGGCCTCTACGAGCCCGAGAAGGGCGCGGTCCTGATCGACGGGACCGACCTCCGCCAGCTGGACCCGGCCGACCTTCGCCGCAATATCGGCTGCGTGCCGCAGGACGTCTTTCTCCTGCAGGGCAGCGTGCGCGAGAACATCACCATCGGCGCCACTTACGCCGACGATGCAGCGGTCCTCCGGGCGGCCGAGATCAGCGGCGTCGACGACTTCGTCAACCGTCATCCGATGGGCTACGACATGCCGGTCGGCGAGCGCGGCGAGCTGTTGTCGGGCGGGCAGCGCCAGGCCATCGCGATCGCCCGGGCGCTCTTGCTCGACCCGGCGATCATCGTGCTGGACGAGCCGACCAGCGCCATGGACAACGGCGCGGAGAACCGCATCAAGGCGCGGCTTGCCGAGGAATTGGGCAACCGGACCCTGTTGCTCGTGACCCACCGCGCCTCGCTGCTGGCCATGGTCGATCGGTTGATCGTCATGGATGGTGGCCGAGTCGTTGCGGACGGTCCGCGCGATACCGTCCTCAAGGCACTGGCCGCCGGCCAGATCAAGGGAGCCTGAGATGCAGGCCGCCAGTCAGAACGCACTCGCGCGCCCGGGGCGCAGCCCGTTGGAGGCCGCCGCCGCGGCCGGCGGCTACACCGTCGAGGACCTCCGGCCCAAGCGCCTGACCCATCTCTTCCTCTTCGTCATCGTCGCCTTCTTCGTCGTCTTCTTCGCCTGGGCGAGCTGGGCCACGCTCGAGGAGGTCACCCGCGGCGAAGGCCGGGTGATCCCGTCCCGGCAAACACAGATCGTGCAGAATCTCGAAGGCGGCATCGTTGCGGCGATTCTCGTCAGGGAAGGCGAGATCGTCGAGGAAGGCGACGTGCTGATGCGGATCGACAACGTGCGCGCCGCCTCGGATTTCCGCGAGCGCCGCTCGCGTTATTTCGCCTTGCAGGCAGCGCTGGCGCGGCTCGATGCCGAGGTGTCCGGCCAGGAGCCGACTTTTCCGTCGGAGGTCCAGGTGGCGGCGCCCGCCATCGTCGCGGCGGAGACCAGCCTCTTCCTGTCGCGGCAAGAAGCGCTCGGCGACGAGATCGACATCCTCGAGCGACAAAAGGAGCAGCGTGAGCAAGAGCTGGTCGAGCTCAAGCAGCGCGAGCAGCAATACACCGAGTCCTTGCGGCTGGCGCGTGGGGAGCTGGCTATCGTGGCGCCACTCGCCGAGAAGCGTGTCGTCAGCCAGTCGGAGCTCCTGCAGCTGCAACGCCAGGTCAACGATCTCCTGGGCGAGCTCGATCAGACACGGCTCGCGATTCCGCGGGTCGAGGCCGCCGTGGCGGAGACGCAGGACAGGGTCGACAATGCCCGCAGCCGGTTTCGCAGCGAGGCCTTTCGCGAGATGAGCACGCTGCAGAGCGAGCTGAACGGCATCACCGAGGTGATCGCCGCCGGCGAGGACCGGGTGCGCCGGACCGAGGTCCGCTCGCCGGTGCGCGGCACCATCAAGGAGCTCAAGTTCAACACCATCGGCGGCGTCATCCAGCCGGGTGACCCGATCGTCGAGATCACGCCGCTCGACGACACGCTGCTCGTCGAGGCACGCGTCCGTCCGGCGGATATCGCCTTTCTCCGGCCCGACCTGCCGGCGATGGTCAAGATCACGGCCTACGATTTCTCGATCTTCGGCGGGCTCGAAGGGCGGGTCGAGCAGATTAGCGCCGACACCATTACCGACGAGCGCGGCGAAAGCTTCTACCGGGTTCGCGTGCGCACCGACAAGACGTCCCTGGGCACGCCCGACAAGCCGCTCGAGATCATTCCGGGCATGACCGCGCAGATCGATGTCATCACCGGCGAGAAGACGGTTCTCGACTATTTGATGAAGCCGATCCTCAAGGCGCGCAACGAGGCGCTTCGCGAGCGCTGACACCTGGCCGCCCGGGCAATCGAGACGGCCGTTCAACGGGCGTCGCGCGCCAGGCAACTAGGCAAGCCCCAGCAGGTCTGATAGGTCGTCTGGCGCAGCGCCTGTCGATAGCTGGAGGCGGACATGCTCTATCTGACGCGACGGGCCGGCGAGGCCGTGATCGTCAACAACGCCATCGAGGTCCGGGTCATCGAGCTCAAGGGCAAGTCGGTCAAGCTCGGCTTCACCTTTCCGCCTGAAGCAACCGTGCTGCGCGAAGAGGTCTTCCTGCAGATCAAGGCGGAGAACGAGGCCGCGGCATTGGCAGTAACGGGTGAGCTGCTCGGCAAGAGCGTGCAGGCACCGGGGCCATCGGCGGGCGCCAAGCCACCTTCACCCGAAGATCAGTGAACGGGCCGGGCGCGCCATGCCAAACGCAGCTTCGGCACGGGTCGCGGTCGTGATGGGCAGCCAATCGGATTGGCCCGTCATGGAGGCCGCGGCGACCATCCTCGACGACCTCGAAGTGCCCAACGACATCCGCATCGTCTCGGCTCATCGGACGCCGGAGCGGATGTTCGACTTTGCTCGAGGCGCGCGCGAGGCCGGTTTTCGGGTGGTGATCGCCGGCGCCGGCGGCGCCGCCCATCTGCCCGGGATGATCGCATCCCTGACCTCGCTTCCGGTGCTCGGCGTGCCGGTCGAGAGCCGGGCACTCTCTGGCATCGACAGCCTCTTGTCGATCGTTCAGATGCCGGCCGGCGTGCCGGTCGGGACGCTGGCGATCGGCACGGCCGGTGCGACCAATGCCGGCCTCATGGCGGCAGCCATCCTGGCGCTCGGCGACCCCGCTCTCCAGGCCCGGCTGGAAGCCTGGCGCGCCGCACGCACGGCTTCGGTCGGCGATCGCCCTCTCGCCTCGGACCCGGCGGACGGCCGACCTTGACCATTCCACCGGGCAGCACGATCGGCATCCTCGGCGGCGGCCAGCTCGGCCGCATGACGGCCATGGCCGCCGCGCGGCTGGGCTA
The DNA here is from genome assembly GCA_963700945.1 of uncultured Alphaproteobacteria bacterium. Lineage (GTDB taxonomy): Bacteria > Pseudomonadota > Alphaproteobacteria > Geminicoccales > Geminicoccaceae > SLRI01. Next base: position 119,182 of record CAVOZQ010000017.1, read on the forward strand.
CCGTTGTGTGATCCTCGCCCCCGAGTCGGAGCCGCCGGCAGCTGACGTTGCATGGCGACACATTCAGGCAGACTATGCCGACGCTTCGGCGATGGGCGCCTTCCTGCAACTCGCCGATGTCGTGACGCTCGAGTGGGAGAATGTGCCCGTTCAGGCAGTCGAGCAGGCCACGCACCAGCGGCCAGCGCGGCCGGGTGCTGCGGTTCTGAAGATCACGCAGGACAGGCTGAGCGAAAAGACGTTCGTCGCCACGCAGGGCATCGCGACGGCACCGTTTCGCGCGATCGCCGATCTCGAGCAGCTCGAGCTGGCGCTGCAGGCGATCGGACCGAAGGCGATCCTCAAGACGCGACGCCTCGGCTACGACGGCAAGGGACAGGTGCCGATCGACGTCGACACGATACCAGCCGATGCACTGGCGGCGCTGCAGGGCGCTCCCGCCATCCTCGAAGGCTTTGTGGCATTCGAGCGCGAGCTGTCGGTGATCACCGCGCGACGTCCCGGCGGCGAGATCTGCAGTTTCCCTCCGGTCGAGAACCGGCATGCGCAGCAAATCCTCGTCGAGACGAGAGCGCCCGCCGACATCCCGCCGGAAATCGCGCGGCGAGCAAAGGCGATTGCCGAGCAGATCGCCGTGGCCATCGGGCTCGAAGGTCTCCTCGCGGTCGAGATGTTTCTCACCGGCGACGGCACGCTGATCGTCAACGAGTTGGCGCCCCGACCGCACAATTCGGGCCACTGGAGCATCGATGCCGGCGGCGTCAGCCAGTTCGAGCAGCTGGTCCGGGCCATCTGCGATTTGCCGCTGGGCGACCCGCGACCGCTGGCGCCAGCGCGAATGCTCAATCTCCTGGGCGATGCCGTCGACGACTGGCCCGACGTCCTGGCTACTCCGGGTGCGCATCTGCACCTCTACGGCAAGCGCGAAACGAAGCCCGGCCGCAAGATGGGCCATGTGACCTATGTCGGGGAAGCCGCGGGCTGAGCACCCGCGAGCGACCCTGCCCTGCTTCAAGCGATGATGTCGGGCAGCCGATCGTTCTCGAGCTGCGAGATACGATCCTTCAAGATCAGCTTCTGCCGCTTGAGCCGCTGCACGGCCACCTGATCGTGAAAGCCGTCGGTCTGCATCTGCTGGATCCGATGGTCGAGCGCCCGGTGAGCAGCCCGCAAGCTCTCCAGCTGGGTGTCAATCGTCAGATGATCGCCGCGATTCTTCATGCTCGACCTTGGCGCAAGATGCAGTCGCGGTTGATCGGCGACCGACGCTATCGGCCGCAACGGTCGAAATAAGGAACGATCGAACCGGGACGGCAAACGCTGCCTTACCATATTTGCCGCCGGGGTGCAGCCGCTTCGTCGCGACAGGGCCGCGCCTGCCGGCCAAGAGAGCTTGACGCAGGCAAGGCCACGTCGCCACCATCACAGGTGCCACAACAGGTCGGCTCGTTGCCGGGGACGCAGCCGAACGGGCAGGCAAGAGGGAAGCGCTATGGCCAGGCTGATTGCCGACATCGGCGGAACGAATGCGCGATTCGCACTCACGGCGAGCGGTGGTGCTCGGCCATTCGAGCTGACCTTCGAGCGCCACCTTCCCGTCCGGGCCTATGCCGGACTGGCCCAGGCAGCGCAGGCCTATCTGGCCTCCTATCCGGAGGCGCCACCGGTGGTCGAGGAAGCTGTCATTGCCGTGGCCACGCCGGTGGATGCCGAGGTCATCCGCTTCACCAACAGCCCTTGGACATTTACCCGCGCCGGTCTCGCGGCGGATCTCGGGGTCGAGCGCCTCGCCGTCATCAACGATTTCGCCGCGCAGGCAGCGGCGATGCCACATCTCGGCGCAGCCGACCGGATCGCGATCGGTAGCGGCATCGCGCGCCCGGACTGGCCCGTCGTCGCCTTCGGACCGGGCACCGGACTCGGCGCCGCCGGGCTCGTGAGCACGCCTTCAGGTCCGCTCGTTGTCGCCAGCGAGGCCGGTCATGCGTCGTTTGCCCCCCACGACGCGCTCGAGATCGAGATTCTTCGCCACCTCCAGGCGCAGTTCGGCCATGTCTCGAACGAGCGTCTCCTGTCGGGGCCGGGGCTGGTGCTGTTGACCCGGGCCATGAGCGAGATTTCTGGCAGGCCCTTTACCGGCGACACGCCGGAAGCGGTCACGGCCGCCTCCGCCGATGGCAGCAGCGAGGTGGCGATCGACGCATTGCATGTCTTCAGCGGCATCCTCGGCGGTGCGGCGGGGGACCTCGCGCTGAACTTCGGCGCCAAGGGCGGCGTCTTCATTTGCGGCGGGCTCTGCGGCAAGCTCGGCGACTTCTTCGATCATGCGCGATTCCGCGAGCGCTTCGAGGCCAAGGGACGACTCGGCGCCTTTCTCGCCGAGATCCCCTGCTGGCTGGTGACGAACTCACGCACCGGCCTGATCGGCGCGGCCGTCTACCGTGTCCCGGCGGCAGAGACGGCATGACGCAGGACGGCGCTCCCTGGCCAGACTCGCCCTTCTGGCAGTTTTCCATCGAGTTCTACGGCGCGCCAGGCGTCAAGCAGGCCTGCATGTCGCTTCAGGACGAGCTTGGCCTGGACGTCAACCTGGTCCTGCTCGCCGCCTGGCTGGCACGGCTCGGCCGCCGCATCGACGCCGTGCTGGTCGAGCCCTTGCTCGCGGTCAGCGACGGCCATCAGGCGTCGATCATGCAACCGCTCCGGCAGGCCCGCCGGTCGCTCGATCCGAGCGGCGGCGAACCGTGGCTGGCGCCGCACATCAGGGCGCAACGCCGAGCACTCCTGGCTGTCGAGCTGCAGCTGGAGCGGGTCGAGCAGGTGCGCCTCGAACGACTGGTCGAGCGAGCAGCGGCGCCAGCGAGCGGTGCGGCTGACAGGCTCTTTCTCGACAATCTGCTGTTGCTCTACCCGCGCCTTCCACCAACGCGCGCGGACGTGCGGGGGCTGGCCGAGAAGGTTGCTCAGCCGGCAGTTGCGGGACGCGGCACCGACCTCGCAGACGAGAATCGGCACGACACGAACCAAACTCTTGGTTGATAGTTCGTCGAGCAAAAAAAACGGTGGAAAATACACGTCTCGCAAAACGGCGCAACGGATTTCTCTTGAACCGCTGAGCATCTGTTCCCTAGAATGCGTTTCCTACCGGCCACCAAGGGAGGGTTTCCGAACCATGTCACTGCATGAGCATGTCGACAGCCTTCGTGCCAAGCACGCCCAACTCGAGCAGCAGATCGACGAGGAGCAGCATCGTCCGCTTCCGGACAGCACCACGCTCATCAAGCTCAAGCGGGAGAAGCTGCGCCTGAAGGAGGAGATCGAACGATTGCAGGACGACGGAGAACTGGAGACCAGCGGCAACACGACGACGTTGAACTGAAGCGATAACTTGGCTTCCCGTTTCCGCGCGTGGACGCCAAGGCACTGAATTGGCATCGGGTAAAAGAGGAGCGGCGTCGTGTAGGCGCCGCTCCTAGTTGTTTAACGGCTCCAATCAGTCCCGATGCTCTCGGTGGAAGGGCAAGAGTTCGCGCAGCTGCTGCAGTTCTTGCGAGAGCGCGCGCTGCTCTTGTGCCAGAAAGCGGCGGATTGGCTCGCGGAGGCCCGGGTCACGGATGAAATGGGCGCTTCGCGTGACGACCGGCTCGTAGCCGCGCTGGAGCTTGTGCATGCCCTGCGCGCCCGCTTCGACCCGTGCCATCCCGTTCTCGATCGCATACTCGATGGCGCGGTAGTAGCAGGCTTCGAAGTGGAGAAAGTCGAACTCGCTCCGGCAACCCCAAAGACGCCCATAGAGGGTGTCGCCACTCTTCAAATTGAGAGCAGCCGCGACCAGCATCCCCTGTTGCCGGGCGGTCACCAGGACAATCCGGTCTGAGAAAGTGGTCGCGAGGCGAACGAAAAAATCGCGCGTGAGGTAGGCGTTGCCCCAGCGCTTGTCCACGGTGGCGCGATAGAACGGATAGAAGGCCTCGAGGTCGGCGACCGACAGATCGCTGCCGGTCAGCGTTCGGATCTCCAGCCCGGCGCGTTGCACCTCGCCGCGCTCCTTCTTGATCGATTTCCGCTTGGCCGAGCGCATCGCCGCGAGGAAGTCGTCGAAGTCGCCATAGCCGCGGTTGTGCCAGTGGAACTGCACGCCCTCGCGGGGCAGGAAGCCCGCCTGCTGCAGCAGGTCGCAATCGCCCTGGTCGATGAAGTTGACATGCACCGAGGAGAGGTCGAGACGCTCCGCCACGGCACGAAGAGCCTCGGCCAGCGCTAGCTTCCCCTGTTCGTCCCTGGCCAACAACCTCGGCCCGGGCACCGGCGTGAACGGCACGCCGACCAGCAGCTTCGGATAATACGCGCCGCCGGCGCGTTCATAGGCATTGGCCCAGCCGTGGTCGAAGACGTACTCGCCGTAGGAGTGCGACTTGACGTAAAGTGGCGCCGCCGCCACCGGAGACGACGGCTCGCCGACCAGCAGGTGCAACGGTTGCCAGCCGCTCTCGGCGACAGCCGAGCCGGAGCCTTCCAGAGCAGCCAGAAAGGCATGCCGGACAAAGGGGTTGTCGTCGGGGCAAAGGCCGTCCCACAACGCGGCGTCCAAGCCGGCAATGGGCCCCGTCAACGTCGCTTCGAGCAACGCATCGCCCGGCCGCGACTGGGCGATGTCCGGCCCCTCGGCCAACGGTCTGGTGGGCGCGCCCGTCACGGCTGGCGACGCTCAGCGAATCTCGAAGATGGCATCGATCTCGACGGCCACATTCATCGGCAGGCTGCTGGCGCCGACCGCGAACCGGGCGTGCCTGCCGGCATCACCGAGCACCGCCACCATGAGATCGGAAGCGCCATTGATCACCTGCGGATGGTCCGCGAAGCCTGGACCGGCGTTGACGAAGCCGCCAAGCTTGAGGCAGCGCACGATGCGCCCGAGGTCACCGTCCAGCGCCGCCTTGGCCTGGGCCAGGATGTTGAGGCCGCAAAGCATCGCAGCGTGCTTAGCCTGGTCGAGCTCGATATCCTTGCCGACTTGGCCCTTGTGCCCGAGCTTGCCGTTGTCGAACGGCAGTTGCCCCGCCACGAGCAGCATCGAGCCGGAGATCGTCCAGGGAACGTAATTGGCAGCCGGCGCTGCCGCAATGGGTAGGCTCAAGCCAAGATCGGCGAGACGCTGCTCGATGTCGCTCGACATTGGGGCGTTCCTTCCTCGGACTGATGCGTCGCTGAGCTATTGCGTCGCTCAGGCATATACAGCAAGGTCGACTTCGGCAAAGGTCTCGGGCGTGCAAAAGATCCAGGGGGAAATCCTTGACCACACCGCGACAAGCCGGCTTTCGGATGCCGGCCGAATGGGCGCCGCACCGGCGAACCTGGCTCGCTTGGCCGTGCCGCAGCAGCCTTTGGGGGCGGCATCTGGACGATGCGAAGCTCGCCTATGCCGGCGTCGCTCAGGCGATCGCCGCCTTCGAGCCGGTCACGATTCTGGCCCGCCCGGATCTGACGGCCGACGCCTCGCTCTATTGCGGCAAGGGCATCTCCGTGCTGCCGCTGCCACAGGATGACAGCTGGATCAGGGATACCGGCCCGTCATTTCTGGTCAGCGACGATGGCAGGCTCGGCGGCGTCGCCTGGACCTTCAACGGCTGGGGCGAGGTTTACGGCGACTATGCCGAGGATGCGGCCATGGCGCGCCGAATGCTCGACCATGTCAATGCCGAGGCCTTCTCGAGCGGGCTCGTCCTGGAAGGCGGCGGCATCCATGTCGATGGCGAGGGAACCGCCATTCTCTGCGCGGCCTCGGTCCTCGAGCCGCAGCGCAATTCGGAGATGAACCGGGCCAAGGTCGAGCGCGAGCTGGCCGAGTTTGCCGCGGTCGACACCGTGATCTGGCTCGACGGCTTTCTCGCTGACGACGAGACCAAGGGTCATGTCGACAACCTCGCCTGCTTCTCGAGCCCCGGCTCCGTGCTCACGATCGATCCGGCGACTGCTGGCGAGGTCGACCGGCCGGGTCTCGAGCGCAACCTCGAGATCCTCCGAGCGGCGACGGACGCGAAAGGCCGTCGTCTCGAGGTCCGGCTCTTGCCGATGCCAAAGCCCAAGCGCCGTGACGATGGGCGTGTGCTGACGATGACCTATGTCAACTTCTACATCTGCAACGGTGCTGTTATCGTGCCGATGTTCGAGGATGCCGCGGACGATTTGGCCCAGAGAACGATCGCCGCTGCCTTTCCGGACCGCAAGCTGATCTCGCTCGACGCGACCGCGCTGCTGCATGGAGGCGGGGGCATCCATTGCATCACCTTGCAGCAGCCAGAGCCTGCAGCTGAACAATAGCGGGGTACCACTCTAGCGGTCGCTTTTTCGATCATATTCGCGTTTGGGGGTAGGCCCAACGGCCTGCATCGACCTATATCAAGTGGTATGCCGCAGGTCGGATGCCCAGCAAGCTGACATGGGCGACGCGCCCCTGACGGCATGGCCAGATGGGCAATAAGGGGGAAACGTTGAGCGACAGGTCAACTGACCAGGCCGAACGGAGCGTTTGGCAGCCGAGCCATGCCGCAGCCGGCCAGGGAACGGTTCGGGTCATCGGGCCGACGCAGGACGTCGCGGCGGCAGCCATCTATTCCGAGCTGCTTGAGATCGCCGAGCGGGCGCTCGACGAGCGAGCGGTGGCCGACCGCGTGGTATCCGGCATCTTCCGTGGCCATGGCCAGCTCGTTGCAACGGCTAGCCATACCGTGGCGTCAGCCCAGCGCGACGCGGCCAAGGCCGAGCTCGTTCGCATGGTTCGCAGGGCAGCGCTCGATGCACTGCCGCCCGTCGTGGCGACGGTTCCGGTCTCCGAAGGCGCAAAGGCCAACGCGACGGCAAAAAAGCTTCGTCCGGTGCGCACCACCGCGCCGGCGATGCCGTCGGAGCCAGCACCAACGCCAGCGAAGCCTTCGAAGGCTTCGAAGCCCGGGATGAAGCCGGTCGGACGGGTTCCGGCCCTCCTCTTGGTGGCATTGATGGTCGCGCTAGGCGGCGGCGCCCTGCTGCTCGGCGACGGGCCCTGGTCGACAAGCGATGAACTCACGGATGGCACTAGCGCTGCCGCGGGTATCGAGGCCGTGCCCGCCGCCGAGATCGAAGCATCGACAGCCGATCCCGCAGCGGCCGAAAGCACGCCCGAGCCGATCGCCGCGCTCGATAGCGATATTCTCAAGCTGGAGGCTGCAGAGCCGGCGCTGGGGCCGATCCGCGAGGCCACGACCGCTCAGGCGCCCGGCGGCACGCCGCAGCCTGAGGACGTCTTCCCGGCAGCGGTGGCTGCCGACCTCCGGGTCTTCATCCTCTATCCGGACGGCGCCGGTGCCGAGGACGCTGCAGGCGACCTCTACGCCGATCTTTCGAGCTCGGGCGAGTTTCCGCTCGTCGTCCTGCGCGACGTGGAGTTCGCGATAGAGACGCCGCGGATCCGCTATTTCTACCCGCAGGATGCCGACGCAGCCGGCGCGCTTGCCAACGTCCTCGAGCCGCCGAGCAACAGCGTCGATCAGTGGACGGTTCAGGATTTCACCCAGTTCCGGCCGCTGCCGGCGCCGGGCACGCTCGAAATCTTCATTCCCGCGTCCTGACGAGCCCGGGTAGCGCAGCCGGCAGAGATGCCGACTGCGCGCGCCAATTGTTGCCGAGGACCGAACGCTCGGTTGATACGGTCGTTGTTAAGCGTGAGCTTGGCGCTCCCATTTCGAGCTGGTGGGCAACCTGTCGCCACGTCGCAGCGGGAGAAATGATCGTGCGGCTGAAAGACGTTACCCTGGCCGTCCGCCATCTCGATCGGTCGATCGCCTTCTACCGAGATGTTATCGGCCTGACGCTCTTCGACGACGAAGCCGGGACCGCTCGGCTCGGCTTCTCTGAGCCGGCATTGACACTGGTCGAGCGCTCCCGCGCCGAGCCGCGCGGCGACACGGCCGGCCTGTTTCATGTGGCCTGGCTGCTCGCCGACCGCGCGCGTCTGGGCGCGGCACTGGTCAGGCTGGACCGAGCTGGCGTTCAGCTCACCGGCGCCGCCGACCACCATGTCAGCGAAGCCCTCTATCTCGACGATCCGGACGGGCATGGCATCGAGCTCTACACCGATCGACCTCGCGGGCATTGGTGCCAGAATGGCACGCTGATCCTCACCAACACGCCGTTGGACCTGCCTGAGCTGGGGCGGGCACGGGAGAGTGCCGGCGTTGAGGCAGAGGCCAGCGGCGATGGCGCGGTTCTCGGCCATCTTCACCTCGAGGCCGTGGACCTCGACGCCTCGAGCCGCTTCGCCGAGGAGGTTCTGGGCCTCACGATGCAGGCAAGCTGGCCAAGAGCGCGCTTTCTCGGCTGGCACGGCTACCATCACCACCTCGCCTACAATGACTGGCGGCGGCGCCGGCATGTCCTGCGCCCGAATGACGAGCGGATCGGCCTCGTCGGCATCGAGATCGAGACGGAGGATCAGCGCGATCAGCACGTGACGGACCCGAATGGGATCGTCGTCAGGCTGACCTGAGTGGGCAGCCGTCAAAACGCCCGGCGCACCATGACCGCCTGGCGGTCGGGCCAATGCTGTAGGTCGTTTGCGGGAAGGCCTATTGCAGGCGGAGATCCCGGCCGATCGCATCCTCGTTGAAGTCGTCGTCCTTGAAGCGTGACCCAGCCATCTCGACTGCGGCAACGCCACTGAGCGTGCCGCCGCGGTCGCGCACGATCATAGGGCGCCGGAACTCCAGGCCGGCGTCGACGAACGCGCCGGTCTCGCGGTCGTCCGGTTGATCGATCTCGAACGCGACCGGCTCGCCGGCCACATTCACCGTCACCGGCTTCGAGCGTTTCCAGCCCGTCCTGGAAATCAGGTTCGATGGCACCGGGACCACTCGGTTGGGCCAGGGCATCACCATAGCACGCAACGGTCAGGCAAAAGGCCAGCAAGAGCAGCAGCGGGATGTGCCTCGATCACCGGCAGCCGATGGCGCGCGGTGACCGAGCCGGCCGCCCGACCACACGGGGGCAAGCAGAGCGGACCGAGCGAGTTCCGCCTGATGGAGGCGCGCACGTCGTCTTCGCAGCCCACCACGAAGCGCCGCTCAGGGGAGGTGCTTATCGCTCAAAATAGTAAATTCGTGGAATTAAGCTCAACTGTAGGGATCGGCCGCGTCGCGGAGGCCGTCGCCGAGGAAGTTGAAGGCGAGGACGACCAGAATCACCGGCACGACCGGCAGCATCAGCCAGGGATAGAGCGCGACGACGTTGACGTTCTGTGCGTCGTTCAGCAGCACGCCCCAGCTGACCATCGGCGCCCGAACGCCGAGGCCGAGGAAGGACAGAGCGGTCTCGCCCAGGATCATGCCCGGAATCGAGAGCGTCGCGGACGCGATCAGGTGGCTCATGAACGAGGGCACCAGGTGGCGGCCGATGATCCGCGCCGGCTTCGCCCCCATCAGGCGCGCGGCCTGCGCGAACTCCTCCTCGCGCAGCGCCAGGACCTTCGAGCGGACGGCGCGCGCAAGGCCGGTCCAGTCGACGAGCCCGAGGATCAGGGTGATCCCGAAATAGACCGCAAGCGGCGGCCAGGTCGGCGGCAGGGCCGCGGACAATGCCAGCCAGAGCGGGATCATCGGGAAAGCTGCGGATGACCTCGATCACCCGCTGCACGAGGTTGTCGATCCAGCCGCCGTAATAGCCCGAAATGCCACCGAGCACGATGCCCATCACGAAGCTGATGGCAATGCCGATGAGGCCGACGGTCAGCGACACGCGCGCGCCGTAGATGATGCGCGAGAAGAGATCGCGGCCGAGCCGATCGGTGCCCATCAGGAAGAGCGTGCCGTCCTCGGCCGGACAGACCAGGTGGAAGTCGGCCTCCACCAGGCCCCAGAAGCGGTAGGACTCGCCCCGGCAGAAGAAGCGCAGCGGCTGCACGGCGGTCGGGTCCGGCTCGTAGACGCGCCGCAGCGTCGTCATGTCGAGCTCCATCTTGAAACCATAGGTGAACGGACCGACGAAGCGGCCATCGTGAAAGAGATGGATCGACTGCGGTGGGGCGTAGATGTGCAGTGGATCGCGAGTCTGCGGATTGTAGGGGGCCACCACCTCGGCGATGACCACGACGAGGTAGCACAAGGCGAGAAACCAGAGCGACACGACGGCCAGCTTGTGGCGCTGGAATCGCCACCACATCAACTGCCACTGCGAGGCCGTGTAGAAGCGCTCCTGCTCTGGCGTCAGCGGCGGCTCGCGATAGAGCTCGAACGGCTCGGGATTGACCCAGTGCGGCGGCGTGCCCACGCCATCCTCGGCAGCACCGTCCAGCGACTTGCTCGCCCGCCCGGTGGCGGCTGACTGGGGCGTTCCCGGCTGTTGCGATTCCTTGGCCATCAGCGGCTCTGCCCGCCACCGAAGCGGATTCGCGGATCGAGCCAGGCGAGCAGCAGATCGGAGATCAAGACACCGATCACCACGAGAAACGATTCCAGCATCAAGAAGCTACCGGCAAGGTACATATCCTGGCTCTGCAGCGCACGCACCAGCACCGGCCCGGTGGTCGGCAGGCTCAAGACGACGGCTACCAGGGCCGAGCCCGAGATCAGGTCCGGAAGCAGGTTGCCGATATCGGCGATGAAAGGGTTCAAGCGACATCCGCAAGGGATACTTGATCAGGGCGCGGCCGGGCGGCAGGCCCTTCGCCTTGGCGGTGACGTAGTAGGGCTTTTGCAGCTCGTCCATGAGGTTGGCGCGCAGTCGGCGTATCATCGCCGGCCGTGCCGCTGGTGCCGATGATGATCACCGGAATCCAGAGATGCTGGAGCACGGAGACGAACTTGCCCCAGCTCATCGGCTGATCGATGTATTGCGGCTCCATCAAGCCGCCGATGGTCGTGCCGAACCACACATTGGCGAAGTAGAGCATCACCAGCGCCAGGAGGAAGTTCGGGGTCGCGAGGCCGAGAAAGCCCAGGAGGGTCAAGCCATGGTCGCCCCAGCTGTATTTGTGGGTAGCTGAGTAGATCGCGATCGGAAAAGCGACGATCCAGGTGAAGATGACCGTCGCCAGCGATATGACGACGGTGAGAAAGACCTTGTCGCCGATGACCGTGCTCACCGGCTGATCGTACTCGAAGGACCAGCCGAGATCGCCGTGCAGCAGGCCCCACAGCCATTGGAAGATATTGCTGCCATAGCGGCCGGTCGAGACCGTAGAGCTCGCGCAGATACTCGATCCGCTCGGTCTGCACCCCCTCGCCCTGCGACTGCAGCTCGCTGATCTGCGCCGACAGGAAATCGCCGGGCGGCAGATTGATGATGACGAACGTCACGACGCTGATGGCCAGGACCGTCGGGATCATGACCAAGAGCCGGTGCACGATGTAGCGGAGCACGTTCCCTCCCGAACCCGGACAAGCCGAGTTTAGCGAGCCTGATCAGCGAGGCTACCCGTTAACTTGCCCGGCGCCCAGTTGCTGCAGCTCGAAGATCAGCCGCCGAACCAAGAGACGATCCGGCGAGCGCGCGCGCTTGGCGGCGAGCTCCGCGGCCATCGCCAGCTCGAGGCCACTCTCCAGCCGCTCGGCGGACCATCGCTCGAGCGCGCGCCGCATCGGCTCCTTCTGGCTGAAATGAACCGGCGGGCGAAGGCCGTCGACCACCGCACCGGCACTCTCACCCGAATCGACGCGCGCGCGCAGCGGAACGAGCCGCATCAGCGTCGACGCGAAGGCGCGGATCAAGCGAACCGGCGCTTGTCCCTCACCGAGCAACCGGTCGAGCGCGCGCGCGGCGTCGTCGGCGCGCCCGATCAGGCCGACCCAGACCAGCCGATCGATGCCGAGCGCCGAGCTGTTGCCGACACTCGCCTCGACGTCGGCGAGCGTGACCCGATCACCGGACGCATCCCCCTTGTAGAGGGCCAGCTTCTCGATCTCGTGCCGGGTCAGCTCACGATTGGCGCCGACATGCGTCGACCAGGAAGCTCATGGCGCTCCGGCTCGATGCTCAAGCGATGCTCCTGCAGGAAGCCGCGGCAGCTGCGCCTCGAGCTGGCGGCCATCCGCCCGGTAGCAAGGCGATGGCGGCTGCCGTCTTGGCTTTCTCCATGAGGCGGCGCAAGGCCGAGGACGCACCGAGGTCACCGGCCTCCAGGACGACGAGCGCCTCATGGCCGCCCATGCCGAGCAGCGCCTCCATCGGCTTGGCGACACCGTCGGCGGCCTGCCGGACCAGGACGATCCGCCGGCCGCCGACCAGCGACATCGCCTGGGCTTCCTCGATCAGCAGGCCCGGCGCCTGGACGCAGCCGATCGGCGTTCAGGTCGGCCAGCCGGAACGGATCGTCCGGCTGATCGAGCACGGCCGCTATCAGCCTGGCGGCGGCGCTCGGTGACGAGGCCCTGGTCGGGACCGAAGAGGAGGACCGCCCCGATCGCCGGATCCGGCCGATTGCAGAAGCCGTCGGCCTGCGCCGCGGCCAGCTTCACGTCGGCCCGCTCACGAAGTGCTGCTCTCGAAGTAGATCGTGAGAAGGGTGCGGATGCTCGCGGCTGACCTCGATCGATGCCCGCGCTCGGCGTCCTGCTCGGCGATCAGCGTCGCGAATGGCTCACGAATGACATTGTAGATGGCGACCCGCCGCACGGCGGAGCGAAGAAGCGGCCCCGGGCCGGCCGAAGTCTCGCCATCGACAGCCGCTTCGCCAGCATCAGCCGCTGGGTCGGCAACTGCTGCCTGGTCGACATCGTCGGCTTCGACGTCGGTCAGCGGCCGATCCTCACTCGGATCGGACGCGTTGCGCAGCGTGAAGAACGCGGCAAGCGTCAGATCGAAGCGCGTGATGTTGTCGTCGAGCTGGATGGCCAGGGCTTGCTTCTGGCTCGTGCAAGCCGGACGTCGAGCCGTAGCGCTGGCCGATGACCAACCCGGCGGGGTTGAGATCGTCGATCAGCTGGTTCTCGAGGATGCGCCCGACCCGGGTCATCGGCGCGTTCACGTCGATCGCGGCGAGCTCGGTCGCCACGACCTCCGCCCGCCGCCCCGCCATAGAGCGGGCGAAACCGCAGCCACCGAGAACCGCGACGGCAGGCCCAGCGTCGGCACGCCAAGAAGCCAGCGTCGCCGGCGGAGATCCATCCGCTCAGACCACGACATTCACGATCCGGTCGGGGACCACGATGACCCGGCGCGCCGGCTTGCCGCCCATCGCCCGCTGCACCGCCGCGTCGGCCAGGGCCGCCGCCTCGGACCGACCGCCTCGGCGGCGCCCGCCGGCAGCGTCGATCTCGGCCCGCCGCTTGCCGTTGACCTGCACCGCGATGGTCACGCTCGTCCGCCGCGAGCCAGGCCGGATCGGCCACGGGCCAGGGCGTGTCGGCGAGAATCGTGCCGTGGCCGAGCCGCTGCCAGAGCTCCTCGGCGAGATGCGGCAGCATCGGGCCGACCAGCAGGACCAGCGTCTCCAGCGCCTCGCGCAGCATCTGCCGGTCCGCCGCGCCCACCGGCCGTCGAAGGCCTCGATCGCGTTGGAGAGCTCGCGGATCAGGGCCACCGCCTTGTTGAAGTGCAGCCGGTCGATCTCTGTCGGTCACGCTCGCGATGCTGCGATGGACCAGCCGCTTGAGCGCCATGGCCGGCTCGCTTGCCGGCGTCGACGCTCGTCGGACTGCTGCTGCCGGCAGGCGTCCGCGCGCCGCTCGTCGACCAGCCGCCAGAGCCGATTGAGGTAGCGCCAGGCGCCGTCGATGCCGGCGTCGGTCCATTCGAGATCGCGCTCGGGCGGGCTGTCGGAGAGCATGAACAGCCGCGCCGTGTCGGCGCCGTAGGCCTCGATGATGTCGCCGGATCGACGGTGTTGCGCTTGGACTTGCTCATCTTCTCGACGCGGCCGACGTCACCGGCTGCCGCCATCGAGCGGTCACCCAGCTCGCCGTCCGCGCCTTGGCCACCTCGTCCGGCTGCAGCCAGCTGCCGGCCGGGTCGCGATAGGTCTGGTGGGTGACCATGCCCTGGGTGAACAGGCCGGCGAACGGCTCGTCGAGGTCGAGATGGCCGCAGGCCGCTCATCGCCCGGGTGAAGAAGCGGGAGTAGAGCAGGTGCAGCACCGCGTGCTCGACGCCGCCGATATACTGATCGACCGGCAGCCAGTAGTCGACCGCCGCCCGATCGAACGGCCCGTCGGCTCTGTCCGGGGCGAGCAGAACCGGGCGAAATACCAGGAGCTCTCGACGAAGGTGTCGAAGGTGTCGGTCTCGCGCGCGCCGCGGCGGCCGTCCGGGCAGGGTCACGTGCTTCCAGGTCGGGTGCCGGTCGAGCGGGTTGCCGGGTGCGCTCGAAGTCGATGTCGTCGGGCAGCCGCACCGGCAGCTGGTCGCGCGGCACCGGCACGATCTCGCCGTCCTCGGTGTAGATGATCGGGATCGGGCAGCCCCAGTAGCGCTGGCGCGAGACGCCCCAGTCGCGCAGGCGCCAGGTGACCTGCCGCGTCGCCGAGGCCCTCGGCCGCTCGAGCTGGTCGATGATCCGCTGCCTTGGCCTCCGGCGACGGTCGAGCCCGTCGAGGAAGCCGGAGTTGAAGATGATGCCGTCGCCGGTATAGGCCTCGTCGCCGATCGCGAAGCTGCGCCGGATCGGCGTCGGGCGGCAGCACGACCGGGGTGACCGGCCGGCCGTACTTGCGGGCGAACTCGAGGTCGCGCTGGTCGTGCGCCGGACAGCCGAAGATGGCCCCGGTGCCGTAGCCCATCAGCACGAAGTTGGCGACGATAGACGGGCAGGTCGGCGCGTCGACACCCAGCGGATGGCGGCAGCGCAGGCCGGTGTCGAAGCCCAGCTTCTCGGCGCGCTCGATCGCCTCCTCGCTGGTGCCGACCTTGAGGCACTCGTCGATGAAGGCGGCCAGGGCCGGGTTGCTCGGCGGCCAGCTCGACTGCGCCAGCGGATGATCGGGCGCGATCGCCATGAAGGAGGCGCCGAAAAGGGTGTCGGGCCGGGTGGTGAAGACCTCCAGCGTGCTCGTCCCGCCCGGCGATCGGAAAATCGACGCAGAGCACCCTCCGACCGGCCGATCCAGTTCGTCTGCATCAGCCGGACCTTCTCGGGCCAGCGCTCCAGCCCGTCGAGCGCCGCGAGCAGCTCCTCGGCGATAGTCGGTGATCTTGAAGAACCACTGGTTGAGCTTGCGCCGCTCGACCTCGGCGCCGCTGCGCCAGCCGCGGCCGTCGATCACCTGCTCGTTGGCGAGCACGGTCTGGTCGACCGGGTCCCAGTTGACCCAGCTCTCCTTGCGGTAGACGAGGCCGCGTCTCGAGCATGTCGAGGAACATCGCCTGCTCGTGCCGGTAGTAGTCGAGATCGCAGGTCGCGATCTCGCGCGACCAGTCGAGGGCCAGGCCCATCTGCTTGAACTGGCTGCGCATCTCGGCGATGTTGGCGTAGGTCCAGATGCCCGGATGCACGCCCTTCTGCATGGCGGCGTTCTCGGCCGGCAGGCCGAAGGCGTCCCAGCCCATCGGGTGCAGCACGTTGAAGCCCTGCGCCCGCTTCGTCGCGGGCGACCACGTCGCCCATGGTGTAGTTGCGGACGTGACCCATGTGGATGCGCCCCGACGGGATAGGGGAACATCTCGAGCACATAGTATTTCGGCCGGCGTGTGGTCGACCGCCACCTCGAACGAGCCGCGCTCGTCCCAGACCTGCTGCCACTTCTCCTCGGTGGCACGAAACGGATAGCGCGACATTCCAGAAGCCTCGCGAAGAACGCTCGCCCGCGGCGCCGACGGGCGCCGTAGCTCGTTGCCGACTCGATGCGCAACTCGCGCGCGCGGGTCAGGATGTAGTCCTCGATCGCGCGCGCCGTGCTCGCCTCGACGGGCGCATCGAGCCAGTCGCCATCCTCCGCTCGAACCTGGCGGAAGACGGTGACGCGTCACCGCATCGGCGCGAAGCGCCGAGTCGAGCATCAGCACGTGCATCTTGATGCGCTCGCCCGGCGCGTCGACGGACTGGAACCAGTCGGTGATGATCAGCCCGCCGAAGGGATCGGCCGAGGTGAGCGGCATGAAATTGATCGTCTCGAGCGTCGCCTGCCAGATGAAGGCGTTGACGCCGATCCCGCCGCCAATGCCGCCGCCATCCTGGTTCCGGCCGCCCTGCCCCAGCGAGAAGATGGACACGCCATCATTGCCTGTGACCGTGCCGAAACGGTCACGCTGGGCCTGGTCGAACGGATCGAAGCTGCTGTCCGGGGCCGGCGCATCGGCTTCCGGAAGGGTGTTGCACGCCACAACCCCGAGCGCGAGAACGCCCAGCAGCAGTGTTGATCTGAAGGCTGAAGGAACTCTTGACATGTCTCGCCGTATTGCCTGAACGCGATGGCGCCGTCGCCTGTGCGCGCACGTTCATAACACGGCGATCATACAATGCCAGCGTTGCAATGCCGATTAGGGCGCCCGGCGACATCTCGCCAGACCGAGAGGACTGATCGAGGACGCGTCGGTCAGAAGTTGAGCCGAATGCCAACGCGACCGATCGTCAAAGGCTCGTCGGCGAGCGTGTCGCTCACGGCCACATCGCCCTGCAGCGTCAGCCACGACCACGCGGCCAAGTCCGTGCTGAACATCAGCACATCGCCCTCGGTGCCGCCCGCGGTCTCCGGAACGCTGCCGTAGACCAAGCGGGCATTCAACGGACCGTAGCCGACCCCGGCCGCCACCACGTCCGCAGCATTGCCAAGCAGGTTGGCGCGCCCGAGGCTGCCACTGACCTGCCAATCCTCGTAGCGCAGGGCACCGCCGAGCGCCAAGCCCTCGGTCGGACCCGTCGCCGGACCACCGAGCCCCATCGAGTCAAATCTCAGCTCGCGCCCATAAGCTCTTTGAAAATCGAAGGAAAACGAGAGGTCGGGAGCGTCAGAGTCGAGCAGACGGTTGGCTGAACAACAGCCCACTCGCCCGCGGGGTAAACTCCAGCGCCATGCCGGACGAACCTGCACTGGACGCAAACGAGCGGTTTCGCATCGCCAGCGTCGCGTTCGGTGCATAGCTCTGGACATCGCTGCCATAGCCACCTGAGACCATGTCCATCGCCACAGCACCGGGCGCGGCGAGCGCGCCCATCAGGGCACCGGCAACCAGCAGTGGAAGGATGGCGGAGCGAGACATCTGAAGCCCCAAGGATCACGCAGTCAGAAAACCGATACAAACGATGATATGCGAAGCGGCGACTTTCGCGCAATGGGTGCCACCGCTGATGCGCCTTATTGGACGCTCATTGTTGCACCCATGCCGATAGGCATGCCACCGAAACAAGAAAACGGCGGGCCGAAGCCCGCCGTTCCCAAACCGCTGATCAGCAGATGATCAGAACGCCACCCGAAGACGGATGACGCCGGTCACGCCGTCGTCGTCGCCGCCAGCATCGCGGTCGAAGAACGAGACGTCACCGTTGAGCGACATACCAGGCAACACACCGACCGAGCTGGAAAGCACGAGGTTGTCGCCTTCCTCATTGTCGTCGGCATCGAGGACCTTCGCATAGGTGAGCGAAAAGTCTGCCGGGCCGAGCGTCGCGGCGGCGCCAGCTGTCATGCCAGACGTGTCGCCGGTCGGAGCGTCGTTGTCGCTCCAGTAGCTGCCGGCGACCTGGAAGCCGGCAAAGCCGAGGATGGCACCGAGATTGTAGCCATCGTAGTCGTCGTTGCCGTTCTTGCCCTTGTTGAAGCCGTACGTACCACCAGCCTGCACGTCGAACGCACCGAAGCTGTTGGTGTAGGTCAGGGCCAGCTCGGTCCAGTCCTCGTAGTCCGCGGTGTTCGGACCGACGACCCGGTTACCTTCGACGCCGGCGTTCGGCGTGAACGAGCCGGACAGGAAGAAGCCGGCAATCGTCGGCGAGTCGTAGCGGATCTTGGTCGAGTTGCCGGTGTTGAGCGGGGCGAAACGAACCGACGCGACGACGGCCTGACCGTCGATACCGCCCGTACCCACGGCGATGTTCTGAGCACCGATCTTCGAGTTGTCGACGGCGCCGTCCTCGTTACCGAGACGGAAGCCACCGAAGCCGCCCTGGACGAACATGTAGCTCTCGTCGATCACGGCGCCACCGGTATCCCGCCGGTCGTCGTCGGTCGTGTCGGGATCGCCCAACGCCTCGGTCCGAAGACCATTCTGCGGGTCGGTCTCGAACTCGACCAGCATGCCGTAGCGGATGCCGGTCTCGTCGTCGACGTTGACGCCCTCGATGTGGATTTCCGAGTCCGTCGTGAAATCGTAGCTGCGCGAGTTCCGCCCCAACGCGGCGTCGATGTCGCTGCCGATCACGGTGTTGAAGTTGAAGAAGCCACGGATGTTGACGTCGAACGCCGAGGCGTCCGTCGGCGTGAGCATCGCGGCCGCGCCGAGCATGGCCGTCGTGCCCAAAAGTAGGTTGCGCAAGTTCATTTTAGTTCTCTCCTCGTCACCCCAAAAGTGAGGTCGCCTTCGGGTACATCGGGCGGGCCCCCCGACCAGTTTGCCGGCCATTTCAGCCCGCGGATGGGACGCTGAAGACGCCCCGACATCCGGCCTCGTGTTATTCATTTCGCCCTGTCACGGTGCAAGCCGAAGCGATTTTCCGTTCCGCCATTGAGCTTTCACTGTGTCGAGCCTGCAACAAGCCGTTGCGGCAGGTGTTTAGACCGACTTCCGGGATTCCGGTTGTGCCAACAACTCGCCGAGCAACCGCACGGTGTGGGCAGCGCCATCCATCCGAGGCCGGGCGCCGATTGCCGCTCGGGGACCCGCCATTGCCTGCCGTACCAGCGCGTCGAGCGAGTCCGCGTCAAGGTGCTCCTCCGTGAGCATGGCCAGCAGCCCGCGCTCGGCCAGCAACCGGCAGCGCAGCGTTTGCTCTCCCTCACCGCCGTCCGCAAAGGGCACGACGATGGCGCGGCAGCCGGCCGCCAGGACCTCCATCATCGTGTTATAGCCGCCCTGGCTGATGGAGAGCTCGGCGCGCGCGAGAAGCGCCCGGAAATCGGTGCGGGCACGCTCCACGACGATGTGGTCCATCGCTCGCCTGGCGACGGCCTGGAATTGCGCTTCGGGAAGGTGCTGGCCGACGAGAAGCCGCCAACGTGTCGGCGTCTTCCCGGCGCTCACGGCCGCTGCGGCCATGCGGGCGCCAGCGTCGAGCGCGGTCTCGAGCAGCCGCTCGCCGACGCGCCCGCCACCGGTCGATACGATGATCTCGCCGGCACCGTCGCCGGATGCCTCCACCTCGGGTGCCGGATCGACGACATAGCCTGTCTCGACCAGCCGCCGCGCCCAGCGCCGAGCGGGCGGGAAACGTCTGCGAGAAGGGCACCAGCTCGGGGTCGCCGTGCGCCAGCAGCCGATCGAACCGATGGGCCCAGGCGAGCATTTGGGCGAGCCGCTCGCCGGTCGGGGCGCGGACGAGAATGTCCCGCACCGAGCCGACGATGGCCGGTCGCGGCCGCGCCGCCTCGGCCGCGCTCAGCAACGGCAGCAGCTCGAAGCGCATCTGCCGCCGGCCGAAGGGAAACATCTCGATCATGAGCACGCGCGGGCGGCGCGCCTCGAAGGCAGCGACCAACGCGTCGCGACGGCGCGCCTTGAACGCATCGTCCACCACCCGGCCCGTTGCATCCAGCAGCGTGCTGAAATCCGTGCCATCGCTTCGCACCGGCTCCAGCTGGAGCAGCTCCGCGCCAGCGAGGTCCAGGCCGGCGACCGGGAACCCGCCCGATGCCAGCGTCACGGTCAGTCCTGCCCGGCGCATGGCCCGGACCAGCGTCGCCGCACGGGTCAGATGGCCGATGCCGAGGAGGTGCTGAACCCAGAAGAAGACATCCACGGCCGGCTCCGCCTTCACGTCGGTGATCGCAGACGCACGGCGATCACAAGCGGACGACGGTCACAGGCGGACGGCGATCAAGGCCATGCGCTCCATGTCCTCGACGAACCGGTCGAGGGCCGCCTTGCCGGCTGCGGCGAACTGGTCGTCGAGCTCGCGTCTGGAGAACAAGTCGCGCTCGAGCACCCAGGCGACCATGGTTGCGACCTCCGTCGGCACCTCGACGGCCTGCCGGGTCGCGACATTGGCGAGCCCGAAACGGCCCTGCTGCTCGACCAGCTTGATGCCGCTCGACTTGACCGCATAGACGGTGCTGGCCGGATCGAGCAGAGCCGCCAGATCGTAGGTCTCCCGGACGTAGCGGTAGCCCTTGATGAATCTGTCGATATCGCCTCTGGTCGCCGGCTCGTTCAGGATGGCGGCAATCCGCTTGCCGAGCCCGGCCAGATGGTCGCCCAGCGCCTTGGGGTCGCCCTGCGGCAGATTCCGGCGGCAAAGCGGGTCGGCGATCAGGCGTTCGTAGAGGTAGCCGACGAGGTCGATGCCGATCGGGTAGGTCACGCCGACGGCGATGTGAATGCAGCCGCCGTCGTCGGCCAGGGCATAATGGTACTGGCCGCGCGGCAAATAAAGGAGGTCGCCCGGCTTCATGCGGACCTCCTTCCAGAGCTTGCCCTTGGCTTTCTCGTGCTCCTCCTGCGGCACACCCTTGAACATGTTGTGCGCGATCGGGTTGTCGGCGCGGCCCTCGAAGACCGGCCAGACCTTCTCGCCCTCACAATGCACCGCGAACACGTCGTGCGTGTCGTAATGCACCTGGAAGCCCTGACGCCGCTTCGACGATTGGTAGAGATTGCCCTGCACCTTGCCGCCCAGCGCCTCCTCCATGGTCCTGGCGAAGGCGGTGAGCTCGGGCGTCAGCTGGTCGATGTCGTTCAGGACCATGGTCGCGCCCTGCTGGACGTAGCGCTTGACCTTGGCCGGATCGGCGATCGCCGCACCGGTGATCGCCGGCTGCACGCCGGCGTACTCGGTTGCCGGGACCGGCTGCTTGTCGAGCACCAGCAGCAGCCGCGTGGTGTCCCAGAGCGTGTTGACGGCAAGCAGGCGCTCGAGGATCGACCAGTTCATGATCGACATGAACTTGTCGGCGCCACCCTCGATGTGCACGGGCCGCTTGCCCAGATAATCGCGGCGAAAAGCTTCGGCGCCGAGCGGCGCCATGATCTCGTCGAACGTCACCTCGATCGTCTCCAGCGGAATGTCCGGCGCCGTGGCACCGCGCCTGGCCTAGGCCGGCTTCCGCCACCACATCGCGACAAGGTTGCAGCGGTAGAGCCCGCGACCGATCGCGGCGGCGGCCTCGACATCGATGGCGCGCGACCGCTCGCGCAGTACGGCCATGGGCTTCAGCGGCACCATCGTGTAGAGAATCGCGGCATACATCTCCACCCCGAGATAGCCTTGCACCCGACACAACTCCAGCTCGCTGCCGAGGATCTCGAACGCGGCCCGCCGCAGCGGCCATTCCCATTCGCGATCGCTCTGGAAGGGACGATAGATGCCACGGGCCGCGCGGAACAGCGCATTCGTCACGAGCGGATCGAAAGCGATGAAGGATCCTCCGGGCACCAGCAGATCCTTGACCCGCCGGATCGCCATGCCTGGGTCGGGGAAGTGATGCAGCACGCTGCGCATGTAGACCGCATCGAAGCTCGCCGGCGGCAGATCCCGCTCGATGAAGTCGCCGACGATGAGCTCGGCCTTGGGTGCGGTCTGAGGGGTCAGCCGTTGCCGGAGACGCTCGATCGCCACACCGGAGAGCTCGATGCCGACATAACGCTCGATCCAGGGCGAGGCGAGCAGCCAGTCGGTTTGCTCACGCCCGGCGTAGCAGCCGACCTCGAGCAGGCGGCGCGGCTTGACCGTCTCGAAAACCTCGCGCTCGAACGCGTCCGCACGGTCATCGACATTGCCCACGGAGCGCACGCGGTCGCGGAGACGACGCCAAAAGCGGGACGGCAGGTTGAGCTCTTCGTCCGTGTGAAAGGAGTTGTAGAAAGCCGCTTGCTTCCGATTGATCTCCAGCAGTTCCTGATCAGGCTCCGGCATCCTATGGTCTCGAGACGATAGAACTAATGCAGCTTGGCAAAACCAAAGCCGGTCCGACAGGGCGTAACAGCCGCTGACCTGACCGATAATTTTCGCTAGACAACCAGGCGATTTCGGCTCGCCCGTGAACTCAATTCATCGCACCAACGACTGGGTGCTGTGGCAAATCGCAAAGGTGACGGCATGCGCGACTTTACTGGCGACGTTGCAGACAGGCTGCGTGTCGTCCGCGACACCATCGCGGAAGCCGCTCGCGCGGTCGGACGCGATCCAGGAAGCATCACGCTCATCGCCGTCTCGAAGGGCCAGCTGCTCGAGCGGATCGAGGCGGCGCTCGCAGCCGGCCAGCGCATTTTCGGTGAAAACTACGTGCAGGAAGCGGCATCGCGCTGGCCTCTGCTGCGTGAGCGCTATCCGGATCTCACCGTCCATCTCATCGGCGCGTTGCAGACCAACAAGGCGAAGGAAGCGGTGGCCCTGTTCGACGTCATCCAGACACTCGACCGACCGCGCCTCGCCGCTGCGCTCGCCAAGGAGATGGCCCGGCAGGATCGGCACCTCGGCTGCTTCGTGCAGGTGAACACGGGCGCCGAGCCGCAGAAGGCGGGCGTGATGCCCGACGAGGCCGACGCCTTCATCCAGTCCTGTCGAACCGATCACGGCCTTGCCGTCGAGGGCCTGATGGCGATCCCGCCAGCCGACGAGGACATTGCGCTCCATGCAGCGTTCTTGGCCAAGATAGCCGAGCGCAACGGCATCGAGCGGCTCAGCATCGGGATGAGCGACGATTATGCCGATGCCATCCGCTTCGGCGCGACCCATGTCCGCGTCGGCAGCGCCATCTTCGGCCAGCGCTTGCCGCGGACCGCCGTCGCGTGACCGCGCGAACCGGCCTTCATGGCCGAGCCAGGTTGAAGGGTGGCAGGCCAAGCCGTCGCAGTTGGCGGCGTCCTGCTCGGGGATAGCTTGACGGAGACGAAGGCGCTATACGAGCCGCCTTCGCTCAACAAGAACACGACGGGAGTTCCCTATGCTGAAGCAAGCAGCGGCCGCGATCGGCATGCTGATGACCGGGCTGATGGCCGGCTCCGGCCTCGCCCAGGACGGTGATCCGGCGGCAGGCGAGAAGGTGTTTCGCCAGTGTCAGGCGTGCCATGTGATCGATGCGCAGCAAAACCGCGTCGGCCCTTATCTGGCCGGTATCATCGGCCGGCCCGCAGGAACCGCCGAGGGCTTCAAGTATTCCGACGCGATGGCCAACTCCGGCATCGTCTGGAACGAGGAGACGATTGCCGAGTACCTCGCCAATCCGCGCAGCTACGTCGAAGGCAATCGCATGGCCTTCGCGGGCCTGCGCAACGAGCAGCAGATCGCCGACGTGATTGCCTACATTCAATCACAGATGTAAATTCTTGATTTAACCTAGTTTTTTATAGAGGGCCTGCGCTTCCGGCGCGGGCCCTCTTCGATCGCCCAGAGCGATCACCTCGAGGACGTGCACGCCCGCTGGAACGACCAGCGTGATCACATCGCCTGGCCGAACCGCCTTGTGCACCTTCTCGACAAGCTGGTCGTTGAGCCGGATGCGGCGGCGGCGGACCAGCTCCGCGGCAAGTTGGCGCTGCTTGATGAATTGCGCGTGCCAGAGCCATTTGTCGAGGCGAAGCCCGCCCTCGCTCATGGCCGCTGCCGGGCCCTGCGCATCATGGCCGGCGCGTCAGGCACCGACTGCCTTGAGCCGCGCCAGGACGGCGAAGGGCGAGTTGCTCGGGCCTTGCCGCGCCTGCACCTTGCGATGCTCGGCGCTCGGTCGGTGCAGGCGCGGCTTGGCGCGACGGATGCGGACATCATCGGAGGCCGGCAGCACGCTGCCATTGGCCGGCGGGCGCTCGGCGCGGAATCCCAGGCTGGGCAGCAGCTCGATGAACTCGTCGCGGCCGAGGCCGGCACTCGATACGAGATCGTCGGGCAAAGCGAAGGATGCGCGTTCCCCGCGCGCGAGCTTGCGCAACCGGGCGGCCACGCGCTCCACGATGTCGACGCGGAGCGCCGTCCCGGCGCCGAGCCGGCAATAGCCCAGCGCCGTCAGCGCTGCCGGCTCCGTCGGCCACTCCTGCTCCCGCAACGCCACCCGGCCAGCCGAGGGCTGCCAGGCGGGCGTGCCCTTCAGCAACGACACCAGCAGCGCCAGCGCCTCTTGCGCGGCAGGCTTGAGCAGGGCCGGAAGAAAGAAATGATGAACGCCGAGGCGAACACCGAGCTGGGCGAGGTCTTTCCTGTCCTTCGCATCCAATTGGTTCGTCAGCAGCCTCGCCTCTCCGGCCGGCAGGGATCCCAGCCCCTCGGTGAGCCGGTAGGCGATGCCCCGCGCCGCGGGCGAGAGGCTGCTCGAGCGCGACGCGACCTCCAGCGCCACGAGCGGGCCGACTCGCTCCGTCAGCCAGCGTTGCAGCCAGTCGCTGAGCCGGCGCTCGATTGCTATTCGCGCCTTGACCGTCAGCTCGTCCGTGCCCGTGACCGTGACCCTCGGCCGGAGCAACCCTGAGCCCGATTGCAGTGTCCCGACCACCGCCTCGCGCCAGCAGACGTCGCGCCCCTGGATCGCGAAAGCCGCGTCCGGCTCGCGGACGAGATCGGCGGCGAGGCGATTGAGCTGTCGGGTCACCGCCCGCCGCGCCGCGCCGGCAAAGAGGCGATGCTCTGCCGCGAGGCCGCTGGCACCGAGCGTGAACGCGAAGCCCTCGAGCGTGCCGACCGAATGGCCGTCGACCACGACCTCGCCGCCGGGCTCGATCTCGGCCGCCAGCTCGCCGCGCTCCCGCAACGACTTGAGCAGTGCGGCCGTCCGCCGATCGACGAACTTCTGCGTCAGCCGCTCGTGCAGGGCATCCGACAAGCGGTCCTCGACCGCCCGGGCGATGCCTTGCCAATGCAACGGGTCGTCGAACCATTGCTGACGATGCGACAGGTAGGTCCAGGTGCGGACATGCGCAATCCGACTGACCAGGGCGTCGATGTCGCCGTCGGTCCGGTCCAGCCGCGAGATCATCGAGCCGACCCAGGCCGGCGGCAGCACTGCCGCCTCGTCGGTCAGGTGCTTGAACACCGTCACCAGCATCTGCAGGTGCGCGTCGGTCAGTGTCTTGCGAAAGTCGGGGATCTGACACACCTGCCAGAGCAGCCGCACGCCAGCACTGCCCTTGGCCCTGGCGCGGATCTCCTCGCGCCGCGACAGGATGGCGAGGCTGCGGTCGTCCAGCGCGTCCCGGACCTTGACCAGGCCGGAGGCTGGCGGGTCGGCATCAAGACTGGCGGCGAGGTCCTCGAGGCTGGCGAAGGCAAGGTCGCTGTTGCGCCAGCGAACGCGCTTGATCGGCATGAACTGGTGCGCTTCGACAGCCTCGACGATCCGCTCGTCGAGAGCCCCCGCCCCGTTCGTCGTGCCGAACGTGCCGTCCGCCATGTGCCGGCCGGCGCGGCCGGCGATCTGGCCGATCTCCGGCGCGCTCAGCCGCCGCGTGTCGCTGCCGTCGAACTTGTGCAGCTGCGCGAAGGCGACATGGGTGAGATCCATGTTGAGGCCCATGCCGATCGCGTCGGTGGCGACCAGGTGGTCGACCTCCCCCGATTGGTACATGGCGACCTGGGCGTTCCGGGTCCGCGGGCTGAGGGCACCGAGCACCACGGCAGCCCCACCCTTCTGCCGGCGCATCACCTCGGCCAGGGTGTAGACGTCCGCTGCCGTGAACGCGACGACGGCGCTTCGGCGTGGCAGCCTGTTCAGCTTGGTCGATCCAGCGTGGCTGAGCACCGAGAAACGTGGCCGGGCGATGATCTCGGCTTCGGGCACGAGCTGCTTCATGAGATGGCGAATTGTGTCGGAGCCGAGGAACAGGGTTTCCTCGGCGCCGCGCGCATGCAGCAGCCGATCGGTGAACACGTGCCCGCGCTCGCGGTCAGCGCAGAGCTGGATCTCGTCGACGGCAAGGAAGGCGAACGAACGATGCACCGGCATCGCCTCGACCGTGGCGATGACGAAGCGCGCGCTATCCGATCCGAGCTGCTCTTCGCCCGTGATCAGGGCCACGGGCGAAGTGCCGACGATCGACACCACCCGATCGTAGATCTCACGGGCAAGCAGCCTGAGCGGGAACCCCATGACGCCGGAAGAGTGCGCCAGCATGCGCTCGACCGCGAAATGCGTCTTGCCGGTATTGGTCGGACCCAAGACCGCGGCCACGCGCGAGGAGGAAACGGGCGGGCGCTTCATACCCTGACCATGTCGTGCGGAAGGCGCATTTGGCAAGCGGAATCCATCGGCCATGCACGACCGGTACATCACGATCGTGACGGCTTCGCAGCAATGGGCACAATATCTAGTTGATTGACTGCATCGGGCCGTCTGCTGGCTTGCGCAGCAATTCCGGGGACCGGCGCCGCCGCCAGAGGCCCGGCGCTCGCCCTGCCAATTGGGCATTCGTCTCGTTCTGGCGCCACTCATGCGCGCCCGATCCGGGCAGCAACATCTTGAACTGCGCGGCGTATCTGCCCACCTGACGGTTCGGTTTTTTCCCAGCAACTTGGTTCGGATGGCGCATGAGCGATACGATTCAGCCTTTCGAAGCGGAGGTCGGCCGGGTCCTCGATCTGGTCGTCAACTCGCTCTACAAGGAGCGTGAGATTTTCCTGCGGGAACTGGTCTCGAATGCATCCGACGCTTGCGACAAGCTGCGCTATGCGTCGCTCGAGAAGCCGGAGCTGCTCGGCACCGACACCGAGCTCAGGATCGAGCTCTTCGCCGACCCGGACGCCGGTCTGCTCACCATTCGCGACAACGGCATCGGCATGGACCGTGACGAGCTGGTGGCCAATCTCGGCACCATCGCGCGCTCCGGCACCGCCAGGTTCATCGACGCCCTGAGCCAGCAGAAAGAGCAGAAGCCCAACGGTGATCTCAAGCTGATCGGCCAGTTCGGCGTCGGCTTCTATGCTGCGTTCATGGTCGCCGACCGGGTCGTGGTGCACAGCCGGAAGGCCGACGAGGATACGACGTGGCTCTGGGCCTCCGACGGCAGGCAGGGGTTCACCGTCAGCGAGGCCCCAGAGGCGGGCTCGCGCGGCACTGCAATCACGCTGCATCTGAAGGAAGATGCGAAGGAATTTCTATCGGAATGGCGGCTGAAGGAGATCATTCGCCGCTACAGCGACCACATCGCTTTTCCGATCACGCTCGAGGTCAAGCCGAAGGCCGGCGACACCCAGACGGCGAAGAAGGAGCCCGAGAAGGTCAACGAGGGCGGCGCGCTCTGGACCCGCTCGAAGAGCGACATCACGGACGAGCAGTACAAAGAGTTCTACCATCACGTAGCACACGCCTTCGACGACCCGTTCGCGCGGGTGCATTTCACGGCCGAGGGACAGCTCAGCTACACGGCGCTGCTCTTCGTTCCATCGATGCGGCCGTTCGACCTCTACGACCCAAAGCGTCGGCACGGGGTCAAGCTGTACGTCAAGCGCGTCTTCATCACCGACGACGCCGAGGCGCTGATGCCGCGCTATCTGCGGTTCGTCGCGGGCTTGGTGGACAGCGAGGACCTTCAGCTCAATGTCAGCCGGGAAACCTTGCAGCATGGCTCGGTCGTGGCGCGCATGAAGAAGGTGCTGGTCAAGCGCGTGCTCGACGAGCTGGCGCGCAAGGCGAAGGAAGACGGGTACGAGACGTTCTGGGAGGATTTCGGCGCGGTTCTGAAGGAAGGTCTCTACGAGGATCACGAAAACCGCGACAAGCTGCTGGAGATCGCCCGCTTTCGCACCACGCATGACGCCGGCTGGACGACGCTCGAGAGCTATCTCGAGCGGCTGAAGGAGGGCCAGGACGAGATCTACTACATCACCGGCGATAGCGTGGCGGCGCTGCGCTCCAGCCCGCAGCTGGAGGCCGCCAGAGCGAAGGGCGTCGAGGTGCTGCTCTTCGAGGACCCCGTCGACGAGTTCTGGCTGCCCGAGATTGGCGATTTCAAGGGCAAGAAGCTGAAGTCGCTGACCAAGAGCGACGTCGATCTCTCCAAGATCGTCGGCGGCGAAGAGCCCAAGAAGGAGCAGACGCCCGAGGATCAGGCCGTCCTCGACAAGCTCGTCGCCAAGCTGAAGCTGGCGCTTGGGGAGCATGTCGAGGATGTGCGCGTGTCCAAACGCCTCAAGGAGAGCGCCGTCTGTCTCGTGGCACCAGACCAGGGCATGGATCTCAGGCTCGAGCGGCTCATGAAGCATCACGAGCAGTTCAAGGGGCAGACCAAGCCCATCCTCGAGATCAACCCGGAGCACGAGCTCATCGAACGGCTCGAATCCATGGTCGATGACCCAGCACTAGCCGCGGAGCTCGACGACATGGCGCTGCTGCTGCTCGACCAGGCACGGATCATCGAGGGCGAGTCAGTGCCTGATCCAGGTGCCTTTTCCCGACGGATGAGCCACTATCTGGCCAAGAGCCTCAAGGCGGCTTAAGCGCTTCGCACCGGCATCACCTAGAAACACAACGGGGAGAACGACCATGGCGGTCGCACTGAAAGACATTCGCAATGGCATGAACGACGCCTCGCTGCTCAAGGAGGCATGCTACATCGACGGTGCCTGGGTGAAGGGCGAGAGCGGCAAGACCATCGAGGTCAGCGATCCGGCCACCGGCGAGCTGCTCGGCACCGTGCCGAGCCTGGGCGTGGCCGAGACCAAGCAGGCGATCGCCGCGGCCGCGGCCGCCCTGCCGGCATGGCGGGCAAAGACGGCCAAGGAGCGCTCGGCCATTCTCCGCAAGTGGTTCGACCTCATTCTCGAGAACAAGGACGACCTCGCCTACCTGATGACCCGAGAGCAGGGCAAGCCGCTGGCCGAGGCCGCCGGCGAGGTCGTCTACGGCGCCTCCTTCGTCGAGTGGTTCGCCGAGGAGGGCAAGCGGATCTATGGCGACGTCATTCCGCAGACCGTCGGCTCGCGCCGGATCCTGGCGATCAAGCAGCCGGTCGGCGTCTGCGCGGCGATCACGCCCTGGAACTTCCCCAACGCGATGATCACCCGCAAGTGCGCGCCGGGCCTTGCGGTCGGCTGCACCTTCGTCGTCAAGCCGGCATCGATGACCCCCTTCTCGGCCCTGGCTCTGGCCGAGCTGGCCGAGCGCGCCGGCATGCCCAAGGGCGTCTTCAACATCGTCACCGGCAGTGCCGGCACCATCGGCGGCGAGCTGACGGCCAACAAGGTGGTCCGCAAGCTCTCCTTCACGGGCTCCACCGACGTCGGCAAGCTGCTGCTCAAGCAATGCGCCGACACGGTCAAGCGCGTCTCGATGGAGCTCGGCGGCCATGCGCCGTTCATCGTCTTCGACGATGCCGACATCGATTCGGCGGTCAAGGGCGCCATTCTCTGCAAGTTCCGCAATGCCGGGCAGACCTGCGTCTGCACCAACCGCATCTATGTCCAGGCCGGCGTGCACGACCAGTTCGTCGAGAAATTCAAGGCGGCAACCGCGGCGCTCAAGGTCGGCGTCGGCACCGACCAGGGGATCGAAGTCGGGCCGTTGATCGAGTCGGCCGCCGTCGACAAGGCCAAGGAGCATATCGAGGACGCGGTCGCCAAGGGTGCGACGGTCACCATCGGCGGCAAGG
Organism: uncultured Alphaproteobacteria bacterium; assembly: GCA_963700945.1. Lineage (GTDB taxonomy): Bacteria > Pseudomonadota > Alphaproteobacteria > Geminicoccales > Geminicoccaceae > SLRI01. The sequence goes on from CAVOZQ010000017.1 coordinate 148,801, forward strand.
CGCATGACCTGGGCGGCCTGTTCTTCCAGCCGACGATCCTCGCCAACTGCAACGCCCAGATGAAGATCGCGCACGAGGAGACGTTCGGGCCAGTCGCCCCGGTCTTCAAGTTCGAGACCGAGGAAGAGGTCATCAAGCTGGCGAACGACAGCGATGTCGGCCTCGCCGGCTATTTCTACGCCCGCGATATCGGCCGGGTCTTCCGCGTCGCCGAGGCAATGGAAGTCGGGCTGATCGGCGTCAATGACGGCGTCATCGCCACCGAGGTGGCGCCGTTCGGCGGCGTCAAGGAGAGCGGCCTCGGCCGCGAGGGCTCGAAATACGGCATCGATGAGTATCTCGAGATCAAGTATGTGAGCCTGGGCGGCATCGACGCCTGACACAAGGCTCGGGCGGCGGATGGCGTCTTGATGGGCGAGTCCCTTCGAGAAGCCCTTCGCCGCGGCCTTTGCCCCGGAGGTCGAGCAGGAAGCGTTGCTCGTCACGTCTCGACCCTCGGGCAAGCCCATCGCGGATGAAGGCCACTTGGCAATGGGCCGCGCGGCAAGGCGCCTCGAGACCGCTGAGACCTGCCCTCCACCACTTCATGTTAATGCCGTGCCGGCTTGACGGATCTTTGCGACCGTATTATTTAGCTGATCCGTTAATTAACGAACCCGCTAAACAAGGGGACCCTCATGGCTTGGTCGCATGGCACCTTCTACTGGAACGAGCTGATGACCTGGGACGTCGAGCAGGCGAAGCGCTTCTACGGCGACACGCTGGGGTGGACCTACGAGCCGATGCCGATGGAGGATGGCACCTATTGGGTCATCAAGACCGGCGAGACGACCGTTGGCGGCATGTTCCAGCTGACCAAGCCGCACTTCGAAGGCGTGCCGGAGGGCTGGATGGCCTATATCGCCGTCGACGATGTCGACGCGCGGGCCACGAAGGCAATTTCTGCCGGAGCAGCCTTGATGCGGCCTGCCTTCGACGTCCCCGGTGTCGGCCGCATTGCGATCCTGCGCGAGCCTGGCGGTGCCGGGATCGGCTGGATGACGCCGGCGAGCAGCTGACGCCGGCAGGAGCTACGATGAGCGATCGCCTCAGCGCCACCTTCGCCGCCCTCGCCGATCCGACCAGGCGCGCCATTCTCGCCCGCCTGGCGCATGGCGACGCCACCGTCAACGAGCTCGCCGAGCCGTTCGCGATGAGCCTGCCGGCCGTCTCCCGGCATCTCAAGGTGCTGGAGCGGGCCGGCCTCATCAGCCGCGGCCGGGAGGCGCAATGGCGGCCCTGCCGCCTGGAGCCTGAGGCGCTGCGGACGATCGACGACTGGCTCGGCACCTATCGCACGTTTTGGACCGCGAGCTTCGAGCGCCTCGACGACTACCTCGAGACCCTGCAGCTGGCGCCGAGCGATGAGCGCAACTGAAAGCGCTGCCAGCGCGCGGCGAGCTGCCGCACGGGAGTGACCGCCATGCCCGCCTCTGCCACGGACAGTGCACCCGAGCTCACCATCGTTCGCACCTTCGACGCACCGCCCGCCCTCGTCTTCAAGGCCTGGACCGACCCGGCCCACCTCGTTCGCTGGCTTGGTCCGAGGGGGTTTCAGGCGCATTCGATCGAGATCGATGGTCGCCTGGGCGGCGCATGGCGAGCCTGCATCACGTCGCCCGACGGCGACGAGCACTGGATGGGCGGACGGTATCGGGAGATCAGGTCGCCCGACCGCCTCGTGTTCACCTTCGCCTGGGAGTCCACGGGCTTCGAGACCCTGGTCACGATCAGCCTCCGCGAGGATGGGTCCAGGACGATCATGACCTTTCACCAGGCGCCCTTCGCTTCGGAAGACAGCCGCCTGTCGCACGAAGGCGGCTGGACCGAGAGCTTCGACCGGCTCGGCGATGTCCTCGCCGGCTAGGATGGCAGGCTACCGACAGGCTGGATCACTATCGGGCGGAGGCCGACCATGAACCAACCGCGCATCGCATCACGAGCCGAGTGGCAGGCCGAGCGTCAGGCGCTTCTCGCGGACGAGAAGGCCGTGACCCGGGCGCTCGACCAGCTGGCGGTCAGGCGCCGATCGCTGCCCTGGGTGCCGGTCGAGAAGAGCTATGCCTTCAGCGGGGAGGCCGGCCCAGCCACCTTGGCCCAGTTGTTCGGCCAGAGCCGTCAGCTCGTCGTCTATCACTTCATGTTCGGCCCGGGCTGGCCAGAAGGCTGCGACGGCTGCTCCTTCGTCAGCGACCATTTCGACGGGGCAAACCTGCATCTGCGGCATCACGACGTCACCCTGGTCGCCGTCTCGCGCGCCCCGCTCGACGAGCTCATGCCGTTCAAGCGCCGCATGGGCTGGCAGTTCCCCTGGTTTTCCTCGGCAGGCTCGGACTTCAACTCCGACTTCGCCGCCACCGATGCCGGGGGCCGGGAGCAGCACGGGCTCAGCGTCTTCGCCAAGGACGATCAGGGCCGGGTCTTCCACACCTATTCCACCTACCGCCGTGGCGTCGATCTCCTGATCGGTGCCCACAACCTGCTCGACCTGACGCCCAAGGGCCGCAACGAGACGGGCGTCATGGACTGGGTCCGCCACCACGACCGCTACGTCGCCTGACGAGCCGTCGAGGGCCAGAAGGGAGAGGCCGACGAAATGACACGGGTGCTCGTGCTGATCGCCACCGGCAAGGGGGCGTTCATCCTCGAAACTGACGCCGACCGACGGCGGTTCGACCTCAAGGGTCCCCTCTGCGACAGCCAACCGATAAGCCACGTCATTGCCGATCCGTCCACCGGCAGGCTCTACGCCGGCGGTGGCGACCCGTGGGTCGGCGCGGCCGTCTGGCGGTCGGATGACCTCGGCCTGACCTGGGACCGCTACAGTGACGGCCTCGCCTACCCCGAAGGCCAGGACAAGCTCAAGACGGTCTGGTCGCTCGCGGTCGACAAGGGACGGCTCTTCGCCGGCGTCGAGCCCGCCGGCCTCTTCGCCAGCGACGATGACGCGCGAAGCTGGCGCCACGTCGAGGGGCTCCGGGCCCACCCGTCTCGCCAGGACTGGATGCCGGGCGGCGGCGGGCTCATCCTCCACCACATCCTCGTCCACCCCGACGACAAGCAGCAGATCTGGGTCGGCATCTCCACCGCCGGCGTGTTCCACACCGCGGACGGTGGTGCCACCTGGAGGCCGCGCAACCAGGGCACGCGCTGCGACTTCTTCGGCACGGGTGCCACCTATCCCGAGCACGGCCAATGCGTGCACAGCATCGCCATGGCCTCAGGGCGGCCCGATCGCCTCTACCAGCAGAACCACTGCGGCATGTACCGAACCGATGATGGCGGCCAGAGCTGGGTCAGCATCGAGAACGGCCTGCCCTCCGACTTCGGCTTCGCCATCGCAACCCACCCGCGCGACCCCGAAACCCTCTTCCTCCTCCCCCTCGTCGGCGCCGAGAAACGCTTCGCCCCGGATGGCAAGCTCGCCGTCTGGCGCACCACCGACGGCGGCCAGAGCTGGCAGGACCTGCGCCAGGGACTGCCCCAGGCGGGCGCCTTCGTCTGCGTCCTCCGCCAGGCCATGGCCACCGACCCGCTCACCCCCGCCGGCGTCTACTTCGGCACCACCGGCGGCACCCTCTTCGCCAGCCCCGACGAAGGCGAAACCTGGACCACCATCGCCCAACACCTGCCGGCGATCAGGTCGGTGGAGACGGTGGTGGTTTAGCAAAGAGAGAAGCGAGGAGGCCGCGCCTCCTCGCGCTCCACCAGTAGTTTCGAGTTGGCGGACCGCCGCACTATCACGCAACTCTTTGCTGGAGGACAACCGAGGGAATAATGCCCCCGGCGGTTTGTAATCGCGAGGAGGGAGAAATGATGCGTGCAACCGACCTCCTTGAAACTGCCTACAGCTTGGGCATGATCGGTGAGGCCGAAATACACAAGAAATGGATTTCGGTGTCGCATAAGCTGGCCGCTATCGCCGGCGTTACGCATCTCGTAGCTTTAGAATCAAACAATCGACTCGATTTGATGCTTCGCTTAGTAGAGAGTGAGCGATTGGAACGGCTGAAATCCAATTCATTGAATGAAATTGATTGGTCGTTGGACTTGCAGATCTCATTGTCCGAATGCTGGGTTCTTCGTGCATACGAAATCCTGAGGGCTTGTAAGCAACAGCTTAAAGATTACGGACCAATTAACCCCAAGCTGCTGTCGTTGCAGCATCGGCTGGCCGTGGTACGCGTGCCAATCGCCAAGGGCGAAATCGAGAGCATGGACAGAAAAGCCAACAAAGGATATGCTCCAATGTTGGGAAGAATGGGTGAAACTGTTGCCACGCCTTACGAACTGGACGGCTCCTACGTGATGCCACGTGCCATTTGCCCGGAGACCGGCGCGGCCATGTGGTATCCAGTGGACATGAAGGCACGACAAACAGTCGCTATCTGCCGTCGCGATCTCTCTGATGAACTGCTGAGTCTGTTTGACTAGGCTGTCGTCAACGCTTGAACCCAATATGACCAGAGCCGCGTCCAATAGGATCATAACTCTTTTCTGGATGCTTGGCTCTCGGTTGTGAAGGCAGGTCATCTGACTCCCAGGTCGCCGCTCTCCCGATCCTTCCTCGGCCACTGCCTAGTGGTGTCGCTCGGGGTCGCTTACTGCTGACAGTTGAGGGGGCAGTTATAGATCTGGCGCCGGATGGCTAAACCGGACCTGGAGCGAAGCGGGACAGCTCCCTTTTTGACTTTTGCAACCGATGGGGACCGAAGGGGGGTGGGACATATCCCCCCTGAGCCCGCGCCCAACGACAGCGCGGCCAGCGACTGCCCCTCTCCACGCCCGCGTGACGTGACAGCGCCGGTCCAACACGCTACCAGCTACCCTCCTTCGGCCACTGGCCCGAGGAAGCGCATCGCGCATTATGATCTCTTCGTCATCGGCGGCCGGGTGCCGCTGACGGCGGCCTCATGCCCCGTCAGCGGCGGACGCGGGTCACGCATCAGGAGCCGAGGCCGTTGACCTCGGCCACGGTCAGGTGATGCATCGCTGGCCAGTTGGCTGCCGCCTGCGCCAGGATGCCTTCCTTGTCCTCCTGGTAGGCCTCGAAGACGGCGGCGTTGAGGAAGACGTAGAGCTTGCCGTCGACGATGTCCGCGAAGCGGGGATTGGCGTCGAGCTTCTTGCCCTTGGCGACGCCGAGAGCGCAGAAACCGCCATACTGCGGCAGGTAGCTCTCAGGATTCGCGGCGAAGCGCTGCATCGTGGCTTCCGATGAAAAGTAGTAGGCGGCGCCGTCGTGCTCGACCGTGAAAACGGCTTGGCCCGGCATCACCTCGAGGCCGGTGGCGAGGGCGACGGCATCGTTGCCGCGCAAGGCGACGCCCAGGCCACTGACCGTCGTGCCGGTCGAGACATTATACGCGTCGGCAGCGAATGCCGCCGAGCCGGCCGAGAGAGCACCGACGAGGGTAGCGGTGGCAATCAGGCTCTTGATGGTCTTCATCGTCTTGATCCTCCTGCGTTGGTCATCCGCCCGCTCGGGCGGTTCGGGTGATAGCCGCACGGCGACAGGCCGGCGGCGGGTGCCGCCCGAATGGGGCGGCGGTCGAGCGCCGAGGTCGGGGCTGGCGAGCGGCTGCCGGGCCAAGCGGGTGTCCCGTGGCGCCCGGGCCGAGGCAGCCCCGCCCAGGCCGCTCAGGCGGCGAGTGCTGAGATGCGCTGCACCGCGTCTTCGGTGGTCCAGACGGCGTTCGCCATCATCCGGAAGTTGATGAGTGCGGCCAGATAGCCGTCGCCCTCCGGCACCTTCGCGCCGGCGGTCGCGTCGCGGACGACCGCGACCTCGAAGCCCTGCTCGAGAAACTCGCGCATGTGGCTCTCGACGCAGAGATTGGCGGACATGCCGGCGAGGATGACCTGGTCGACCCTGAGCTTCCTGAGCTGCAGGCCGGCGTCATTCTGCTCGGGGCCGTAGACCTTGTGCGGCGAGGCGATGATCGTCTTGCCGTCGAAAATGTAGTCCTTGTACTCGGCCATGAAGTCGGCGCCCGAGCCCTCGATGCCGCTCACGTCGAGCGGGCCCGGCCGGTCGAACATGCCGATCGAGTGCATGACCTTCTCGAGCGCGCCCTCGAAGGCCCAGCGGTGGTCGTGCGGGTAGTAGTAGTGCGGCGAGATCACGACCGGCATGTCGACGGCCTTGGCGGCACGAAACAGCCGGGCGAGGTTCTCGACCACGTGGTGCTCGGTGACGCTCTCGCCGACCACGCCCCAGGTGACACCGTCGGGGCTGAGGAAGTCGATCTGCGGATCGACGACGAGAAGCGCGGCCCGGCCCTTCTCCAGCGTCATCGTCGATGGCGGCAGGGCGGGATCGATGGGGTCTGCATAGGCGGCAAGTCCCGCTGCCTGCGCGGCCGAGCCGGCGAGCCCGACGCCGGCGGCGGCAGCACCGGCAATGCCGGTAGCCCCGGCCGTGAGCATGGCGCGACGATCGATGCCCTTCTCGTCGGCGTGACGATGATGGTGATGCGTGCAGCTCGTCATGGTCTGTCTCCTGTCTGGAAGGGCACGCGGCCCGCTGCTTTGAGGTTGCGCAAGCGCCGATGACGGCCGGCGCTTGGCCGGGGATCGAGGGGCGGCCTCAGAGACCGAGGTCGGAGAGACCGGGATGCCCCTCGGGCCGCGGGCCGAGCGGCCAGCGGAAAAGACGTTCGCTTTCGGTGATGGGCAGGTCGTTGATCGAGGCGCGGCGCACGGCCATCAGCCCGTCCGGCGCAAATTCCCAGTTCTCGTTGCCGTAGGCCCTGAACCAACGGCCGTCCGGACCCTGCGCCTCGTAGGCAAAGCGCACGGCGATGCGCGCCCCGTCGAAGCTCCAAAGCTCCTTGATCAGCCGGTAGTCGCGCTCGGCCTGCCACTTGCGGGTGAGGAACGCTTCGACCGCGGGGCGTCCCGCCAGGAACTCGGCACGGTTGCGCCAGACCGTGTCCGGCGTGTAGGCGGCGGCGACCCTGGCGGGATCCCGGCTGTTCCAGGCATCCTCGGCAGCCTGGACCTTGAGGGCAGCCGAAGCCCGGTCGAAGGGCGGCAGGGGTGGGCGGGTCATGGCGTTGTCCTCTTGTCTCTCGCACCGCTTGGGCCCCTGGTGGCCGCAAGCAGGAACAGAGGTAAACCGCCGGGGATCGTGACTAAATTCGGAGATACCCCTAGGTAATGGCCCTTACGCGCAAGTCCGTATAAGACTAATGCGCACGCCTCAGCCGCCTGGAGAAAGGAAGCGCGGAAAATGGGCGAAGAACTCGAAGCGCTGGCGCTGCGCTACCGCGATCTCATTCTCGAGGCCTCGGGCGACGGGGTCTACGGCGTGGACAGCCAGGGGCGAACGATGTTCGCCAATCCGGCAGCCGAGCGGCTTTGCGGCTACACGCTCGAGGAGATGCTCGGCCGAAGTCCCCACGAGCTGACCCACCATACCCGCGCTGACGGCTGCCACTATCCGGCTTCGGAGTGCCCAATCTACGCGGCCTTTCGCGATGGCGAAGTTCGCCGTGTCGACGACGAGGTGTTCTGGCGCAAGGATGGCACTTGCTTTCCCGTGGAATACGTCAGCACGCCGATCATCGAGGACGGCCGCATTCTGGGCGCGGTTGTCTCCTTCCGCGACATCACGAAACGCAGGGCCGCCGAAGCCGCCCTGGAGCAGAGCCGGCAGCGCGAGCGTGCGCTGGAGGCGGACCTGCACCACGTCTCGCGACTGAGCGCGATGGGCGAGCTGGCCTCCGGCATCGCTCACGAGCTCAACCAGCCGCTGACGGCGATCTCCAGCTACGCACGCGCTGCCAGGAGGTTTCTCGAAGGTGGTGCACCGGAAGGCGAAGCGCGCGCCATTGAGTACATGGACAAGGCAGCCGCGCAGGCGCTCCGGGCTGGTGAGATCATCCGCCGTCTGCGCGAGTTCATTCGCAAGGGCGAGGGTTTTCAGACGTTCGAAGACGTCGGCGAAGTGGTTGCCGAAGCAGTGGGCCTCGTTGCGTCGGCAACGCGTGCCCCGAACATCACGGTCGATACCCGCGTCGAAGCCGGCATAGGCCCCATACTCATGGACAAGATCCGGGTGCAGCAAGTCGTCGTGAACTTGGTGCGCAATGCCGTCGAGGCCTTGGGCGACACGCCCAACGGTCAGATCGACATCGGCGCAGCCGCTGTCCAACACGATTGGGCCGAGGTGACCGTACGCGACAACGGCCCGGGGCTTGCGGAGGCGGTGAGAGACCAGCTGTTCGAGCCGTTCGTAACCTCGAAATCGACCGGGATCGGCGTCGGCTTGTCCATCTGCCGCTCGATCGTCGAAGAACACGGCGGCAGGTTGACGGCCGAGAAAAACAGGAACAGCGGCATGACCTTTCGCTTCACGCTACCCCTCTCGTCCACGAAGGCGGCAGCATGACCGGTACGCCGACGGTCTTCGTGCTCGACGACGACGATGCCGTGCGCGACGCCCTCAGCGCTCTGTTCGAGTCATCCGGCCTAAGCGTCAGAACCTACGGCTCAGCCGAATCGTTCTTGCACGATCTCAGCAGCGACTTCGTCGGCTGTATCGTCTTGGACGTTCGCATGCCAGGTCTGAGCGGGCTGGAGCTGCAAGAACAGCTGGCTGCGATGAACATCAGCCTGCCGGTTATCATCGTCACCGGCCATGGGGAACTTCCGATGGCCGTGAAGGCGATGAAGGCTGGAGCCGTCGACTTCATCGAGAAACCATTCGACGATGACGTGATCCTCGAGAGCGTCCAGGCGGCTCTCGCGCGCGGCTCGAAGCTGCGCGCCGAAGTTGCGTCCGGTGAGGCCGTCAAGGTCAATCTCAAGCGGCTCACGGCGCGAGAGCTCGAAGTGCTTGAGCAGGTCGCGCTTGGTCATCCCAATAAGGTCATCGCCTACAACCTTGGCATCAGCTCGCGCACGGTAGAGATCCATCGCGCGCGCGTCGTGGAGAAGCTGCAGGCACGTAGTCTTCCCCATTTGGTGCGGATGGCCATCGCGGCTGGAATCATTCGCGTCGGCGACCCGGAAGCCTGAGTGATGGAGCGCCATGCCGCCGCCCGGAAGCCGGGCCCAAGTACGTAGGCGTACGTATTTCCGGCGCCCGGATGGTCGACCACATTGCAAGGCTGGATCCGACGTCCCGGGGCAGGCCGGGCACGTCGGTTGTCATCAGGTCGGACCGAGCCATCCGGATGCCGAGAACGATTGCCATAGTCGATGACGACGAGGCTGTCCGTGATTCGCTTGCCGCCCTGCTCGGTTCGGCCGGCTATGAAGTCAGCACGTTTGGCAGCAGTGCCGAGTTTCTTGCCGTCGTGCAAACGACCTTGCCCGACGGCATCCTCCTCGACCATCAGATGCGCGGGATCACGGGAGTGGAGCTCGCGGAGCGTCTCGGTGGCGAGTTGCTGCGCAGCAAAATCGTGATGATCTCGGGTAATGTCACGGACGCCATACGCGGTCGGGCAGCGCGCGCTGGCGTCGCGGCAATCCTTGACAAGCCCTTCTCCGACGACGCGCTCTTGGCGACGATCGAAGCGGCAATCGGGGGCGCGAGCAGGGCGTAGTTGCATGGTCCAGCTTCGAGCTTGCCGTTGCGATTTCTTTGGCGATGGTCGACGCGCTGGCGGCGTGGTTCGCGTCACCCGGCTTCCGGTCCGGCATGTTCATCAAGGCCGCCTCGGAGTATCCAACTCCGGGCCACCCGATTCACGCGCAGTCAGCCGAGCACAGGCGGCTGCTGTTTCGCCAACTTCGTGAGATCGCCGCGGACGCGGGAGCTGTCGATCCGGCGGCCCTGGCGCGCGCGCTGTTGCTGCTCAAGGAAGAGGCGATCGTCACCGCGCATCTCGGCCACGAAGCCGATCCCGCAGGTGACGCGAAAGCCCCGGCGGCGATCCTGCTCGCTGCCGCCCTGCCCTGACGGCCGTGCCGCGCAACTGCGACTGGCACCGCGGTTCCCGACCCTTGGGCTCCTGCGACAGCGGCATCGGTCAGGAATCTCACGCGCGTCGCGGTAACGGTCCGGCAGCCCAGCGCGGCGCGAGAACGTTCGCGATCCGTCGTCCCCCAGCCTCGAACGCGATCGTCGGCCAAGGTGACAGCCTTGCCCAACCGCGCTAGGAGCGGCTCTCGGGTTTTCAGGCCGGGAGTTTCCATGGCGCATTACGATCTCTTCGTCATCGGCGGCGGCTCGGGCGGCGTCGCCTGCGCGCGGCGCTCGGCAAGCTATGGGGCCAAGGTGGGCCTCGCCGAGGGCAGCCGGCTCGGCGGCACCTGCGTCATTCGCGGCTGCGTACCGAAGAAGCTGATGCACTACGGCGCCCATTTCGCCTTGGCCTTCAAGCACGCGAAGGGCTACGGCTGGCAGCTCGGCGCGCCGCCGGCGCTCGATTTCCGTGCGCTCCTGGAGGCCCGCAACAAGGAGATCCAGCGCCTCAACGGCATCTATCTCGGGATGCTCGAGCGCGCGGGGGTGCGTGTGCATGCGGGCTGGGCCGCGATCGGCGAGCGCGACGCCGATGGCCGCTTTCGGATCGCGGTCAATGGCGAGGCACATACCGCCGACCGGCTGCTGGTCGCCGTCGGCGCCAGCCCGGCCAAGCCGGAGCTGCCCGGCATCGAGCATACGGCAAGCTCGGACGAGATGCTGGAGGACGTCTACGACCTGCCCAAGCGGCTGGTCGTCGTCGGTGCCGGCTATATCGGCATCGAGCTCGCCAGCATCATGAACGCGCTGGGTGCCGAGACCAAGGTGATCCTGCGCGGCGACAAGCCGTTGCGCGGCTTCGACGAGGACCTGCGCACGCATCTGACCGAGGAGCTGGTGAGCCACGGGCTGGAGCTGGTTGCGGGCACGACGGTAAGCGGCATCGAGAAGGTCGCGGGCGGCCTTCGCCTCTCGACCTCCTCCGGCGCCATCGAGGCCGACAAGATCGTGTACGCCACCGGCCGACCGCCCCTGCCGAACACGAGGCGCCTCGGGCTCGACCGGCTCGGTGCTGCGATGGACGCCTCGGGCGCGCTCCACGTGGACGAGGCCTATCGGACCAGTGTCGAGGGACTCTACGCGGTCGGCGACTGCACCGACCATGCCGGCGCCGGGCTCGACAGCGGCCAGCACGACCTCACGCCCGTGGCTATCGCCGAAGGCCGCGTGATCGCCGAGACGCTCTTCAACGACAATCCGCACGAGGTGTTCTACGACAGCATCCCGACCGCGATTTTCGGGCTGCCGCAGGCGGCGAGCGCCGGCCTCGCCGAAGCATCAGCGCGCGCTCGTGGCCACACGGTCAAGATCTACGAGACCCGGTTCCGGCCGATGCTCTACACGCTCACCGGCGATCAGCACCGCACCTACATGAAGCTGGTGGTCGATGCCGACACCGACCGCGTCCTCGGCTGCGCCATGGTCGGCGACGACGCGGCGGAAATCATCCAAGGGCTCGCCATTGCCTTGACGGCAGGGGCGACAAAGGCGCAATTCGACGCAACGGTCGGCGTGCACCCGTCGGCCGCGGAGGAATTCGTCACGATGTATCAGCCGGCCGAGCGCCAAGAGCCGACCCAACGCTGAGCATTTGACGACGCACGAGGGACTGGGCAAATGAGCCAGAGCTGGACACCGCAATCCTGGCGGCAGAAGACGCGCCACCAGATGCCCGACTATCCGGACGCCGAGGCGCTCGGCCGGGTCGAGCAGCAGCTCGCCGGCTATCCGCCGCTCGTGTTCGCGGGTGAGGCGCGCAAGCTCGAGGAAGAGCTGGGCCGCGTGGCGAAGGGCGAGGCCTTCCTGCTGCAAGGCGGCGATTGCGCCGAGTCCTTCGCCGATTTCAACGCCGACAAGATCCGCGACACGCTGCGCGTGCTGCTGCAGATGGCCGTCGTCCTGACCTATGGCAGCGGCATGAGCGTGGTGAAGGTGGGCCGCCTTGCCGGCCAGTTCGCCAAGCCCCGCTCCGCCCCGATGGAAGTCGTGGGCGACGTCGAGCTGCCTTCATACCGCGGCGACATCGTCAACGGCCTCGATTTCGTCGCCGCCGAACGTATCCCCGATCCCAGCCGCCAGCTGCAGGCCTACAGCCAGGCAGCCGCGACGATGAACCTGCTGCGCGCCTTTACCCAGGGCGGCTACGCTGCCTTGACCCGCGTGCACGAGTGGACACTCGGGTTTCTCGACAAGTCGCCACAGGCCGATCGCTACCGTGACTTCGCCGACCGGATCAGCGAAGCCCTGGACTTCATGCGCGCCTGCGGCGTGAGCGACCTCACCACGCCGGAGATCACCCGAACCAGCCTGTACACCAGCCACGAAGCGCTGCTGCTCGGCTTCGAGGAGGCGCTGACCCGGATCGATTCGACGTCCGGGCGCTGGTACGACACGTCGGCGCACCTGCTCTGGATCGGCGATCGCACCCGCCAGCTGGACGGCGCCCATGTCGAGTACTGCCGAGGCATCGCCAACCCGCTCGGCGTCAAGGCCGGCCCGACCATGCCCGTCGACGACCTGCTCAGGCTCTGTGACGTGCTGAATCCGGACAACAAGCCCGGGCGGCTGACCGTCATCGCGCGGATGGGGCACGAGCTGGTCGAGCGCCAGCTGCCGCCCCTGGTCCGGGCCTTGCACCGCGAAGGCCGGGCCGTCGTCTGGACCTGCGATCCCATGCACGGCAACACCGTCAAGTCGTCCACCGGCTACAAGACCCGGCCATTCGACCGGATCCTCGCCGAGGTCCGGAGCTTCTTCGCGGTGCATCGGGCCGAGGGCACCCATGCCGGCGGCATCCACCTCGAGATGACCGGCCAGGACGTCACCGAATGCACGGGCGGCGCGCAGGCGATCACCGACGCAGCGCTGAAGGATCGCTATCACACCTATTGCGATCCACGGCTGAATGCCCAGCAGAGCCTCGAGCTGGCCTTCCTGATGGCCGAGGCATTGAAGGAAGAGCGGCAGAGTCTCAGTAAAGCGTCGTAGAGATGACGCCCGCCAACCGTGACGTCGGCCGCTTTACCGACAAGTACTTCGACAAGACCAGGGCGATCGTCGAGCGCTTCGGCGATTGTCAGGTCACCTACGCGGTCTTCATGCGCCGGCCGGTGCTCTGCACACCGCGGCTTGCCGTCGATTGGCTGAAGGCGGTCGCGGCCGAGCGCGACGCGACGATCGATATCGACCAGCGTTTCCCCGAGGGCGGGTGGGTCGGCGCGGGCGAGCCGATGCTCTATCTCAACGGCTCGTTCCGCCATCTGGTCGACCTGGAGACCATGTTTCTGCAGAAGCTGGGGCCGGCCTGCGTCGCCGCCTTCAACGCCTACACGATGTGCATCGACCTCCCCTATGTGGGCTTTCTCGCAATGGACGCCCGGCATTGCGCCGGCGCCGAGATGGCCGAGATGATGGCCTATGCGGCGAGCGTCGGCTCGGCCCGGGCGCGGCGGGAAAGTGCGGCCAAGGGGTTCATCGGCAACGCCACCGACGCCACCGCGCACTTCTTCGGCCAAACCCACGGGCTCGGCACCATGCCGCACGCGCTGATCGGCTACGCCAAGTCGACGGTCGAGGCGGCAAGGATGTACCACGCGACGTTTCCGGAAGACCCGCTCTATGTCCTGGTGGATTATTTCGGCAAGGAGGTGACCGACTCCCTTGCCGTCTGCCATGCGTTTCCGGAGCTCGCCGCCAGTGGCAAGCTGGGTGTCCGGCTGGACACGCATGGCGGCCGCTTCGTCGAGGGACTCGATACGGCCAAATCCTACGCCGTCCTCGACCGCCACATGCCCGAGGCGATCCGCACCTATCGCACCCACGACGAGCTGCGCTGGCTCACCGGCACCGGCGTCACCGCGGCGGCCATCTATCATCTCCGCGAGAAGCTCGACGAGGCCGGCTTCGATCAGGTCAAGCTGATCGCCAGCTCCGGCTTCAGCCCCTCCAAGTGCAAGCTGATGGCGAGCGTCAAGGCGCCGATCGACGTCATCGGCACCGGCTCCTATCTGCCGGAGAGCTGGAGCGAGACCTACGCCACGGCCGACGTCATCGCCTATGACGGCCAGCATCGGGTCAAGGTTGGCCGCGAGTTCCTCTTGCCTGACTGATTTCGGCCGGATCGAGCCCCCTGCCGGATCGAGCCGGCAGGCGCCGCTCAGGCGCCGTGCTTGAGCAGCTCCTTGGCGATGATCGTCCGCTGGATCTGATTGGTGCCCTCGTAGATCTGCGTGATCTTGACGTCGCGGTAGAGCCGCTCGACCTCGAAACCACGGATGAAGCCGCTGCCGCCGAAGACCTGCACGGCATTGGCGGCATGCTGCACGGCCATGTCGGTGGCGAAGCACTTGGCCATCGAGCACAGCATGTTGGCGCTGCCATCCGCGTCGAGCGTTGCCGCCGCCTCGTGGATCAGGCAGCGGGCGGCGGTGATGTCCTTCGCCATGTCGGCGAGCAACCACTGCAGCCCCTGGAACTCGACGATCGCCTGACCGAACTGGCGCCGCTCGCGCGCCTGCCCCAAAGCCGCCTCGAGCCCCGCCTGGGCAATGCCGGTCGCCAGCGCGGCGATGCAGACGCGGCCTTTCTCGAGGACGCTCATCATCATGTGAAAGCCGCGGCCCTCGGCGCCGAGCAGCGCGTCCGCGCCGAGCTCGATGCCGTCGAAATGCAGGGCACCCACGGGATTGGCCCGCTGCCCCATCTTCTTCTCCTTGCGGCCGTGGCTGAAGCCGGGGAGGTCGGCGTCCACCAGGAAGATGCTCATGCCGCGATGGCCTGCCGAAGGGTCGGTGCGGGCGAGGACGCAGGCGAAATCGCAGATCGGCGCGCAATTGATCCACAGCTTGCCGCCGTCGAGCACCCAGCCGTCGGCGCTGCGCCGGGCCGTCGTCTTCAGCCCGGCCAGATCCGAGCCGGCCTCGGGCTCGGTCAGCGCATAGGCGCCGCAGCGCTCGGCACGCAGCAGCGGTCCCAGGTAGCGGGCTTTCTGCTCGGGCGTGCCATGGGCGGACAGGAGGGACGCGAGCAGCTCGACCAGACCGCAGCCGTCGGCCACCGCCGCATAACCGCGGCTCAGCTCCTCGATCACGATGGCATAGGCGACACTGTCCATACCGGCACCGCCGTCCTCCACGGGTACCGTGATGCCCAGCAGCCCCAGCTCGGCCATCCGCCGGAAGATCTCGGCCGGGTAGCGCTCCTCCTCGTCGAGTTGGACCGCGACCGGCCGGATGTGCTCGTCGGCGAACCGCCGCACCATCTCCTTCACCTGCCGCTGCTCTTCCGTCATCGGCATGCTCCAGCTCCCTTTTCAGTCATCGCGTCGGCAGGCTCACGGCTCGACCAGCACCTTGACGTGCCGCTCTGGCGTCTCGACCAGCGCCGCCAAGGCCTCTGGAAAATCGACGAGCGGATAGGTCGCCGTGACGATGGGCCGGGGGTCCATCCGGCCATTGGCGATCAGCTCGATCGCGCTGGCGAAGTCGTCCTTGACGTAGTTGCGGCAGAGGATGAGCGACAGCTCGGGCCGATAGGCCGAGGCGTAGTCGACATCGATTCGCCAGCCCGTCTTGGGTGTCGCGACCAGGACGAGGCGACCGCCCGGGGCCAGCGCGGCGATGCCGTCGGCCATGGTCTCCGGCAAGCCCACGCAGTCGAAGACAGCGTCGAAGGGGCCTTTCGCGCGAAGAGCGCCGATGGTCTCGGGCCCGCTCGTGTGGAACTCGGCAAAACCGCAGCGCTCGGCCAGCTCGCCCCGGCTGGCAAACCGGTCGACCAGCGCTACACGCGCCGCACCTAGCGCTCGCGCGACCATCGCCGTAACCATGCCGATAACACCAGAACCGATGACCAGCACGGCATCGCCGGCCACCGTGCCGGCCCGGCGGTTGACGTGCACCCCAACCGCACTGGGCTCGATCAGGGCACCCATCGGATTGCGCAGGTTCTCCGGCACGGCCACGAGCTGGCTCTCGGGCAGGACCAGCTGCTCGGCAAAGCAGCCGCTGTCGCGATTGATGCCGAAGACCTCGTAGGTCGGGCAGTGATTGACGCGGCCGGCGCGGCAGGCCTTGCAGTCACCGCAGCCGATGCTCGGAAACATCACCGCCCAGGCACCGACCGCGACGCCAGTGTCCGGGCCGACAGCCTCGACGACGCCGATGCACTCATGCCCCGGGGTCAGGGGAAAGCGGCCCACCGGGTTGAGGCCCTTGATGACCGAAACGTCGCTGGCGCAGATGCCGGCCATCCGCACCCGCAGGCGTGCTTCGCCGGGACCGGGCTGCGGCACCGGTCGATCGATCACGCTGAGCCGGTTCGGTGCTTCGAGATAGACCGCTTTCACGTTTCGCCCCCCTAGCGCACCTTCCTCGCTAGTCATTGATGACAGAGGTGCCGCTTGTCCTGTCGTTGTCGGAATGATACCGCCTGACTTGCACGTATGTAAGCCTCTGTCGGTGGAACTGCTTCGATGACGTCATTGCCTGTGCAGATCGGCGCCGAGGTGCGCTTCGCCAAGACGCTCGGCGAGACCGACTTCTACCTCTTCTCCGGCATCAGTGGCGACTTCGACAAGGTGCATGTCAACGAGGCGCACATGCAGACCACGGCCTTCGGCGGGCGGATCGCGCACGGGCTCCTGGTCCTGTCGCTCTCATCGACGACCGCCTCGATGATGAGCGCGCGCTGCACGGCCGAGGATGACACCTTCATGCCCGTCTCGGCAGGCTACGATGGCGTGCGCTTTCTCAAGCCCGTCTTCATCGGCGACACGATCGAGGTGACCTACAAGATAACCGCCGTCGAGCCGGAGCGGCGCCGCTCCAGGGGCAAGGTGACGATGACCAACCAGCATGGCGAGGTCGTGCTGGTGGCCGAGCATATCATGTCCTGGCTGCAGCGCCCGGCAGCCTGAGCCAAAGGCGCAGCCTCGCGCCTGGGCGTGCGGCTCAATCCTCGGCGGCGCGGACGGCACCGGCTGCCAGCAATGCCTCGATCGCCGCTGTATCGTAGCCGATCTCGGCCAGGATCTCGCGGGTCTGGGCACCCAGTTGCTGCGGCGGCAGACCGACGCTCGCCGCTTTGCCGTCGTAGCGAATGGCATGATTGACCAGCGTGACGTCGGCGCCGGTAGCGCCCTTGACCGTCACGAATGTCTGGTTGTGGATGACCTGCGGATCGTTCCTGACGTCGTCATAATCGTTCACCCTGGCATGCCAGATGCCTTCCGCCTCGAGCCGCGGCTGCCATTCGCTGAAGCTGCGCGTCGGCAGGACGCGGTTCAAGATGGCCACGATCTCGTCGCTCCGCTCGACGGTCGCGGCCTCGGGGATCTGGGCAAGGTCCGGGGCCTCCAGGGCCCTACCGAGCGCCGCCAGGGTGGTGATCGAGATCGCCACGTGCGCGTCCTTGACCGGATAGATGCCGTAGGGTGCCGTGTAGTACCAGCCGCCGAGGCGATGCGGCGCCGTCACGTCGTGCTTCTTCGTTGCATTGAGATAGCAGACGAAGGATTCCATCTGCAGGTCGATGGCCGCCGAGAGGAGGTTGACGTCGACGCGGCATCCCTGCCCCGTCCGGCCGCGGCGCACCAGCGCCGCGACGATGCCCAGGGCCAGGAGTGCCGCACCATGGTGATCGGCGGCCGAGACGCCCACGGTCCGCGGTCCGGTCGCCGCCTCGCCGGTGATCTTGGCAAGCCCGGACATGGCCTGGATCAGCATGTCCTGGCCTGGGCGGCTGGCATAGGGGCCGTCGGCGCCGAAGCCCGATGCGGCAGCATAAATCAAGGACGGGTTGGCAGCCCGCAAGGTCTCGCAGCCCAGCCCCAGCTTCTCCATCACACCGGGGCGAAAGTTCTCGCAGACGACGTCCGCCCGCTCGACGAGCCGGCCGATCACCTCCCTGCCCTGCGCGGACTTGAGATCCACGGCGAGGCTCTTCTTGTTCCGATTGCCGCAGATCTGCAGCGCCGATTGGCCGCCGACCCAGGTGCCCGCACCGGCGAAGCTACGTTGGAACGCGCCTTCGATCGGCTCGACCGCGATGACCTCTGCCCCGAGGTCGCCCAGGATCTGCATCCCCACGGGCCCGAGCAGGAAATGGTTGAAGCTGACGACACGAACGCCGTCCAGGAGGTCGAGCATCTGCGGTTCCAAGCGTCTGACGTCGGCAAGTCGCGACGTGGCTATTCGGCGGCCTGCGCCGGCTGGTCCAAAAGGCCGGCGGCAAGGAGCGCCGCCTGCAGTCGCTCGCGCTCTGCACGAGGCAGCCGGCAGAGCGGCGGGCGGACCACGGCCCGGTCGAGGCGGCCAAGCATGACCAAACACTCCTTCATGCGGTTGTGCATGTCGAGGAAAGGCGGCGCATAGAACGCGTCCATCAGGGGATAAAGCCGGTCGTTCAGGCGCTGCGCCCGTCCCAGATCCCTGGCGCGCACGGCCTCGAAAAGGGCAACCTGCAGGTCGGCGACGACGCTGCCGGCACCGGACAACAGCCCACCGCAGCCAAGCGTCAGCGATGCCATGAGCCAGGCGCTGTGCGTGGTGAGCACGGTGACCGGCCGCGGCAATGCCTGCAGCGTGCGGATGTGCCGCTCGTGCGCCGGCACGTCGTTCGACCAGTCCTTGATCGCGACGATCGACGGCACCCTGTCGACCAGACGCAGCAGGGTCTCGAGCGGATAGCCGAGGCCCGTCGCCATCGGATACTGGAAAAGGATCAGCGGCAGATCGGTCGCCGCCGCTATGGTCTCGAAGTGGGCGATGGCCATTTCCGGGCGCAGCTGGCCGCCCATGCTCATGCTCTGCGGCGGGAACACGAGCAGCGCCGAGGCGCCTGCCGCCGTCGCCATCCGCGCGCTCCTGGCAGCCTCGAGGCTGCCATCGGCATAGACACCGTTGATCAGCGGCAGCCGGTCGCCGACCTCGTCGAGCGAGAAGGCCAGGATACGCGCCTGCTCGTCGAGGCTGCAGGCATGCACTTCGGACGCATGCCCATTGACGGTGATCGCGTTCAGCCCCGGCGTCGCCGCAACGTCGGCCAAATGGCGACGGGCGGCCGGCTCGTCGATCGACAGGTCTTCGTGAAACGCCATCAGGGTCGCGGGAATGACCCCGTGCGGACGATAGTCCTTGAACCGTCCCATGGTATTGGTGCCTCCCAGGGTTCTCAGTAGGCCGTCATGCCGCCGTCGACCGTGAGGATCGTGCCGGTGCAGAACGATGCCTCGTCACTGGCGAGATAGAGAATGCCGCTTGCGATCTCCTCGGGCGAGCCCATCCGCTTCATCAGCTGACGATTTTCGAGGGCGGCCAGCGCATCCGCCGGGTTGGCGCTGTTCGCCTTGATGGCGTCGAAATAGGGCGACATGATCGTCCCTGGTGCGATGGCGTTGACCCTGATCTTCTGATCGACATGGTCGATCGCCATGGCTCGGGTCAACGCCGCGACGGCACCCTTCGACGCGCAATAGGCCGCCCGGTTGGCGATCCCGATCGAGGCAACCACGGACGCGACATTGACGATCACGCCACCGCCCTGTGCCGCCATGATCGGTATGGCGTTCTTGCAGGCGAGGAAGACACCGGTCACGTTCACCGCCATCAACGCGTCCCAGGCTGCCTCATCGGTGTCGACCACGCTGCCGGGGATGCCGTAGCCGGCATTGTTCACCAGCACGTCGAGACGGCCGAACCGCTCGACGGCGGCCTCGATCATGCGGCGGGAATCGGCCGCCAGCGCCACGTCGGCGTCGACGACCACTGGTGGCTCCGGGCTCTCGCACGAGTCCGCCGTCGCGGCGGCGGCGACAGCGTCCTTGTCGGCAATGACCAGCCACGCACCCTCGCGGGCGAACAACCGGCAGGTGGCCCGCCCGATGCCGGAGCCGCCCCCTGTCACAAGACAAACCTTGCCGCGCAATCGCATCGAGGAGAGCCTCCGAGCCCGCCGGCTGCCACATGCCGTAGCGCTGCCTGAGAAGCCTGTGGCAGCAGCGCTTACTGACTTGTAAGGTAGCTGCCTGGCAAGAGTTCGCGCAAGCGCGTGGCGGGGGATCCAAGCGGGCGGCGGCATGCGAGATCAAATCAAGACCGTGGCAACCGAGCTGCTCATCACCAAGGGCGTGCGCGGGCTGCGCTTCGCCGATATCGCCGACCGGCTCGCGATCACCCGCGCCAACATCCACTACCATTTCGGCACCAAGGACAAGCTGGTCGGCGAGGTGATCGACGACTACGTCGAGGCCACGCTCACCCAGTTCGCCCGGATCTGGGAGGAGCCGACGCTGTCGTTTCGCGACAAGGTCGCGCGCGTGATGGCGTTCAATCGAGAGCGCTACGAGAGGTACAATCCGGCGGGCCGGTCGGGACGCTCGTGGAGCCTGATCACCCGCATGCGGCTCGAGGCCGACCAGGTCACCGACAAGCCGCGCCGGACGCTCGCGCACTTTACCGCCACCCTCGAGGCCTTGATCGATGCCGCCGTGCGCCGCGCGCTGAGCACGGGCGAACTCGTGCCGGACGCACCGGCCAACGACATCGCCGTCCAGCTCATCGCCATCGTCGACAGCGCCGGCTCGATCACTCAGGACAGCGGGTCGTTCGACCGGCTCGAGCGGCTGTACACCGCCTATCTGCAGATCATCTACCATGCCTATGGCCGGGACCGCGGGATTGCCAGGCGGCCAGCGGCCGGCCGCTGACGTCAACGGTGGGTGAAACGCGGCTTCTCCCTGGCGAAGAAAGCCCGGAAGCCTTCTTTGCAGTCGTCGGTCGTGAAGATCTCGCCGCTCAGCTCCAGGGATCGCTCGATCGCCGCCGCCTCGGTCATTTCGAAGGACATGTCGATCGCCGCCTTGCAGGCGCGAAGCGCCACGCCCGGCCGCTCGGCCAGCTGCCCGGCCATCGCCTGCGCCGTCGCCACCGCTTCGCCCTTGGCGACCACGCGATTGACGAGCCCCCAGGCGAGCGCCGTCGGCGCATTGATCGGCTCGCCAAAGAAGATCATCTCCTTGGCCCTGCCCTCGCCGACCCGTCGCGTAACGCGAAACGTGCCACCGGCGCCCGGGATCACGCCGAGCTTGACCTCGGGCAGGCAGAGCCGCGCGTCCTCCTCGACCACCAGGAGGTCGCAGCAAATGGCGAGCTCCAGCCCGCCGCCGAAGGCCAGCCCGCGAATCGCGGCGATGGTCGGCTTGGGGAAGTGGTCCAGCTTGGCATAGGTGGCGTTCTCTTGGACCAGCTTGCGCTCGACGACGACGCCGGGCTCGGTCAGGTCCGGGAATTCGGAGATGTCCGACCCGGCGCAGAAAGCCCGCTCGCCACTGCCGGTCAGCACCAGGACACGAACGCCATCGTCGGCCGCCAGCCGGTCGAGCATGGCGTCGAGCTCTGCCGTGAGCTGGAGGGTGACGAGGTTGAGCGGCGGATTGTTGAGCGTCACGGTGGCGACGCCGTTGGCGATCGCGCAGAGCACCGGTGCTGCGGTCATTGGCCTAGCTCCTCGACAAAGGACGACGGCGCGGGCGGCGTTTCGATCACCGCCCGGTCACGGGTTGGCGACCCACTTCAGGATGTGCTGGGCGATTGCCACGGTCTCGCCCTGCTGGTTGACCATCACGATCTCCGCGGTCGACCGCCGCCGCTCCGGATCGATCGCCGAGATCGTGTAGCGCACCGTGATCGTGTCGCCGATGAACACCGCCGCCAGGAATCGAATGCGGTCGTAGCCGAGCGATACCGGCGTCTCGTCGTCGCTGATCCCCTGGCACTTCTCCACCATCAGGCTCGAGGCGCTGGACATGTAGCCCACGAGCAAGGCGCCATGCGCGATGCGCCGGCCATAGCTCGTCTTGGCCATGAACGCTTCGTTGACGTGATTGCCGGAGAAGTCACCGGTGATCCCGGCGAAGAGATAGACGTCGCTCTCGCCCACTGTCTTGGCAAACGACACGTGATCGCCGACGGCAACGAAGAACGGCGTCATGACCCTGCCTCCTGCAACTCGTCCCGGTCGCTGGGCGCGTGCACCACGCCCTCTTGCAGCATGCTCTTGATCTCCGCCTCACCGTAGCCGGCCTCGGCCAGCACCTCGCACGTGTCGGCGCCCTGCTGCAGGGCGAAGCGATGCGCGGTAGGTGCTGCTCCGTCATACCGGTTGGGATGATTGACGAGGCGTGCCGTCTCGCCGTTGATGTCGACGTCGGCGAAGACACCGTTGTGCTGCACCTGCGGATTGTTGGCCAGATCGTCGAAATTGTCGACGCGGGCGTACCACATCTGCTCGGCGTCGAAAGCGACGGCCAAATCGTCGAAGCGCCGCGTCGCCAGCTCGCCTGCCACGATCCGGGCGATCGCATCCCGATTCGCATAAGGATCGGCGCCGACGAAAGCGTCGAGGGCGTCGGTCGCCAAGGCCCGGCCGAGCTTTTCGACCGGATTGAGCGACAAGGCGACATGGCCGTCGGCGATGCGGTAGATGCCGTAGGGCGCCTGATGGAACCAGGTGGCGAGCGGCTCGGCCCGCTCGAAGACCTCGTCGCCCTTGCCCGACGCAAAATACGCCACGAGGGATTCCGCCTGCAGGTCGATGCCGGCGCCGAGCAGGCTGGCCTCGACGCGCGTGCCCTCGCCCGTCCGCAGCCAGCGCGCATAGGCACCGGCGATGCCGAGCGCGAACAGGGCCGCGCCATGCTGGTCCATGGCGGCGCAGCCGATGGCCGTCGGGCGATGCGGGCCGGCACCGTTGGCGGCGACCACACCCGACATGGCCTGGATCAGCAGGTCCTGCCCCGGCCGCTGCGCGTAGGGGCCGGTGCTGCCGAAGCCGGAGGCCGAGGCGTAGATGATGTCGGGCTTTCGCGCCCTGACGTCGGCGAAGCCCAGGCCGAGGCGCTCGAGCGTGCCCGGCCGAAAGTTCTCCGCAACCGCATGGCTCGCCTCGATCAGCCGCATGACGATTGCCTTGGCCTGCGGCTTCTTCAGGTCGATGGCGATGCTTCGCGCGTTCCGATTGGCGCACAGATAGAGCGAGCTGACGCCACCGACACGGGCGCCGGCACCTGCCCAGCGCCGCTCGTAGGAGCCGTGCGGCGGCTCGATCCGGACGACATCGGCACCCATGTCCCCGAGATACTGCATGGCCGCCGGCCCTTGCAGAAAATGGCAAAAGCTCACGATCTTCATGCCGTCGAGCAGCACGCCTGCCTCCCCGTTACCGGCGCGCCCGACGACGCGCCCTCGCTCGGCGGCGAAGGATAGAGCACGCCGCGCCGGCCGCAACCGCTTCACCGCCCACTGGCGCGCAGCGATTGACGCTCGCCCTGGCGCATGCTTCGCTTTGCCAGCGTCGGCAAGGGTCAGGCGGCAGCGAGGGCAACGACATGGCGGCAACGGAAACCGAACGGGGAGATGCGCGCATCCTCGGGCCGGAGGACGGGCAAAGCCACTGGCAACCCGTGCCGGCAAACGGCTATGTCCGCACGCTGTTCAGCGACACCACGGTCAAGAGCACCAACCGCTTCGCCATGGGCACGCAAACCGTGGCGCCCGGCTGCTTCATCCGCGAGCACACGCACGACCGCAACGAGGAGATCATCTTCGTCGTCGTCGGGACGCGGCTCCGTCCGCCTCGACGGCGAGCTGCACCCGCTGGAGCCGGGCTCGGCCGTGTTCCTCGGCGTCAATCGCAAGCACCAGTTCATCAATCCGGGGCCCGACCCGCTGACCTTCGTCTGGTACTTCACCCCCGGCGGGCTCGACGCCTTCTTCGCGGAGATCGGCCGCCCGCGTCACCCGGGCGAGCCGGCGCCGGAGCCGTTCCCGCGTCCGGACAACGTCGCCGAGATCGAGCGCCGCACCGTCTTCGGCTGGGCGGACCAGAGCTTCCAAGACAAGAGCTGAAGCTCGGTCTGCTCGGTGGCCCGGCGACGAGGCTCCGGGAGCCTGCTCGAACCGCTCGAAAACCGCTTGCACAAACGGACGCTGCCACACATGGGGACGGTCTGCCAAGCTGGGCCAGAAGGGCCGCCACGCCGCACGGAACCCTGCCGATGAACGCCACGGACGACCTCGGGATCGTGGATCAGATCGTGGCCAGAGCGCGCAGCGCGCAAGAGGCCTATGAGCGCGCCGGATCGCAAGAGCAGTATGATCTGGCGGCCCAGGCAGCCGCCTGGGCGATCATGGAGCCGTCACGCAACCGCGCCCTGGCGACCCTCTCCGTTAAATCGACCGGCCTCGGCAACGTGCCGGACAAGATCGCCAAGAACCACCGCAAGACGCTGGGCCTGATGCGCGACATTGCCACCGCCAGGACCTACGGGATCATCGCCGACGACCCGTTGACAGGGATCACCCAAATCGCGCGGCCGATCGGCGTCATCGGCGCGATCGTGCCCTCGACCAACCCGGCGGCCACCCCGGCGAACAACGTCATCAATGCGCTGAAGGGCGGCAACGCCATGGTCCTGTCGCCGTCGCCCAAGGGGATTCCCGCCTGCGCGATGCTGGTCGGCTTCATTCACGACGAGCTGGCCAAGCTCGGCCTCGATCGCCACCTCGTGCAGATGATCCCAGCCCCAGGCTCGAAGGCCCGGACCCAGCGCTTGCTGGAAATGGTGGACCTGGTCGTCGCAACCGGGTCGCAGGACAATGTTCGCCGCGCCTACAGCTGCGGCACGCCGGCCATCGCCGTCGGCGCCGGCAATGTCACGGTCATCGTGGACGAGACCGCCGACCTTGCCGCCGCAGCCACGAGAATTGCCGCATCGAAGACCTTCGACAACGCCACCTCCTGCTCGTCCGAGAACGCGGTGATCGTCGTGGATGCCGTCTACGACGCCTTCGTCGGGGCCATGGCGGAGACTGGCGGCGCCCTGGTTCGGGCGGCGGACGCGGCGCAGGTCGTCGACCGGCTGTGGCCCGACGGACGCTTGAATCGCAACGTGATCGCCAAGGATGCCGATGTGCTGCTCGAAGCGCTCGGCATGATCGAGAGGGTACCTGCCGGCACCCAGTTCCTTGCGGTCGAGACCGCCGGGATCGGCCCCGATCATCCGCTGTCGGGAGAAAAGCTCAGCCGCGTCCTCGCGCTCTACCGCGCCCGTGACTTCGCCGACGCCAAGGCCACCGCCGTCCGGATCCTCGAGCATCAGGGCGCCGGCCATTCCATCGGGCTGCATTCCGCAATGGATTCCCGGGCGATCGAGCTAGGCAAGGAGGTGCCGACCTGTCGGGTCATTGTCAACCAGGCCCACTGCTTCGCGACCGGCGGGGCCTTCAACAACGGCATGCCCTTCTCCCTGTCGATGGGCTGCGGCAGCTGGGGCGGCAACGGCATCGACGACAACCTGCATTGGCGCCATTTCATCCAGACCACGAAGATCGTCCGCGAGATCCCAGCCGCCGAGCCGACGCTCGACGCCATCTTCGCGGGCTATTGGGCAAAGGCCGGCCGATGAGGCTCGCTGCCGAGACGCCGCCCGAGGGCACGGTCCGAGACTGGCTCGACCACCGGGCGCGGACAGCCGGCAGCGACCACGCCTACGTGTTCGCCGGCGACCCCACTCCCGGCCTGACCTGGGGCAGAGCTCCAGGGTCACGCGGCCCGCATCGCATCCGGGCTTGTCGCCCTCGGCGTCGCCAAGAGTGAAAGCGTCGCCATCATGATGCCGAATGGCCGAGGCTCAGTGCTCGCGACCTGGGGCGCGCTCTATGGCGGGTTTCGAGCCACGATGATCAACCTGGTCGCCGGCGTCGATGCCATCGCCTACGCCTTGAGCCATTCCGAGGCGCGGCTCGCCTTCGTCGACGCTGAGGCGATCGACCTGTTCCGTGCCGCCGACCCAAAGGGCGCCATCGCGCCGATCGACGCCGACCTTACTGCCGGCGACGGCAAGCTCCATCCCGTCGGGCCCACCGACCATGCCTTGCTGATGTACACGTCCGGCACCACCGGCAGGCCCAAGGGCGTCGTGCACAGCCACGCCAGCCTCCTTGCCGGCGGCTGGACGACGGCAATCGCGCATGCGCTGCAGCCGGCGGACCGCGGCCTGTGCGTTCTGCCGATCTACCATATCAACGGGCTCTGCGTGACGGTCATGGGTGCCCTGGTCTCGGGCGGCTCGCTGGCCATGTGCAGCCGGTTCTCGGCATCGCGGTTCTGGACCGATGCGGCGGACATGCGGGCGACCTGGTTCTCGGTCGTACCGACGATCATCTCGCATCTGCTGCATTCGACCGAGAGCCCAGATGCGGCAACGAGAGCCCGCCTGCGTTTCGGCAGGTCGGCGTCGTCAGCCTTGCCGCCGGCCGTGCAGGCGGCCTTCGAAACGCGGTTCGAGGTGCCCATCGTCGAGACGATGGGGCTGACGGAAACCGCGGCGCAGATCCTCTCGAACCCGCTGCCGCCCGGACCGCGCAAGGTAGGCTCCCCCGGCATCGCCTTCGGCAACGAGGTGACGGTGCTCGGCCCCGACCTGCTGCCGGCTGCTTCGGGCACGGAAGGCGAGATCGCCGTCCGCGGCCCGAATGTGATGCTGGAGTATCTCAAGGATCCCGAGGCCACGGCTGCCGCCTTCACCGGCGATGGCTGGTTCAGGACCGGTGACCTGGGGCACCAGGACGCGGACGGCTATTTCTATGTGACCGGGCGGCTCAGGGAGCTGATCATCAAGGGCGGCGAGAACGTGGCGCCGCGCGAGGTGGACGACGCGCTCTATTCCCACCCCGATGTGATCGAGGCCGCCGCCTTCGCGCGCCCATGTCCAACCTATGGCGAGCGGATCGAGGCCGCGGTGACGCTCAAGCCCGGCTCCGCGCTGCAAGCCGAGGACCTGATCGCCATTTGCCAGTCGAGGCTGGGCGCCTTCAAGAGCCCGGACATCGTCCACATCCTCGACGAGTTGCCAAAAGGCCCATCGGGGAAGATCCAGAGGCTGCGCTTGGCGCAGGCGACGACATAGGGCACCGATGCCTGGCGCGAGTCGCTCAACCGCCTGCCGAGGCCTCCGGTAGACAAGGCGCGGCCTGTGGCGGTGATGCTTCCTGCAAGGATCGGCCAAAGAGGCGATTTGGCTGGGGGACCTGGATTCGAACCAGGACTGCACGGTCCAGAGCCGTGAGTTCTACCGTTAAACTATCCCCCAAAACGGCCGCTGAAGTGGGCCGAATCGGCTGCGCGGTTCGTATGGGAGAGTTGTGGCGCTTGTCAAGCGTAGCGCCGGCCAACCGGCGCCTTGCCGACGTGGCGGATGCTGCGCAGCAGCGCTTGACAGGACCACAGGCGCTCTCTATCCCCAGCAGCCATTCCGGGGGTGTAGCTCAGTCGGTTAGAGCGCTGGCCTGTCACGCCAGAGGCCGCGGGTTCGAGTCCCGTCACTCCCGCCACTCCCCCACCCTGATATACCCTACGATGCTCGGCGATAACGCTTGGTCGTCGGCACAGGCCTGCCGATGCCGGCGGCTCGTGGGTCGCAGCGAAGCGCCTCCTCGCCGCCTGGTCTCGATCTGCTTGGCGGTCGTGGGCTTCACGAAATCGCGGTTGCCGCTTGACGTGCGTCCGTAGCGCGCGGCCTTGCGCCGGCGCTTGGCAAGCGCGGCTCACCGCCTTAGTTTGCAGTCGAGGTTCGCGAGCATGGCGGCACCGCCGGCAGCGCCTCGCCCTCTTCACAGACAAACGCTTGGGACGCTGATGGAAGAGTATCTCTTTGAATACCTCCCCATCCTCCTCTTTCTCGCCATCGCCATCGCGCTCGCGGGATTAATGGTCCTGGCATCGATGCTGGTCGCTCGGCAGAAGCCCGATCCCGAGAAGCTCTCCGCCTATGAGTGCGGGTTCGCGGCCTTCGAGGACTCGCGCAGCCGCTTCGACGTTCGCTTCTACCTCGTCGCCATTCTCTTCATCATTTTCGATCTCGAGGTCGCCTTTCTTTTTCCCTGGGCGGTCAGCCTCGGCAATGTCGGCGTTTTTGGATTTTGGTCGATGATGTTCTTCCTCTTCATCCTGACCGTCGGCTTCATCTACGAATGGAAGAAGGGAGCGCTGGAATGGGAGTGAGCAACGAGCTCGTCAGGGCCGACCAGGGCGCCGGCAAGGCGCCGGTCAATCTGTTCGACGATGTCGGCAAGGGGCTGCAGGACCAGGGCTTCTTCGTCACCGGGCTCAACGATCTGATCAACTGGGCGCGATCGGGCAGCATGTGGCCGATGACCTTCGGCCTCGCCTGCTGTGCCATGGAGATGATGCACGCCGCGGCCAGCCGCTACGACCTCGACCGGTTCGGTGTCGTGTTTCGGCCGAGCCCGCGGCAGTCGGACGTCATGATCGTTGCCGGCACGCTCTGCAACAAGATGGCGCCGGCCTTGCGCAAGGTCTACGACCAGATGGCGGAGCCACGCTACGTGCTCTCGATGGGCTCTTGCGCGAATGGCGGCGGCTACTACCACTACAGCTATTCGGTGGTCAGCGGCTGCGACCGCATCGTGCCGGTCGACGTCTACGTGCCGGGATGCCCGCCGACGGCCGAGGCCCTGGTCTACGGCATCCTGCAATTGCAGAAGAAGATCCGTCGCACGGGCACGATCGATCGCTGATCGTCGACGCGATCGGCCGCGACCGACCAACGCCGTCTGCCACTGATCCTCGGGAGGATCGATGACACCAGCCATCCAAGCCGCGACCGACGAGGCCCTGGTCGATCTCAAGAGCTTGATCGAGACGCAGGTTGGCGACGACCTGATTGCCGCGCACATCGCCAACGGCGAGCTCACGATCACCAGTCCGGGCACGCTGTTGCTCCGCTTGCTGCAATGGCTGCGCGACGACTCCAGCACCTTGTTCACGCAGCTGGTCGACGTCTGCGGTGTCGATTATCCCGATCGCGAGCAGCGCTTCGATGTCGTCTACCATCTGCTGTCGCTGCACCATAACCAACGGATGCGCGTCAAGGTGCGACCGACGAGGACGACGCCCGTGCCCTCGGTGTGCCGGCATCTTCCGCTCGGCCGGCTGGTTCGAGCGCGAGGCCTGGGACATGTACGGCATCATGTTCGCCGACCATCCCGACCTCCGCCGGCTGCTCACCGACTACGGCTTCGAGGGCCATCCGCTGCGCAAGGACTTCCCGCTGACCGGCTACGTCGAGATGCGCTACGACGAGCAGCAGCAGCGCGTGGTCTACGAGCCGGTCAAGCTGCGCCAGGACTTCCGCAACTTCGACTTCCTCAGCCCCTGGGAGGGCGGCCGGCAGCTGCTGCCCGGCGACGAGAAGGCCGAGGAGCCGGCAGGCTGAGGCCCAGGCCGTCCGATCGCCGCTGCCCAACCGACCGAGGGTCGCATGAACGAAGTCGATCTCCGCAGCTTCACCATCAATTTCGGACCGCAGCACCCGGCGGCGCACGGCGTGCTGCGGCTGGTGCTGGAGATGGACGGCGAGGTGGTCGAGCGCGCCGACCCGCATATCGGGCTGCTGCACCGCGGCACCGAGAAGCTGATCGAGTACCGGCCCTATCTGCAGAACGATCCCGCTACTTCGACCGCCTCGACTACTGCTCGATGCTGCTGCCAGGAGCACGCCTACGTGCTGGCCGTCGAGAAGCTGCTCCAGGTCGAGGTGCCGGAGCGCGCGCTGTACATCCGGGTGCTGATCGACGAGATCACCCGGATCCTCAACCACCTGCTCAACATCACGACCATGGCGCTCGACGTCGGCGCGATGACGCCGCTGCTGTGGGGCTTCGAGGAGCGCGAGCACGCTGCTGGAGTTCTACGAGCGGCGTCCGGGTGCCCGGATGCACGCCAACTACTATCGCCCCGGCGGCGTCAACCGCGACCTGCCGGCGGGCTGACCGACGACATCGTCGCCTGGTGCGAGCATCTTCCCGGTGCGCTCGACGATCTCGAGACGCCTGCTATCGGAGAACCGCATCTTCAAGCAGCGGACCGTCGACATCGGCGTGGTCGAGTGCCGAGGATGCGATCGACCTGGGCTTCTCGGGCCCGATGCTGCGCGCCTCGGGCGTGCCCTGGGATCTGCGCAAGGCGCAGCCCTACGAGGTCTACGAGCAGCATCGATTTCGACATCCCGGTCGGCAAGAACGGCGACTGCTGCGACCGCTATCTCGTCCGCATGCTCGAGATGCGCGAATCGCTCAGCATCATCGCGCCAGTGCCTGGACGAAGATGCCGCGGGGCCCGGTGCGGACGCGACGACAAGAAGGTCACGCCACCGCCGCGGGCCGAGATGAAGCGCTCGATGGAAGCGCTGATCCATCACTTCAAGCTCTACACCGAAGGCGTTCACGTGCCCGCCGGCGAGGTCTACGCCGCGGTCGAGAGCGGCAAGGGCGAGTTCGGCGTCTATCTGGTCTCCGACGGCACCAACCGGCCCTATCGGTGCAAGATCCGCTCGCCGGGCTATGTCCATCTGCAGGCGCTCGACGCGCATGGCACGCGGCCATCAGCTCGCCGACGTGGTCGCCGATCATCGGCTCGATCGACATCGTCTTCGGGGAGATCGATCGATGAGCTTCGCCGCCCGACGTCGAGACCTTCGCGTTCACGCCCGAGCACCAGGCCAAGATCGAGGCGATCCTGGCGACGCTATCCCGCGGCCGCAAGGCGAGCGCGGTGATGCCGCTGCTGCCATCTGGCGCAGAAGCAGCATGGCGGCTGGCTGCCGCGAGCCGCGCTCGATCACGTCGCCGACGTTCCTCGAGATGCCGCCGATCCGGGTCTACGAGGTCGCCAGCTTCTACGACATGTTCAACACCGAGCCGACTGGCCGCATCCAGGTCCGGGTCTGCACGACGACGCCCTGCTGGCTGTGCGGCTCGGACGACATCGTTCGCGCCTGCCAAGGAGACGCTCGGCATCGGCATCGGCGAGAGCAGCGCGGACGGGCGCTTCTTCCTGCGCGAGTTCGAGTGTCTCGGCGCCTGCTGCAACGCGCCGATGATGTGGATCGACGACGACTACTACGAGGATCTCGACTACGCGAAGGCCGTCGCTGTCTCGAGGCCTGAAACGCGGCGAGACACCGGAGCCGGGCCCGCAGTCAGCGCGGAAGGGATCCGAGCCGCTAGCGGTCGCGTGACGCTGCTCGACAGCGCCGGCAGAGGGCACGACGGTGAAGGGCCGCCGCGAAGGTCACAAAAGCCCGTGCGGAAGGGCGGCCGGTCGATCACCAGACGACCCACCGACCCGGCGGCGGCGGCAAGGCAGTCGCGCCCAAGATCGAGCGCACGGGCAAGATCAATCCCGATACGAATGGTGCGGGCTGAGCCGATGCTGCAGGACAAGGACCGCATCTTCACCAACCTCTACGGCGACGGCCCGGTCGACCTGGACGGCGCGCGCAGGCCGCGGCGACTGGGACGGCACCGGCGGCGCTGCATCCAGAAGGGTCGCGACTGGATCGTCGAGCAGGTCAAGGCGTCGGGCCTGCGCGGCCGCGGCGGCGCCGGCTTCCCGACCGGCCTCAAATGGTCGTTCATGCCGAAGCAGTCGGACGGCGCCGGTCTATCTCGTCGTCAACGCCGACGAGAGCGAGCCCGGCACCTGCAAGGACCGCGAGATCATGCGGCACGAGCCGCACAAGCTGATCGAGGGCTGCCTGATCGCCGGCGCCGCGATGGGCTGCACCGCCGGCTACATCTACATCCGCGGCGAGTACGTCCGCGAGGCTGAGGTCCTCGAAGCGGGCCATCGCCGAGGCCTACGACGCCGGCCTGCTCGGCAAGAACGCCTGCGGCTCGGGCTATGACTTCGAGCTCTATCTGCATCGCGGTGCCGGCGCCTACATCTGCGGCGAGGAGACCGGCCTGCATCGAGATCGCTCGAGGGCAAGAAGGGCCAGCCGCGCCTCAAGCCGCCCTTCCCGGCGATGGTCGGGCTCTACGGCCGGCCGTCCACGGTCAACAACGTCGAGACCATCGCGGTGGTGCCCGACGATCCTGCGCCGCGGCGCCGAGTGGTTCGCCGGCATCGGCCCGGAGCAAGAACAGCGGCACCAAGCTCTTCTGCATCTCCGGCCACGTCAACACAGCCGTGCAACGTCGAGGAGGCGATGGGCATCCCGCTGCGGGAGCTGATCGACGAGCATTGCGGCGGCGTGCGCGGCGGCTGGGACAACCTGCTGGCCGTGATCCCGGGCGGCTCGTCCGTGCCGCTGCTGCCGAAGATCGATCTGCGACGACATCCAGATGGATTTCGACGCGCTGCGCGGCGTCGGCTCCGGCCTCGGCACCGCGGCGGTCATCGTCATGGACAAGACCACGGACATCGTCACGCGCGATCGCCCGGCTGTCGAAATTCTACATGCACGAGAGCTGCGGCCAGTGCACGCCCTGCCGCGAGGGCACCGGCTGGCTGTGGCGGATGATGACGCGCATGGCCGAGGGCCGTGCCCGGGTCGAGGAGATCGACCTCCTGTTCGACGTCACCAAGGAGATCGAGGGACACACCATCTGCGCGCTCGGCGACGCGGCGGCATGGCCGGTGCAGGGCCTGATCCGGCATTTCCGGCCGGAGATCGAGAGGCGGATCCAGGACTATACCGCGAGCCAGCGAATCGCTGCGGAATAGGCCGAAGGACGGAACAGGGTTGGAGCACGGATGCCGAAACTGACGATCGACGGCCAGGAGGTCGAGGTCCCCGCGGGCTCGACGGTGCTGCAGGCCTGCGAGGCAGCGGGCCGCGAGATCCCGCGTCTTCTGCTTCCATCCACGCCTCAACATCGCCGGCAACTGCCGGATGTGCCTGGTCGAGATGGAGAAGTCGCCAAAGCCGATCGCGTCCTGCGCGATGCCGGCCGCCGACGGCATGGTGATCAAGACCGACACGCCGCAGGTCCACAAGGCGCGCAAGGGCGTGCTCGAGCTCCTGCTCATCAACCACCCGCTCGATTGCCCGATCTGCGACCAGGGCGGCGAGTGCGACCTGCAGGACATCACGCTCTTCTACGGCCCCGACAGCTCGCGCTTCGCCGAGAACAAGCGGCCCGTCCCGGACAAGTACCTGGGCCCCTTGATCTCGACCCACATGACCCGCTGCATCCACTGCACGCGGTGCATCCGCTTCATCGACGAGATCGCCGGCGGTCGCGAGCTCGGGGCCTGCGATCGCGGCGAGCACATGGAGATCACGCACCTGGGTCGAGAGCGCGCTCACCTCGGAATTGTCGGGCAACATCATCGACTTCTGCCCGGTCGGCGCGCTGAACTCCAAGCCCTACGAGTACCGGGCGCGCACCTGGGAGCTGAAGAAGACCGAATCCATCGACGTGATGGATGCCGTGGGCTCGAACATCCGCATCGACAGCCGCGGCAGCGAGGTCATGCGCGTGCTGCCGCGCCTGCACGAGGACATCAACGAGGAATGGATCTCCGACAAGACCCGTTTCGCCTATGACGGCCTGAAGAAGCGGCGTCTCGACGTGCCGTTCGTCAAGCGGGACGGCAAGCTCGAGACGGCTGGCTGGCGCGATGCCTTCGCCGCGATCAAGGCACGGCTCGATGGCGTGCCGGCCCAGCGCATCGGCTTCATCGTCGGTGATCAGGTCGACTGCGAGACCATGGTGCTCGTCAAGGATCTGGCTGCGGCGACTCGGCACGGCCAATGTCGACTGCCGGCAGGACGGCGCCAAGCTCGACCGGCACCGACCGCGGCGCGTACCTCTTCAACACCACCATCGCCGGGATCGAGCAGGCCGACGCCTGCCTCCTGATCGGCACCAATCCCGCGTTACGAGGCGCCGCTGGTCAATGCGCGGCTGCGCAAGCGGCATCGCATGGGCGGCTTCTCCGTCGGCCGGATCGGCGGGCCCTTCGACCTGACCTACCCGGTCACCGACATCGGCGCCGGCGCGCCATCGCTGCAGGAGCTGCTCGACGGCAAGCACAGCTTCGCCAAGGTGCTGGAGGAGGCCGAGCGGCCGATGCTGATCGTGGGCCAGGGTCCGCTGTCGCGGCCCGACGGCGCGGCCGTGCTGGCCGCGGCGCGCCAAGCTGCCGAGCGGTTCGGGATGGTCAAGGACGACTGGAACGGCTTCAACGTCCTGCACACGGCCGCCGGCCGGGTCGGCGGGCTGGACCTCGGCCTCGTGCCTGGCGGCGGCGGTCTCGACGTCGCGGCCATGCTCGAGCGCCAAGGCGATTGGACGTCCTGTTCCTGATCGGCGCCGACGAGATCGACACCAAGGGCCTCGGCGACACGTTCGTCGTCTATCATGGGAACGCACGGCGATCGCGGCGTCCATGCCGCGGATGTCATCCTGCCCGGCGCCGCCTACACCGAGAAGCACGGCACCTGGGTCAATACGGAAGGGCCGGCCGCAGCGCGCCAAGCTCGCCGTGTTCCCGCCCGGCGAGGCCAAGGAGGACTGGAGGATCCTCGGGCCCTCTCCGAGGCGCTGGGCCGCAAGGTGCCGCTCGACACGCTGGGCGACGTGCGCCGGCGCATGGCCGAGATCGCGCCGGCGCTGGGCGAGATCGACGCGATCATCCCGGCGCCGTTCGGGGCTTTCGGGCGTGAGCGGTGAGATCGGCTCGGCGCCGTTCGCCTCGCCGATCGCCGACTTCTACCTGACCAATCCGATCGCCGGGCGTCCGCGGTCATGCACGAGTGCAGCGCGCTCTTCATTCAAGGCGGCAAGACGGGGGCGACCGGCACCGATGGCTGATCTCTGGAGCGGCACGATCTGGCCCATCGCGGTCATCGTCTTCTACATTCTCCTGATCGCCGTGCCGCTGCTGGTGGCGATGGCCTACCTGACCTACGCCGAGCGCAAGATCATCGGCGCCATGCAGCTCCGCCAGGGGCCGATGACCGTCGGCCCCTACGGCCTGCTGCAGCCGCTCGCCGACGGCGTCAAGCTGTTCTTCAAGGAAACGGTGATCCCGACCGGCGCCAACAAGGTCGTCTTCCTCCTGGCGCCGATGGTCACCTTCGTCCTCGCCTTGATCGGCTGGGCGGTCATCCCCTTCGGCGACGGACTGGTGCTGGCCGACATCAACGTCGGCATCCTCTACCTGTTCGCGATCAGCTCGCTCGGCGTCTACGGCATCATCATGGCCGGCTGGGCGTCGAACTCGCGCTACGCCTTCCTCGGCGCGCTTGCGCTCGTCGGCGCAGATGGTCTCCTACGAGATCGCCATCGGCCTGATCATCATCACGTGCTGATCACCGTCGGCTCGCTCAATCTCTCCGAGATCGTCCTGGCCCAGCAAGGGCTCTGGTACGTCATCCCGCACTTCCCGATGTTCATGATCTTCTTGGTCTCCATTCTCGCCGAGACCAACCGGCACCCGTTCGACCTGCCGGAGGACGAGGCCGACCCTGGTCACCGGCTACAACGTCGAATACTCGTCGATGACCTTCGCCCTGTTCTTCCTCGGCGAATACACGAACATGATCCTGATGAGCGCCATCTGCGACGATCCTCTTCCTCGGCGGCTGGCTGCCACCGTTCGACATCTCTCCGTTCACGCTGGATCCCCGGGCCGATCTGGTTCATCCTCAAGATCTGCCTCGTGCTGTTCTCTTCATCTGGGCCCGGGCGACGCTGCCGCGCTACCGCTACGACCAGTTGATGCGGCTGGGCTGGAAGGTGTTCCTGCCCTTCTCGCTGTTCTGGGTCGTGCTGACCTCGGGCTTTCTCGTCTATTTCGACATGCTGCCGCGCTGAGCTCTGGAGGAAATCGCATGATCGCCCTCGACCGCGTCGCCCGCAGCTTCCTGCTGGCAGGAGCTGGTCACCGGCTTCGCGCTGACGCTCAAGTACATGTTCAAGCGCAAGAAGACGCTTGAACTACCCCTACGAGAAGGGGCCGCTGAGCCCGCGCTTTCGCGGCGAGCACGCGCTTCGCCGCTACCCGAACGGCGAGGAACGCTGCATCGCCTGCAAGCTGTGCGAGGCGGTCTGCCCGGCCCAGGCGATCACCATCGAGAGCGAGCCGCGCGCCGGACGGCAGCCGGCGCACCACGCGCTACGACATCGACATGACCAAGTGCATCTATTGCGGCTTTTGCGAGGAAGCCTGCCCGGTCGACGCCATCGTCGAGGGGCCCGAACTTCGAATTCGCCGCCGAGACCCGCGAGGAGCTGTTCTACAACAAGGAGAAGCTGCTCGCGAACGGCGACCGCTGGGAGCGAGAGATCGCCCAGAACCTTGCGGCCGACGCTCCCTACCGCTAATCCCACTGCGGCTGCGGGATTTGTCGCGGCCGTCCTAGTGCCCAAGAGCATCGCCGCCAGCGGACCCACTGCTCATGACCGCTCACCTTCTGCTGTTCTATCTCCTGGCCACGGTCGCCGTGGCGGCGGCGGTGATGGTGGTCTCGGCCCGCAACCCGGTGCACTCGGTGCTGTTCCTGATCCTCACCTTCTTCAACGCCGCCGGCCTGTTCGTCCTGATCGGCGCCGAGTTCCTGGCGATGGTCCTGGTCGTCGTCTATGTCGGCGCGGTCGCGGTGCTGTTCATGTTCGTCGTCATGATGCTCGACATCAACTTCGTGCGCATGCGCAAGGGGCTTCTGCAGTACCTGCCGATCGGGGCCCTGGTCGGCCTCGTGCTGCTGGTCGAGCTGGTGCTGGTCGCCGGCACCTGGACCCTGGCGCCGGCCGTCCAGCTCGCCGATCCGACACCGCGCCGTCGAGCGCTTGACCAACACCGAGGCGCTTGGGCAACCTGATCTACACGGACTACTTCTATCTCTTCCAGGCCGCCGGCGTGATCCTGCTGGTGGCGATCATCGGCGCCATCACGCTGACCCTGCGCGACCGTGGTGATATCCGCCGCCAGAACATCGGCGAGCAGGTGCATCGCGACCGCGCCGCCGCCGTCGAGCTCCGGAAGGTCAAGTCGAGGGCGCGGCATCTGATGGCGATCCCGCTTACCCACTACCTGACGCTCGCCGCCATCCTGTTCACGATCGGCGTCTTCGGCATCTTCCTCAACCGCAAGAACGTCATCGTCATCCTGATGTCGATCGAGCTGATCCTGCTCGCGGTCAACGTCAACTTGGTCGCCTTCTCGGTCTTCCATCGGCGACCTCGCGGGCCAGGTCTTCGCCATGTTCATCCTCACCGTCGCCGCGGCCGAGGCGGCCATCGGGCTCGCCATCGTCGTCGTCTACTTCCGCAACCGCGGCTCGATCGAGGTCGAGGACATCAATCTGATGAAGGGCTGAGCAAGGGCCGGCCATGCTCTACGTCATCCTCGTCTTCGCCCCGCTCCTCGGCGCCATCATCGCCGGGCTTGTTCGGCCGCCTGATCGGCGACCGGGCCAGCCAGCTCGTGACCTGCGGCCTGCATGGGCGTCTCGGCGCTCTGCGTCGATCTTCGCCATCACCTCGACCATCGGCGCCGAGCCGTTTCGAGGTGCCGCTCTTCACCTGGATCAACGTCTCGGCACCTTCGAGGTCGACTGGGCGCTGCGCATCGACGCGCTCAGCGGCGTGATGATGTTCGTCGTCAGCTTCATCAGCTGCTTGATCCACGTCTACTCGATCGGCTACATGAGCCACGACACGAGCATCCCGCGCTTCATGAGCTATCTGTCGCTCTTCACCTTCGCGATGCTGATGCTGGTGACCTCCGACAACCTGATCCAGCTGTTCTTCGGCTGGGAGGGCGTCGGCGTCGCCTCCTATCTGCTGATCGGCTTCTGGTACACCAAGCCCTCGGCCTGCGCCGCGGCGATCAAGGCCTTCCTCGTCAACCGCGTCGGCGACGTCGGCCTCATGCTCGGCATCGCCGCCATCTACCTGCTCTTCGATTCCGTCCAGTATCGACGTCATCTTCGCCGGCGCCGCCGGACATGGCCGGATGCGACGATCGTGCGTGTTCGGCGCCGAGTTCCGACGCGCTGACCGTGACCGCCATCCTGCTGTTCATCGGCGCCATGGGCAAGTCGGCGCAGCTCGGCCTGCACACCTGGCTGCCGGACGCCATGGAGGGCCCGACCCCGGTCTCGGCGCTGATCCACGCCGCGACCATGGTCACCGCCGGCGTCTTCCTCGTGGCGCGCTTCTCGCCGCGTCTTCGAGCATGCGCCGACCGCGCTGGCGCTCGTCACCTTCATCGGCGCCTCGACGGCCATCTTCGCCGCGACCATCGGGCTGACCCAGTTCGACATCAAGCGGGTGATCGCCTACTCGACCTGCTCGCAGCTCGGCTACATGTTCTTCGCCTGCGGCGTCGGTGCCTACTCCGCCGGCATCTTCCACCTGTTCACCCACGCCTTCTTCAAGGCGCTGCTGTTCCTCGGCGCCGGCTCGGTCATCCACGCCATGTCCGACGAGCAGGACATGCGCAAGATGGGCGGCATCTGGCGCAAGATCCCGGTCACCTATGCGGTGATGTGGATCGGCACGCCTGGCGCTGGTCGGCTTCCCGTTGACTTCGCCGGCTACTTCTCCAAGGACGCGATCCTCGAGGCCGCGTTCGCGTCGCACAACAGCTTCCACCTCTACGCCTTCTGGCTGGGCATCGCTCGCCGCGGTCCTGACCGCCTTCTACTCCGGGCGCCTGCTCTTCATGACCTTCCACGGCGAGCCGCCGGGCCGACGAGCAGTGCATGAGCCACGTCCACGAGAGCCCGCGGGTGATGACCATACCGCTTGGCGTCCTGGCCGCCGGCGCCCTCTTCGCCGGCTTCGCCGGGCTCGGCATGATCGCCGATGACGGCGCCTTCTGGGCGGGGGCGATCGTCACCGGTCCCGACAACCACGTCCTGCACGCCATGCACGAGGTGCCGTTCCTGGTGAAGGCCGCTGCCGTTCATCGCCATGGCGATCGGGCTGGGCCTCGCCTACCTCTTCTACATGATGCCGACCGGGCTGCCGGACCGCACTCGCCACGCTGTTCGGCCGCTGTACCAGCTGTTCTACAACAAGTGGTACTTCGACGAGCTGTACGACTCGCTGTTCGTCCGCCGGCACAAGCGCTCGGCCTCGGCCTCTGGCGCGGCGGCGACGCAGGCGATCATCGACCGGCTTCGGCCCCGACGGCGTGGCCGCCACCGCCTGGGCGACCGCCGAGCGGGCCGGGCGCCTGCAGACCGGCTATCGTCTACCACTACGCCTTCGCCATGCTGATCGGCGTCGCCGCCCTGGTCACCTGGTACCTGTTCGGTCGGAAGGGGCTGAGCCGATGAGCGACTGGCCGCTTCTCTCGCTGGTCACCTTCCTGCCGCTGGTCGGGTGCCGGCTTCATCATGCTGATCCGCGGCGACGCGGCGATCGTGGCGCAGAACGCCCGCGCGGTCGCGCTCTGGACCGTCGGTCGTCACCTTCCTCCTGTCGCTGCTGATCCTGGCGCCAGCTTCGACCGCAGCCAGGCCGGCTTCCAGCTCGTCGAGCGGCGCCGAGTGGCTGCCCGGCTTCGGCATCGACTACCACATCGGCGTCGACGGCATCTCGCTCTGGTTCGTGCTGCTCTCGACCCTGCTCACGGTCGTCGTCATCGTCGGCTCGTGGCATTCGGTGCAGAACCGGGTCAAGGAGTACATGGTCGCGTTTCTGGTCATGGAAACGTTCATGGTCGGCGTCTTCTCGCGCGCTCGACTTCGTCCTGTTCTACATCTTCTTCGAAGGCATCCTGATCCCGATGTACCTGATCATCGGGGTCTGGGGCGGGCCGCGGCGGATCTACGCGTCGTTCAAGTTCTTTCTCTACACGCTGATCGGCTCGGTGCTGTTCCTGGTCGCGATCCTGGTCATGTACCTGCAGGCCGGGCACCACCGACATCCCGACGCTGATGGCAGACGACGTTCGACCCGCGGCCTGCAGCGCTGGCTGTGGCTCGCGATGTTCGCCTCGTTCGCGGTCAAGGTGCCGATGTGGCCGTTCCACACCTGGCTGCCGGACGCGCATGTCGAGGCGCCGACCGCCGGCTCGGTGCTCCTGGCCGGCGTGCTGCTGAAGCTCGGCGGCTACGGCTTCCTTCGCTTCTCGCTGCCGATGCTGCCCGACGCATCGCCTACTTCACGCCGCTGATCTACGCGCTGTCGGTCGTGGCGGTCATCTACACGTCGCTGGTCGCGCTGATGCAGACCGACATGAAGAAGCTGATCGCCTACTCGTCGGTGGCCCACATGGGCATCGTCACCATCGGCATCTTCACGCCCAACGCGCTCGGGCATCCAGGGCCGCATCATCCAGATGCTCAGCCACGGCATCGTCTCCGGCGCGCTCTTCATGGTCGTCGGCGTCGTCTACGACCGCATCCACAGCCGCGAGATCGAGCCGCTATGGCGGGCTGGCCGAGCGCATGCCGGCCTACGCGCTGGTCTTCATGCTCTTCATGCTGGCCTCGGTCGGCCTGCCCGGCACCGTCGGGCTTCGTCGGCGAGGTCCTGGTCATCGTCGGCGTCTTCCAGGTCAACTCCTGGGTCGCGCTGTTCGCCGCCACCGGCATGATCCTGGGTGCCGCCTACATGCTCTGGCTCTACCGCCGGGTCATCTTCGGCGCCCTGACCAAGGACGATCTGAAGCCGATCAAGGACCTGCGGCCCAACGAGATCGTCGGCCTTCGCGCCGCTGCTGCTGCTGGTCTTCGCTGATGGGCATCTATCCGTCCTTCTTCCTCGATCCGATGGCGGCCTCGGTCGACAACCTGCTCGTCCAGATCGGTGCGGCCGACGCGCCGACATCGCTGGCCCAGCGCTGAGGTCCGCTGACGGACGAGCGCCGCCGTGACTTCGACCTGATCCCCGCCGCTGCCCGAGCTCTTCCTGCTGCTGGCAGGCCTGGCGCCTGCTGCATCGTCGGCGCGCTTCCGCGGCAGCGACGCCGGCCGCGCTGGTCACGCCGCTCGCCGTCCTGGCGCTGGTCGTCGGCCGGCTCTCTTCGTGATCGGCGCCGACAAGACGGCAGAGCCCGATCTTCGGCGGCCATTTCGTCTTCGACCGCTTCGCCGTCTTCATCAAGGTGCTGATCCTGCTCGGCGCCGCTCGTCAGCATCATGCTCGCCCAGGGCTACCTCCAGCGATCAGGACCTCGAGCGCTTCGAGTATGCCGCTGCTGATCCTGTTCGCCAGCCGTCGGCATGTGCATGATGGTCTCGGCCAACAGCTTCCTCGCGCTCTACATGGGCGCTCGAGCTGCAGAGCCTGCCGCTCTACGTCATGGCCGCCTTCCACCGCGACCAGCTGCGCTCGACCGAGGCCGGGCTCAAGTACTTCGTCCTCGGCGCGCTCGCCTCCGGCATGCTGCTCTACGGCTGCTCGCTGGTCTACGGCTTCACCGGCACGCTGCTCGTTCGACGGTCTGGGCGCGCTGCTGACCGCCGCCGAGGGCAGCGCGGTCGAGCTCGGCGCTCGGCGCGCTCGTCGGCCTCGTCTTCATCGCCGCCGGCCTCGCCTTCAAGCTGTCGGCCGTGCCGTTCCACATGTGGACGCCGGACGTCTACGAAGGTGCGCCGACCCCGGTCACCGCCTTCTTCGCCGCCGCGCCCAAGGTCGCGGCGGTCGGCCTGACGCTCCGCGTGCTGATGCAGCCGTTCGGCGTCTGGTCGCCGGCGAGTGGCAGCAGATCATCGTCTTCATCGCCATCGCCTCGATGCTGCTCGGCGCCTTCGCCGCCATCGGCCAGACCAACATCAAGCGCCTGATGGCCTATTCCGGCATCGGCCATATCGGCTTCGCCCTGGTCGGCCTCGCCGCGGGCACCGAGCGCGGCATCTACGCGCGTGCTGGTCTACATGACGATCTACCTGGTCATGACCGTCGGCACCTTTGCGGCTGCGTCCTGGTGATGCGCCGGCAGGGCCGCTACGGTCGAGACGCATCGACGACCTCGCCGGCCTCGCCGCGACCCAGCCGCTGCTGGCCGCGGCGCTGGCGATCTTCATGTTCTCGCTCGCCGGCATCCCGCCGTTCGCCGGCTTCTTCGGCAAGCTCTACGTCTTCATGGCGGCGGTCGAAGCCGGCCTGACGCCGCTGGCGGTGCTCGGCGTGCTGGCCAGCGTCGTCGGCGCCTACTACTACCTGCGCATCGTCAAGCTGATGTATTTCGACGAGCCGGCGGAGAGCTTCGACCGGACCGGCCGTCTCGAGCTGCAGGCCGTCGTGACGGTCGTGCGCCGTTCTCGTCCTCGGCTTCATCCTCATCCCGGGGCCGCTGCTCGCCACCGCCCAGGCCGCCGCCGCAGCCCTGATGCCTTGACGCCCTTGCCCATGGCACGTTGGGCGCAGCGGCGGTGATCACCTTCACCGTCGAGACACTCGGTGCCGTCGCGAGCACCAATGACCTCCTGCACGAGCGGGCCCGGGCGGGCGCCGACGAAGGTCTGGTCATCCGGGCCGAGGCGCAGACCGCCGGTCGCGGTCGGCACGGCCGAAGCTGGGTGTCGCCGACGGGCAACCTCTATGCATCGCTTCTGCTGCGGCCGCTACGGCCGCTCGACGAGGCGGCCAGCCTTTCCCTGGTCATCGCCCTGAGCCTCGCCGAGGCGCTGACGCAGCTCGGGCCGCAAGCCAACCTGTCGCCGAGGCTCAAATGGCCAAACGACGTCAGGCTCTCAGGGGCGAAGATCGCCGGCATCCTGCTTGGAGAACGCCGGCACGGATCCGGCGAGGCCCGTCATCGTCGCCGGCCTCGGCGTCAACGTCGACGGAAGCACCGCAAGGCATGCCTTACCAGGTGACATCGCTGCGCAGCGGCAGGCGTGCACGCCACGCCAGAACGTGTCCTCGAGCGGCATCTCGAGAATTTCGCCGCCAACTACGCGCTTTGGCAATCGGCCGGGTTCGCCGGGCTGCGCGCGCGCTGGCTCGGCATGGCCGATGGCTTGGGTGAGCGGGTCGAGGTCAGGCGTGGTGAGACGACGATCGAGGGTCGCTTTGTCGACATCGACCCCGCCGGGTATCTGGTGCTCGAAACCAGAAATGGCGTAGAAACGTTGCCGGCCGGGGAGCTGCTCCTCGAGCCGGGCCGCGATGGCCGGTAACGGAGGGGTGAGCATGCGCCTGCCACCCGACTGCCGGCTGGCCGCCGGGCTTCGTCAACCTAGTTGGAGCCTCCCATGCTCCTGCTGATCGACGTCGGCAACACCAACACCGTCTTCGCCCTCTATCGGGAGCGCGAGCCGCTGGGCCAGTGGCGACTGTCGACCGTGCGCGAGCGCACCGCCGACGAATACGCCGCCGCTGCTGATCCAGCTCATGACGATCGGCGGCTTCGACCACGACCGCGTCGGCGGCGGTGCTCATCTCCTCGTGGTGCCGCAGACGGTGTTCCCGCTTGCGCAAGATGAGCCGCGACTTCTTCGGCCGGCCGAGGCGTTCGTCGTCGGCGACGGACATGCCGATCCCGATCGGGATCAAGCTGATCAATCCGCGCGAGGTCGGCGCCGACCGGCTGGTCAACGCGCTCGCCGCCGCCCGCCGCTATGACGCCGCCCCTGATCGTGGTCGATTTCGGCACCGCGACCACCTTCGACGTCGTCGACGAGGAGGGCGCCTTCCTGCGGCGGCATCATCGCCCCGGGCATCAACCTGTCGCTCGAGGCCCTGCACCGGGCCGCCGCCAAGCTGCCGCGGATCGCGCGTCGAGCCACCGCCCGCAGCGTGATCGGTCGACTCGACCGTGTCCGCGCATGCAGTCCGGCGTCTTCTGGGGCTATGTCGGCCTGATCGAAGGGCTGGTCGACCGCGATCCAGGCCGAGTTCGGCCAGGCCGATGACGATCATTGCGACCGGCGGCCTCGCCCCGCTGTTCGCCGGCGCCACCGCAGCATCATCGAGCATGTCGATCGCGACCTGACCATGATCGGCCTGGTCGAGCTGTACCTCGAGGATCGCGAACGTCATTCGCTCCGGCACGGAAAGGATAACCGTGACGTCGAACCCTGACTGCTGTTCGTCGCCGCTCGGCGGGATCGGCGAGATCGGCATGAACCTCAATCTCTACGGGCTCGACGGACCGCTGGCTGATGGTCGATCTGCGGCATCACCTTCGCCGACGACCGGCATGCCCGGCGTCGACATCATGCTGCCCGACATCGCCTTCATCGAGGAGCGCAAGGACAGGCTCGACGGCCTCGTCCTCACCCACGCGCATGAGGACCATATCGGCGCCGTCCCCTATCTC
This sequence comes from uncultured Alphaproteobacteria bacterium, assembly GCA_963700945.1. Taxonomy (GTDB): domain Bacteria; phylum Pseudomonadota; class Alphaproteobacteria; order Geminicoccales; family Geminicoccaceae; genus SLRI01. The sequence continues at coordinate 192,917 of CAVOZQ010000017.1, forward strand.
TGGGAGCGGCTCGGCTGTCCCGATCTACTGCACCGCACTTCACCGGCCGCCGTGCTGCGCCGCAAGCTCGCCGAGCACGACATCAAGACGCCGGTCGCCGATCCACGTGGTCGAGCCCGGCGAGCCCTTCCCGTCGGCCCGTTCGCCTGCCGCTTCGTCCACATGACCCACTCGATCCCGGAGGCGAGCGCGCTGGTCATCGAGACGCCCCTACGGCATCGTCCTGCACACCGGCGACTGGAAGCTCGACCCGGCGCCGCATGCTCGGCGAGCCGAGCGACATCGAGCGTGCTGCGAGAAGCTCGGCCGCGAGGGCGTGCTGGCCATGGTCGCCGACAGCACCAACGTCCTCAGTCCCGGCACCTCGGGCTCCGAGGCCGAGGTCCGGGACAGCCTGCGCGAGCTGATCGCCGCAGCCCAACCGGGTGCGTGCCTCACCACCTTCGCCTCGAACGTCGCCCGGCTCGAGACCGCGATCGATCGCCGCGGCCAAGGCGGGCCGGGAGGTCGTCGTCGATCGGCCGCTCGATGCGCCGGATGCTCGATGCCGCGCCAAGGAATGCGGCTATCTGACGGACATCCCACCCTTGCGTCGACGAGCGCGACGCCAGCGGACCTGCCGCGCCATCAGGGTGCTCTATCTCGTGCACCGGCAGCCAGGGTGAGCCGCGCGCGGCGCTGGCCCGGATCGCCGACCGGCACCCATCCAGCGCATCCGCCTCGAGGCCGGCGACACGGTGATCTTCTCCTCCAAGATCATCCCCGGCAACGAGCGGATCGCTCTACGACCTGCACAATCTTCTGGTCGAGATGGGCGTCGAGGTGATCACCGAGGACGACCATTTCGTCCATGTCTCGGGCCACCCCTGCGCGCGACGAGATGGAGCAGATGTATCCGCTGGATGAAGCCCCGAGATCGTCGTCCCGGTGCACGGCGAGGCCCGCCACCTCTACGAGCACCATGCGCGCTTCGCCAAGCGGCTCGGCGTCGAGCAGGCGCTGGTCGTCAGCGAATGGCGACCTGGTCCGCCTCGCGCCCGGCTGCCGGCCGAGGTCGATCGGCGAGGTGCCGGTCGGCCGCCGCGTGCTGGAGACGGACGAGCTGCTCGACTCCGGCGACGAGCTGCTACCGGTCCCGGCGCCGGCTCGCGAGCCACGGCACCGTCGTCGTCGGCGCTCGTCCTCGACCGCTGTCGGCAGCGTCCTCGCAACGCCCCAGCTCACCTGCGGTCGGCGGCCATCGACCTCTCCAGCTTCGGCGATCTGGAGACGGCGGCGGCCGACCTGATCGCCGATGCGGTCGAGGACCTCGACGATCGCGACGTCATGCGATGACGAGCGGGTCGAGCAGGTCGTGCGGACGACGGTCCGCCAGGCGCTCAACCTGCCGCGCAACAAGCGGCCGATCGTCGAGGTCCAGATCACCCGTCTGAGCGCCGCAGTCGCTCGCCAGCCTCGAGGACGACCAAGCCGGGAGCTGCCTGATGTCTGAAAGCTGAAGCTCGGCCGCCTCAACCACGTCGCCATCGCGGTGCCCGACATCGCGGCCGCGTCGGCGCGACTATCCGTGACACACTCGGCGCCACGGTCTCGGCCATCGAGAACCAGCCGGCGCACGGGGTGCAGACGGTCTTCATCGAGCTGCCGAACACCAAGGTCGAGCTGCTGGCATCCTCGGCGAGGCATCGCCGATCGAGGCCTTTCTCGACAAGAATCCGGCCGGCGGCATCCACCATATCTGCTACGAGGTCGACGACATCCTGGCCGCCCGCGACCAGCTCAAGGCACAGGGTGCCCGCGTGCTGGGCGACGGCGACGCCCAAGATCGGCGCCCACGGCAAGCCGGTGCTGTTCCTCCACCCCAAGGACTTCTGCGGCACGCTGGTCGAGCTCGAGCAGGCGTGAGCATCGGCCTTGACCGCGCTCGGCGCCGTCGTCACCTATGTCTGCGTCTGGTGGCTCGTCTTTTTCATGGCGCTGCCCTTGGGTGCCGCTCCCGTCGAGCACCCCGAGCCGGGGCACGCCACCAGCGCACCGGAGAAGCCGCGCCTCCTGCTCAAGGTGGCGATCACGACCGTCTTGGCCGGTCTGCTCACCTATGGCGCCTTTCTGGTTATCGACAGCGGCCTGATCGAGCTGCGGCCGAACTAGGGCGCGACTGGCAAAATCACCTATAAGTTGTGTTCCTTTTCAGGAGCATGGCGCCAGACCGACTCAAACAGCCTAAAATTTTAGTCACTTTTGCGGCAAAATCCTCGCTAATTCAAAACGATAGTCGCGCCAAGTTGTCGTTTTTTGTTTGCTCGAATTCTACCTGTACGCTAATCAATTGACTGTGTTCATGGGTTTCTCCTGTGACACCCGACTTGAGGCGTTTCCTCCCTAATCACTAGGCCGCGGCACCTGCCGCGGCCTTTTTTTGCCCGCGCGCCGCCTCTTGCCGCCCGCCGCAGCGCCGCTATCTCGTCTTTCAGGAATTTCTGAAAGTTTGGGATCGGCGATGAATCTCCCACCACTGGTGCAGACGGCGGTTCTCCACTTCGGCGAGATGGGCAGCCGATGGGGCTTCAATCGGACCGTTGGCCAGATCTACGCCCTGCTGTTCCTCTCGTCACAGCCGTTGAACGCCGATGACATCGCCTGCCGTCTCGGCTTCTCGCGCTCCAACGTGTCGATGGGCTTGAAAGAGCTGCAAGGCTGGCGCCTGGTCCAGCTCAAGCACCTGCCGGGGGATCGGCGCGACTACTTCACGACGCCCGAGGATGTCTGGGAGATCCTCCGGACCCTCGTCGAGGAGCGCAAGAGGCGGGAGATCGATCCCACGCTGACCATGCTTCGCCAAGCGTTGATGCAGTCGCCGGTCGCGGCCGAGGAACGGCACGCCCAAGCCAAGCTCGAGCAAATGCACGACCTGATCGAGCTGCTCGATGGCTGGTATGGCGATGTTCGCAAGCTCGAGACCGACCGGCTGATGCAGTTGCTGACCCTTGGCGCGAAAGTGCAAAAAGTGCTCGAGCTCAAGGACCGTCTCGACCCGCGGCCAGGCCGAAAGCGTGCCGCAGTGCAGAGCATCGCGCCGGACGCCGCTTCGCCAGATGCCGAAATAGGGGTTTGATCGATGGACGCCCTGCTCTTCGCCCGCATTCAGTTCGCCGCGAACATCTCCTTCCACATCCTCTTCCCGACGATCACCATCGCGCTCGGCTGGGTGCTGCTCGTCTTCAAGCTGCGCTACAACCGGACGGGCAGCCAGAAGTGGATGGAGGCCTATCAGTTCTGGGTGAAGGTCTTCGCGCTGTCCTTCGCGCTCGGTGTCGTCTCCGGCATCACCATGAGCTTCCAGTTCGGCACGAACTGGCCGGGTTTCATGGAGACCGTCGGCAACGTCGCCGGGCCGCTGCTGGCCTATGAGGTCCTGACCGCCTTCTTCCTCGAGGCCGTCTTCCTCGGCATCATGCTCTTCGGCTTCAGGCGCGTGTCGAACTGGGTGCATACCGCTGCCACGTTCCTCGTCGCCGTTCGGCACCACGCTCAGCGCCTTCTGGATCCTCGTCCTCAACAGCTGGATGCAGACCCCGCAAGGCTTCGAGATCCGCGACGGCGTCATCGCACGCCACCGATTGGCTCGCCATCGTCTTCAATCCGTCGATGCCCTACCGCGCTCGCGCACATGCTGCTCGCCTCGGGCCTGACCGCCGCCTTCCTCATCGCCGGAATCTCGCGCCTATCGCTGGCTCCGCGGCGATCGCGCGCCCAGCGTTCGCGCAGCGCTGCGCACCGGCATCGTCATGGCGGCGGTCATAGCACCACTGCAGATCGTGGCTGGCGACCTGCACGGCCTCAACACGCTGGAGCACCAGCCGCAGAAGGTCGCGGCGATGGAGGCGAACTGGGAGACGCAGAGCCATGCTCCCCTGGTCCTCTTCGCGATCCCCGACGAGGAGGCACAGGAGAACCGCTTCGAGATCGCGATCCCGTCCGGCGCCAGCCTGATCCTCAAGCACGACCCGGCCGGCGTCGTCCCGGGCCTCGACGAGTTCGAGGGCGAGCACCCGCCCGTGGCACCGGTGTTCTTCGCCTTTCGCGTCATGGTCGGCGTCGGCTTCTTGATGCTCGGCATGGCATGGCTCGGCGCCTGGCAGCTCTGGCGTCGGGGCGATCCGACCTCCTGGCTCGCGCGCGGCTTCGTCGCGATGACCTTCTCGGGCTGGGTAGCCACGCTCGCCGGCTGGTACACGACGGAGATCGGCCGCCAGCCCTGGCTGGTCTCGGGCGTGCTGAAGACCTCGGACGCCGTCGGGAGCGTTGCCGGCGGCATGGTCGGCCTCACCCTGGCGGTCTACCTCACGGTCTACGCGCTCTTGCTCGCGACCTATGTGGCGCTGCTCTTCCAGCTCGCCCGGCAAGGCCGGCGGCCGGCAGGACCTGATCAATCGCCCGCCATCGGCGCGCCGGCCTGCTGCAGCCGGCGGAGTAGCGATCATGACCCCGCTCGAAGATCCCGCATCCTGGCTGCCGTTCGTCTTCGCCGGCCTCATGGGATTGGCGATCCTCGTCTACGTCGTGCTCGACGGCTTCGATCTCGGCGTCGGCATTCTCATGCCGGCGGCAGCGGGCCCCGAGCAGGATCGCATGATCGCCTCGATCGGGCCCGTTCTGGGATGCCAACGAGACCTGGCTGGTGCTCGCCGTCGGGCCTGCTCCTGGTCGCCTTCCCGATCGCGCACGGGATGATCCTGCAGGCGCTCTATCTGCCCGTCTTCGTCATGCTCGTCGGCCTGATCGTGCGCGGCGTCGCCTTCGAGTTCCGCGCCAAGGTCGACGCCCATCGCAAGGCACTGCTGGAACCGGCTCTTCTTCCTGGGCTCGCTCGCCACGGCGCTGGCGCAGGGCTGGATGCTCGGCCTCTACATCATGGGTCTCGGTAGCGACACCGTTCACGATCGCCTTCGCGGCGCTGACCGCCGTCTGCCTTGCCGTCGGCTACGCGTTCATCGGCGCCACCTGGCTCATCCTCAAGACCGAGGCAGGCTTGCAGCTCAAGGCCGTCCATTGGGCACGGCTACAGCCTGGTTCTCGTCGTGCTCGGCATGGTCACGGTCTCGCTCGCGACGCCCTTCGTCAGCCCCAGGCTGTTCGAGCGCTGGTTCACCATGCCCGAGATGCTGCTGCTGGCGCCGTTGCCGATCGTATCGGCCGCCGTCATCGCCGCCCTCTGGCAGAGCCTCGCCAGCCTGCCCGATCCCGAGGATCGCTGGTGCTGGCTGCCCTTCGCCCTGGGCGTGGCGTTCTTCGTTCTGGCGTTCGGCGGGCTCGCGCACAGCTTCTACCCGTACGTCGTGCCTGAGCAATTGACGATCGATGCTGCCGCAGCAGCGCCGGAAAGCCTGATGATCATCCTGATCGGCGTCGTCTTCGTGCTACCGATCATCATCGCCAGCACCGCCTTCGCGTATCGGGTGTTTCGCGGCAAGGCCACGGATCTCCGCTACGACTGAGCCCGCGTCCAGACGGCTGGGCTAGGCGCCGGCAGGCGCCGCGCGCAAGGCCTTGGCGTACTGCTCCGGATCGACATTGCCGCCGGAGAGGACGACGAGCACCGTCTTGCCGCGGCAATCCAGGGCGCCGGAGAGCGCGGCCGCAAGGGCAATCGCCCCGCCGGGCTCGACCACCATCTTGAGCTCGAGGAAGGCCGCTCGCATGGCGTCCAGGACTGCGGCATCGTCCGCCGCCAGCCCACCGGCCAGCAGCCGTCGGTTGATGGCGAAGGTCAGCTCGCCCGGCTGTTGCGCCAGCAGGGCATCGCAGATCGACGAGGCACCCGGAACATTGCCTTCGCGTCGCCCGCTGGCGAGCGAGCGCGCCGTGTCGTCGAACCCCGCGGGCTCGGCGCTGTAGACCGCGATGCCCGGAAAATGGTGCAGCAGTGCCGTGGCCGTGCCGGCGATCAGGCCGCCACCGCCACAGCAGACGATGGCAGCGTCGGGGACGATGCCGAGGCTCTTGGCGTCGATCGCCATCTCGAGGCCGACCGTGCCTTGGCCCGCCATGATCCGGGGGTCGTCGTAGGGCTTGACGAGCTGCGCGCCCGTGCGCGCTGCGATCTCCCGGCCGATCGCCTCCCGGTCCTCGCCGTGCCGATCGTAGGGCACGACCTGGGCGCCCAGCCGCTCGGTGTTGCGACGCTTGATGGCCGGCGCGTCGCTGGGCATGATGATCGTCGCGGTCCGTCCGAGCAGCTTCGCCGCGGCCGCCACACCTTGCGCATGGTTGCCGGACGAGTAGGCGACCACGGGCCCCGGCGCCAGCTGGGAGACCGTGTTGTAGGCGCCGCGGAACTTGAAGGAGCCGGTCCGCTGCAGGGGCTCGGGCTTGATCAGGAGCCGGCCGCCGACCCGGTCATCCAAGGCATCGCTGCGCAAGAGTGGCGTCCGCACGGCCACACCCGCCAGACGCGCAGCCGCGGCCTCGATTTCGTCAATCGTCAATCCCGGAAGCGTGGCCGGGTCATCCAGCAGCATGACATTTCCCATCTGTGCCGAGCAGCAGCCGGCGCCAACCGGGCAGCAGCGATAGACAGCGCTCGGCCGCCGTGCGTCAGAGCATCCTTCAGCGCGCAAGTCGCTCTTGCATTCCGGCCGAACCACGTCAAGCGGCCGGCTGCAGGGACGACGCCATGACGGCGCCCGCTGCCGCCGGATGTGCGATGCTGAGCTTGGCGCGCCCGGCATGCTATTGCTAGCTTCGATGAAGCGGAACTGCCCGGAGGTTGAACGATGGCAGCGAGCGATCCCCAGGCCGTCGAGGCGCGCGATCGGCACCAGATGGCACCCGAGCGTCATCGGGGGAACAATGGCGGCGCGCCGCCGGAGCATCCTGCTCCTCGCGACGCTGACGGCCGTGGCACTCGCTGCATGGCTGGGCGAGCCACGGCCGTCGATCGCAGCCGACCCGGATCTCGCCTTCCTGCTGCGCGGCATGGCGGTGATCAAGGCCGCGATCGCCTCGGCTGTCCTGGCACTGGTCTGGTGGCGGGCCGGGCAGCCAGCGCCCATGGCTCGCTTTCTCGCCTACACGCTCGCCACGGCCCTGCTTGCCGCCATGGCCGTCCTCGTCTGGCAGCTGGCGGTGGTGCTGATGACGTCGGTGGTCTTTCACGCCACCTTGCTCTCGCTCGGCATCCTGGCGCTGGGCGATGTCAGGCGCGACCGGGCGGCACGCCGGAGCACCTGAGGCAGCGCCAGCGAAGACGATCCCGATTTGCCGCGAGGCCACTGCCCCACCTCACGCCGAGCCACCGGCACGAACGGGCGATCGGCAGCACGGGTCGGCGCTCAAACAGCGGCGCGGTGCACGATCCGGCCGTCGACCAGGGTGCGCAGCACCCGGCCCTGGACCAGGCGGCCCTCGAACGGCGGTGTTCTTGGAGAGGCTGGCGAGGTCGGCCTCGCGCATCTTCCACGGCGGCTCGGGGTCGAACAGGACGAGGTCGGCGGCGGCGCCCGACGGCCAGGCGGCCGGCCTCGAGGCCGAGCAGCCGGCCGGGGGCGGCGTCAGCTTGTCGAGCAGGTCGAGCAGGCGCAGGTGGCCGTCGTGGACCAGCGCGCAGGCAGACCGGCAGCATGGTCTCGGCCGACGACGCCGAACTCGGCCTGGGCGAACGGCAGCCGCTTGCTGTCCTGGTCCTGGGGGCAGTGGTCGCTGGCGATGACGTCGATGGTGCCGTCGCGTGAGCCCTCGACCACGGCCAGGCGGTCGGCCTCGGCGCGCAGCGGCGGCGACACCTTGGCAAAGGTGCGGTAGCCCTCGACCTCGAGCTCGTTCAGGGCGAGATGATGCGGGGCGGCCTCGGCGGTCACCGCGCAGGCCCTCGGCCTTGGCCTGGCGGATCGGCGTCGATCGCGGCCGCGGTCGAGACGTGGGCGACGTGGTAGCGGGCGCCGGTCAGCTCGACGAGGCGGAGGTCGCGCTCGACCATCATCACCTCGGCGACCGCGCGGGATGCCCGCGAGGCCGAGGCGGGTGGCGATGCGCGCCGTCGTTCATCACCCCGCCTGCGGCGAGGCCCGGCTCCTCGGGATGCTGGACCAGGCAGCAGGTCCAGGTCGCCGGCATAGGCCAGCGCGCGCTGCATCACGCAGGCTGCTCGGCGACCGCCTGCTCGGCCATCGGTGAAGCCGACCGCGCCCGCCTCCTGCAGCAGCGCCAGCTCGGCCAGCTGGCTGCCCGCGCAGCCGCGGGTGATGGCGCCGCTAGGGGTAGACCTTGGACCGACTTGAGCTGCGCGCGCGGCGGGCGACGAACTCGACCATCGCCGGGTCGTCGATCGGCGGCTCGGTGTTCGGCAGGCAGGCGAGGCTGGTGACGCCGCCCGCGGCCGCGGCCGCGGTGCCGCTGGCGAAGCGTCTCCTTGTGCTCGGCGCCGGGCTCGCCCAGCTGGACCCGCATGTCGACCAGCCCTGGCGCCAGGCAGGCGCCGCCCGCCTCGATCACCAGGCACGTCCTCGGCGCGTCGACCGTCCGGCCCGAGCGCGGCGATCCGCTCGTCCTCGATCAGCAGCGGCCCGCGCTGGTCGAGGCCGGTCGCCGGGTCGAGCAGGCGGGCGTTCTGGATCAGGGTGCGGGCCTGGGCCATCGCGCAGGCGGCGGCGCGCAGCTCGCGGGTCAGCACGTCGAGGCAGGCCATGCGCACCGCGACCCCGATCTCGACCTGGTCCAGGATGGCGCTCCGATCGATGTCGTCGGCGATCACGCCATCGATCTCGACCCCACGGTTCATCGGCCCGGGATGCATGATCAGGGCGTCCGGCCGGGCCACCTGCGCAGCTTGCTCGTGGGTCAGGCCGAAGAGGTGGAAATACTCGCGCACCGACGGCACGAAGCTGCCCTGCATGCGCTCGGTCTGCAGGCGCAGCATCATGACGATGTCGGCGCCTTCGAGGCCGCTCGCCATGTCGTGAAGAGCTCGACAGCCGAGGCTCGCGAAGCGCACGCGGCAGCAGGGTCGGCGGCGCCACCAGGCGGACCCGGGCGCCCATGGCGGTGAGCAGCAGGATGTTCGAGCGGGCGACGCGGCTGTGGCAGGATGTCGCCGCAGATGGCGACCACGAGCCCCTCGATCCGGCCCTTGCGCCGGCGGATGGTCAGCGCATCGAGCAGCGCCTGGGTCGGATGCTCGTGGCTGCCGTCGCCGGCGTTGATGCACGGCGCAGGCGACGTGGCGGGCGAGCAGCGCGACCGCGCCCGCAATCCGGATGGCGGACGACCAGGACGTCGGGTGCATGGCGTTCAGCGTCATGGCGGTGTCGATCAGGGTCTCGCCCTTCTTGATCGACGAGGCGCCGCACCGCCATGTTGACCACGTCGGCGCCGAGCCGCTTGCCGGCCAGCTCGAACGAGGTCCGGGTCCGGGTCGAGACTCTCGAAGAACAGGTTGATCTGGGTCAGGCCATCGAGCAGCGGAGAGCTTCTTGTCCGCCTGCCGGTTGAGCTCGACATAGGCTATCGGCGAGGTCGAGCAGATGGCTGATCTCGATAGGGCTGCAGCCCCTCGATGCCGAGCAGGTGCGGCTGCTTGAAGACGAGATCGAAGCCTGCGGACATGCCGTGGTTATGCGACCTGGAGCCTGCGCCCGCAAGCCGTCAAGTCGCTGATCCATGCGCCGCGCCGCACCGGCAGCGGCTCGGACTCAGGGGCTAATCGTCTCCTCGATCCGCTCGATCATGTAGGGAAAGAACGGGTTGGAGGCCATGCGCAGCAGGGCATCGACGCTGACGATGAGGATGCCCCGCTCGCCACGCGTGGCCAGCGCGCCGAGGCTGACGCCGAACTCACCCTCCGGATCAGGACGAATGCCATAAAGGCTGTCGGTCATCGGAAACGGCAGGGCCACGTGCGAGAGCGAGAAGACATCCGGCGGGAAGGCCAGACCGAGCGGCTCGCTCACCACCTCCACCGTGCTGCCGGCCTCGGTCACGCGGGTCAGCACCTCGAGATGATCCGGGCTCACATTGGTCACGATCGTCGTCGTGAACGGCCGCGGCGCCGGTGGCAGGAGCCTGTTGAGCACCGCTTCCGGATCAGCCCGCAACAACGGCCCGAACTTGGCGCTGCGATTGGCATCGAAGAGAACGAGCTCGCTCCGCCCCTCCGGCAGGCGGGCATGCAGCGCATTGATCACGGCGGCGGTGCTGACGGTGAAGTCGACGACCGACTGGAAGGTCAGCACGGGTGGCAACTCGCCGAGCCGGCCGTCCTGCTCGAGGCGGCGCAGATCGGCTTGCAAGGCCATGGTCACCCGGTGCGACTGGCGCGCGCCGTTGACCGGAAAGGAATTGTACTTGAACGGATTGAACTCCGGAACGATGGCGATCCAGGCGGCCTTGGCCCAGCGCGAGAAAACCGCGGGCCACCCGGCAATGCCGGCGAAGCGGGCAAAGGCGGTGATGCCGACCATCGGCGAGACGAGGATCAATTGATCCGGCTCGTGGAGATCGTCACTGTCGACGGCCTCCATGGCGTATTTGAGCGCGAGCGCACCGCCATTGGAGAAGCCGACCAGATGCAGGGGTGCGTCCGGCCCCGCACGCGCGACGGCCGTACGAACGGCGAGCCGAGTGGCAGCCGTCCATTCCGGCCATTCGACCTCGAGCAATCCTGCCGGCACCGTGCCGTGCCCCGGCAAGCGGATGGCGACCACGAGGTAGCCGTGATCGAGGTAGAGCTCGGCCACGTGACGAAGACTGTAGGGCGAGTCGGTGAGCCCGTGCAGCAGCACGACCGCACCCATCGGCTCGCCCGGCGGCTCGAGTGTGTACGAGCGATTCCAGTCTTGCGCGAAGCTGTCCGGGTAGAGAGGGCTCTGGCTGAAGTAGCGATTGAACGGAACGAGATCCTCAGCCTCGAGAGCCTGCGAGACATTCGTCCTCAGGCCATCGAAGATCGCGGCTTCCTGCGCCAGATACGCGTCCCAGTCGGCATCATCGAGCGCTTCGACGCTCAGCTCTTCTGGAATGTAGGTGTGCCAGACCTCTAGCGGCGGCCCCCGCTGGGAGTCCCATGCACGAACGCCGAGAAAGGTGAGCAGGACGAGCAGCAGCGCCAGCACGCCGCGCCTCGCATAGACGAGGACGCGCCTCATCCCTCGGCGCACGCCCAGTGACGATCAAGCCGCTCGCCCGGCGCACCGGCGCACACCGCGGCCGGCAACCGGCGAGGCGCCGTCAACCTCAGGCGCCGCCGGCTCGACGCTCGAGCTGCCATTCCTCGAAGAGCCGCTGCTCCTCGATCTGCGCTGCGGGTCTCCTCCGCCTGCAGCGCCTGCTGCCGCTCGAACTCGAGCTGCCGGCGCATCTGGGCGTCCGCGGCGGCCTCCTGCTCCTGGATACGGCGCTCCTCGGCCTGCCGGTCCAGCGTCATGTTGCCGGCGAGGCCACCAGCGGCGGCGCCGATCAGCATGCCCGTGGTGCTGTTGCCGAAGAGCAGTCGGCCGGCTCCGGCGCCAGCCGCAGCACCACCCAGGGTACCGACCCCGGCCGAACTCGTGCCGCCGCCGCCCTCGCAGCCGGCGACAAGCAGGCCGAGAGCCGCAACGCCGGCCAAGCTTACCGCGCTTCGGCGGAACGGCTGCGGGCTTCCCGATCATGGCTGAACTCCCTGCTCGGCCTCGGCGCCGCCGACCATCTCGTCGAAGGTCAGGCCACCGTCACCGTCCTGGTCCGCGGCCTCGAAGCCGCGCAGCTTGTTCGTCATCACTTCATTGAAGCTGAGCGCCCCGTCGCCGTCGGCATCGACCCGATCGAAGTCCGCCGGATCATGGGCCTCCAGCTCGTCTGGCGTCAGCATGCCGTCGCCGTCGGCATCGAGCCCGCTGAAGCCGGCAGCCGCATCGCGGGCCAGCTCGGCTTCACTCACGAGCCCGTCACCATCGGTATCGGCAGCATCGAAGGCAAAGGCCTCGGCCGAGACGGGCAGACCGTCGTCGAGCTGAGCGATGGCCGAGCTCGACAGCAAGGCGATCATCCCGGCGGCGAAGGCACCGGCACAGCGCCCCGCGCTCGTCGTTGACATCATTCAGGCTCCCTATGGATCAACTTCGTCATGCAACTCTGGATGCCGCGAGTTACAGCAGAGGTCAAAAGGGTTCGCCAGAAAAAACCGCGCCGTTGTTGCTGCGTTGCGGCACTTGGCCCGTTCAGCCTCTTGCCGTGTCCTCGTTCATCGCCGCTTCGATCCGCTGGCCCAGATAAGGGAAGAAATGGATTGGCGGTGAGCCTCGTGAACTCGTCATCGGCCACCGCCAGGACACCTCGCTCGCCTCTTGGTCGCCATGACGCCCAGGCTGACGCCGAAAGCGTCGGGCGGCTCTGGCTCCAGGCCGTAAAGACTGTCGCTCAGCGGGAACGGCAGGGCAATATGGGACAATGAATAGACGCCGGGTGGAAAAGCCAGGTGCAAGGATCGCTCGCTCGAGCTCACGCTGCCGGGTTCGGTCACGCGCTCGACGACGTCGCTGGTCGTCGGATCGCGGTTGGTCACGATGGTGGAGCGAAAACCGCGGGGCGGAGGCGGGAGCAGGCTTTCGGGCGAGCGCGCCGCCATTGGCCTGATGAGGTGGCCGAAGTGGACGCTTCGGTTGATGTCGAACAGCACGAGCTCACTCGTGCCAGCCGACAATCGCGCATGAAGGCGGTGGATCAAGGCATCGGTCACGACCGTGGCATCGACGACGCTTTGGAACGTGAGCAGCGGCGGCAGCTCGCCGAGGCGGCCGGATTTCCGGAGCCGATCGAGCCGCCGCTGCAGGTCGCGGGTGATCAGGTGCGACTGGCGCGCCGCATTGACCGGCAGCGAGTTGTACTTGAAGGGATTGTACTCGGGGCGGATCTTGATCCAGGCGGTCCGCGCCCAGCGTGGGACGACCGCCGGCCAGCCGGCGATTCCGGCAAAACGCGCGGCCGTGGTGATGCCGATCATCGGCGAGAGCATGACGAGCCGGGCCGGGCGCTCGAGCGAGGGATCGTCGACGGCCCGAAGCGCCTGATCGAGCGCCAGCGCCGCGCCGTTCGAGTAGCCCACGAGATGCAACGGAGCGGTGCCGCCGATGCGCCGTCGCGCCTCGCGGATCGCCAGCCGCGTCGCCGCTGCCCAGCTCCGCCGATCGACGCGGGTGAGCGCCGCCGGTGCCGTGCCGTGGCCGGGCAAGCGAATGGCCAGCGCAAGCCAGCCGTTCGCGCGATAGACCTCGGCGACATGGCGCAGGCTGTAGGGTGAATCCGTCAGCCCGTGCAGCAGGACCGCACCACCCACGGGCACGCCCTTCGGCTCCAGCACGAACGAGCGGTTCCAGTCGTGCCCGAGGCGCGACCGGTGGACGGGACTGCCCTTGAAGAAGCGGTTGACCGGAACCCGGTCGTGCGCCGGCAGCCGGTCGGTGATCTCGCTCTCGACGGCCGCCAAGACGTTCGCCTCGGCGGCGAGGTAGCCGGACCAATCGAGCCGGTCCAGCGTGCCAGGGTCAGGCTCCGGCGGCAGGAAGGTGTGCCACGGCTCGAGGTCGGGTCCGCCCCTGGTCAGGACCACGCGACCGATCAGGAACGCCGCCAGCATCGCAATCGCGGCGAGCCCCAACAAGCCGAGCCATCCGAGCACGCCGACAATCAAGCGCTACAGCCGCCGATCGCCACAGGCTCGGTCATTCCTGGCCCAGCAGCGCGGCTAGTAGATCAGCCCGAGCTCCAGCTGCGCTTCCTCGGTCATCATCGACGGATGCCACATCGGCTCCCAGACGATCTTGACCTCGCAGCCGACCACGCCCTCGACCGCCTCCACCTTGTGCTGCACTTCCATCGGCAGCGACTCCGCCACCGGGCAGTTCGGCGAGGTCAGCGTCATGTCGACGGTGACCGCGTTGTCGTCATGCACGTCGATCTTGTAGATCAGGCCGAGCTCGTAGATGTTGACCGGAATTTCCGGGTCGTAGATCTGCGACAGCTGCCCGACGATGGCCTCGCCCAGCTTCTCCACCTCGGCCATGCGCTCGGGTGACACCGCCGGCTTGTCTGCCGCGGCCCCGCTCGAGTCGGCCTCCGGCGAAATCTCACCGCCAGGCTGTTCCTCGGCATTGAGAAACGCCGCGGCTTGATCCAGCCCCTTGTCGTCCATGTCTCCCACCCCCGTGACAGAGCTCTTGTGGTCGGCGCCTTCGCTCATTGAAACAGTCCCGCCACGCGATGCAGGCTCTTCGTCAATGCGTCGATATCGGCCTCGGTGCTGTAGACACCCAAGGACGCCCTGGCACTCGCGGCCAGGCCGAAACGCTCGTGCAACGGCATGGCGCAATGATGACCGGTGCGGATGGCGATCCCGTCGAGATCGAGCATCGTGCCGATGTCCTGCGGATGGGCACCCTCGAGCGTGAAGGTCAGCACGCTGGACTTCTCGGCTGCCGTGCCGATCAGCTTGAGCCCCGGCACCTGCTGGATGGCCCTGGTGGCATAGGCCAGGAGCGCCGTCTCGTGCGCCGCGATCGCCTCGATGCCGACCCGCTCGACGAAGTCGATGGCAGCGCCCAAGGCGATGATCCCGGCGATGTCCGGCGTGCCGGCCTCGAACTTGAACGGAATCTCGTTCCAGGTCGTGCCCGAGAAGCTGACCCGCTCGATCATGTCGCCGCCGCCCTGGTAGGGCGGCATGGCATCGAGATGGGCTGCCTTGCCCCAAAGGACGCCGACGCCCGAGGGGCCATAGAGCTTGTGGCCGGAGAATGCGATGAAATCGGCATCCGAGTGCCTGGACATCGACCGGCAAATGCTGGACCGCCTGTGCCGCGTCGACCAGCACGGGCACGCCGTGCGCCTTGGCCAGCGCCACGATGTCGGCGACCGGGTTGATGGTGCCGAGAACGTTGGAGACCCAGACCACACCGATCATCCTGGTCCGTGGCGTGATCAGCCGCTCGAAGGCCGCCATGTCGAGCTCGCCGACATCGGTCACCGGCACCGGCACGACTGTCGCGCCAGCGGCCGAGGCGATCATCTGCCAGGGCACGATGTTCGCGTGATGCTCCATCTCGGTGACCAGGATCTCGTCGCCCGGCTGCAGCTTGGGCGCCGCAAAGCACTGGGCCACGATGTTGATCGCCTCGGTGGCGTTGCGCGTGAAGACGATCTCGCGCCAGTCGCCGGCATTGATGAAATGCTGGACCTTGCGCCGCGCCTCGTCGTGCAGGGCCGAAGCGCGCTGGCTCAGATCGTAGATGCCGCGATGGATATTGGCGTAGTCCGCCTCGTAGACATGGCTCAGCGCGTCGATGACCGCGCGCGGCTTTTGCGTCGAGGCGGCACTGTCGAGATAGACCAGCGGCTGGCCCTGCATCTCGGTCTGCAGGATCGGGAACTCGGCCCTGATCGCTTCGACGTCGAGGCCCAACGCGCTGTCGCGCTTATCGAGGGTGGCGGCGTCGCTCACAGCATATCCGTAAGGTTGGCCGCGCCCGGCGTCCGGGCGATCAAATATTCCTGCGCCAGCTTGACGACCGTCGGATCGGCGAACCGCTCGATGACCTCGGCGGCGAAAGCATAGGTCAAGAGGCTCTCCGCCTCCGCCCGGCTGAGGCCGCGGCTGCGCAGATAGAACAGCGCTACCGCATCGAGCTCGCCGCACGTCGCGCCATGACTGCACTTGACGTCGTCGGCGTAGATCTCGAGCTCGGGCTTGCTATCGATCTCGGCGTCATCGGACAGCAGCATGTTGCTGTTCTGCTGAAAGGCATTGGTACGCTGGGCGTCCTTGTAGACGAAGATCTTACCGGCAAACGCCGCCTTGGCCCGGTCGAGCGCAACGCCCTTGTAGAACTGGTCCGAATGGCCGTCCGGCTGCTCGTGGTGCACGCGAATCACGTTGTCGACGTGCTCGCTGCCGATCGGCATGTAGACGCCGTTCAGCTGCGCCTCGACGAAGCTGCCGACGAGATGCATGTCAGTCTCGTTGCGCACGAGGTCGCCGCCCAGCGTAGCCAGGGTTTGCTTGAGCTCGGCCCGAGCGCCGACACGGATGCGGTTGAGGCCGACGAAGCTGGTGCCGGCGGCGCCCAGCTGCAGCCGGTCGTGCACCAGCCTCGCTTCGTCACCGATCTCGTAGTCGGCCACGAGATTGGTGAGGCAATGCCCGTCGCGGACGCCCACATGGCTCTCGATCAGGTGCGCGCTCGCGCGACGGCCGAGCTTGAGCACGATGCGCGGATGGGTCATGACCGCGCCGGACTCGCCCAGCGTGAGGAAGAGCAGCTGGATCGGCCGGTCGACCTGGACGTCGTCCGGCACCTCGATCCACGCACCGGAAGCAAGGAACGCCGCGTTCAGCTCTGCCAGGCTGTTGCTCTCCGACGTCTGGCCGAACGCCGCCACGACCCTCTCGGGCTCGTCGCGAAGCAGCTGATCGATACCCTTGATCACGACGCCATCGGGCACGCCGCCGGCATGGCTCAGCTCGTGCGCCAAATGGCCATTGACGAAGATCAGGCGCCAGGCCAACGGGCCGCCAGCAAAGAAGCGCTGAACGTCGTCCAGCCTGATCTCCGGGCGTGAAGCCAGGCCCATGGCGACATTCGCCGCCTTGGGCAGGTTGGTGTACTTCCATTGCTCGACACGCTGCGTCGGAAAGCCCGTCTTGGCGAAACGCGAAAAGCGGGCGTCCCGCCATTGGTCGAGGACTGCCGTGCCGCTGCCGGGCAAAGCTGTCCGCTTGCTCGCGAAGAGATCGGCGAAGGCGGGCACGGGCGGCACGTGTCGGGTGGACATCACTCGGGTTGCAGCGCTCATCTCGTATGTCCGATCAAGCCGCCTCGCCCAGCAGGGCTTCGTAGCCCTGCGACTCGAGCTCCAATGCCAGCTCCTTGCCGCCGGAGCGACGTAGCCTGCCGTCGGCCAGCACATGCACGAAGTCGGGCACGATGTAGTCGAGAAGCCGCTGATAGTGGGTGATGACGATGATCGCACGGTCTGGCGAGCGCAATGCGTTGACCGCATCCGATACCGTCTTCAAGGCGTCGATATCGAGGCCGCTATCCGTCTCGTCGAGGATGCAGAGCTTGGGCTCGAGCATCGCCATCTGCAGGATCTCATTGCGCTTCTTCTCGCCACCCGAGAACCCTGCGTTGACGTCACGCTTGAGGAACTCTGGGCGAATCCCCACCTCCTCCGCCGTCGCCTTCAACTTCTTCATGAAGTCCGCAGCACTGACCGCCGGCTGGCCGCGAGCCTTGCGCAGGGCATTCAGCGACTGGCGCAGGAAATAGCTGTTGGCGACGCCGGGAATCTCGACCGGGTACTGCATGGCGAGAAAGACCCCGGCGGCCGCCCGCTCCTCGGGCTCCATCGCGAGCAGATCCTCACCGGCAAAGCTGACCGAGCCGCCGGTGACCTCGTAGCCGTCGCGACCGGCCAGCACGTAGGAAAGCGTGCTCTTGCCAGACCCGTTGGGTCCCATGATGGCGTGGACTTCACCCGGTTTCACCTCGAGCGAGAAGCCCTTGATGACCGGCTTGTCCTCGCCTTCGATCGACACGTGCAGGTCGCTTATCGACAACATCAAAAAATCCTCGAAACTGATCAGCGTGCGAGACAGAGTAGCGTGAGGTGCCGGTCAGCCGACACTTCCCTCCAGCGAGATGCCGAGCAGCTTGCGCGCCTCGACGGCGAACTCCATCGGCAGCTCGTTCATGACCTCGCGGCAGAAGCCATTGACCACCAACGCCACCGCGTCCTCCTCCGAGATGCCGCGCGAGCGGCAATAGAAGAGCTGGTCGTCGCTGATCTTGCTGGTCGTCGCCTCGTGCTCGGCTTTGGCCGTGCGATTCTTGATCTCGATATACGGCACCGTGTGCGCGCCGCAGCGATCACCGATGAGCATGGAATCGCACTGGGTGTGGTTTCTGGCACCCTCGGCCCCCTTCAGGATTCGAACGAGGCCGCGGTAGGTCTGGTCGGCCTTGCCCGCCGAGATGCCCTTGCTGACGATCCGCGAGCGGGTGCGCTTGCCGATGTGGATCATCTTGGTGCCGGTGTCGGCCTGCTGGGCGTTGTTGGTCACCGCCACCGAGTAGAACTCGCCGACCGAATCGTCGCCTTGCAGGATGCAGGAGGGGTACTTCCAGGTGATCGCCGAGCCGGTCTCGACCTGCGTCCAGGAGATCTTCGACCGCTTGCCGCGGCAGGCGCCGCGCTTGGTCACGAAGTTGTAGATGCCGCCCTTGCCCTCGGCGTCCCCCGGATACCAGTTCTGCACCGTCGAATACTTGATTTCCGCGTCGTCCATGGTGATCAGCTCGACCACCGCCGCGTGCAGCTGATTGTCGTCGCGCTGCGGCGCCGTGCAGCCCTCGAGATAGGAGACGTAGGAGCCCTCCTCGGCGATGATCAGCGTCCGCTCGAACTGGCCCGTGTTCATCTCGTTGATGCGGAAATACGTGCTCAGCTCCATCGGGCAGCGCACGCCCTTGGGCACATAGACGAAGCTGCCATCGGTGAAGACCGCCGAGTTCAAGGCCGCGAAGTAGTTGTCGGCCTGCGGCACCACGGTGCCGAGATACTTGCGCACCAGCTCCGGATGGTCCTGCATCGCCTCGGAGATCGAGCAGAAGATGATCCCCAGCTCCTTGAGCTTGGCGCGAAAGGTGGTGGCAACCGACACGCTGTCCCAGACGTAGTCGACCGCGACACCGGCAAGAACCTCCTGCTCCTTGATCGGAATGCCGAGCTTGTCGTAGGCGCTGCGGATCTCCGGGTCGATCTCGTCCAGGCTCTTCGGCCGCTCCTTCACCTTCGGCGCGGCGTAATAATACATGTCCTGGAAATCGATCGGCGGATAGCCGACCTTCTGCCAAGTTGGCTCCTCCATGGTCAGCCAACGGCGATAGGCCTCGAGCCGCCACTCGAGCATCCACTCGGGCTCGTTCTTCTTGGCCGAGATGAGGCGAACGATGTCCTCGTTGAGCCCCTTGGGTGCGAGGTCCGACTCGATCGCCGTCGCGAAGCCGTATTTGTAGGCTTGCGCCGCATAGTCCTGAACCGTCTCGAGTGCCGTCGCCATAACCATCCAAGCTCCGTATCAGAATTCGTCTGTCAACCATCGGCCCCGGCGGCTGTCACCGGGCAACCGCGCTCAGCTGCCGATGGCCATCGCCGCTCTTTCGGAACCTTTCACCAGTTGCCGATCGGCCACCTCACCGAACGCGAGAGGAATGCCGTTCACCATCTCGGCCAGCGTGACGCCGTTCAGGGCATCGCGAATGGCTGCATTGATGCGTTCCCAGTTTGTACGCGCTGGGCAGAGCCTTTCGATCACGCAGCTGCCGACCGCGCCATCGACGCAATCGGTGACCGCTATCGGACCGTCAAGAGCGACGATGATCTGCGCCACCGTGATGTCGTCCGCCGGACGCTCCAACTCGTAGCCACCGTTCACCCCACGCTGCGAGCGCAACAAGCCGTGCCGCGCCAGGGCCTTCAAGATCTTGCTCGCCGTCGGCTGCGGTATCCGCGTCGCCTGGGCGATCGCCTGGGCACTCGATTGGCCGCCAGCGGGGCGCGCCAGATGGGTCATGATCACGATCCCATAATCCGCGAGCTTGCTGAGCTTGATCACCCGGCCATCCACCCGTCTGGTCTTGCACGAAAGTCGATGTTCGCCGCAGCGCCACCTTTGCGAACGGCACGGCCAGACGGAAAATTAGTACCAATCCGGTCCGGAATGCAATTTGCGCTTTCCTGCAGGCATGTCAAGCGGTGCTGGGGCCCTTTCGCCCCGCCCTCGAAGCAGCGCGCCGCGACGACGTCGTTAACTCGTTGTAAAGCAATCGAGGAGATAACGGCATCGGCAAACGAGGCCAAGTTGCAAAGGTGACGAGCCATGAGCCAGGCGCTGGCATTCGACCCTCCAAGCAGCGGTTGCAGGGCCGCCAAAACGGCGATCAAGCTGCTTGTCGCCGACCAGTGGCTGCTGATGGCAGGATCGGTTCGTCGCCAAGCGGTCCTCGCGCTCGTCGTCTTTGCGCCGGCCCTCGTCTTGCCCTTGGTGGGCACCGCCGGTGACTTGGCCCGCCTCGTCTCTCTCTACCTGGCCGTGCTCGGCCTCGAGGCGACGCTTGCGCTCGGCGAGCAGGGGGCCATCGGCCGAGCGACGCCTCCAGCCGTTCGTCCCGAAGCTGCAGCCGCTGGCTGCCTCGCCGCCTCGGCGGTTCTGGCCGCGGCGACGCTCGGCCTGGGTGCCGTCTTGACGCTCGCCCTCTATCTCGCGGTTCGTGCCGTGGCCGTCGCGGCTGCCGACCGGCATTGGTGCTTAACCCTGCCTTTCGCCGCGATCTCGACGGCGCTGCTGGTCGACATGGCGCTCATCGCGCTCGGCCTCGAGCGGAGCAGCCTCTGGCTGGCCCTCGGCGCGACGGTCGGGATGGCGCTGGCGACCATGCACGCGATGGCCGACGACCGCGCCACAGCCCAGGATCACGAGGCCGAGCGCTTCGGCCAATGGCGGACGACGCGGTCGCTGCTCGAGCTGGCTTTCGCCAGCCTCCTCGCTTTGGCTCTGGCTCTTTATGGCGCACTTCTGACGCAAGAGCCGGCTCTGCGGCAGCTCGCCGACGTCGGCGGCTATCTCACGGTGCCGATTTTGGCCCTGGCATTGCTCCGCTTGACCTTCGTCGCTCTCGACCGCGGTCAAGGGCGGCCGGGTCCGGATATCCTGAGCGTCATCCTGCTCGCGCTCTGGGCGCTGAGCGCCGGCTGGCTGATGGAGATCTGAGCGCCGATCAGCGGTGCGGTGCTTGCTCACCCCACCCGTCCGGGCTAACTCCGCCGCACAATGACGGAGATGAGGGCGGAGACGAGGATGCAAAAAGCGCTGTCGGACATTCGGGTCTTCGATCTCACGCGCATCCTCGCGGGCCCGACATGCACGCAGCTGCTGGGTGATCTGGGTTGCGACGTCTTGAAGATCGAGCGGCCGGGGGCCGGCGACGACACCCGCAAATGGGGCCCGCCCTACCTCGCGGGCCCGGACGGCGAGCCCACCGACGAGAGCGCCTATTACCTCGCCTGCAACCGCAACAAGCGCTCGGTGGCGATCGATATCGCGCACCCCGAAGGCCAAGACCTGGCCCGCCGCCTGCTCGGCCAGTGCGACGTGCTGGTGCAGAACTTCAAGGCCGGCACGCTGGCGCGCTACGGCCTCGACTACGACAGCCTGAAGGAGGCGTTTCCCGGCCTCGTCTACTGCTCGATCAGCGGCTTCGGCCAGACCGGGCCCTACCAGGAGCGCGCCGGCTACGACTACCTGGCGCAAGGCTATGGCGGCATCATGAGCATCACCGGCGCGCCAGACGGCGAGCCGATGAAGGTCGGCGTCGGCATCGCCGACATCATGTGCGGCATGTACGCGTCGAGCGCCATCCTGGCCGCCCTGCACCACCAGCGGCGCACCGGCGAAGGGCAGCATCTCGACCTGGCACTGCTCGACACGCAGGTCGCCTGGCTGGCCAACGAGGGGACCAACTACCTGCTGTCCGGCAAGGTGCCGCAGCGCCTCGGCAACGAGCACCCCAACATCGTGCCCTACAAGCTCTTCGAGACCGCCGACGGCCCGGTCGTGCTGGCGGCGGGCAACGATCGCCAGTTCCAGCGGTTCTGCGGCTTTGCCGGCGTGCCGGCGCTGGCCGACGATGCGCGGTTCCGCACCAACTCGCTCAGGATCCAGAACCGCGAGGCGCTCTACGCGCTCCTGATCCCGATCTTTCCCAGCAAGACGAAAGCCGAATGGGTCGACGGGCTGACGGCTCTGGGCGTCCCCTGCGGCCCGGTCAACAGCATCGACGAGGTGTTCGAGGACCCCCAGGTCCAGCATCGCGGCATGCGGATCGAGATGCCGCATCCGCTGTCGGCCGACGGCAAGGTCGAGCTGCTCGGCAACCCGATCAAGATGTCGGCGACACCGCCGGCCTACGAACGGCCGCCGCCCTTTCTCGGGCAGCACACGGCCGAGGTGCTGGAGGAGCTGCTCGCCCTCGATGCGCCGGAGTTGAGCCGCCTGCGCGATGCGGGCGTGATCGACTAGCCGCTTCCCGGCCCGCTAGCGCGCGGTCAGCTCGCGGGTCGTGCCGTCCGGGTAGCCGACCAGCGCCGTGTCGGCGATGCCGGCAGAACAGGCCGTTCTCGACGACGCCGGGGATCGTGTTCAGGGCCGCCGCCAGGCCGTCGGGATCAGCGATGGCCGCGAGATGGCAATCGAGGAGGACGTTGCCGCTGTCCGTCAGGAGAGGCGTCTCCGCCCCGCCCCGGATCACGACCTCGCGCCCGTCGAGGCCATGCTCGGCCAGCAATCGCTCGATCAGCCGCTGTGTCGATTTCCAACCGAAGCGGATCACCTCAACCGGCAGGGGAAACGCCCCCAGCGTCTCGACCAGCTTGTTGTCGTCGACGAGCGCCACCATGCGCTTCGAGGCCGACGCCACGATCTTCTCCCAAAGGAGGCAGGCGCCACCACCCTTGATCATCCGCAGGCGCCGGTCGATCTCATCCGCACCGTCGAGCGTGAGATCGAGCTCGCCGAGGTCGTTCAGGTCCGCGAGCGGCACGCCGGCAGCCCGAGCCACCTCGGCCGTGCCGGTCGAGGTCGGAACGCCCACGACGTCGAGCCCGCCCCGCACGCGCTCGCCGAGCGCTCGAACCATCCAATGCGAGGTGCTGCCCGATCCGAGCCCCAGCTTCATGCCCGGCTGCACATAGCGATCGATCGCCACGGCACCGACGGCGCGCTTGGCGATATCCTGGGGTGAAAACGTCTGGTCACTCATGGTCGTGTCCTGGCAGCGGGCGATCGCGGAAAGGCATTTGGAGGCAGAGGCGTTGAGCCCCCGTTCCGAGTGCCAGCTCGAGTTGCTCGCGGCACACTATAAGCCGCAGACGCTGCTCTGGCTGCAGGGTCCTGCTCAAAAGGCCGCATCGAGGCTGAAAAGCAGAATGCTGCCGGAATCGTGGCTGCCGTTATCCTCGTCGAAGCGCGACAGCTCGAGGCCGAGCGACAGGCCCGGCAGCCATTCGCGCTCGAGGCCGAGGACGACGTTCCAGTTGCCGCGGTCGTCGCAGGCGAAGCACCAGCCGGCGGTGAGCGACAACTCGACCTGCTCCAGCGCGCCGGCAATGCCCAGATTGGCGAAACGGCGCCAATCGCCGCCATCCTCGGCAACGCGATCGAGCGCCAAGGAGCCGGCGATCGCCAGGTCACCCTGGCTCAGCAAACCGCCGAGCTGGAGCGCGCGGCCGCCATCTTGCTCGACGGCCCCGCTCAAGCTCAAAGCGACACCACCGTCGTCGTCGCCGGCGAGCCAGAGCAGGGTCATGTCGAACACAGTGTCGAGCTCGTCGGTCGCGGTCGTGAACGACGTGCCGAGCCGCCAACCGGCGACCGTCGGCGTATAGGCGATCAATCGCGGGCCATCGGTGTCGACGATGCGCGGGATGACCAGGTCATCGGAGGCCACCAGCTCGCCATCGATCCCGCCGCTCGCGACCGCGATGGTCCCGGCACCGATCTGCATCGCCACCGCGGGCGCGTCGTCCAGGCCGGCGCGCAGTTCGCCCGGCGGCCCCTGGATGAAGGCGTAGCTCCGCTGCGTCCGGCTCGCGCCATCGAGCTCACCCTCGAAGCGAAAGATCGCGCCCCAGCGCAGAGCGTGCGCCGGATCGAGATAGCGTGCCGCAACTTCGATCTCGGTCTTCTGGCGAAAGCCGTCGCTGCTGTCCTCGTCCGGCCCGAGCTTGTGACCGAGATTGCCGGCCACGGCATAGAAGGTGGCCTCGGCGCCGATCTCTATCTCGGCCTCTGTCGCCGCCACGGCTGCGGGAATTGCCAGGCTGGCCAGGGCGACCAACCGCCTCATTCGTGGCCATGGGCGAAACGCAGATCGACGGCGAGCCCTGGTGCTGCGTCGCGCAGCGAGATGTCGATGGCGTGAAGCTTGGCGATCGCGCGGACCAGCGCCAAGCCGAGCCCATGGCCTTTCGAGCTGCGGCTCCGATCGGCACGGTAGAAGCGCTCGAAGGCGCGCTCGCGGTCGGCAGCAGCGATGCCTGGGCCGTCATCCGTCACGCGCAGCACGGCACCGCTGGCACCGTCGATCAGCTGCAGCCCGATCGTGGCGCCCGGCGGCGTGTGCTCGATGGCGTTCTCGATCAGATTGACGATCAACTGGGTGAGCAGGCTCGGATCACCGGTTACCCGGACGCCTGCCGCGATGTCGCTGTGCAGGCGCTTGTCGGCTTCCACGGCCACCGGCCGGTAGGTTTCCGCCAAGCCCTCGACGAGCGCGCTCAGATCGACCGCGACGAAAGTCGCCCGGCGCGTGCCGCTGTCGATCTGCGCGATCCGCAGTAGTGCCTCGAAGACGCCGAGCAGGCCGTCGAGCTCGGCCATCATCGAGGCGATCGCAGAGCCCTGCGACCGGGTCGTCTCAGGGTCGGCCTCGAGCGCCTCGAGGCGGTTGCGCAACCGCGTCAAAGGGGTGCGCAGGTCGTGCGCGATGCCGGCCGACACGGTCTGGATGTTCTGGGTCAGATCGTCGATGCCGGCGAGCATGGCGTTGAGCTGGATCGCCAGCTCGTCGAACTCGTCGCCGGTGCCCTGCAACGCAATGCGGCGATCGAGCTTGCCATCGCCGGCGATCGCCGCCGCCGTTCGCGTGATCTGGGCAATGCGGCGCAGCACCATGCCGCTGATCAGCCAGCCACAGAAGATGGCAAGCGGGAGAGCTGCTGCGACCACCCAGGCCGTGCCGACGAGCACGAGCTCCAGCCGGTCGTAGTAGGGGTCGGCCTCGATGCCGACGATGAGCCGGCTGCCGTCGTCGAGCTGCGCCGATGTCGCGAAGACGAAATCGTCGATCGGGTCGTCGGGTGCCGGCAGGTCGTACCAGCCGTCTGCAGCCCTCGCCTCGGCCAGATGGCCGGCAATCGGCTCGCCGGTGTCGCTTCTCAGGCCGGCGAACAATCGCGGCTCTTCATCGTCATCGAGCGCCTCGATCGCCTCGATCAGGGCTGCCCTACCGCCGTCGCCGAAAGCGGCCTCGAGGCTCGCCCGCTCCGCCGCGACCTGCGCCTCTAGGTCGCTCTCGATCCAGAGCATCGTGAGGAAGCCGCCGGCCAGGAGCAGCACGACGAGCGCACCGGTGAACAGTCCGGCGTAGACCAGGGTCAGCCGGAATGAGGTGGCGCGAAGCGTGCTAGCTAGGCTCGGCAAGGACATAGCCGGCACCGCGCACGGTCCGAATGAGCTCGGCCGCGAACGGCTTGTCGACCTTGGCGCGCAGCCGGCTCATGTGGGTCTCGACGACGCTGGTCTTGGGATCGAAATGGAACTCCCAGACATGCTCGAGCAGCATGGTGCGGGTGACGACCTGGCCGGCGTGCTGCATCAGGTATTCCAGCAGGCTGTACTCGCGTGGTTGCAGGTCGACCGGCACGCCGCCACGCTCGACCCGGCGCGTCAGGCGATCGAGCGTCAAGTCGGCGACGGCCAGCAGGGCCGAGGTCTCGCTGATCGGCTGCCGGCGCGCCAGCGCCCGCAGGCGGGCGGCGAGCTCGGCGAAGGCAAAAGGCTTGACCAGATAGTCGTCGGCGCCGGCGTCGAGGCCGGCGACCCGGTCATCGAGGCCGCCGAGCGCCGTCAGGAACAACGCCGGTGTCTGCACACCCGTTTCCCGCAGCAAGCGGACCACGCTCAGTCCATCCACACCGGGCAGGAGCCGGTCGACGACGAGCGCGTCGTAGGCGCCCTCGCTCGCCAGGAACAGGCCATCACGACCGTTCGCGGCATGATCGGCGACGTCGCCGAGCTCACGCAAGCCTCGCAAGATGAAGGCGGCGGTGTCGGCATCGTCCTCGATCAACAAGACCTTCAATACCGCTGCTCCGCTCCTGACGTCGGAGCCTCATTTGTGCAAAGAATCAGCACATCGACAAGGTCCGGCAAAAAAACGAGCCGGCGTCGGGGACATGATCGACGCCGGCTCGAGCTCGGCTCGAGCCCAGCTCGCTCCAGGCTCGAGGCAGGGGCAACAAGGTCGACCATCGTCGCCTGGCAAGCTTCGGGCTCAGGCGACGGCGGCCTCGGCGCTGAGCTCGCCGACCAGGCCGGCCAGCGCTTCGCCGCCCATCGGCTCACTGCTCACCGCGACCACGACATCGTTGAAGTCGCCGTCGTTGTGAACGTCGGTCACCAGCATGTCCTCGAACCCGACAACGGTGGCCTCGTCGCCGTTCGGCAGGTCGGTGAGCACCGATTCGAGCTCGATCGCGTTCAAGCCGGCGGCCGGATTGAGGAAGTTCAAGCCGTCCTCATTGCCGAGCGCGTGGAGCGCAACGATCGGCAACGGATTGCCCTCGCCGTCGGTCAGCAAGGGTGCCAGCAAATCGTCGATCGTCGCCGTCTCCCGGGTCATCACGTTCTCGAAGAAGAGCCCACCGTCCATGAAGGCAGCAAAATCGAGCCCGGCCTCGGCACCGTTGGGCACGAGAAAGAGGCCGAGCGCCTCACCCTCGTCGACGGTGACCCCGACACTTGCGCCAGCCTCGGCTTCCTCGGTGCTGGCGAACAGAATCCGGCCCTCGCCGAGGGCGCCGGTCTCCAGATCGACGGTGTAGGCACCCAGCACGCTATCGAAGGCGCCACTCTCGCCGAGGAAGCTGACGACGATCTCACCACCATCGCCGATGAAATCATCGAGCTCCGGCTCGCCGGCATCATCGAGACCGGCAACCGCCTTGCCATCCGCGATGTCCTCGAGCTGGACCTCGACCTCCTCACCGTTGTCTTCGGTGACGTCGTCGTCCTCGTCGCCACAGGCGTCGTCATCGACCGCATCATCGTCGAGCGCGTCGTCGACGCGCTCAACCTCGTCGTCGAGATCGTCATCATCCAACGCGAGCAGGCTCTCGCGCACCTCGCCCTCATCGTCGATGAGGCCGACCTCACGAAGCCCCTGCAGCTCGACGACCAGCTCGGCCTCGCCCGCCTCGTCGATATCCTCCTCGACCAAGACCTCCCCGAGGCCCGGGACATAGGACTTGAACTCGGCCACATCGGGCTCGAGCGCCGTGGTATCGAGAATCTTGATGGCACCCGTGAAGGTCCCGAGGCCGATCTCGACCGTCTGGCCGACATCGACAACGATGCCCTCGTCGACGGCATTGCCAGGATCGAACTCCTGGAAGTAGCCGGCGCCGAAGCCGATGTCGGCCTTCATTTTCCAGCCGCCCTGGGCACCGTCGAGACCAGCGCGGAACGAGCCGGCGTCGTCGGTACCGATGAAGGCACCGTCATCGTCGTAGCGGTAGTTGATGACGTCCTCGCCCAGGTACCAGACATTGCCGTCCTGATCCTGGGCGTAATAGTCGAGCGTGTCCTCGACCAGCATCCCGTTGAGATACGCCGTGTCGCGGACGACCGTGGCCGCGACGCCCTGGATGTCGATGGTCTCGAAGGTGACGAAGGCGTCGTTGGTCTCGACCTCGACCTCGCCGCTCTCATCGTCCACGGCCTCGGCGCGGTACGACCTGATCTGGCCTGGATGAAGGGGATAGTAGGGATTGTCGATGGGCGCGCCGGGCACGAAGGCGTCGGCGTCGAACGCTGGTAGGATCGGCATGACTCTGCCTCGTCGCTGTTCGCGGTCGGGCCACCACGACCCGCCGCGGACAGATGACCATTCCCGGCCTTACCGGAGGCGCGCGCCCCGTTTACTTTTTCGTAAGCCTCTCAGAAGCCGCGCCTCAGATTTGGCGCAGCCAGCGCTCCCAGCGCGGGTCGTGCATGATCGACCGGGCCCGCATGTACTTCCAGGCACCATATTTGTGGTAGTCGAAGTCGAGGGCGGAGATCTGCTCCTGGACCATGGCCCAGCTGGCCCATTTGACGTCGGCCAAGGCACGCATGACGATGACCCGGGCAACGAAGTCCGCTCGGCGCTCGCCGGCATAGGCCTCGATCAGCAGCGCGGCTGTGTCCTCGGCAAAGAACATCTCGCCGAGCCAGACGCCCAGCTCGTACGAGCGCTCGTTCATCGAGGCGAACTCGTAGTCGACGAGCTTCATCGGCGCCCCGGGCTTGATCAGGAAATTGCCGGGCATCGGATCGTTGAAGCAGGGCACCATGTCGAGCCCCGATGCCATGAAGGCGGCCCGCGCATTGCCGTAGAGCCGGCTCATCCAGGGCCAGTCCTCGGGCAAGGCACCGCCGAGCTCGCCGATCTGCCGGATATGCTCGTCGATCATGTCGAAGATGGTCTTGGTCAGACCGAGCGCTGCACCGTCGTGGAACTGCCGGTAGCAATCGACGGCAGCCAGCTGGATCTCGCGTTTCTGGAACCCGGCATTGGTGCACGCGGCATAGCCTTCGAGCAGCTCCGCCACCTCCAACCCGTCGGACGGATCGAAGAAGACGACCTCGGGGCCGAGGCCGATCTGATGCGCTAGGCGCGCAGCCTCGTTCGCCGCAAGCCGATCGACGAACATCTCCGTCCCGGCGCCGGGGATCTTGAGGAAATAGCGCCGCTGGTCGCCCTCGACCGTGATCCGCCAGTTGCTGTTGGAGAGCCCGCCGATCATCCGCACGTAGCGCACGGCATTGCCCTGCCAGGCCGGAACGCGCGCGATCGCCGCCTCGACCGCCTGCTCTTCCGCCGTCTCCGCCTCACCGAGGCTACGCTCGATCATCCTCGCGTCTCCGACATATCAGAGCCTTCTCAGCCGCTCCTCGAAGCGCGGATCGCGCATTGCGAGCCGGCAGCGGAGAAACCGCCAGTCGGCATATTTCAGGAACTCCAGGTCCGTGCGCCTCGACGTCCTGGCGAGGATGGCGCCGATCAGCCCCCAGCGCAGATCGTCGGCGACACCATAGAGCCGGGCCCGATTGAACAGCCGCTCGTCGAAATGCCCATGGAACACCTCGAAGCTCTCCCTGGCTTCGGGATCGAAAGCATGCGCCTCGACGAGAAAGCTGCCCAGATCCTCGAAGGGGTCCATGTTCGCCGCACCATCATAATCGACGAGAACCACCGCACCGGCCTCGGACAGCATCACGTTGCTGGCATTGCCGTCGCCATGCGCCGGCACGGTATCGACGCCGGCGGCGCTGATTGCGGCGGCGGCGGCGCGGATATTGTCGATCAACCAGGCATGGTCCGGCGGCAGCTCGACGCCTTGCGCACTTGCCGCCTCGAGGAGCGCCGCAATCGCTTCGAAAGCACTTCGCGTGCGCGGCAGTGCTGGGCCCGAATGGAACGCCTTCCTTGCGGCCAGAACCGCATCGCGAACCGGCTTCTCGCCAAGCCGGTTCAGGGTCGCCACTCGATGCGTAGCTGACAGGTCGCGCAGAACCAGCGCCCCGGTCGCAGCGTCGGCGGCCAGCACCTCCGGGCCGATCCCGGCGGCACCGGCAGCCCGGGCGGCAGCCACCACGGTCGCCGGATCGGCGAACAACGCCGCGTCCTCGTCGGGCACCTTGACCCAGACGCTCTCCCCCGTTGCCCGGTCGGTGGCGCGGAAGGCCGCCGCATCGATGCCCTGGTTCATCGGCGAGGCCATCGGCACGACGCCGGGGCGCAGGTCGATCTCGGCCGTGGCCCAGCCGTCGAGGCCCCGAACCAGCCGCTCCGCCCTCTCGACCATCGTCATGGCGTCGCCTCCGTCATCGCCAACCGCGCTGGGCCCTCGACCAGCAGCCGCTCCAGCATGCCGCTGAGCAGGTCCATGCCGAGCGCCAGATCCTCTGGCGAGGTGAACTCTTCGGGCGCATGACAGATGCCGCCGACGCTCGGCGTCGCGACGACGATCGACGGGCAGACGCGGGCCAGTGGAACCGCGTCGTGCGCGGCGATGGTATCGAGGGTCATCGCCGGCTGCCCGAGCTCGTTCGCCACCGTATGGGCCAGACGCTGCAGCCCTGGCGCGAAGACGCCGGGCGCGCGCAACTCGTCGCGATCGAAGGCCCAGCTCACCTTGGCCTCGGCCGCCGCCCGCTCGATCAGCTCAGCCGTCCGTTCGAAGGCCGCTGCCAATGTCTCAGGATCGGCCGAGCGCAGCTCGAGAAAGATCGTGGCTGTCCGAGGGCACCACATTGGGCGAGTTCGGCTTCACCTCGATCCGCCCGACGGAGGTGTGCAAGTCGCCCGCAGGAAAGCCGTCGACCAGCCGCCGCACGCCGGTCACCACGCTCGCCGCCGCCAGCAGCGCGTCACGGCGCTCGCGCATCGGCGTCGGGCCGGTATGCGCCGGCGCGCCCTCGAATCGGATCTCCAGCTTGCGGCAGCCCCACCAGCGATCGAACACGCCGAGCCGCCGCCCGGCCAGCTCGAGCTCGGGACCGCATTCGATGTGCAGCTCGACATAGGCCGCAGGCCGCGGTGCCGGGCGATCGGTGCCGCGAAAGCCGATCGCCTCGAGCGCGTCCTTGACGCTGACCCCGGCCGCGTCTGTGCGGGACAACGCCCAGTCGAGGTCGATGGCGCCGACATAGGCCGACGAGCCCAGCACGCTCGGCTGGAATCGGGCACCCTCCTCGTTGGTCCAGGCAACGACGGCCAAGTTCATCGCCGCCGGCGGACCGCCTCGGCTCAACCGATCACGCAGCGCCAGCGCCGCGATGGTCGACGCCAGAACGCCATAGGTACCGTCGAAACGGCCGCCATTGGGCTGGCTGTCGACATGCGAGCCGGTGAGCAGCCATGGTGCATCCTCGCCGGCCAGGGGCATGAGCCCGAAAATGTTGCCGATGGCATCGACCCGCACCTCGACGCCCGCCTCGCGCAGCCAGGCGACGAGCGCCGCGCGCGCCTCGCCATTCGCCGGCGTCGCCTCGGGCCGGTGAATGCCGCCAGCCGCCGTCGCGCCAAAAGTCGAGAATTGGGCGATCCGCATCTCCAGCTCTTCGTGCATCTCTCGTTGCGACGGCATCGATTGCCCCGTCCCCTGCTCGGACCGTCTGCCCGATTTTGTGGGTTTTGACCGTTTCATGGGTAAAAGTCGTTGACGGCCAGGGCAAGTCTCAAATAGCGTCTTATCCAGAAACGCTCTCAGCCTTCAGGTCTCCGGCCGATCCGACCAACCAGATGCCGCGCTTCTCGTCGGCGAGTCGGGCCCTGACGAGCCCCGGCAAGAGCGGCGCGGCGCGGTGACGGCAACAACAACAACGAGGGGTCTTCGCCATGTCCAAGCTCATCCTGCCAGGCCGATCGGGCCTTGCCAGCAGCCGGCGCCGCGTGCTCGGCGGCATGGCTGCAGCCGGCGGCCTCGCCGCCTTCCCGAGCCCCTACGTCAAGCGCGCCTTCGGCCAGTCGCGCAACACCATGGTCTTCGCCAGCGCCGAGCCGGTGACCGGCAACTGGGATCCGACGAGCCACACGACCCTGGCCCAGATCAACCTCGAGGGCTTCGTCTTCGGCCAATTGATCCGCACGCCGATGCGCCCGGACAACCCGGCCGAGATCGTCTACGAGCTGGCCACCAGCCAGGAGGTGCTCGACCTCCACACCATCGAGTACAAGCTCCGCGACGGCGTCACCTTCCACAACGGCGCGCCGTTCACCGCCGAGGACGTCAAGGCGACCTTCGAGTTCGCCTCGCAGCCGGAGCGCCCTGCTGCCTGGTATCCAGGACCTTGCGAGGTCGAGGTGGTCGACCCGCTCACCGCCCGGGTCCACACCGAGATCGGCGGCTATCCGGCGGCGGCCTTCTACTTCCTCGCCGGCTTCCTGCCGATCATGTCGAAGGACGACATCGCCGACGCTGCAACGCTGCAGGAGCGCCCGAACGGCACCGGCCCGTTCAAGTTCGTCGAGCAGCGCGGCAACACCACCGTGCTCGAGGCGTTCGACGACTACATGCTCGGCAAGCCGATCCTCGAGCAGGTCCACTTCGCCTATGTCGGCGATGCGACGACGCGTGTCCTCGCACTGCTCGCCGGCGAGGTCGACGTGGTCGAGCGGCTCGAGCCCGAGCAGTATGAAACACTCGGCGGCGAATCCGCCGTGGCCCTGTCGCGGACGATCTCGACCGAGAACAAGTACCTGCACTTCCGCTGCAACAAGCCGCCCTTCGACAATCCGCTGGTGCGCATGGCGGCCTGCCACGCCGTCGACCGCGAGCTGGTGACCGAGATCCTGGGCGCCGCCGGCCACGCCTCGTCGAACTACATCTCGCCGGTCAAGTTCGGCTATATCGACCTGCCGAACTACCCGACCTACGATCCCGCCCGCTGCCAGGAGCTGCTGACCGAAGCCGGCTACCCGGGTGGCCAGGGCCTGCCGCCGCTCGAATACCTGGTGAGCGAGGGCTTCTACCCGAAGACCAAGGAATACGGCGAGATCATCACCGCACTTCTGCAGGAGCAGGGCTTTCCGGTCGAGCTCACGGTGATGGAGACCGCGGCCTGGCTCGAGCGCATCTACCAGCGCGAGGACCAGGAGCCCTATGGCCACATGGTCGATGTCGGCTGGTCCACCGGCTCGCCAGAGCCCGACCTGGTGCTGCGGCCGATGTTCTTCTCGGGTGCCGGGCCACGCGGCGGCCTGATCAACGGCATCGCCGATCCCGAGATCGATGCCGCGCTGAACCAGCAGCAGGCCGAGCCTGATCCCGACAAGCGGCGCGAGCTGATCCAGACCGTGGCGACGCCGAAGCTCGCCGAGCTGGTGCCCTCACTCTCGCTCTTCACGTCGGTGCTGCTGCACGGTCGCAATGCGCAGCTCGAAGGTCTCTACTTCTACCCGAACGGCCCGATCGACGCGGTGACGGCCGAATTCAAGGCCTGAGATCGCCTCTTGGGCTTCGCGCTGACCTTCTTCGCCCGGCGCCTCGCACAGGGCGTGCTGATCGTGCTGCTCGTCTCGTTCACGATCTTCGCGCTCTTGCGCGCGGTGCCGGGTGATCCGGCGCGCATCATCCTCGGGCCCATGGCGACCGACGCCGTGGTCGAGCAGACGGCCCGCGACATGGGCCTCAGGGACCCGATCCCGGTCCAGTATCTCCGCTATCTGGGCCAGGTGCTGCAGGGCGACTTCGGCACCTCGTTCATCAAGGCCAAGGGTGGCGGTGCGGTCGGCGGCGGCCGCGACGAGCAACGCGGGCAGCGCGCCCGCGTCATCGATCTCGTGGCCGAGACCCTGCCCCTGACCCTCCAGCTCGCCGGAATGGCACTGGTCTTCACCGCCATCATCGCGCTGCCGCTCGGCATTGCCGGCGGGCTGATGGCCGGACGCTGGCCGGACAAGCTGGCGCTCTACACCTCCTCGATCTTCGTCTCGATGCCGAACTTCTGGCTGGCGATCGTGCTGGCTCTGGTGGTCACCGCCAAGCTGGGGTGGATTCCGTCGATCGGCTACCAGAACATCGCCTATGCGATCCTGCCGGCCTTCGTCATCGCGATCGAGATGTCGCCGCTCTTCATCCGGGCCCTTTCGGTTTCGATTGCCGACACGATGCGCAATCCGTTCGTCGAGCTGGCCCAGGTGCGCGGGCTCTCGCCGCGGCGCATCTTCACCCATCACGTGCTGCGCAACGCCAGCATTCCGGTCCTCAACCTCTTCGGCGTCCAGGTGGGCGCGCTGCTGGGCGGCGTGCTGATCGTCGAGTACATCTTCGACTATCCGGGCTTCGGCCGGCTGACCGTGCAGGCGGTGCTGCAGCGCGACTTCCCGGTGATCCAGGGGATCGCCATCATCTCGACCTCGATCTTCGTCGTCATCAACATCCTGGTCGACTTCGTCTCGGCCCAGATCGACCCGCGGATCGACTACTGATGGCGACCCTCGCACGACGAGCCCGTGAGCGCCCTGCCCGAGGTGGCCGAGGCAAGTCCCGGCAGACGGTTGTGGCGCGCCACCTGGGCGCAGACCGAGTTCAAGATCGGCCTCGCGCTCTTCGTCCTGCTCGTCGGCACCGCCATCATCTACCCGCTCTTCTCGGACATCGATCCGACCAAGCTCGCCGCCGCGCGACCGCTTCCTGCCGCCGGTCTTCCTCGAGGGCGGCACCTGGACACATCCGCTCGGCACCGACCAGCTCGGCCGCGACCTCTTCGTGCGCTCGCTCGTCGGCCTGCAGAACGCGCTGATGATCAGCCTCGCGGTCGTCGTCTTGATGTTCGCCTTCGGCGCCACGGTCGGGCTCTACGCCGGCTATCGCGGCGGCTGGGTCGACACGATCTTGATGCGGCTGACCGATGCCCAGCTGTCGATCCCGCTGATCATCCTCGCGATCATCATCCTGACCGTGTCGCGACCGACACCCTTCTCCGTCATCCTGGTGCTGGCCTTGGCCGGCTGGCCCGTCTACGCGCGCGTCACCCGAAGCGTCACGCTGGCCGAGCGGCGGCGCGAGTATGTCAGGGGTGCGAAGATCCTGGGCGCCTCGGACAGCCGCATCATGTGGCTCTTGATCGCGCCCAACATCCTGCCGCCGATCGCCTTCGTCGCGGTGCTCGACATCGCCCGGATGATGATCTTCGAATCGATCCTGGGCTTCATCGGCATCGGCATCCAGCCGCCCACGCCCACCTTCGGCACGATCATCGCCGATGGCCGCAAATACCTGATCAATGCCTGGTGGATCGCCACCATGCCGGGCGCTTTCCTCTTCTTCACCCTGCTCGGCGATCAATCTGATGGGTGCCACCCTCGAGCGGGCGCGCAACCGCCTGCTGCGGGGGACGATCTGAGTGGCCGATCCGCCTGCTCGAGGTGACCGGCCTCACCATCGACCTCGTCCGCGACGGCAGGCGGGCACCGGTGCTGAAGGATGTCAGCCTCGGCCTCGAGGAGCGCGCAGGTGCTCGGCATCGTCGGCGAGAGCGGCTCGGGCAAGACGGTGCTGGCCAAGGCGCTGGTCGGCTGGGTCGCCGAGCCGCTGGCCGTGGCCGCCGGCGCCGTGCGCTTTCGCGGCCAGGACCTGCTGGCGATGCCGGCCGAGGCACGACGCCTGCTGCGCGGCAGTGCTGTCGGCTATATCGGCGCCGATCCCGGCAACAGCTTCGATCCGACGTTCCCGGTCGGCATCCAGATCGTCGAGAAGGTCCGGGCCGTCCGCCCGGAGGTCAGCCGCGCCGACGCCAGGCGGCGCGTGCTCGAGCTTCTGGACCGGGTGCACATCCCCTCGGCCAGGCGCCGCTTCGACGAGTTCCCGCACCAGTATTCCGGCGGCATGCTGCAGCGGGCGATGATCGTCGACGCGCTCGCCTCCGATCCGGCCTTCCTGGTTTGCGACAACATCACCCAGCCGCTCGACGTCACGGTCGCAGCGCAGATCATGCGGCTGCTGCATGAGCTGCGCTCCGATCTCTACGGCCGGCATCGTCTTCATCTCGACCTCGCTGCCCGTGGTCTCGCGACATCGCCGACGAGCTGATCGTGCTGTCCAAGGGCAGGATCGTCGAGCGCAGCACGCCCGCCAGGCTGCTGCAGGCACCCGAGCATGCCTATAGCCGTGACCTGATCAACCGCAATCCGATCATCTGGGGCACACCACCGCCACCGGTCGAGGCAGCTCCCGACCCAACCGTCATCCTCGCCGTCGAGGACGTCACCAAGACCTACGTCGTCCCCGACCGCACGCGGTTCTTCGGCACCCAGTCGGTCAAGGCGGTGCGTGGCGTCACGTTCGACGTGCACCGGGGCGAGAACCTCGGCCTCGTCGGCGAATCCGGCTGTGGCAAGTCCACGCTTTCCAGGCTGCTGAGCTGGGTCGAGCAGCCGGACGAGGGACGGATCAGCTTCAAGGGCCAGGACATTGCAGCCATGAGCAAGGCCGAGCTCTTGGCGATGCGCAAGGGCTTCCAGCTGCTGCTGCAGGACCCCTTCAACTGCCTGCCGCCCAACCTGCCGATCGGCCGGACCATCGCCCTGCCCTTGGAGATCCACGGCAAGCGCGGCCGTCGGGAGATTGCCGAGAAGGTCGACGAGGTCATGGCCGAGGTCGGGCTCGAGCCCCGCGGCGCGCGAGCGCTTGCCCATCGGCATGAGCGCCGGCCAGCGCCAACGGGTCAACATCGCCCGCGCCCTCGTGCTCGAGCCCGAGCTCCTGATCCTCGACGAGACGCTGTCGGCCCTCGATCCGATGGAGCAGGCGCGGCTGCTCG
Source organism: uncultured Alphaproteobacteria bacterium (assembly GCA_963700945.1). GTDB lineage: Bacteria > Pseudomonadota > Alphaproteobacteria > Geminicoccales > Geminicoccaceae > SLRI01. The sequence continues at coordinate 229,092 of CAVOZQ010000017.1, forward strand.
ACCTGTTCGAGAGCCTGCAGGCGCGGCACGGCTTCACCTACCTGTTCATCAGCCACGACCTCGCCATGGTGCGCCGGGTCTGCACCCGGATCGCCGTCATGTATCTGGGCAAGGTGGTCGAGCTCGCCGATACCAGGAGCGTCTTCTTCGATCCCGCCCACCCCTATACGCGGGCCTTGCTGTCGGCCGTGCCGACGCTGGAGGAGAAGCCCTACCGGACCGAGGATTGCCTGCTCGAGGGCGAGCCGCCGAGCCCGATCGACTTGCCGCAAGGCTGCAGCTTCGCGGCCCGCTGCCCACACGCCATGCCGATTTGCAGCACCGAGCCGGGATTGACCGACCAGGGGGCACGGCCGCTTCGCCGCCTGCTGGCTCGGGGAGAGCAACGCAGCGGCGGCCTGAACCGCTCTCCAGGGGAGGAGGACCAATGGCCTGGGACTACATCATCGTCGGTGCGGGCGCCGCAGGCGCCGTGCTCGCCGCGCGGCTGAGCGAGAACCCGGAGACACGCGTGCTGTTGCTGGAAGCGGGCCCGGACTACCGCTCGGCCGAGCAGCCGCCCGAGATGGCGAGCCCCAACCCCTTCAACATCATCCTCCCGGCCGAGTTCCAGGCCGTCTACATGTGGCCCGAGCTGATGGCCCGGCGGACCAAGCGGCAGGAGCAGCGGATCTATTGGCGTGGCCGCGGCGTCGGCGGCAGCACCGCGATCAACGGCCAGATCGCCATTCGCGGCGTCCTCGACGCTTTCGACCAGTGGGCCGAGCAGGGTTGCGAGGGCTGGTCGGCGGCGCACGTGATCCGGGGCTTCACGCGGCTCGAGACCGACCTCGATTTCGCGGAGAGCCCGCACCATGGGCGCTCCGGGCCGATCCCCGTGTACCGCACGCCGCAAGCGGACTGGGGCCCCGTCGACCAGGCGCTCCGCGACGCGGCCCTGGCGCTGGGCTATCCCTGGACCGACGATCTGAACGCCCCGGACGCCGAAGGGGTCACGACCTACGCCATCAACAGCCGGGACGGCAAGCGCGTCTCCAGCAATGACGGCTACCTCGAGCCGGCGCGCTACCGGCCCAATCTCGAGATCAGAGGCGGCATGCTCGCCGACCGCGTGCTGCTCGACCAGGGCAAGGCCACAGGCATCGCTGCCATTGGCCCTGAAGGGCCGGTCGACTTCGATCTCGCCCCGGGCGGCGAGCTGCTGCTGGCGGCCGGGGCCATCCACAGCCCGCCGATCCTCATGCGCTCCGGAATCGGCCCGGCCGCCCACCTCGAGGCACACGGCATCCAGGTGCTGCGCGATCTGCCCGTCGGCGACGGCCTCTTCGACCACCCTTTCGTCCGGCTCGAGCTCAAGCTCAGGGACGAGCTGAAGCCCAAGGGCATCAACGATCGGCACACCAATTGCTGCGTCAAGTACAGCTCGAACCTGCCAGGCGGCACGTTCTCGGACATGATCATGTTCGCCATGAATCACGGTGGCGTCGGCGTCGCCCAGGACATGGCGCAGTTCGGCGAGGCCGGCATCCACTGCGCGCTGTTCGAGGCGCATTCGCGCGGCACGGTGCGGCTCGCGTCCGCCGACCCGCGGCACCAGCCCGTGGTCGATCTCAACATGCTCGACGACGAGCGCGATCTGGCGCGGCTCCGCGACGGCGCTCGACGGCTGATGGCGATCGGTCAGCAGGATGCCGTCACCAGCCGCTGCCGCGAGGTCAGCCTCGGCAATACCGGCCGCCCGATCGCGGACCTGGCCAATGCGCCCGACAGCGAGCTGGACGAGTGGATCCTCACCGACTGCTCGGACGCCCAGCACGGCGCCGGCAGCTGCCGGATGGGCGCTTTCGACTTCGACGACGGCAAAAGCGTGGTCGATCCGCAATGCCGCGTGCGCGGCGTTGCCGGCTTGCGGGTGATCGACGCTTCGGTCATGCCGGCCGACTGCAAGGCCAACACCAATTTCACCACCATCATGATCGGCGAGACCATGGCCGAGCGGCTGCGACAGGCGAAAGCCGGAAACCCCTGAGTGCCGGCATGCTGAGCGCGACCCGCGAGCAGTCGATCCTCCAGGCGTTGCAGCGTCATGGCCGGATCGCCGTAGGCCAGCTCGCAACGGCGCTCGGCGTCAGCCAGGAAACCATCCGCCGCGATCTGGCCACGCTCGAGGCCGCTGGCCAGCTGCGTCGCATCCATGGCGGCGCCGTGCTGTTCCGGCCCGACCAGGAGCAGCCGATCGTCGTCCGCTCACGGGTCAAGTCGCGCGAGAAGGCACGGCTCGCCGCCGTCGCCCGCGAAATGGTCGAGGACGGCATGTCGATCTTCATCGACACGGGCTCGACGCCCATGGCCCTTGCCCGCACGCTCATGGACGCCCGTCGGCTCACGGTCATGACGAACTCGCTCGACATGGCCGCGATGCTGGCCCAGGCCCCCGGCCTGAAGGTCAAGACGACCCCCGGCTGGGTGCGCGCCAACGACAACGCGCTGGTCGGCGGCGATACCGTGGCCTTCGTCCGACGCTTCGTCTTCGACGCCGTCTTCATGGGCATCGCCGCCTGCGATCCGCGCTATGGCTGGATGGACTATGCCGACGAGGAATCCGAGCTGCGCCGGGTCCTGATCGAGCAGACGCAACGGCCCGTGCTGCTCGCCGACGACAGCAAGTTCGGTCGTCACGCATCGATCCGCACCTTCGACCTCGAGACACGCCTCGCCGTCGTCACCAACCGCCCCGTCCCCCAGCCCTTCGCCGACATCTTCGAGCGCGCCGGCGTCGTGGTCCAGCACAAGCGGGGCGTCGGCTAGGCGTCCAGGACCTCGGCCAGCGCATCGACCAGACAATCGACATGCTCGGGCCGGAACGGCAGTGGCGGGCGGATCTTCAAGACGTCGCCGTTGAGCCCGGCAGCGCCGATCAGAATCCCCCGCTGGCGCAGCCCATTCATCACCCGGCGGACCACTGCCGGGTCGGCCACGCCGTCACGCTCCAGCGACACGCCAAAAAAGAGCCCGGCGCCGCGCACCGCAGCGATCGCCGGGCACGTCACCGCCAGCGCCTCGAGCCGCCGCTTGAGGTAGCCGCCGGTCACCAGCGCGTTTTCCTGCAGCGCCTCGTCGGCGATGACGTCGAGCACGGCCAGCCCCGCCGCGGCCGCGACCGGGGTTCCGCCGAACGTGTTGAAGTAGCCGAAATCGGCGAAGTACGGCGCCAGGAGGTCGGGCCGGGTCGCGAGGCCCGCCATCGGAAAGCCGTTGCCCATGGGCTTGCCCATGGTCACCATGTCGGGCTCGAGCCCATGCCGGGCGAAGCCCCAGAACGCCTCGCCGGTACGCGCGAACCCGGGCTGCACCTCATCGGCGAGGTAGAGGCCGCCGGCGCGCCGGACCGCCGCCACCGCTGGGGCCAGAAAGCCGCGCGGTTCGGCATGGACACCGTCGCTGGAGAAGATCAAGTCGCAGACGAAGGCGGCAACACCGCATCCCGCGTCGTCGAGCGAGGCGATCGCGGCCTCGATGGCAGCCGCGAACCCGGTCGCGATGTCGGCCCCGTAGTGCGCCGTGTCCGGCGGGTGCACGACCCGGACATGGGCCGGCAGCCGCGTGCGCTTGAAGGCCGAGGGCGAGATCTCGATCACGGCTGCGGTGTTGCCGTGATAGGCGGCCGACGTGACGATGACCCCGGTCTTGCCGGTCGCGTGCCACGCCAGCCGGAGCGCCAGATCATTGGCCTCGCTGCCGCTGCAGGTGAGCGCGAGGTTGCTGAGCGATGGCGGCAGCAGCGCCTTCAGCCGCTCGACATAGTGCTCGGTGATCTCGCTCAGATAGCGGTTGTGCACATTGAGCAAGGCTGCCTGGCGCGCAATTCCATCGACGACGCGCGGGTGGCAGTGCCCCACCGACGGGACGTTGTTGTAGACGTCGAGATAGCGGCGGCCGTCCGCGGCAAAGAGCCAGACCCCCTCACCGCGAACGAGGTGCAAAGGCTCTTCGTAGAAGAGGACCGAGACGGGTCCGAGATTGTCGAGCCGCCGCTCGATCAAGGTCTGGACGGAAGGGTCCCGGACAGCACTCGCTGCCGGCTGGAAAGCGTTGAGATCGAGTATCTGTGTCGGCGGCATGCGCGACCCATCCTTCGCGGTCTGGTTAGGCGAGCCGCCCTGCCGCGACAAGCGCGATCGATGGTCGAGACTAGCCACGACGGTAGCCGCGTCGTATGGAGCTGACCAAACCAAGCAGGGAGTTTGCTAGCCATGTCCACCTTCATGCGTCCCAATCGCCGTCAGCTCACCAAGACGCTGGCGCTCGGCGGTGCCGCCCTGGCGCTGCCCATGGGCCTCGGCCGCCGCGCCTTCGCCGCCGACAAGCGCATCGCCATGGTCGTGAAGAACCTCGGCAACAGCTATTTCGATGCCTGCGCCGCCGGCGCCCAGCAGGCGGCCGACGAGGTCGGCGGCATCGAGATCATCTACACGGCACCCACCAAGCCCACGCCCGAGGACCAGATCGCGGTCATCGACTCGCTGATCGCCCAGCGCGTGGATGGGATCATCGTCTCGGCCAACGACGCCAACGCGCTGGTGCCGGTCGGCAAGAAGGCGGCGCAGCGCGGCATCATGATGATGTCGTTCGACAGCGCCATCGCGCCCGAGGGCCGACTGGTCCATCTCGCCGCCTCCTCCGACCAGCTGATCGGCGCCAAGCAGGTGCAGATGATCGGCGAGACGCTCAACTACGAGGGCGAGGTCGCAATCCTCTCGGCCGCCTCCACCATGACCAACCAGAACACCTGGATCGAGTTCATGAAGGAGGAGTGGCAGGACCCGAAATACGCCAACATGCCGCTGGTCGCGACCGTCTACGGCGACGACCAGGACGACAAGAGCTACCGCGAGATGCAGGCGCTGGTGAAGGCGCACCCGAACCTCAGGGGTGTCATCTCGCCCACCACGATCGGCATCCGCTCCGGCGCCAAGGCGATCATGGACGAGGGCCTGGTCGGCCAAGGTCTACATCACCGGGCTCGGCCTGCCGTCGGAGATGAAGGCTGCCGTGCTCGCCGGCGCTTGCGACACCTTCGCCATCTGGAACCCGGTCGACTACGGCTACGCGTCGACCATGGTGATGGCCGATATCCTGGCCGGTGCCGAGACCGACCGAGGGCTCGGTGCTCAACATGGGCCGGATGGGCGAGACCACGGTCATCGCCAACGGCGACGCGGTGATGGGTGAGCCCTTCACCTTCAACGCCGACAATGTCGAGGAATTCGCCGAGATTTTCTGACCGACAGGGCTTGGGGCCGGCGGCATCGCGGTGCCGCCGGCCCCTTCGCCGCAGTCGCGGCGGAAGCTAGAAAAGAGCCATGGCGCCCGTCCTTTCCCTAGCGACGATCTCGAAAGGCTTCCCGGGCGTGCAGGCGCTCGATGCCGTCTCCGTCTCGCTCGAGCCGGCCAGCGTCACCGCGCTGATCGGCGAGAATGGTGCTGGCAAGTCGACGATCGTCAAGATTCTGACCGGCATCTACAGCCCCGATAGCGGCACCATAGAGGTGATGGGCAAGGCTCGCCGCTTTGCCACCCCGCGCGATTCCTGGGCGGCCGGCATCGCCGCGATCCACCAGGAAACGGTGATGTTCGACGAGCTGTCGGTGGCCGAGAACATCTTCATGGGCCACATGCCCGGCGGCAGGCTGATCGACCGGGCCGCGATGCGTGAGCGCACGACCGAGCTGCTCGCCCGGATCGATGCCGATTTCGGCGCCGACGTGCCGCTGAAGCGGCTCTCGGTCGCGCAAAAGCACATGGTCGAGATCGCCCGGGCGCTGAGCCACGACGCCAACGTCATCATCATGGACGAGCCCACCGCATCGCTCTCGAGGCACGAGATCGGCGAGCTGTTCAAGCTGGTCGAGCAGCTCAAGGCCGAGGGCCGCGCCATCCTCTTCATCAGCCACAAGTTCGACGAGATCTTCCGCGTCTCGGATCGCTGGATCTGCCTGCGCGACGGCAAGAAGGTCGGCGAAGGCGTGACGGCCGAGGTCACCGAGCCGGATCTGGTCCGGCTCATGGTCGGCCGGCCGATCGACCAGGTCTTTCCCAAGCGCGAGGTCACCATCGGCGAGCCGGTGCTCGAGGTCCTGGGCTTGAGCAACGCCACCGAGTTCGCCGACATCTCGTTCTCGCTCAGGCGCGGCGAGATCCTGGGCTTCTACGGCCTCGTCGGCGCCGGCCGATCCGAGGCGATGCAGTGCATCTTCGGCCTCAGGCGGCCGACCCGCGGCAGCATCACGCTCAACGGCGCGCCGATCAAGATCACCGAGCCCGGCGACGCGATCGCCGCCGGCATTGCCTATGTGCCGGAGGACCGCCAGCAGCAGGGCGCCGTCCTGCCGCTCGGCATCCGCGAGAACACGACGCTGGCCTCGCTCGCCCGGCACGTGAAGGGCTGGTTCCTGTCGAAGCGCTCGGAGCGCGAGGCGACCCGCCGGCTCGGCAACCGGCTCGCGATCAAGGCAGCCAACTGGGACCAGGAGGTGGGCGAGCTCTCGGGCGGCAACCAGCAGAAGGTGGTGATCGCCAAATGGCTGGCGACACAGCCCAAGGTGATCATCCTCGACGAGCCCACCAAGGGTATCGACATCGGCTCGAAGGCCGCCGTCCACGACTTCATCGGCGAGCTGGCCGAAGCCGGCCTCGCGGTCGTCCTCGTGACCTCGGAGCTGCCCGAGGTGATGGGCCTCGCCGACCGCATCTTGGTGATGCACGAAGGCCGCATCGTGGAGGCCTTCCAGCGCGGCGCCTGGTCGGCCGAGGCCATCGTCGCCGCCGCCACCGGTGCACGCGGCGGCGAGCGCGCCGCATGAGCTGGCTGCTGCGTTATCGCGAGGCGCTCCTGGCGCTCGGCATCGTCTTGATGGTGATGGGCATCGGCGCCTACGCGCCGGCCTTCGTCCAGCTGCCGAGCCTGCTCGGCGTGCTCGACGACACCGCACTTCTCTTCATGCTGGCGCTCGCCCAGATGGTCGTGATCCTGACCCGCGGCATCGACTTGTCGATCGCCGCCAACCTGGCGCTCACCGGCATGCTGACGGCACTGGTCGGCCAGTACGGGCCAGACCTGCCGGCTGTCGTCTACATCCTGATCAGCCTCGCCATCGGGACCAGCCTCGGCCTGCTCAACGGCCTCGCGATAGGCGGCATCGGCATCCCGCCGATCGTCGTCACGCTGGGCACGCTCTCGATCTTCCGCGGCATGATCGTCGTCATCGGTGGCGGCGATCAGGTCAATGCCAGCGAAATGGGTCAGACCTTCGCGGCCTTTCCGCGGGTCTCCTTCCTCGGCCTCTCCAGTGTCTTCTGGATCGCCGTCGTGGTCGCCGTCGCCATGCAGCTCTTCCTGACGCGGACGCGCACCGGGCGCGGGATCTATGCCGTCGGCGGCAATCCCGAAGCCGCCCGCTATTGCGGGCTCGTGCTCGAGCGCTACCAGATGCTGGTCTATGCGATTGCCGGCGCCATCGCCGGGATCGCGGGCTATCTCTGGGTCGCCCGCTACGGCGTCGCCTATTCGGAGATCGCGCTCGGCTTCGAGCTTACCGTTGTCGCCGCCTGCGTCATCGGCGGCGTCTCGATCGGCGGCGGCGTCGGCACCGTTCCGGGCACGCTCCTGGGCGCCCTCTTCCTCGGCGTCATCGTCAACGCGCTGCCCACCATGCAGGTCTCGCCGTTCTGGCAGATGGCGATCGCCGGCGCCGCCATCCTGACGGCGGTGATCATCAACGCCCGCGCCGAAGCGCATCCGGACAAGCTGATCCTGCCGGAAGCCAGGCGTGCAGCGGCGGGAGGCAGGGGATGAGCCCGGACGATACGGGTGACCGCTACGCCGTCGCCGACCGGCCACCCTTTCGGCTGAGCGACGCGCTGCTGCGCTGGGAGACCATCCTCGTCATCCTCCTGGCGCTGGTCTTCGTCATCAATGCGCGTGCCACACCCTGGTTCCTCGACGTCTACAATCTGGCGGACGCGACCTACAACTTCTCCGAGAAGGCGATCATCGCGCTCGGCATGGCGCTGTTGATCCTGGTCCGCGAGATCGATCTCTCGGTCGCGGCCATCGTGGCACTCGCCGCGCTCGGCACCGGACTAGCGGCCTCGCTCGGCCTGCCGGCACCGGTCCTGGTCCTGACGGGGCTCGCCATCGGGCTCGCCTGCGGGCTCTTCAACGGCGCCCTCGTCACCCGCTTCGGCGTGCACTCGATCGTCATCACCATCGGCACGATGTCGCTGTTTCGCGGCATCGCCCAGGTCTCGCTCGGCGACCAGGCGCTGACGGCCTTTCCCCAGAGCCTGCTCGACCTGCAGCAGACCTATCTGATCGAGAACCCGCCGATCCCGCTCTCCTTCGTGCTGTTCTTGATCCTGGCCGTCGGTTTCGGTGTCTTTCTCCATTTCACGGCCACCGGCCGCAAGCTCTTCGCCATCGGCTCGAACCCTACGGCCGCGCGTTTCTCCGGCATTCGGGTCGACCGCATCCGCTTCGTCCTGTTCGCCACATCGGGGCTGCTCGCCGGCCTCGCCGGGGTGCTGCTCACCGCCCGGATCGGCGTGGTCCGCCCCAACATCGGCCTCGGCTGGGAGCTCGACGTGGTCACCATGGTGATCCTGGGCGGCGTCGCCATCAGCGGCGGCATCGGCTCGATCCCGGGCGTCGTTCTGGCTGTCCTCGTGCTGGGCTTCGCCACGCTTCGGGCTCACCCTCCTGAACGTGCCGGGCATCGTCATCAATGTGCTGCTCGGCTGCCTGCTGATCGGCTCGATCGCGCTGCCCATCCTGATCCGCCGCGCCTTGGGTCGGCGTGGCGGTTGAGCATCACTCGCGAGCCCAGCAGCCACGGCGCGACGCCTTTGCGGTGCCCGAACTCGTGCAACATCTCGTAACTTAAGAAAAATTTGGAAACGGCCAGCAGGCACGGGTGGAACCGACACGATGGCGGGTCGGGCGATCGATGGGGGTGATCAAGCGCTCTTCGAGATAGCGCCATCGGCGGATGGCGCCGCTCGCCTCTCGTTTCGCGGCAGCTGGCTCGTCGGCAGCCGCATGCCGCAGGCAGCCGACCTGATCGAGGCGCTCGACGCCAAGGGTGCATCGCGTCAGGTGAAGCTCGATGGCGAGAAGCTCGTCGCCTGGGACACCGGTTTCCTCACGGTCGTCGACGGCCTCGAACGCCTCGGCAAGGCAAGAAACCTCGAGATCGACCAGAGCGGCCTGCCCGATGGCGCCTGCCGGCTGCTGCAGCTGGCGGAAAGCGTTCCAGAGCGCGCCGGCGCCCGCCGCGGCAGCGCCGCCGGCTCGCTTTCCGAGCGCGTCGGCAAGCGCACGCTGGCCCTGCTCGAGGGCGGCGGCGAGGTCCTCGCCTTCCTCGGCGAGGCCATTCTCGCCTTCGGCAGCATGCTGCGCGGCCGGCCGCGCTTCCGGCGCTCGCGATTTTCTGCAGGTGATGCAGGAGGTGGGCGCCCAGGCGCTGCCGATCGTCAGCCTGATCAGCTTTCTGGTCGGCGTCGATCCTGGCCTTCCTCGGCGCCGTCCAGCTGCTGCAGTTCGGCGCCCAGATCTTCGTCGCCGATCTGGTCGGCGATCGGCATGGCCCGCGACATGGCGGCGATGATGGTCGGCATCATCCTGGCTGGCCGCACCGGTGCCGCGTTCGCCGCCCAGCTGGGCACGATGCAGGTCAACGAGGAGATCGACGCGCTCACGACCTGGGCTTCTCGCCCGATGCAGTTCCTGGTCCTGCCGCGCATGCTGGCGCTGATCCTGATGACTCCGCTGCTCGTGCATCTACGCCAACCTGCATGGGCATGCTCGGCGGCATGGCGGTCGGAGTGTTCGTGCTCGACCTGCTCGACCACCGTCTACCTGCAGCAGACCTGGAATGCGGCAACGCCGCTCTTTTTCATCGGCGGCCTCATCAAGGCCACGGTCTACGGCATCGTCGTCGCGGTGACCGGCTGCCTGCGCGGCATGCAGTGCGGCCGCAGCGCGGCCGCCGTCGGCGACGCCGCCACCTCCGCGGTCGTCACCAGCATCGTCTTCATCATCCTGGCCATGGCCACACTGACATTGATCTACAATGCCCTCGGCATCTGAGCCCGGCCGCGAAGCCGCCAGCCCCGGGGCAAGCCGCAGCTCCCGGCCCCGGCACTGCGGCCGGCACCGGCCAGCCCTTCATCCACATCGAGGACCTGACCATCGCCTATGGCAGCTTCGTCCTGATGCACGACATCGACTGCGTCATCAACAAGGGCGACGTCTTCATCATCATGGGCGGATCGGGCTGCGGCAAGACCACGCTTGATGCGCGCCATGATCGGCCTCAAGGCGCCGGCCAAGGGGCGCGTGGTCTACGGCGAGCCAGCTTCTGGGACGCCGACGAGGCGACGCGCACCAGGCTCGTCCAGCGCATCGGCGTGCTCTACCAGCAGGGCGCGCTCTGGAGCTCGATGACGCTCGCCGAGAACGTCGCCCTGCCGATCGGCGAATACACCGGATCTCGACCCGCCGAGATCAAGGACCTGGTCTCGTTCAAGCTGGCGCTGGTCGGCCTCGCCGGCTTCGAGGACTACTACCCGTCCGAGATCAGCGGCGGCATGCGCAAGCGCGCCGGTCTCGCCCGGGCCATCGCGCTCGATCCGGAGGTGCTGTTCTTCGACGAGCCGTCGGCCGGCCTCGATCCGATCAGCTCGCGGCGCCTCGACGACCTGATCCTCGCAGCTGTCGCGACAGCCTCGGCGCCACCATCGTCATGGTCACCCACGAGCTGCCGAGCATCTTCGCCATCGCCAACAACTCGGTGTTTCTCGACGCCGAGACCCGAACCCAGCTCGCCACCGGCAACCCGCGCGACCTGCTCGCCAACACGACCGAGCCCAAGGTCCGCACCTTCCTGACCCGTGGCGAGCCCACGGCGGCAACGGAGCCCAAGACGCCATGAGCACCAAAGCCAATCCGAAGCTGATCGGCGCCTTCGTTCTCGGCGGTATCGCCCTGCTCATCGCCGGGCTTCTCGTCTTCGGCAGCACCAACTTCTTCCGCGAGCAGCCTCTCTTCGTCGCCTATTTCGACGGCTCGCTCAAGGGCCTCAGGATCGGCGCGGCCGTCACCTTTCGCGGCGTGCCCATCGGCCAGGTCACCGACATCAAGGTGTTGTTCGAGGCAGCGAACACCGAGGCGTCGATACCCGTCGTCTTCGAGCTCGATCCGAGCCGGATCGTCGATGTCGGCCTGCAAAGTGACGTCGCTGATCGGAACGAGCTGGCGACGTTCATCGACCGCGGCTTTCGCGCCCAGCTCGAGCTCGACAGCCTCGTGACCGGTCTCTTGTCGATCAACCTCAATTTCTTCCCGAACGCCCCGCCCGTGCAGCAGGTCGACCGCGGCGCGTTCGCCCTTCCCTACCCCGAGGTGCCGACGCTGGCATCCGACATGGAGATGCTCCAGGCGAACGCCGGCCAGATCGCGACCGAGCTGTCGAGCGCCCTCAATCAGCTCAACACGGTGCTCAGCACGGTCAGCAGCCAGATCTCCAGCAACCAGGGGCGCTTCAGCGACATCGTCGAGGAGGTCGCCGACTTCACCGCCTCGCTGAGCGAAGCGAAGCCGAAGCTCGACCGCCTGCTCACCGAGAGCGCCGACGCGTCGGCCGCGGTCGGACGAACCGCCACAACGCTCGATACCGTGTTGAAGGACAGCCAGCCCGAGATCGCCGCCACGCTCGAACGCCTCCAGGTGAACATCACGGCGGTCGGACGCATGGCCGATCAGATCAACAACATGGTCGCCGAGAACCGGGAAGGGCTTCGCGATTTCAGCCAGAACGGCCTCTACGAGATCACCGGCCTCGCCCAGGACGCGCAGCGGATGGTCGACCAGATCGCCCGCGTCATGGACGAGCTGGAGCGTGACCCGGCACGCTTCCTGTTCGGTGACCGGATGCAGGGGATCGAGGCGCAGTAGGAGAACGAACCGATGCTCGAGCTCAACCCTATCGATCGCCGCAAGGCATTGTGGCTGGCCGCGATCCTGCCGGCCGGCCTCGCCGGCTGTCAGCTGCCCGGCGGCGGCGCGCCACCCAGGACCTTTCGCCTCTCGCCGAAGACCACCTTCGACGAGCTGCCGACGGTGGACTGGGTGCTGGTCGTCGATCGACCGCAAATCGATCGCGCCATCGACACGACGCGCATCGCGCGATTCACCGCCGTCGAGATCGAGTACTTCGCCGGCGCCGCCTGGGTCGACCGGCCGGCCAGCATGATCCAACCGTTGCTGATCCAGTCGTTCCGCAGCTCGGGCGCCATCAAGGTCGTCGTCGACCGGCGCTCCGACATTCGCGCGGATTTCATGCTGCAGACCGACATCTCGGCCTTCTTCGCCCTGCCGAGCGAGACCGGGCCGACCGAGGCTCGCGTCGTCATCGCGGCGACCCTGCTCGCGATGCCGCAGCGCGAGGTGGTGGCGACCACCGAGATTGGCCGCACCGTGCAGGCGACAGCCAATGACCTGCCGGCCATCGTGACCGCCTTCGACGATGCCTTGGGCAAGGTCTTCCGGCGGCTGGTGCAATGGACCCTGGAAACCGGGCAGGCAGCACGCGGCGGTAGCTGACCGGCAGAACGGGAGCCAGCTCTGCCGCGCCGATATGCTTCGCCGAGATGACGGAGTTTTGTCTTGAGTGCGCTCGGCCATTGTGTCCCAATTGTGTGCAACGGGATCGGCTGAGGTCGCTGCCTCGCGGCCGCTCGGCCCGCCCGCCATGATGAAGGGACGAGCTGGGTGGAAGCGCAAGCAGGCGCAATGACCTGCCAAACGTGTCAATCAACGGTGCCCGAGGGTGCCCGATTTTGCCCTGGTTGCGGTGCGCGCCTGACCGCGCATCCGGCGCTGTCGACCGCCGAAGGCGGCGAGCACCGCCAGATCACCGTCATGTTCGCCGACCTCGTCGGCTCGACGCGGCTCTCGGCCGAGCTGCATCCCGAGGACCTGCGTGAGCTGCTGCGCTCCTACCAGCAGATCTGCGCTGATGAGGTCGAGAGCGGCGGCGGCATGATCGCGAGCTACATGGGTGACGGTGTGATGGCCTATTTCGGCTATCCGCGGGCGAGCGAGGATGCGGCGATCCGTGCCGCCGACGCGGCGCTGGGCGTCACCCACCGCGTCACCGAGCTCGGCGAGCGGCTCAAGGCCGAGCAGGGCATCGATCTCGCCACCCGCGTGGCACTCCACACCGGTCGGGTTCTGGTCGGCCAAATGGGCTCGGGCGAGAATCGTGACAATCACGCGATCACCGGCATCGTGCCCAACCTCGCCGCCCGCCTCGAAGGACTGGCTCCCCGCAACGGCCTCATCGTCAGCGAGCAGACGCGCGCCTTGATCGAGCCCGCCTTCCGGGTCGAGCCCATGGGGTTCTACGACCTCAAGGGCATCCCTGCCCCGGTCCAGGCTTTCCGCGTGCTCGGCCGAAATGCCGGGGCCGGTGTCCTGCGAACCAGCGGGCGGCCGCTGGTCGCGCGAGCGGCCAAGCTCGAAGCGTTGAAAACCGCCTGGCATCGAGCCTGCGCCGGCGCTTCGGTGCTCGCAAGCATCGTGGCTGAAGCAGGCGCCGGCAAGACCGCGACGGCGGCCGCCTTCATCAACGATGCGCACATTCAGCGCTCGCAGGTCTTCGAGCTCGCCGGCACCCAGGCCGGGCAGAACTCGCCCTTCGCGTGCCTGCGCGAGACACTGGCGCGCTACCTGAACGCCACGGGCGCCACCAGCCCGCACGAAGCCCGCGAAGCGCTCAGGCACTGGCTCGGCCGAACGGACGCTGCGACCGAGCCGCATATCGAGATCCTCACCGCCCTTTGGCGCGGCGATACGGCTGAAGGGCCGGAAGGCCGGGGCGCCCTCTTTGCTGCTGCCGCGGCATTGATCGAGGCCCTGCCGGCGCCGGTGCTGCTCGTCCTCGAGGACGCCCATTGGATCGATCCCTCGACACTGGAGCTGGTCGACCGGCTCATGGTCAGCTCGAGCATGGGCCGGCTGGTGCTGTCCCTCACACGACCCGATGCGCCGCATGTCTGGAGCCGGCCGGAGGATCCGCGGCTGCAGCTCGACCGGCTCAGCAGCGAAGGCTGCCGCGAAATGATCGAGGCCGTCGCCGGCTGCAAGGTCGAGACCTCGCTCGCCAGGCGGATCGAGGCGGCGACCGACGGCCTGCCGCTCTATATCGAGGAGTTCACCAAGGCGCTGATCGAAGCGGGCCTTGTGCATCGCCGCCGCAACGTGCTCCGCGCCGTCGACCTCGATGCCTCGGTCGAGACCCCGACCTCGCTGCTCGATCTGATCACCTCGCGGCTCGACATGCTGGGCAATGCCAAGTCGCTGGCGCAGATCGCCGCCGTGCTCGGCCGGCAGTTCGACCATGATGCGCTGGTCGCCGTGAGCCAACAACCCGTCGACGAGGTCGATCAGGCGCTGAGCGCCCTGAAGAAGGCCGGCATCGTCGCATCGATGCCAGATGGCGGCATCGGCTTTCGCCACGCCCTTTTCCAGAACGCCGCCTATGAAAGCCTTCTCCGCCCGGCGCGGCGCACCTGGCACCGCCGCTATCTCGACTGGCTGAAGAGCTCGCCCGAGCGTATGGCGGCCATCCGTCCGGAGACCATCGCCTTTCACCTCGAGGCCTGCGACGAGGATCACGCCGCCGCCGAGCACTACGTCGAGGCCGGGCTGGCCGCCAACCGCGCCTCGGCGAGCCGCGAGGCGGCGGCGCATTTCGGCCGTGCCCGGGATCTCCTGGCAACGGCACCGCCGCCTGCTGCACCGGCGGCGCTCCGATCCCACGATGGCCTCGCCACCGCAAAGCTCAGGGCGCAGGTGCTGCTCGCCGGCGCGCTGCTCTCGGCCAGCGGCCCCGGTGCCGCCGAAACACGCGCGGCCTATGACGAGGCGTTGCGCCTGGCTGAATCATTGCCCGAATCCGACTGGCACCTCGCGGCCTATTGGGGCTGGTGGCAAGTCTCCGACAACTTCGCCGCCATGACCGTCCGCGCCCGACGCCTGCTCGACGTGTCGAAGCGGATGCAGGGTGCCGAGTTCAAGCTTCAGGCGATGCATTGCGCCTGGGCCAACACCTTCTTGATGGGCGAGCTCGAGGCCTCGGTCGCGACGGCGAGAGACGGGCTGGAGCTCTACGAGGAGGCCGGCTTCGATCACCTGCGAACGCTCTATGGCGGGCACGACTGCAAGGTCTGCGCGCTCGGCGAGACGGCGCTCGCGTCATGGCTCCTCGGTGCCGGCGACGCCGCCGCCAACGACGTCGATCGGGCGCTGGCCCATGCCGAGGCGATCGGCCATGTCGGCAGCCTGCTGCATGCGCTCGACATCAGCGTGATGCTGCACCACTACCGACGCGACGGCGACGCGGTCGCGCACCATGCCAGGCACCTGCTCGTGCTCGGCACCGAGCATGATCTCGACGAGTACCGGGCAAAGGCTGACATCTTTCTCGGCTGGCGGGACATCGACGCCGGCCGGTTGCAGGCAGGGCTCGATCGGCTGGATTCAGGCTTCGCCGTTCTCCACGAGATCGGCACGCCCGAGGATTTCCCCGTCTACCAGTGCATGCGCGCCGAAGCGCTGCGTCGGCTGGGCGACCCGGACGGCGCGCTCGAAGCGCTGAGCAGTGGCCGGGCCGTGCTGGTCGAGCAGGGCGTCGCCTTCTGGGCCGCCGAGATCGCCAGGCAGGAAGCCGAGGCGGAGCTGAGCCGCGCGCGACCCAACGATGCCTTCGTGGCCCAGCGGCTCGAGGAGGCGGAACGGATCGCGTCGAGCCAGGGCGCCGTCGCGCTGGTGCTGCGCACCCGGCTGACCGCGCTCGGCTTTGCGCAGCGGCTGGGCCGGGCCGGGCCGGCGCGCCAGGCGCTTGCCGAGGTTCTCGACCGCTTCGCGCCGGAAGCCGCCGGTCGGGACATCGAGGATGCCAGGGCCGCCCTCGCGTCGGTCCCGGCGCCATGATCGGGGCTGCAGAGGCGGCCGGGACGGCGAAGCGCTTTCGCGAGGGGGGCCGTCGCGCCTGCCCGCCGGCCGAGACCTGGGCCCGGCTGCGCCCGCTCTTGCCGGTCTTCGGCATCTCGAGGGTCGCCAACATCACCGGGCTGGACCATGTCGGCATTCCGGTCTTCACCGCCTGCCGGCCCAACTCACGCTCGCTCTCGGTCTTCCAGGGCAAGGGCCTGACCGACGACGCCGCGCGCGTCTCCGCCGTCATGGAAGCCTACGAGACCTGGTGCGCCGAGAGCATCGACCTGCCGCTGCGCTTCGCCAGCCACGACGAGCTGCGCTTCACCCATCCGCTCGTCGACATCGAAGCCCTGCCGCTCGCCTCCACGGCCGGATTGGATTCGGGCCGGCCGTTCCTCTGGGTCGAAGGTCGCGACCTGATGGCTGCCGATGCGCGAGCGGCGCGGCGGGTCTGGCTGCCCTACGAGATGGTCCACGCCAACTACGCCTTGCCGGAGCCGCCGCATTCCGCCGCCTTCCCGGCCACGACCAACGGCCTCGCTTCCGGCAACACCCGCGAGGAGGCGCTCCTTCACGCGCTCTTGGAGGTGATCGAGCGCGACGCCGTGACGCTCTGGCGGCTCGGCCCCGATGCCTGGCACGGACGCTGTGCGGTTCTCCCGGAGACGGTCGATGATCAAGGCTGCCGTTGGCTGCTGGATCGCTTCGCTGCCGCGGGCATCGACGTCGCAATCTTCGATGCCACCTCCGATCTCGGCGTGCCCACGTTCGCCTGCCTGATCGACGAGCCGACCGGGACGACCGGTGCCGCCGAGCTCGGATTTGGCTCCCATACTGCGCCGGAGGTGGCGCTGGCGCGGGCGCTGACCGAGGCGGCGCAAGCGCGCGCCACCTACATCGCCGGCGCGCGCGAGGACATTCTCGACGAGGACTATCAGCCGGAGGTGCGCGCCGCCCGGCGCTCCATGGCGAGAGACATTCTGGCTTCGCTGCGGCCGGAGCGGGCGTTTCGCGACATCCGCTCGATCGAGACGGAGAGCTTCGAGGGCGACATTCGGGTCGTGCTGCGAGCGTTGAGGCAGGTCGGCCTTCAGCAAGCCGTTGCCGTGGAGGTCGGCAAGAAGGCGTTCGGCCTCGCCGTCTGGCGGGTCGTCGTGCCCGGTCTCGAGGCGGCGTTCGAAGGCCCGAGATCGGACTATGTCCCCGGCCGCCGCGCCGCGGCCCTGCTTGCCGAGCAGGCGGCATGAACGTCGTCTTTCTCGGGCCGACCCTGCCGCTCGCGGACGCGCGGGCCTTGTGCGAGGCCGTGTACCTGCCGCCGGCCCGCCGCGGCGAGGTGCTGGCCGCCGTCGAGCGATATGCCCCAACCTCGATCGCCCTTATCGACGGCTACTTCGACCAGGTGCCGTCCGTGTGGCACAAGGAGATCCTCTTCGCCTTGCACCATGGCATCAAGGTCGCCGGTGCCGCCAGCATGGGCGCCTTGCGGGCGGCAGAGCTCGGGTCGTTCGGCATGATGGGCATCGGCCGTGTCTTCGAGGCCTACGCCACGGGCCGGTTCAGCCCCTTCGAGCTGACCTTCGAGGACGATGACGAGGTGGCGGTCGCGCACGGGCCGGCCGAGACCGGCTATGCGTCGACGGTTGCGATGGTGGATATCCGCGCCACGCTCGCCAGCGCCGTCGAGCAACACGTGCTCTCGATCGCTGAAGCCGAGGCGATGGCGGCCGTGGCGAAGAGCCTGTTCTACAAGGATCGAACCTATGCGCGCCTGCTCGCCGGCGCCGCTGCCGGCGGGCTCGGCCCCGAGCTCCTGGAACTCGTTCCGCAACTGGCTGCGCAGTGGGCGGGTCATGCAAAAGCGGCTCGACGCCGAGGAGCTCCTGCGCCGTCTGGCGGCAGGATCGCTCGAGGGCGAGCAGCCCACCTTTCGGTTCGAGCGGACGCTGCTCTGGGAAAGCGCCCGGACCGCGCCCGCCATTGGAGATCCGGCTTGAGCTTCTCGCTCGACACCTTCTTTCGCCCGACCGGCACGCGCTTTCGCCTCTTCCCACAATCGCCGGTGCTGCAGGACTTCCACGAGCCGGAGATCGTCTACGTGTCGTCGCCGGCCGGCAGTCTCGGCCCGGGCCCCTCGGACAACCGCATGTATGCGTTGTCACCGATCGACAAGAAGCCCTACGGCGACGCCGACCTGCCGCCGTTTCGCGGACCGATGGACCTGCCGGCGCTGCCTGACAGCGAAGGGCATTTCGACTACCTGCAGCCCGACGACCCGGGCTTCAAGGCGGCCCACATGTTCGGCACGGTGCGCCGCGTCCTCGACGTCTGGGAGGTCTACCTGGGGGGACCGCTGCACTGGCATTTCGCCTCGACGCACCCGCGGCTCGAGATGATCCCGCATGTCGCCTGGGACAACGCCCATTTCGGCTGGGGCTTCATGGAGTGCGGCGAAGGCAGCGACGATGAAGGGCAGAAGCGCCCCTACGCGCTCAATTTCGACATCCTGGCGCACGAGACCGGACACGGCATCGTCTTCTCACTCGCCGGCGTGCCGACGCCGGAGACCCTGACGACCGCGTATCGAGGCTTCCACGAATCCGCCTCGGACTGTGTGGCCATGCTCTCGGCGCTGCATTTCGACAGCTTCGTCGCCCACGTGCTGCGGGTCACCGAAGGCGATATCTATCTGGCGAACGAGCTCAACCGCATCGGGGAGCTCTCGGCGACACGGCAGATCCGCTCGGCGTCCAATGCGCTCAGGATGTCGGACGTGATCAGCCTCGACACGCCACCCGACAAGGTCAAGGGCAAGGAGGCCCACACCTTGGGCCAGCCGCTGACCGGCGCCATCTTCGACATCATCGTCGACTTCTACCTCGAGCGCCTCGTCGCCTTTCGCCTGGTCGACCGAACGCTCGTCGACGCGTTGCGCCTGGCAGCCAGGGACGACAAGCTCGCCGAGGCCGACGACAGCCCGCTGCGCGACGCCTATGCCAGCGAGCCGGAAGGCTTTCATGCGGCGCTGTGCGACGCCCGCGACATGGTCGGTCTTCGCTTCGCCGCGACCCTGCACCGGCTGCAGGCTGCCAACCTCACCTTTGCCCGCGTCGGTAGCATCTTCCTCGACATCGACCGCCAACTGAGCGGTGCTGCCAACCAGGCCATGGTGCTGGAATCCTTCGCCTGGCGGGAGATTCTCTCAACGTCGGACAGCCGCCGCGAAACCGTGGCGCACCGTCCGGCGATGGTCTAACCTGCAGTCGTATCAAGCTCGAGGAGGAAACAACCAAATGACCACCATCGGCTTGGCCCCGAGAAGACGGGTCATCCTCTTCGTCAAGAAGGTCCCTGCCCTCTTTCTCAAAGGGTCGGTGCCCGACGACATTGCGTCGAATGGCCGTTTCGACAGCACCAATTTCCTCGAGCGCCATGCCGGCGCCACAACGATCGACCCGGGCACCACGGACGAGCTCGAGGTTTTCGACGGCGGCCTCGTCTTCGTCTACGGCTATCGCTTCGAGGACGAGGAGAAGGCCCACACCTTGCCCGAGCCGGTGAAGATGCTGCTCCCGGCACGACCCGTGCCCGAGCCGGCGGAGACGGCCAAGGAAGGTGCCAAGGACGCGGTCGAGCAGGCCTTCCCGAGCGCCAAGTATCTTCGCTGGATTGCCGATCTCGACGCCGAGACGCTGCTGTTCGAAACCGACGATTCGACCGTGGGCATCGCGCTCGGACTCTCGGCGCCCGACACCGTCGGCACCGCGAGCAGCTCGGGCGACGGCGGCTTCACGTTACGCGGTGCCGACGGCCGCCTCTACTACATTCCCGAGACGCTCGGCCACTACGAGGTCGTGGACGAGGCCGAGCGCGGCCCGCTGATGCTCGCGCCCGGCACCGACCGAGACGACCTCAGGGTGCGCGAGCTGCTCGACGACGGCACCGGTGGTGCGATCCAGTCACGCGCCATGATGCAGAGCCGAGCGATGATGCAGAGCCGCGCCATGATGCAGAGCAGGGCCATGATGCAGAGCAGGGCGATGATGCAGAGCCGGGCCATGATGCAGGCGCGCGCGATGATGCAGGCCCGCGCCATGATGCAGACCAACCTGCACGGCAAGGGTTATCACGGCTCCAACGACGACGGCTGACGGCTGCGCCGCCGAAGGCAGTCGCTCAGCTGCTGACGAGCCGGCCGCCGAGCGCCGCCTTGAACGGCGCCATGACGTTGCGCGTGTCGACGACGAGCTTCGCCCTTCCCGCCACCAGCGAATAGTCGACCGCGGCGTGATCGGTGACGACCAGCACGAGATCCGCACGGCCGAGGGCAACATCCAGGGCCACTGAGCGCCGACCGCTGAGGCCGCCATGATCGCGGCTCGGCGGGATCTCCGGCACGTGCGGATCGTGATAGGCCACGACCGCACCCCGCTCCTCCAGCAATTGCCAGATGACCAGGGCCGGGCTTTCGCGCATGTCGTCGACGTTCTTCTTGTAGGCGACGCCGAGGAGCAGCACGTGCGCGCCGTTCAGCCCCTTGCCGGTCTGCCGATCGAGCGCTTCGGCCGCCCGTGTCACGACATGCCGGGGCATGGCGGTGTTGATCTCGCCTGCCAGCTCGATGAACTTCGTGGCGATACCGAACTCGCGCGCCCGCCAGGTGAGATAGAACGGGTCGATGGGAATGCAGTGCCCACCCAGCCCCGGCCCCGGATAGAACGGCATGTAGCCGAACGGCTTGGTCTTCGCGGCGTCAATCACCTCGAAGACGTCGATGTCCATGCGCTGCAGGACGATCTTCAGCTCGTTGACCAGGGCGATATTGACCGCGCGAAAGATGTTCTCGGTCAGCTTGACGGCCTCGGCCGTTGCCGGACTCGACACCGGCACCGTCCGGGTCACGAGCTGGTCATAGAGTGCCACGGCCAGCCTAAGCGCATCGGCTCCGTCGCCACCGACGACCTTGGGGATCGTGCCGGTGGCGAACTCGGCGTTGCCCGGGTCCTCGCGTTCGGGGCTGTAGGCGATGAAGATGTCGACGCCCGAGCGAAAGCCGGCAGACTCGATCATCGGCTTCACCACCTCCTCGGTGGTGCCGGGCCAGGTGGTCGATTCCAGCACGACCAGCTGGCCGGCTTGCAAATGCGGCAGGATGGTCGCGATCGTGCCGGTGACGAAAGAGAGGTCCGGCTCCTGGTGCCGGCCGAGCGGCGTCGGCACGCAGATCAGGACGGCTTGAACCTCCGCGATCCGTGAGAAGTCGAAGCTCGCCTCGAACCTGTCGCCGGCGCGGGCGGCGGCGACCCGCGCATGGCCGATATGGGCCAGTGGGCTCACGCCGGTGTTGAGGCGCTCGACCTTCGGCCGGTCGATGTCGAAGCCGACCACGCGAAACCCCGCACCGGTCGCTGCCAGCATCAAGGGCAAGCCGACATAGCCCATGCCGATGATGCCGAGCGTCGCATCCCGGTCCACGAACCGTTGCTCGATCGAGCCGGCGTCGACTGTCGTCACGATGTTCCCCGCCATGAAAGGAGCGGCCGCCAGCGCTGGCCACACATGCTGCACGAGCACTATCGTTCGTTGGACGGTGCCGCAAGACAGCCGGGTCGGTCAGCCGGCCGTCAGCTCGAGCCATACGGGCTGGTGATCGGACCCTTGGGCGGCCGTGTCGATCCAGACGCGGCGAACGCGATCGCGAAGGCCAGCCGAAAGGAAGTGGAAGTCGATTCGCGCGCCGTTGCACGTCACACCGTCTGCTTCATCGTGGCCTGCCACGGTCCACGAATCGACGACGCCGTCGGTGTTGGCCAGGCGACCGAAGCGCGCCGTCATCGGACCCACCATGCCCGCATACTCGGCGCTGTCGGCGCGAAAATTGAAGTCGCCCATGAAGATCGCGGCGCGCGGCATCGGCGGCATGGCACCCTCCGTCCAACCGGCCGACGGGTCGGGGTGCCCGCCACACCATGCGCCGCCCTCGCCCGGCGCCCGGCGATGGATGTCGAGCAACGCTGCCACCTGCGGCAGCCGGGTCGCGGCATCCAGATGGCTGAGATGCACCGAGTAGACGCGCAGCGGGCCGAACGGCGCCTCGACCACGGCCTCGAGCGTGCCCTGCTGGATGCTGTGCTGCGTGAGCGTGCCATATTTCGGCAGGAGATGATTGCGGCTGGAGAGGATCGGCGATCGGCTCAAGATCATCGTGCCGAACTGCCGGCGACGATGCACCACGCGTCCCTCGGCGTCGCGGAAATCCGCGTCCATGTCGAGATTGGCGCCATAGACCCAGTGATGCTGCGGCAAGTGACGAGCCAGCTCGGCCGGCGTGTCGACCATGCCGGATCGCTGCCAGAAGCGATCGACCTCCTGGAGTGCTATCACATCGGCATCTGCCACCTCGGCGGCAATGCGCGCGAGATCGTAGCGCCCGTCCTTACCGAGCCCGTATTGGATGTTGTAGGTCACGAGCCGCATCAGCCGAGGTCCACCGTCACTGCCAGAATCTCATGGTCGGAAATCGCCCTGCCGGCCTCGTCCACGGCGGGAATGGTGGCCGGTGATCGTGGCGCCGTGCCACGCGTGAACAGCCAGTCGATCCGGCCGAACGGCGGGCTCGGCGTGCCGTCCGGCCGGCTGCGCTGGGTGGCGACGCCCATCGTGTTGGCAGCCTCCCAGCCGAAGCCGCGCGCCGCCATCACGTCGAACAGGGGCTCGAACGGGACCGGATCGAGCAGCCGCTCGGGCGCGAGGCCGCCCTTGGCGCCATGCGCCACGGTAGCCGTGTTGAAGTCGCCACCGATAATGACCGGCTCGGCTGCGGCGAAGGCTTCGACATCGTCGAGGAGGACCGCCGTCTGCCGGCCACGATGCGCCGGATCGCTATGGCTCTCGAGATGCACGGCGGCAAACGTGATCCCGGCGATGCTCGCCAGCACGGCCTGCCGGCCGCCGATCCGCCGCTCGCCGTTGCGCTCGCCCGAGAACCAGAAGCCGTCCGTCTCGAGCCGGGCCATGCCCGCCCGATCGATCGGCAGCCGGCTCAAGATGGCATTGCCGTGCAAGCCGTCCCGGTTCGCCTCGCCCGCATGCCAAGCCCGCTCACGGCTGTCGCCGATCCCGAGCTCGACGAACTCGACGCCGAAGACCGAGCCCATGCCGAGCCGTTCAGCGAGGTCGCGCACCGTGTCCCGGTTGCCGGAGCGGGCCATGCCACGATCGACCTCGGTCAAGAGGACGACGTCCGGCTCCAGTCGCGCCAGGAGCGCCGCCGAGGCATCGAGGTATTTCAGCCGCTCGGCATTCCAGCTGAGCACGCGGAGCGACGCGGGCCGATCCGCCACCTCTCGGGCGGTGACGCATTCGACCCGATCGAGACAGCCGGAGTCGGCGAGCAGCACCGCGTGCATGGAAGCCGGCGCCGACGCCGCGGCCGCTCGCCAGGCGAGCGAGGGCGCCAGCAGACGGTCGACGGTGTCGGTCACGAGCATTGCTGCCACCATGCCTCGAGCGCCACGGGCGCGTTCGTCGTGAGCTGATCACAGCCGACGCGGAAAAGATGCCGGAGCAAGGGCTCCAGCCCGTCGAGGCCCGGGTCGATCGTCCAGCAATCCACCTCGCGGCCATGCGCATGGGCAATGCCGACGAGATCGACGCCGAAGCCGGCGGCCTCGGTGATCAGGCGATGGTAGAGGTAGAGCATCCGGGCACCCGGCGCCGCGGCCAGCATCGCCTGCGCGAAGGCCTCGGCCGCCGCCTTGTCGGCGAGCCTCGGCTCATCGCGGCCTGGAACCAGCTCGAGCGGGTCGAAACCGGCGCCGCAACCAGGCGCCAGGGATGCCAGATCGACCACGGCCTGCCAGTCATGCGCACCGATGTCGACGCGCGCCGCCTGCGGTGCCACCGCGGCGCCGAACCGCGCCCGGGCCAGGCCCTCGATCGAGCGGCCGTCGAGCTTGAGATCGAGCTGAAGACGTGCACCGTTCGCATGACGCGCCAGGCTCTGCAGAAGCTCGTCGAGAAACAGCGGCGGCGTGGCGAGCGCTGCGCCGGATTGATCGCGCTGCTGCAGCCGCTCGATCGCCGTGCGCGTCGCGCCGGCAACCGGCCCCGTCCCGGTGGTTTCCGCATCCAGCGTCGCATCGTGCAGGCAGACCCAATGATCGTCCGCCGTGAGCTGCAGGTCGACCTCCATGAGCGCGCCCGCCGCCAGGCCTTCGGCCAGGCTTCGGCGGTCATGCGCCGGCACGTCGGCGGCTCGGCGCAGCTTGTGCCATTTCAGCCGGATCGCATGGCCGGCATGGCGAAGCGCCAGGCCCCGCCCCCTCTCGGCGCTGGTCTCCGTCATGCAGCCTCGGTCAGCACCGGCCGCGCCTGCTCGAGCCGCCGCTCGCTCGCCTTGTCGAAGACGAGGAGCGCTTCGTCCGGGACATCGACCGCCACCCGATCCGCCTCGCGGAAGCGGCGCTCGCTGCCGGCTTCCAGCACCCGCAGGCTGCCCATGGGTGTCGTGACCTCGTAGAGCGTCTCCCGGCCGAGCGGCTCGACGGTCGAGATGTCGCCGGTGAGCCCCCCGGTCTCCACCCCCGGGCGAAGCGTCAGGTGCTCCGGGCGGATGCCGAGGACGACGGCACCCTCGATGCCGGGCGCGGCGAGGCTGAGCGCGCCCACCGCCAGCCGCCCACCCTGCGCCTGACCATCGAGCAGGTTGATCGGCGGCGAGCCGATGAAGCCGGCGACGAACAGCTTGTCCGGGCGCTGATAGAGGTCGTCCGCGGTGCCGATCTGCTCGATCCGGCCCTTCGACATGCAGATGATCCGATCGGCCATGGTGGTGGCTTCGAGCTGGTCGTGGGTGACCAGGACCGTGGTCACGCCCAGGCGGCGCTGCAGCCGCCTGATCTCGGCGCGCATCGACAGCCGGAGCGTCGCGTCGAGGTTGGAGAGCGGCTCGTCGAGGAGCAGCAGCTGCGGCTCCTTGACCAGGGCCCGGGCCAGCGCCACCCGCTGTTGCTGGCCGCCCGACATCTGGGCCGGCATCCGGTCCAGCAGCTCCTCGACATGGACCGGCTGCCGGCGCAGATGTCGGGCGGCCAGCAACAGCAGGTAGCTGGCCCGGGCGTTGGTCAAGGAGCCGCTGCTGCTCCTCGACGAGCTCTGCCAACCTCGACGCGACGCTCCGGCTGTCGATGCGCGCCGAGATCAGGCGGCTGCGGCAGCCACCGTCCTGGTCACGCACGACCAGGGATAGAGGCCACGACCATGGCTGACCGGTCTGCATGTGGACCATCGAGCAGATCAGCCGCAGCAGCCTCTTCAGCGCCCCAACAAGCTCTTCGTCGCGTCGCATTTCATCGGCGCGCCACCGATCAACTCCTCGATGGTCTGGCGCAGGGTGGGCGGCTGCGGTGGGCGCGCTCGCTCCGCCGCGCCCCACATGGAGCCATCGTGCTCGGCGTCCGCCCCGGAGCACCCCTGACGCTTCGCCCGGGGGGACGGGGGGCTCAGCGGCGACATCTCGACCGTCGAGCCGCTCGGCCGGGAGACGCTCTACGAGGTCACGACACCAATGGGCAGCCTGCAGTGGAAGCCACAGCGGCGCCACTTCCGCGAGCGGCCGTCGGGTGGCGGTCGATGTCCCGGACGAAGCGCTCCTCGTCTTCAGACAGCGACAAGCGGCACGACAGGCGCGGCCGCCGAGGCTGCATGACGAAGGAGACCAGCGCCGAGAGGGGCGGGGCCTGGCGCTTCGCCATGCCGGCCATGCGATCCAGCTGAAATGGCACCAAGCACCGCCGCCGACGTGCCGGCGCCAGGCGCCAAGCCTGGCCGAAGGCCTGGCGGCGGCCTCATGGAGGTCGACCTGTGCAGCTCACGGCGGACAAATCGTGCATGCCTGCACCGCGACGCTGGATGCAGAAACCACCGGGACCGGCGTACCGGCGCGACGCGCACGGCGATGAGCGGGCTGGGCGCGATGAGGCGCAGCGCTCGCCACGCCGCCTGACTCTGCAGAGCCTGGCGCGTCATGCGAACGGGTGCAGGTCTTCAGCTCGATCTCAAGCTCGACGGCCGCTGGATCGAGGGCCTGGCCCGGGCGCGGTTCGGCGCCGCGGTGGCACCGCGGGCGGCGCGCGTCAACATGGGTGCGGCCGTGACTGGCAGGCCGTGGCCCATGCCTGGCGCCTGTTGCGGCGCCGGTTTTCCGCGAACTGGTTCCGCCCGCGATGAGCCGAGGCTCGCCGACAAGGCGGCGGCCGAGGCCTTGCGCCGGATACCGGGATGCTCTACCTCTACCATCGCCTCATCGCCGAGGCCGCTTCGGCGTCGATCTCGTCGGCATTGCCCTGGCCGTGGCCGCGAGGTATTGCTCGACGACCCGGGCCTCGACGGGCTGGAGCCCTTGCTCCGGCATCTTTTCCGCGTCGGCTGTCCACTCACGACGAACGCGCCCGTGGCACTCGACCGTGGTGGCAGCAATGCTCGTGACCGACACCGTCGACCGTCTGCTGGCGCCCTCGCTCGCCTGGCGAGCGGCCGCGGCGTCGGCGCCGGCTTGCACGCGGTGCTGCTCGCGACTCCGGCTGTCTCGATCGGGTCGATGCGTCGCCGCCGAGAGGTGGCGGATCGGCCCGCGTCGCTCCGCGTGCTCGGCCTCTGGAATGCCGAGCGGCTGAAAATGCAATACCTCGATGCCTCCGCCGCTATCCTGGCGCGACTGAACCGGACGTCGTCGACCTTGACCGAGGTCGATCGTGGCATGGCCCGCTCCGGCAGAAATTCGCGGACACGGTGCGCGACCTCGCTGAACGGCTCGGCCCTGGTGCCTTCGGCGTCGAGCTCGTCGAGCTCGGGATCGGCGACAGCCGTCAGCGGCTTGAGCACGGGTGTGCGGCGAGGCGACCGGACGTCACGGCAATCCAGCGTGTTGAGCCGGCTGCCGATCGATCGGGCGCCTACAAGACGGACGGCTCTGGTATCGGGCGAGCGCAACGGCGAGCGGCGAGTGCGGCCGGCCGTGCTGGCGAGCATCGCCGGGATCACGTTTGCCGCCGTGCCGTCTTGAGCCATAGCGATATGCGGCCACAACGGCGGTCCTCCTCGACGATGTCGAAGTCTTCCGCCGCAGCCGAGCCCGTCATTATCGGTGGCAACTTCGACGCGGCTACCGTGGCGCATGGCGCCAAGGCGGCCTCGCGCCCGAGCGGCTGCTCGATCCGGCTCCGTTCGAGCCCCTGTTCGACGTGATGGCGGCGCGCGGCTCGGGAACTAACACGATGGGCGTCGCCACCCAGCGCAGCCCCGCCCCAGACGGCACGCCGAGCCCGTAGGGATCGACTGGCGGTTCACACGTGGCACGGCGCGTCACCGGCCACCATTCCCCGGGTAACTCGGCCAGCAGGGCGATTTCCGTGAGGAATTTGTCGGCAGTGACGGTGGACCTCGGCTGATGCGGCTCGTGACCTACCACAACATCCAATACGGCTCGGTAAGGACGGGCGCGGTTGCGATTCTCCGCGCGTTCCGCCGAGTGGCGGTCCGATGTGATGTTGCAGGAGGTCGATCACTTCTGGGCAC
>CAVOZQ010000018.1:0-4936 GCA_963700945.1 uncultured Alphaproteobacteria bacterium
AGTCGACGCTGATCAAGATCCTGACCGGCATCCACCGGCCCGACCAGGGCACGGTTCGCCTGTTCGGCCAGCCGGTCAGCTTCGCCAGCGCCCGCGCCGCCATCGAGGCCGGGATCAGCGCGGTGCACCAGGAGCGCAACCTGATCCCGCGGATGAGCATCGCCGAGAACATCATGCTCGAGGACCCGCCGCAACGCCTCGGCTTCGTCGACTACAAGGAGGTCAATCGCCGGGCCAAGAGCTGGCTCGACCGGCTCGACCTCGACATCCCTCCCGAGCGGCCGGTGCACACGCTCAGCGTCGCCCAGATGCAGCTGGTCGAGATCGCCAAGGCGCTGGTGCTCGAAGCGCGCATCCTGCTGATGGACGAGCCTACCGCCTCGATCACCCCGCACGAGACCGAGGTCCTCTTTCGGCTGTTGCGCCAACTTCGCGACGAGGGCGCGGCGATCGTCTTCGTCAGCCACAAGCTCGAGGAGGTGTTCCAGCTCTGCGATACGGTGACCGTGCTGCGCGACGGCCGGAATGCCTGCCTGTCGCTGCCGCTCGCAACCCTCGACCGCGCCGCCGTCGTCCGCTTCATGATCGGCCGCGACGAGCGCGTGGCCAGCCTCGGGCAGAAGCCGTTCGATGCCGCCGAGGTGGCGCTCCGGCTTGCCGGCGTCGCCAGCGAGGATGGCCACCGCGACATCTCGCTGACCTTGCACAAGGGCGAGATCCTGGGCCTCTACGGCCTCGTCGGCGCCGGCCGCAGCGAGCTCGCCAAGGCGCTGATCGGCCTTCGCCGCATCACCGCCGGCACCGTCGAGGTCGACGGCAGCGCCGCCACCATCGACAGCGTGCCCACGGCACTTTCCCGCTACCGCATCGGCTATATCAGCGAGGACCGCAAGGCCGAGGGGCTGATCTTGATGCACGACGTGGGTGCCAATATCGGCATCACCATCTGGCGCCGGTTGGCCTCGCTCATGGGCTGGCTCGGCGAAGGCCGGGTCCGTGCCGCCGTCCGCCCGTTCATCGACAAGCTCGCCATCCGCACGCCGTCGCTGGCCCAGAAGGTCGGCAATCTCTCCGGCGGCAACCAGCAGAAGGTGAGCGTCGCCAAGTGGCTCGCGGCCGAGGTCGACATCCTGATCGTCGACGAGCCCACGGTCGGCATCGACATCAAGACCAAGACCGACCTGCACGAGCTGGTCTGGCAGCTGGCCAAGGACGGCAAGGCGGTCCTGCTCATCTCGTCGGACATGCCCGAGATGGTGGCGCTCGCCGACCGCATTCTGGTGATGGGCGGCTTTCGCGTCCTGGGCGAGGTCGCCAACGACCACGACTACGCCCGTACCAGCGCCGCCATCATGGCGCTGATCCACGCCGCCGAGCGCGAGATCGAGCGCGGCGCCGCCTAGCAGGCTCGATAAGGGAGAGAACGATGCAGCGCATGGGCATGATGATCGGCATCAAGCCGGAGCACATCAAGGAGTACAAGCGCCTCCACGCTGAAGTCTGGCCCGAGGTCCTGGCCACCATCGCCAAGGCCAACATCAAGAACTATTCGATCTTCTTGCGCGAGCCCGAGAACGTCATGTTCGGCTACTGGGAATACCACGGACAAGACTTCGCCGCCGACGCCGCGATGATCGCCGCCAACCCCAAGACCCAGGAATGGTGGTCCGTCTGCGGCCCGCTGCAGGCCCCTCTGGACAGCCGCAAGGAAGGTGAATGGTGGGCGATGATGGAAGAGGTCTTTCACACCGATTGAGCCCGGGCGATCGGCGGCGTAGGTCCGTTTGCCCGGCATGGCGCGGTGATCTCCGGGTCAGGCTTCGGCGCGGTCCGAGCGCGCCCGCCGCCACATCGTCTGGGCCAGAGGTAGAAGAAGTGCGACGAGAGCCAGGGCCAGAACGCCGAGAGCGATCGGCCGGCCGAGCATGAAGCCCCAGAAATCGCCGCCGACCATGATGGTCGTGCGCCGAAGGTTGCTCTCGAAGATGGGACCGAGCACCACGCCGATGACGAAAGGCGCCAGGGGAAAGCCGCTGCCGGCGCATCAGGTAGCCGACCAAGCCGAAGAGCCACATCGTCCAGAGGTCGAAGATCTGCCGCTGCAGCGCGTAGGTACCGAGCGTGCTGAGCAGCAGGACAGCCGCCATCATCAGCGACTGCGGAATGCGCAGGATGCGCACGAAGAGCGGCAGCAGCAGGAGGCCGAGCGGCAGCAGGAGCAGGGCGCCGACGAGGAAGGCCGCGAAGATGCCGAGGATGGTGTCCTGGTTCACGAGGAACATCATCGGCCCCGGCGTCAGACCCTGGATCATCAGCCCGCCCATCAGCACGGCCACGATCGGGTCGCCCGGGATGCCGATCGCCAGCATCGGGATCATCGCCCCGCCGGTCGTGGCCGAGTTCGCGGCCTCGCTGGCGATGATGCCCCGCGGCTCGCCCTTGCCGAAGCGCTCGGGCTCGGAGCTCGTGTCGCGGGCGAGCTTGTAGGCGAGGAACGAGGACGTGACCC
This sequence comes from uncultured Alphaproteobacteria bacterium, assembly GCA_963700945.1. Classification (GTDB taxonomy): domain Bacteria; phylum Pseudomonadota; class Alphaproteobacteria; order Geminicoccales; family Geminicoccaceae; genus SLRI01. The sequence goes on from CAVOZQ010000018.1 coordinate 2,510, forward strand.
CGCCGATGCCCGGAATGATGCCGATGGCGATGCCGACGATGCTGGCCCGGAGATAGCCGAGGCCGTTGGTGTACAGTGAGCGAAAGCTCTGCCAGGCGACGCCGACCCGGGCGCTGGCCTCGAAGGCGCGGACCGGCCGCTCGATCTGCATGAGCAGCTCGGAAATCGCAAAGAGGCCGACCAGCAATGCCACGAAGGTGAAGCCGCCCTCGAGCTGGGTGTAACCCAGCGTGAGGCGCTGGAAGCCGGTGATCGGATCGTTGCCGACGGCCGCGACCGCGAGCCCGAACAGCCCGGAGAGCAGGCCCTTGATCGCCGAGCCCTGACCGATCGTGCCGATGCAGGTGAGCCCGAGAAAGGCGAGCGCGAAGATCTCGGCCGGGCCGAAGCGCATGGCGATCGCGGCCAGGGCCGGCGCCATGACGATCAGCGCGATGGCACTGACCAGCCCGCCGACGGCGGACGCGAGTGTCGCCAGCGTCACCGCCTCGGACGCCCGCCCGGCCCGGGCCATGGGGTGCGCGTCGAGCAGGGTCGCGGCCGCCATGGGGGTGCCCGGAATGCCGAGAATGGTCGCGGTGATGGCACCGCCATACGAGCCGCCCTGGTAGATGCCGAGCAAGAGCGCCATCGACGGCACCGGCGGCATATAGAAGGTGAACGGGATGACCAGCACGACGCCGAGCAGCGGCCCCATCCCAGGCAGCACACCGATCAGCACGCCGAGCACGAGGCCGGTGACCAGCATCAAGAGGGCGTCGAGGGAGACCAGCTGGCCGAGATCGGCGAGGACGGTGACCAGCTCGCCCATGGCTCAGCCCGGCAGCCGCTCGCCCAGCAGGCCCTCGGGCAGGACGAGGTTCATGCCGTAGCGAAAGAAGAGATAGAGCACGGCGGTCAGAAGGACGGCGCCGATGATCATCAAGAGCCAGCGCCGCTCGCCGGTCAGCAGCATCAGCCCGACCAGTGCCGGCGGCGTTGCCAGGAGATAGCCCACGGGCGGCAGCAGCAACGTGTAGAGGCAGAGCAGGCCGAGGGTGAGCACGACGCCCCGCCGGTTCGGCGCGCCACTGGCGAGCACGGCATCGTCCAGCTCATCGGTGCCGGCGATTTCCGGCGCGGTTCCCGACGTCCCGCCGCGCGCCGCGCGGACGGCCAGAAGCAGCGCCAAAGCGATGATCAAAAGCGCCAGCAGGCCCGGATAGGCCTCGGGACCGATGGCCCCGCCGACCTGCCGCTGCAACTCGACGTCGAGCGTCAGCGTCAGCGCCAGGAGGCCGACGCCGAAGGCGAGCGCCCCCAGCGCCGACAGCCACGCCCGGCTCATGGGTGCCGGCGGCTCACGGCCTCAGGCCGCTCAGCCGCCCGTCTTCGGCGCCGCCGCTTCCTTGGCGATCACCCGCTCGACCGTCGGCCGGAGCGCGTCCACCGAGCTGTACCAGAGTGCTTCGAACTCGTCGGGCGGCATCCACTCGATCGGCAGCTTGCGCTCATCGCGCATGCGGCCCATGAACTCGTCGGATTGGATCCACCCGCCCAGCACCTCGATCAGCTTCTGTCGGCGATCCTCCGGCGTGCCGGCACGTACCGCCAGGCCGCCCCAACCGCGCGAGGACTTGCCTTCCCAGCCGAGATCGAAGCCCTGCTCCTTGGCGGTCGGCACGTCGGGAATCGTGTCGATGCGCTCATCCGTGAAGACGGCCAGCACCTTCACCGAATCGCCGAACGTGTTGACGCCCGCCAGGTCGGCCGTCGTGAAGTCGAGCGAGCCGTCGAGCACGCCCTTGTGGTTGTCGGCATTGCAGCCGGGATAGGGCACGGGATTGTAGTTGTCGATCTCGGCTACGGTGAGGAACTCCTCCATCACCATGCGCGGCACCGAGAGGGCGGCACAGACGCCGACGTTCAGGTTGCGGTCCTGGCTCTTTGCCCAGTCGACGAATTCCTGAGCGTTGTTGGCCGGGTGCGAGGCCGCCACCATCAGCATGAAGGGTGAAAAGATGAAGCCGCCGATCGGCGCGAAATCCTCGTCGGAGAAACCGACATCCGGGTTCATGATCTTGGCGACCGTCTGCGGCGCCACCCAGTTGTTGATGATCGTGTAGCCGTCGGCCGGCTGGTTGGCGACGTAGTTCATCCCTTTGGTGCCACCGCCACCCTCGACATTGGTGACGACGATCGGCTGGCCCATGTCCGCCGTCGCCAGCTCGGCCAGGACCCGCAATGCCACGTCCGGGACGGTCCCCGCCGGCCAGGGCACGACGATGGTCACCGGCTTGTCCGGAAACGCATCCTGCGCTCCGGCCGCCCCACCCAGGGCCAGCCACGGTACAACCACCACAGCAGCCGCCAGCACGGCTCGTCGCATGCACATTTTTTTGCCTCCCCGTTGATGGGCGATCGCCGTCACCCTGGATATCCGCCCGG
>CAVOZQ010000019.1:0-168083 GCA_963700945.1 uncultured Alphaproteobacteria bacterium
ACGGCGGCGACAAATCCGGCCACGGGGCGGAGCAAAACCAGGCCAGTTGCCGAGCGCCCTGGCGCGCTCGCCTGTCGGATAGCTAGCGGGCGTGATGGCGCTATGGCCGGCAGGGCAACCCTGCACGGGTGATCAGGCGCGGGCGTCGGCTTTCTGGGCGCGGCTCTGACCGAGCCGGTAGCTGTCACCGTTCATCTCGAGGATGTGGACGTGGTGGGTCAGCCGGTCGAGCAGGGCGCCGGTGAGACGTTCGGTGCCGAAGACCTCGGTCCATTCGTCGAACGGCAGGTTGCTGGTGATCAGCGTGGCGCCGCGTTCGTAGCGCTGCGAGATCAGCTCGAACAGCAGCTCGGCGCCGGTCTTGGAGAGGGGGACGAAGCCCAGCTCATCGATGATGAGGAGCTGGTGGCGGCCATCTGCTTCTGGAACCGGAGCAGACGCCGCTCGTCGCGAGCCTCCATCAGCTCGTTGACCAGCGCGCGGCGGTGGTGAAGCCGACGGACAGGCCCTTCTGGCAGGCGGCCAGGCCGAAGCCCAAGGCTACATGGGTCTTGCCCGTGCCGCTCGGGCCGAGCGCGATGACGTTCTCACGCCGCTCGATCCATTCGCAGCGCGCCAGTTCCAGCACCTGCATCTTGTTGAGCTTGGGGATGGCGGCGAAGTCGAAGCTGTCCAGGCTTTTGACGACCGGGAACCTCGCGGCCTTGATGCGGCGCTCGACCTTGCGCCGGTCGCGTTCGATCAGTCTCCCGTTCGACCAGCCGGGTGAGGTATCCGACATGATCGACGCCCTCGGTCGCGCATTGCCGAGCGAGCTTCTGATACTCGCGCTGGAACGTCGGCAGCTTCAGGGTCTTGAGATGATGGGAGAGCAGGATGTTCGGGCGTTTCGGCTCATGCCGCATCCCCCGACATGCAGAGCACATGTAGGCCTGTCGCCGACGTGGTCTCGACCGTCGCCCTCGGCAGGTAGGGGTAGATGACGAGGTCCAGCTCGTGGCGGTCGGTGCTCCACCCGGCACAGGACCAGGTGCTTGACGGCATCGAAGCCGATAGCGCCGAGCTGGAGCGCCTGCTTCACCGCCGCATGCAGGTCGGCGAGCTCGAAGCTCTCCAGCAGGCGCAGAACCTGGACGTATTCACGCCGGCCCTGCCTTGCCCATCCGCGCCTCCATCAGGCGGCGCAGCGTGGCGAACTCCGGGCGGCAGATCCCATGCCGCGAGAGGCGCCGCCTGGTCCAAGGCGTTGATCTTCCGCTCGATCAGCGGAAGGTAGTGCACCGGATCGAAGACGATGTCCTCCCGGCTCGTAGCAGCGGCGATGGCGTGCGATGACCTCGCCGCCGCTGCCGATCACGACCGCGTCGACATAGCCGCGGATCCAGACCTCGCGGTGGCCATAGGCGACCGGGACCGAGTAGTCGTTGGTCTTGTAGCGCACCAGCGACTGCGAGCTGACCCGCCCCGTGCTCTGATCGCAGGCGTCGAACGGCGCCGCCGGCAGCTCGGCCATCGCGGCCAGATCCCGCTCAAGGCGTTCGCCGATGGTTTCGGACTGGCCCCGCAGAACAGCCGACTGACGCTTGCGGCACTGATCCTCCAGATGGGCGTTGAACGCGTCCCAGCTCGCAAAGCGTGGGATCGGCACCATGAAGTTGCGGCGGGAATACCCGACCAGCCCCTCAGCGGCACCCTTGTCATTGCCCTTGCCCGGGCGTCCGTAGCGGTCGCGGAACAGGTAGTGCGACAAGAACCCGTTGAAGAGCGTGGCCCGCTGACGCGTCCCGTCGGGCAGGATCTTCGACACGAGACAACGGTCGTTGTCGTAGAGCACCGACAGCGGCACCTGGCCAAAGAAGGCGAAGGCGTGAACATGGCCGTCGACCCAGGCCTCTGCCGTCGCCGCCGGATACGCCCGGACAAAGCAGGCGTCACTGTGCGGCAGATCCATAACGAAGAAATGCGCCTTCTGCTCGACCCCGCCGATGATGACGGTGGCTTCGCCGAAATCCGCCTGCGCATGTCCGGGCGGATGCGCCAACGGCACGAACATCTCCCGCCCGCGGCGCAGGCACTCCCGCACATAGTCCTTGATGATCGTGTAGCCGCCGGTGAAACCGTACTCGTCGCGCAACCGCTCGAAGACCCGCTTGGCCGTGTGCCGCTGCTTGCGGTGAACGCCGCGGTCGCCCTCCAGCCAGCCATCGATGATCTCGGTAAACCCGTCCAGCTTAGGACGCTTCACCGGCGCCGTGCGCCGATACCCGGGGGGCACCGAAAACGCCAGGATCTTGCGGACGCTGTCGCGCGAGGTGTTGAAATGCCGCGCCGCCTGTCGCTGGCTCATGCCCTCCGCACAAGCCAGCCGAACCTTCCGATACATGTCCACGGTAATGATCCTCCCGCCCTCCCTACAGCCCGCAGGAAGGACAAAGGTGGACGACTATTGCGCCGCCCGCAGCGGGCTCATCCCGCCGCTACCGTGGCCGACTTTCTCACCGCCGTTCTCAACAGTCGTCCGACCGGATCGCCTATACGGTGAAAGGGGACACCTCCCCTTTAAGATGGAACGCCAAGGGCTGCCCTGCCCAAAAGACAGGATGGCGCAGAGGGCTCGGCGCGGGCCTTACCTGCGCGCTGGCTGGCCGACCGTCCGCCCCTCGATGCCGTTCTTCAGCGTCCATCCGTTAGCCGGGTCGAAGTCGTCGAGCGGGTGGAACTCCAGCTTTGCCGTTTGATCGAGGGTGCGCAGACGCTCTGCCCACTCCTCAAGCAGCGCTGCGCGGGTCGCTGCGTCGGCTCGAGCCGGCCCTGGCGCCTGGAAATGCGGGAGCACATCGTAGCCGACAAAGTTCAGGACGCCGTTCTGCAAGGGCCAGAGAACGACCTCGTGAAAGCCGTTCAGACCACGGGGGCCGTACATCTCACGTGGCCCGCCGGTCGTGAATGCGAGCATTGCCCGCCTGCCCTTGAACCGCCCACGGCTGTAGAAACCGACGTCACCGCCATAGATCTGGCCCATGACGAAGACGCGGTCGATCCAGCCCTTGAGGATTGCTGGTACCGAAAACCACCAGAGCGGGAACTGCAGGATCAAGAGATCGGCGCGCATGAGTTTGGCGATCTCGGCCTCGATGTCCGGCGCAAATCCGCGCTCGCGCTTGGCAGCTGCCGCCTGTTCCGCCTGATACTTGAAGAAGTCGGGATCGGAACGCTCGGCGAAATCGGACGATCGCGGCACCGGATCGAAGTTCATGGCGTACAGATCCGAGACCTCGACGCTCCAGCCCAGTTCGACGAGCGTCGCCTCGGCCCGCGCCTTCATCGCCGCATTGAACGATTTCGGCTCGGGATGCGCGTAAACGATCAATGCATGCACAAGACCTGCTCCAGAAATCAGCCTGTGACCGCCAGTCTTGCGTCGGTCTGTCCCATCAGGCAAGTGCCCGAGAGTCTCTGACTGAGCGGAACCGCAGGGCCCGCCCATGACAGCATTCTTGCGCTCGCCAGCGGCTTTCCAGCCCGATTTGGGCGTTTGTCGAGCGACCGATGGCGCACTGCAGCTCTAAGAAGTGACGAGACGTTTCCGATCTTTTTAGAAAATTACTACGAAGAATTCTTGGTAGAAGCAGCAACTTTTTTGTGTTATGGCTATAGATCACAAGGGTGTTTTCTTAGCCACATCTTGACCTCTTGGTTGAAAGACACGATCCGCATGTCTTGTGGATTGTTGGCGGCAGCATGGCCTGAGTGGCCTCATGGTTACAGTAAGCTTTGACTCACGGTTCGGCCTTTTTCAAAAGCAATCAAGCTGGAGGCTCCCGATGACTAAAAGAGATATCTACAAATTCCTTCCGATCATTCCGTTTCTCTTCGGGGCAGCAGCAATGCTGATGCCCGGCGAGGGTACCGCGCAAAGCCAAGACAAGTTCGTTGTCGAAAAGATCGGCGAACGGTCCATCGCGGCCCTTCCGGATGGCGAGCTTTACTGGACGGCTGAGACCTTTCCGACCCTCGAAGAGGCCCAGGCGGCTGTCGGCGAAACGAACCTTGCGGTCGAACTCGACGGCAAGGCTTGGCTCCTGACGCTTGGACCGCAGGATGACAAGGGGCATGGCGGAGAAATCGTGGCGTCGGTCGGCCCCATCCAGCGGTTCGACGCTCCGGAATACATGCTGCGCATCAACGTTAGCAACGCGCCGCCAGGCACCGAGACCAGCACCCATTCGCATCCAGGGTCCGAAGCGATTTATATCCTATCCGGGGAGGTGACGGTGCGCTGGCCGAACCGTACCGAGGTGTTCGCGAAAGGCGAATCGCAGCCTGGGCAACCGCCGCACACGCCGATGATCGCCACCAGCACCGGCGACGAGGATCTGGTGGAGCTCATCATGTTCGTCGTCGATCCCACCCAGGACTTCGCCAAGCCGGAGACAATGGGCTAGCACTCACGGAGCCGACATCGTCGTGCGTCCCTCTGCGGAACGTGGCGAGACTTCTGACGCAGGTGGCCTTGACGCCGGCCTTGCAAATAGCCGAGCGTCAAGGCCACTGGCGGATCGTCCCCTCTGACTGCGTCTACGGACAAAAGGGGACGACAAAAGGGGACACGTCCCCTTTTTAACCTCTGGCGGGTCCGTCGACCGCGCCGACCGAGCAGGCTTCAGCATCGCTGCGACGTGCCATAACGAACGCTTATGGTTGAGCCGCTCCCTGCGCCATGATGGTGCATCGAGCGCGACAGAAACCGAGAAGTATCGCATATAGCGCGACAAGAAGCCGACGCGGTTGCGCTATACGCGACGGAACCCAAGATTTGTCGCGTATAGCGCGACATAAGCAATGCTTATGTCGCATGGAGCGCGCAATTCGCGCGAAAGGAACCCGCGAACAGCCCTCCGGCCGACGAATGAACCCACCAAATCGACGAGCGAACCCAGCGAATCGACGAACGAACCCGGCCTGCCGGGATCGGACCCGAGCGGACAGCTTGCCGCAGCGAGACCGGTGAAGCGCCGATGAGTTAAGACGTTGCGGGAAGATGCTGGCTCAGTCTGCAAGGGCCACCCGTTGCGCAGCCGCCGGCGCCCCTGCACAAGCCGAACGAACCCGCGCCACCGCTTGACTTGCGGCACGCGCCAGGCTATTATTCCTAAATCGGCGGCGGCGGCGTGATGCCGTGCTTGGCGGCGAGTTCACCCAGCTTCGCCATGATGCCCGGATAGAGCACCACGCCGTCGGCGAGCGCCGCCCGCTTCTTGGCGAGGCCGCTCTCGCCCGGCACCCGGACCCGCTCGACGCCGGGCCTTGGCGGGTTGGCCCGGGCCGCATCGGCGAGCCAGCCGGTCTCCCGGGCAAAGGCGTCGAGCCCGCCGAAGCAGGCCGGATCGATCGCCTGGACCGTCACCGAGGCACCCCATTCCTTGGGCGCCGATGACCGGCCGAAGCCGGAGAGCCCCTGGGTCAAAGCCTCGATCATCAGGCCCAGACCGAAGCCCTTGTGGCCATGATCCAGCCCGCCCACCGGCAGGATCGAGCCCGGCGGATCGGCGGTGACGACGCTCGGATCGTCGGTCGGATGGCCGTCCGCATCCAGCAGCCAGGCATGCGGCATCCGCCTGCCCTCGGCGGCATAGCGGCCCGACAGCCCGTTGGTGGTGATCGAGGCACTGATGTCGATGAGCACCGGATTGCCCGTGGTCGGAATGCCGACGGCGATGGGATCGGGCGTGTAGAGCGGCCGGCGCCCGCCGAACGGCGCGACCGAGGCCACTGCCGGATCGCTCGAGGTGATGATCGCCATCATCCCGGCATCGGTGGCGCGGGTCAGGAAGGCGGCGAGGCAGGCGATGTGATGGCTGCGCCGGATCGCGACCATGGCCGTGCCCAGGCTGCGCGCCCGCTCGATGGCCTCGCCCAGCGCCTTGTCGGTGAGCCAGACGCCGGGCAGCCGCTCGCCGTCCCAGGTGAGTGCGGCTGGTCGGTCGGCGATCACCGTGGGCTCGCCGGCGAGGCGCATGGTCCCGACCTCGGCGGCGCCGATATAGGGGGGCAGCAGCTGCAGCCCATGCGTCGTGTGCCCGAGCAGGTCCGCCTCGACCAGGAGCCGCGCTGTCACCTCCGCCTTCTCCGGCTCGAAGCCGGCGGCCGCCAGCAGCGCTTGCGCGTAGCCCAGCAGATCCGCCACCTGCCAGCGTTCCTCGGTCATCGACTGCTCCCCATCCGTTTCTGTTGGCCGCGACCATGCGGCCGCGGCGTTAAGCCCGCCTTAACCCTGCCGTGGCAGGCTCATTGGGCAAAGCCGGCGACGACTGCCCGCCGGCAGGCGAGAGGATCGAGCCCGAACGCTCATGCAGATCAACGATCTCATCCTGCACGTCCGCCGGCTCGCCCGCCGGAAGACGCCAACCGCTGTCAGCCTGCTCAATCTCGCGGCTTCGCCCTACATCATGGCGAGCGCCGCCCGCTACCATTATTTCAGGAACAGCGTGGGTGAGCTTGCGGCCGAGCGCGGCGCCGAGCTGATCGAGATCGAGGCCGGGCGCCTCTGCCTGATCGCCGAGGATGCCGCCACCCATGCCGCCCTCTTCCGCCTCATGGAGCTGGAGAGCGAGGCCTGGAGCAAGGGCCCTTCGCTGGCCTCGATCCTCGAGGCCTTCCAGCTGCCCGACAGCTATGTCGAGCTGCGCGAGCGGCTGGAATCCCTACAAAGTGGCACCAACCAAAACACCGGAGCATCCACGACTGTCGAGCCGGACCCGCTGGCCGGACCGCTCACCCCGGCCAGGCTGGCACTGATCGAGGATCGCCTCGACGGCATCGATCTCGAGCCCTTCGTCCGCCGCCAGCCCGTCCACCGCATCGGCTCGACCTGGCAGGCGGTCTACATCGAGCAGTTCACCAGCTTAGCCGACCTCGCGGCCGACCTCTTCCCCGCGGTCGAGATCGTCGAGGGCGAGCCGCTCTTCGCCGAGCTCTGCCGCCATCTGGACCGGTTGATGCTGGTGGCACTGCTCTTGAACCGGCCCTGGCGGCGCCAGCACATCGGCCTCAATCTCGGCCACGGCGCCTGGTTCACGGACGAGTACCGCCGGCTGCTGAAGCGCCTCGACGACGCCGAGCGGGCACGCCTCACCATCGAGCTGCACTGGCTCGACGCGCTGAAGGATGCTGCCGACGGCGGCCGCGCCACGGCCGAGATGCGCGAGGCCGGCTTCACGATCGCCATTGATCGCATCGGCATCGAGGCCCTTCCGCTGCTCCGCCTCGAGCGCCTCGACGCCCACTGGCTGAAGCTCGTCTTCGACAAGGCCCGCCTGCCGCTCCTGGCCCAGCCGGACCATCTTGACGTGCTCCGCCGGATCGACCCGGACCGGCTGATCCTGACCCAGGCCGACGACAAGCTCGCCATCGACCTCGGGCAGAAGCTGAAGATCCGCCACTACCAGGGCTGGCTGATCGACCGCCTCGCCAAGGGCGAATCCGCTGCACCGCGAGGCCCGGCGCTGGCCGTCGCCTGAGCCCGCAGCTTGACCGGCAGCCGCCACGAAGCGATCCTCTCGCGCATACCGAGGAGCGCCCCGTATGGCGAAGCCGCAAGCCACATCGCTAGACCGTCGCGAGGCCGAGCTGTTTCGTGGCCGCGCGGACGAGCTGGCGCTGGCGCGTGGTCTCTGGGAGACGCCGCTTAGCCCGGACCAGCGGCGCGTCCTCCTGTTCACCGGCATCGGCGGTATCGGCAAGTCGGCGCTGGCGCGGCGGATCGTGCGCGATCTCCGGGACGCGCAGGCGAGCGCTTCGTGGTTCGAGGTGGCGAAGCCCGCTTATGGCGCGATCGACCTCGGCGAGGCCTGGTAGCAGGATGTCGTCCAGGCGCTCCTGCAGCTCCGGCTGCAGCTCGGGATGACCTTGCGCGAGGCGCGCTTTCCGCTGTTCGACTTCGCCTTCGCGCGCATCCACGCCGAGCGCTTCCCTAGCTCCGACGTGCTCAGGCAGTACGAGCTGTTGAACCCGGACGGCACGGTGGTCCATCGGCTCACCGCCTCGCTGCCGATGGGGCTCGACGACAGCGAGCGGCTGCAGGACGTGGCGGACGGCATCAACGAGACCCTGGCCGACACACCACTCCTGGGCACAGCCAACAAGTATCTCAACCGCGTCTTCGCCCGCGGCCTGCACGAGCTGGACCAGCGAACCGAGCCGCTGATGCGGGAGATCGCCGCCACGGGCGCGGACCTGCTCGACCAGCGCCTGCCCGAATGCCTGGGCATCGACCTCAGGAACGCGATCCGCACGAGCGAGCAGCGGCAGCCGGTCACGCTGGTGATCGACACGGTCGAGGCGCTGCACCGCTCGGCGCCGAAGCAGGGCGGGATCGAGGCGTTCCAGAACGACGCGTGGCTGCGCGAGTTGGTCTGGCACGCGCGTGGCGTGGGCTTCGTCCTGCTCGGCCGTGACGATGTGGAGTGGCCCACTTTCGAGGACTCCCCGGTTCGGGATTGGGGCACCACCATCGAGGCTCACCGGCTCGGCGCCCTGAGCGACGCCGAGGTCGCCTCGATTCTCGCTGCCTTCCCGGTGCCGGATGACGCGGTGGCGGCGGCGATCCGCGAAGGTGCCGAGGGCCTGCCCTTTTATCTCGGCCTCCAGCTCGACATCCACCGCGACCTCGTGGACGACGGCCGGACACCGGCAGCAGAGGCCTTCGCCCGGACGCCCAAGGCGGTGCTGGCGCGGTTTGCGAGCCATCTGGGCGAGCTTCTGGCCACGGCGTTCGCGACCCTGGCGCATGCTCGTCGCTTCGACGCGGCTCTCTTCCAACATCTGAAAGAGTAGCTTGGCACGCTGATCGGGCCCGTGGGCCTGCCCCAAATCACCCGCTATTCGCTCGTCGAGGGTGATGCGGATGGCTATTTGCGCCTGCACCAGCACTTCCAGGACCTGCAGCGCGAGGAGCTGGCGCGGAGCCGGCCGGACGACCAGAAGCGGATCGATGCAGCGCTCTTCGCCTATTGGGACGCCGCCTGCCAGCCGCCCGATCTCCGCAGCCTCGCGCGAGCGCACGAGACGGCCTTGCGCGAAGCCGCGCATCACCAACGGCTTCTCGATGCCAGTGCGCATGTGAGCTGGCTGGCGTCACGCTGACCGCCATTCTTCAAAGCTGCCAGGCTGCGACTTGCCGAGGAGGTCTGGGGCTCGGCCTTGGCGACGGCTGGCCACGCGAATGGCCGCGAATCCGCCGCCATGGCAGCAGCCCCGGCCAATCTCGGCAACGTGCTCCAGATGCAGGGCCGGCTCGACGAGGCGCGAGAGGCCGAGGAACGCGCGTTGCGCCTCTTCGAGCGGACGCTGCCGGCGAACCATCCGTTCATCGCCCAGGCCTGCGGAAATCTCCGCGGAAACACTCGACGCCCTCGGCGAGCCCGACCGCGCCACCGAGCTGCGGGCACGGGCAACGGCGATCAGCGCTGCCGGCGCTTAGCCATACCGAGGGGGCGTGGGGGACATCATGTCCCCCACATCCTCCTGCTCACCGCGCCACGCGCTGCTCGCTGGTGAAGATCGACCAGCGCAGGCCGCCGCCGACGCCGACAGTCCAATCGTCGCGGTGCAGTGGGCTGTCGTCGTTGGCGGAGTGGCCCCAGTAGCCGACCTGCACGCCGCCGAAGACGCGCAGGTTCTCCATGATGCTGTAGGAAAGCCCGGCGCTGAGCTCGGTGCCGATATAGCCGTCATCCGCCTCGAAGGCGGGCCGACCGGGTCGTGCCTCGGATGGAGCGACGCGGTAGAAGTAGTCGTTCAGGCCGTCGAAGCCGAAGAGCGGGCTCAGCGAGAGCACGCCCCGCATGTCGTCGAGGATGAAGTCGTTGCGCCGATAGGTCAGGCTCGGATTGAGGGTCAGGCCCTGATAGCGGAGGTTGCTGAAATCGGTCGACAGCACCGCCCTGACCGCAAAGGCGAGATCCAGCTCGTCGCGATCCTCGGGTGGCAGGAAGCGGTAGGTCAGGCGGGGCCCGACCTCGAGCAGGAAATCGAGATCGTTCATGCCCTCCCGCGCGTCGTTGTTGTCGGAGTTGACCGGGAAGGCCGCGTCGAGGCCGAGATCGAACTCGATACGGTCGTTGTCGACGATGATGCCGCGCGCGGCGCCCCGATCGCCGAGCCGCAGCACCTCGCCTCGATAGATGGCGTAGGGCAAGGCCAGCCAATTGAAATGGTTCTCGTCCGCCGCCGGGTAGTCGGGCAGGTAGCCGCCGCCACCGACCACGCCGATCTCCCAGAGCGGCAGCGTGTCGTCGTCGGCAAGGTCGGCGGCGGCGGGCGACGGAGCCGTTGCCGCCTCGACCTCCAGCTCGTCGCCCAGCACCTCCTCGGCCGTCGCGGCGTCGGCAAACCAGACGAAGAGTGCCGCGAGGGACGCCGTGCGCGCGACGACCTTCAAGCCGCCATCTTCGCCTTCAGCCCCTGATCGAGCGCGTCGAGGAACTGCTCGGTGGTCAGCCAGGGCTGGTCCGGGCCGATCAAGAGCGCCAGGTCCTTGGTCATCTGGCCGCCTTCGACGGTGTCGATGCAGACCTTCTCCAGGGTGGCGGCGAAGGCCTCGACCTCGGGCGTGCCGTCGAGCTTGCCACGGTAGGAGAGGCCCCGGGTCCAGGCGAAGATCGAGGCGATCGGGTTGGTCGAGGTGGCCTTGCCCTTCTGGTGCTCGCGGTAGTGGCGGGTGACCGTGCCGTGCGCCGCCTCGGCCTCGACCGTCTTGCCGTCCGGCGTCATCAGCACCGAGGTCATCAGGCCCAGCGAGCCGAAGCCCTGCGCCACGGTGTCGGACTGGACGTCGCCGTCGTAGTTCTTGCAGGCCCAGACGAAGGCGCCGTTCCACTTCATCGCGCAGGCGACCATGTCGTCGATCAGCCGGTGCTCGTAGGTGATCTTGGCAGCAGCGAATTTCGTCCTTGAACTCGGCCTCGAAGATCTCCTCGAAGAGGTCCTTGAAGCGGCCGTCATAGGCCTTGAGGATCGTGTTCTTGGTCGAGAGGTAGACCGGCCAGCCGCGCATCAGGCCATAGTTCATGCAGGCCCGGGCGAAATCGCGGATGCTGTCGTCGAGATTGTACATGCCCATCGCGACGCCGGCGCCGGGGAACTGGAAGATCTCGAACTCCATGGCCTCGCCGCCGCCCTCGGGCTCGAACCGCATGGTGAGCTTGCCCTTGCCCGGCACCTTGAAGTCGGTGGCGCGGTACTGGTCACCGAAGGCGTGACGGCCGATGACGATGGGCTGGGTCCAGCCCGGCACCAGCCGGGGCACGTTCTTGCAGATGATCGGCTCGCGAAAGACGGTGCCGCCCAGGATGTTGCGGATCGTGCCGTTGGGCGACCGCCACATCTTCTTCAGGCCGAACTCTTTGACCCGCTCCTCGTCCGGCGTGATCGTGGCGCACTTGACGCCCACATTGTGCTTCTTGATCGCCTCGGCGGCGTCGATCGTGATCTGGTCGTCGGTGGCGTCACGGCTCTCGATCCCGAGATCGTAGTAGAGCAGCTCGATATCGAGATAGGGCAGGATCAGCTTGTCCTTGATCATCTGCCAGATGATCCGGGTCATCTCGTCGCCGTCGATCTCGACGATCGGGTTTGCAACCTTGATCTTGCCCATGGACGTCCTCTCGACCCCTTTGCGTGTTCCGAGCCCTTCTAGTCGACCGACCCGCCAGCGCAACGGGCTTCCCGGTCGCAGCCCGGCCCGGCCAGCCCAGGGATCAGCGATGCCAGATCGGGTTGTCGAGCTTGCCGAGGAAGGCCTCGTGCGCGGCCAGCTCGTCTGCCGGCACGCTGAAGCGGCGCTGTGGTCGTGGCGTCGCCGCGACCGCAGCGACCCCCGCCCGCCGCGCGCTCACCGCCAGCTCGAGACCGGCCTGCCGGCCGCCCAGCAGGTGGATGTACACATCCGCCAGGAGCTCGCTGTCCAGAAGTGCCCCGTGCAGCTTGCGGTTCGAACCGTCGATGCCGAACCGCCGCATCAAGGCGTCGAGATTGGCGGGCGCGCCAGGGAACTTGCGCTGCGCCATCGGTAGCGTGTCGATCGCACGGTCCGCCGGCAGCAACGGCCGGCCGACACGACGCAACTCGGCGTTCAGGAACTTCAGGTCGAACGTGGCATTGTGGATGACCAGCGGACTATCCTCGATGAACTCGAGGAACCCGTCGACGACGGCAGCGAAAAGCGGATGCTCGGCAAGGAAAGCCTGGCTCAGGCCGTGCACGCGAAACGCCTCGTCGGGCATGTCCCGCTCGGGGTTGATGTATTGATGATAGCGCCGGCCGGTCGGCACGTGATGCCGGAGCTCGACCGCCCCGATCTCGACGATCCGATGCCCGTGGGCCGGATCGAGCCCGGTCGTCTCGGTGTCCATTACGATCTCGCGCATAGCATCCCGTCTCCTCGGCCAAGGCACCGCATCGCTCATTGCCGCAGCCACGCCCCTGGCCAGGCCCGCCTCGGCCAGGCATCGAGCCGCTCCAAGATCGCGGCCACCCCGCGGGCACTGGCACCGCGGTCGTAGCCAGCCGGCAGGACGAAGTCCGCGCGGCGGCATTTCTCCGGGCCCGGCATCTGCTCGCGCCTTATGGCAGTGAGCTTGCCCGCCGTCATCCCCGGCCGCGCCAGCGCGCGCATCGCCTGGATCTCGTGCCGCACCTGGACGACGACCACACAGTCGACCAGGCGGTCGCCACGGGTCTCGAGCAAGAGCGGCACATCGAGCACGGCCTTGGCGAAGCCGTGCCGGGCGACCATGCCCAGAAAAGCCCGCTCGGCGCTACGGACGGCCGGATGAACGATTCCTTCGAGCCGGCGCAGCGCCTGCCGGTCGCCGAAGACCCGAGCACCGAGCGCGCGTCTGTCCACCGCGCCGTCCGCCGCCCGGGTGCCAGGAAAAGCCGCCTCGACCGCCTCGACCATCGGGCTTTCCGCCGCGAACAGGGCGTGGACCGCGGCGTCCGCATCGAAGACCGGCACCCCAAAGCCGCGAAACAGGCGTGCCGCCCGGCTCTTGCCGGTGGCGATGCCCCCGGTCAGGCCGATGACCAGCAGGCTCACGCGGCAGCCCTCGGGCTCGGGCGCCTGCCGCCGCCTCGCCGCCGCTGCCGGCCAGCGTCACCGCTTTCCTGCCGCTCTGGTCCCTGCGTCACGCGAGCAGCACGCCCTGGTCGCGCAGGAACTGCATGAGGGGAAGCAAGGGCAGGCCCAGCACGGTGAAGTGGTCGCCCCTGACGCTGCTGATCAGCTGGGCGCCCAGACCCTCGAGCTCGTAGGCGCCGACCGAGCGCAAGGCGGCCTCCCCGGCAGCGTCGAGATAAGCGTCGATGGCCTCGCCCGACGCCCGGCGCAGGCTGATCTCGGCCGCAGCGACGTGGTGCCAGACGCGGGAACCGCCGCGATACGCCACGGCCGCCGACGCGACACGGTGGGAGCGGCCGTTCAAATCGCGCAAGCGTTGCCGCGCGGCGGTGCGGTCGGCCGCCTTCTCGAGCCACTGGCCGTCGAGCTCGAGCAGCTGGTCCGCGCCGATGACCACGACATCACCCGACCAGCGGGCCGCGACATGCTGCGCCTTCATCTCTGCCAGCATCGTCGCCGCGTCGGCAAGCGCCACGCCCTCGGCGCAAAGCGTGGCGCGCAGCGACTCCTCGTCGACCGGCGCTGCCTGGGTCTCGAAGACGAGACCGGCCGCACGCAGCATCGCCGCCCGCGCCCGACTGGCCGATGCCAGGACCAGCCTGGGCTCGGCGGCTTGCAACGGCTTCGTCATCTCAGGCTTAACCCCATCTTTACCGGCCCTCGCTTATGGTTTCGGTCAGACGAGCCGTTGCCCCGGAGAGCCAGGCCATGACCACGCTGATCGAGCCGGATGCCGCACCACCAAGGCGCACGCAAGAGCTGTGGTCCACGCTCTTCGCCGATACCGCCTATGTGCTGCCGATCGAGGACGAGGGCGAGCTCTGCTACGGCATCTTCGCGAGCGACGGCATGCCGCTCGCCGTGGCCGCGACCCGGGCCCTCGCCATGGCGGTCATCCGCAAGCACGACATGCGCCCGGCAGACGCCCACTAGGCGGCCCGCCGCTGGCCGGATCAGCCGGGTCGCCGCCGCCGGCGCCCATCGGACATCGCGGGCCAGGAGGCCCCGACGCGGGCTGCAAGGCCAATCGGCCCGCACGGTCAGGCCGGCAGGCGGAGCACGGCCTTGGCTCCCCCCCGCGTGCCGGTCTCGAAGCTGAGATCGCCGCCGTGCCCGAGCGCGATGTCGCGCGCGATGCTGAGGCCGAGCCCGGTGCCCCCGGTCTGCCGCCGTCGGGCCGTGTCGACCCTGAAGAACGGCTGGAAGACCGCCTCGCGAAGCGGCTCGGGAATACCGGGGCCATCGTCCTCGACCGTGATCAAGATGTCGCTTGCCGTCCGCTCGGCCGCGATCCTCACCCACTTGCCGTAGCGCGCCGCGTTGTCGACGAGGTTGGCGAGGCAGCGGCGCAACGCCATCGGCCGTAGCATCGCCATGAGTCCCGGAGCGACCGCGAGCTCGGTCTCGGCACCGGCCCGCTGCGCGCGCTGCGCGATCTGCTCGAGCAACGGTGCGAGCTCGACAGTCTCGGCGGTTTCGCCCTCCTCGCCACGGGCGAAAGCGAGGTAGGTGTCGACCAGCTGGATCAGGTCGTCGACATCGGCCTCGAGCTCGTGCGCCATCGGATCGTCGCTCGCCAGCATCTCGAGCTCGAGCCGCATGCGGGTCAGCGGTGTCCGCAGATCGTGGCTGATCGCCGCCAGCATCTCGGTGCGCTGGCCCATGTGGCGCAGAATCCGCTCGCGCATGAGGTTGAAGGCGGCGGCAGCACGACGGATCTCCGACGGCCCATAGGGACGAAAATCGCCCACATCCTCGCCGCGGCCGAAGCTCTCGACGGCTCTCGCCAGCTCGCGGATCGGGCGCACCTGCAGGCGGACATAATGGATGGCGATCGCGACGAGCACGAGCGAGGCGCCGATCATCCAATACATCAGCAATCGCGTGGTGGTCGCGGTCAGCCGCTTGGCCGGTGCGAGGACTCGCAGCAGGCCGTCGTCGAGCTGGACATAGGCCACGACAAACCCCGGCATCTCCGAGCGCAGGTCGACGGCGAACGGATGCGTCATGCGCTCGGCGAAGCCCTCGACAACCTTGGAATCGATATGGCTCAGCCGGCGCTCGTCGATCCCGGCGAGCTCTATCGCGACCCCGAGCTCGCCGCCCGGCTCGAATGACAGACGAAGATCGTGGAACTCGCGAAACCGGCTCATCACCCGGCGCCGCTCGGCGGGGGTATCCGCTTCCTCGAGCAGCTCGACAGCGAGCGCCACCTCGCCGGCCACGCCCACCGCGAGCCAGCGCGTCACCACATCCCAGTGCCGATTGTAGAAGATGAGCGTCAGCACGATCTGCAAGATCACGAGCGGCAGCACGACGATCAGGATCGAGCGCCACAGCAGCGACGGCGGCACCAGAGTACGGTTGATGAATTGGCCGATCAGGCCCATCCGGGAAGCTCCTCTCGCCGCGCGGCCGGTGGTTGGGGCAGCCCCGCCCACTGGGCGGCCTGCCCTAGCGTCCGGTCCGGAGAGCATAGCCCTCGCCTCTGACGGTCAACAAATAGCGCGGCTGCCGCGGGTCTTCCTCCAGCTTGCGCCGCAGGCGCAGCACTTGCACGTCGACCGCCCGGTCATTGCCACGGATATTGCTGAGCTCGCCCAGCTCGGCCCGGCTGATCGGGTCACCCGCCCGCTCCGCCAGCGTCCGCAGCAACGCCAGCTCGCCGGACGTCAGATGGACGGGCTCGCTCTCGCCGCGGGTGAGCTCGAGGCTGCCGAGATCGAAGCTGAAGGCGCCGAAACGGAGGATTTCCTGGCGCGGCGGTGGCGGCGACGCGGTGGCGCGCGTGCGTCTGAGAATCGTCGCGATCCGCAGCAGCAGCTCGCGCGGCTCGAACGGCTTGACGAGGTAGTCGTCGGCACCGGCCTCCAGCCCGGCAATGCGGTCCTCGCCCTCGCCCTTGGCGGTCAGCAGCAGGATCGGGACGTCGGTGGTCCGGCGCAGCTCGGCGGTGAAGGCGATGCCGTCCTGGCCCGGGAGCATGACGTCGAGCACGATGAGGTCGAAGTCGAGGCTGCGGATCTTCTCCTTGGCGACGGCCGTATCCGCCGCGACGCTGACCAGGTGACCGCTGCGGCTGAGGAAACGCTGCAGCAAGGCCAGGAGCCGCTCGTCGTCGTCGACGACCAGGAGATGCGCCGCCTCGCTCACGGCTCTTCCCGGCCACGGCCGGCCGGCCATGGCGCCGACCCGCCAACGAGGCCGGCGACGGCCGCCTGGCGGTGCCGTCCGACATGCTGGGCGGCGACGACGAGAACGTTCTGAAATCCGGCGACCTCGGCTGGACCGGCGCGCCGGAAAATGCGCCGGAGATGACGCTTCTGCAGCGCCTTCACCTCGGCTGCCTGGCGCTCGCCTTGTGCGGTCACCAGCACAAGCTGCTTGCGCCGATCGTCCGCCGATGCCACCCGCGTCACCAGGCCCTGCTCGATCAGCGACCGCAGCCGCCTGGACATGCGCTGCTTGGTCCAGCCGAGATAATGGGCGAGGTCGGCCGCGGTCGACGAGGCACCCTGTGCCGTCGCCTGGACGATCCGGGCGAGCAGCGCCGCGTCGGCAGGCTCCAGCGCCAGCCGGTCGAGCACCGGCGCGATCGCCGCCTCCAGCTCGAGCTGAAGGAGCGTCAGCAGCGCCAGGCTGCGTTCGAGCTCGGTATCGCGCAGGAAGAGCGGGTTCTGCGCGCGCTGCGCCTGGATCATCGCGTCCACTCAGCCCATCTCGAAGCCTGCCGCAGCGACGGCTGCGGCCCCGCCTCGACGATAGACCAGCTCCGGCCGCTGGTGCGATAGCGCATGCGAACCATGCGCCGATGGCGGGCGGCGGCGGATTGACACCTCTGGGGGCCAGTGATAGCGATCGCGGTTACCCGAAAACGACGACAATCCCCTAAAAACCCCGCGTTTTCAAGCGGGAAGGCCGAGCAGGAAGCCTTGACCGATGGCTGAGATGATTCCCTTCGACGCACGCGACGGCCATATCTGGATGAACGGCGAGATGCTCGCCTGGCGCGATGCCAGCCTGCACGTGCTGACCCATGGCCTGCACTACGGCTCCTGCGTGTTCGAAGGCGAGCGCGCCTATGGCGGCAAGGTGTTCAAGCTCACCGAGCACAGCCAGCGGCTGATCGACAGCGGTCGCATCCTGGGCTTCGAGGTGCCCTACACGGCCGCCGAGCTGGACGCGGCGACCATGGCGGTGATCGAGCGGAACGGCGCTGCCGATTGCTACGTTCGCCCTGTCGCCTGGCGCGGCTCCGAGCAGATGGGCGTCTCGGCGCAGAAATCGAGGATCAATGTCGCCATCGCCAGCTGGGAATGGGGCGCCTATTACAGCGACCTCACCCTGACGCGGGCGATCTACCAGCGGCCGGCCCCGAACACCGCCCCAGTGAAGAGCAAGGCCGCCGGGCTCTACATGATCTGCACCATCTGCAAGCACGACGCCGAGGCCAAAGGCTTCGGCGACGCCTTGATGCTCGACTATCGCGGCTACCTCGCCGAGACCACCGGCGCCAATCTGTTCCTCGTCATCGACGGCGCGATCCATACGCCGACGCCCGATTGCTTCCTCGACGGCATCACCCGCCGCACGGTCATCGATCTGGCCAAAAAGCGCGGCTATCGAGGTGATCGAGCGGCACATCAAGCCCGAGGAGATCGACCAGGCACAGGAGATCTTCGTCACCGGCACGGCCGCCGAGGTCACCCCGGTCAGGGCCATCGACGACAAGCGGTTCCAGGTGGGCCCGGTTGCCGGCCAGCTGGTCGACGATTTCCGCGCGTTGACGAGAGCCCCCGCCGGCGTCACCTGAGTGGGCCGACGCCGGCCAGCGGCCAGGCGGCAGGAGCGCCGCCCGTCTCAGCTCGGTGGCTGGGGTTGCGCCTGGGCCTGCGCCTGGGCCTCCTGCAGCTTGCGGCGGTAGAGCGCCACGAAATCGATGGGGTCGATCATCAGCGGCGGAAAGCCACCGTCCCGCGTCGCGTCGGCGACGATGCGCCGCGCGAACGGGAAGAGCAGTCGCGGGCACTCGATCATCACCAGCGCCTGCAGGCTCTCTTTCGGGATGTTGGCGAGCTGGAAGACCCCGGCATAGGCGAGCTCCATGATGAAGATCGTCTCGCCGGCGGCCTTGGCGTCGACATTGAGCTGCAGCGCGATCTCGTAGCGCTCCTCACCCATGGCCTTGGGCGTGACGTCCACCTTGATCTGGATCTCCGGTCGGCCGGCACCCTGCGGCGCCGCCTGCGGCGCCCGCGGGTTCTCGAACGACATGTCCTTGATGTACTGGGTTACGATCGACAAACGCGGCGGCTGCGCCTGCGCCGTCTCGCCCTCGGGCGCACCGGCGCCTGCCGGTGCAGCGGCACCACCATTCTGGCCCTGATTCTCGTCACTCATCGTCATCTGATCCTTAGGCTTGACGGGCTCGAGGCAGCACCTCGGGCGATCCCTGATTGTCGATGCTCCAGCGCACCAGCTCGGCATTGCCGACGGTCCTGCCGGTCGAAGCGCGGATGAAACCCCAATGCGATATCACGGCCAGCTGGCGCCAATCGGCGGTGCGCGCCATGGCCGCAGCAAACCGATCGACCCGCCCGGCGAGCGATACCTGGCTCTCGATCCGCCGCCCCCACCAGATCTCCTCGAGCCCGCCGAAATCGATGCCCGGCCACAGCTTGGCCAAGGCGGATGCGGGCGTGCCCTGGTCGCAGGCGAACGCACAGCGCTCTCGTACCAACGGATCGACCGAGATGTCGAGCCCGAGCCGCTCGGCAATGATGAGCGCCGTCTCCAGGGTCCGGCGATAGGGGCTCGTCACGATGCGGATCGGCGCGTGCTCGCGCAGCCGATCGGCGGCCACCGCCGCCTGCTCGCGGCCATTCTCGGTCAAGCCCGGATCGGCGATCGCGACGTCGACGCGGCTGTCGTGAAAATGCGTGTTCCAGTGCCCTTCGCCGTGGCGTACGAGGATCATGGGCGCTTGTTCCAGCCGCCGCGCGGCGGTGGCATCGCGCCCTTGATCTCGTCGATCTCCTCGAACTCGCCTTCGAGCACGTCCGGCCGGCCGCGACCCGGCCGACCGGCGGCCTGCCCCCGCCCGGCGGTGGCGACCCGCCCGGCCACGAACCGATCGAAGATCAACCGGCGCACCGGCGGCAGCAGCAGCATGAAGCCCACGGCGTCGGTGACGAAGCCCGGGGTCAGCAGCATCAGGCCGGCGACGACGAGGCAGGCGCCGGAGACGACCTCGAAGACGGGCGCCTCGCCGGCCTCCAATTGGGCGCGGGCCTGGTTGACCAGCCTGAAGCCCTGAAACCGAATGCACAGCGTGCCGACAATCGCGGTAAGGAGGCAGAGTGCCAATGTCGGCCACAGACCGATGGCGCCGCCGACCTGGATGAAGACGCCGATCTCGGCCAACGGCACGAAAATGAAGAGCAAGAACAAGATGAGGGCGGGCGACATGGCGCTAGGAATGACCCGAGTGGCAGGAGCGGCGGACGATGGAGGGCAACGATGGGCGCTTGCCGGTCGGGCCGCTGGCCGGACCACTTCACGCACCGGTTTGTTTTTCCATGGCGCACCTTATATAAGCGTTGACGCCATGTCTGCTACCGCGCGCCGCTCGGAACCGCATGGTGTCGGGTTTCCCCAGGCTCTGCGCGATCGAGGACCATGTCCGAAAGCTTCGCCTTCATCGACATCATCTTTTTTGCGATGGTCGCCGCCTTCATCGCCTTCCGGCTGAGGAGCGTGCTCGGTCGTCGCACGGGTCAGGAACGGCGGCGGACCAACCCCTTCCTGACCGGCGAGCAGAAGAAGGCGGAGGCGCAGGCCACCGACAACGTGGTCAAGCTGCCCGACCGCCACCCGAGCACCAGCGGGGATGATCCGCTCTTCAACGAGATCGACGACGCCGACCTGAAGCAGGGCCTGACGGCGATTCGCTTGGCCGATCCCCATTTCGATCTCGACGGGTTCCTCGAGGGCGCCCGCGCCGCTTTCGGCATGATCATCGAGGGCTTCGCCAATGGCGACAAGGCGACGCTCCGCCCGCTGCTCGCCGATGCCGTCTACAACAGCTTCGCCGGCGCGATCGAGGCCCGCGAAGCTGCCGGCGAGAAGCTGACCACCGAGATCGTCACGATGCGCTCGGCCGAGCTGGCGGAAGCCGGCATGGACGGACCGCAGGCGCGGCTGACGGTGCGCTTCGTCACCGAGCAGATCAACGCGACCCGCGGCGCCGACGACACCGTCGTCGATGGCGATGCGTCGGAGATCGCCGAGGTCGTCGACCTCTGGACGTTCGCCCGCGACACGCGGACCGACGATCCGAACTGGCAGCTGGTCGAGACCCGCACGCCGGACTGAGGATCTGCCAGCCATGCGGCTTCGCACGCCGGGCATCTTGGCCATCCTCCTGGCGCTCGCCGCCTGCGAGCCGGCGCCGGAGGAAGCTGCGGCCCCCTTCGCCATCTCACCGGTCGCCTTCGACGCGCTGGACGGCTGGCCCGACCCGGCGCCGAACGAAGCGCTCAGCGCTCTTCGCCGCTCGTGCAAGCCCATTCTCGCCCGCGACCCGGACGCCGCCTTCTCCAGCGAGCCGCTCACCGGCCGCAACAGCGATTGGCAGGACATCTGCCGCGCGGCAGAGGCCCTTGCCGGCGATGGGACCGCCCCGTCGGCCGAGCAGGTTAGCGCTTTCTTCGAGACCTGGTTCCAGCCCTACCGCGTCAGCGGCGACGGCAGCACGGAGGGGCTCTTCACGGGCTACTACGAGCCGCTGCTGACCGGCTCGCTGGAGCGCATCGACCACGGCGTGCCGTTGCGCCGCGCACCGGGCGACATCGTCAGCGTGGATCTCGGTGCGTTCGCCGATGATCTCGATGGTCGGCGGGTCCGCGGCCGGATCGACGGCAATCGGCTGGTGCCCTATTTCAACCGTGACGAGATCGAGCGTGGCGCTCTCGACGGCCGCGCGCTCGAGCTGCTTTGGGTCGATGACCCGATCCAGAAATTCTTTCTGCAGATCCAAGGCTCGGGCCTGGTGCAGCTGCCCGACGGCCGACTGCTCCGGGTCGGCTATGCCGACCAGAACGGCCGCGCCTACCGGCCGATCGGCCGCGATCTCGTCGAGCTGGGCGAACTCAGCCGCGAGGAAGTGTCGCTGCAGACGATCGACGCCTGGCTGCGTGCCCATCCCGATCGCGCCGACGCGATGATGGACAAGAACCCCTCCTACGTCTTTTTCCAGCTCCTGGGCGAGGCCGACACGCTCGAGGGCCCGCTGGGCGCCCAGGGCGTGCCGCTTCTCGCCGGCCGCTCGCTCGCCGTCGACCGCCGCTACATCCCCTACGGCGCGCCGATCTGGCTCGAGACACGCGCCCCGTTCCCGGACGGCGAGCGCCCGCTGCGCCGCCTGATGGTCGCCCAGGACACCGGCGGCGCCATCAAGGGCGGCGTCCGCGGCGACGTTTTCTGGGGCTCGGGGGACTTGGCCGAGTTCGTCGCAGGCCATATGAACAGCCGTGGCAGCTACTACCTCCTGCTACCCAAGGCAGCGGTGCCCGTAAGCTGAATCATCGCTCGGATTGCTGCCGACCGCTTGTCGCCGACCAGGGATACGCATGTCCGCCGTGCCAGTCGCAGCCTCACCAGACGAGACACGCAGCAACGCAGACCGTCCGCGGGTAGCGCTCTTCGTGACCTGCCTCGTCGATCTGTTCCGCCCAAGCGTCGGCTTCGCCGCGATCCGCCTGCTCGAGCAGGCGGGCTGCACGGTCGAGGTGCCGGCCAGCCAGACCTGCTGCGGCCAGCCGGCCTTCAACACCGGCGATCGGGCGACCACCGAGGCGATTGCCCGAACCATCATCGAGACCTTCGAGCCTTATGACTACGTCGTGGCCCCGTCCGGCTCCTGCGGCGGCATGCTGGCCAAGCACCTTCCCGAGCTGTTCGAGAGCGAGCCGGAGATGCAGGCCCGCGCCACCACGCTCGCGGCGCGCTGCCACGAGCTGGTCAGCTTCCTCGTCGACGTCAGGGGCATGCAGTCGGTCAGCAGCGACTACAAGGGCCGCCTGACCTACCACGACAGCTGCTCGGGCCTGCGCGAGATGAAGGTCAAGGGGCAGCCGCGGCAGCTCCTCTTGAGCATCGAGGGCGTCGATCTGGTGGAGATGCGTGAGCCGGAGACCTGCTGCGGCTTCGGCGGAACGTTCTGCGTCAAATATCCGGCCGTCTCGACCAAGATGGTCGAGAACAAGGCGGCCGATATCGCGGCCACGGGTGCGGATACGCTCACCGCCGGTGATGTCGGCTGCCTGATGAACATGGCGGGCCGGCTGAAGCGCGAGGGCTCGGCGATCAAGGCCTACCACATCGCCGAGATCCTCGCCGGACCGGAGACCGCGCCCGGCGGCACGACGCCGCCCATCGCCGAGCCGAGCGGCCGCTAAGAGAGGAGCCGCGCATGCGCGCCACGTCACTCGCGTTCGAGAGCAAATCCAAGGAAGCGCTGGCCAACCCGGCGCTGCAGGACGCGCTCGGCAAGATCAAGACGGGCTGGCAGGCGAACCGGACCAAGGCGGCGGGCGCGCTGCCCGAGTTCGAGCGGTTGCGCGACCGGGGCCGAGAGATCAAGAATCACACGCTGCAGCATCTCGACCTCTACCTCGAGATGTTCGAGGCCAACGTCACCGCCAAGGGCGGCCACGTCCACTATGCCCGCGATGCCGCCGAGGCGCGCAAGATCGTGCTCGATCTCTGCCGCACCGCGGAGGCTCGCGCGGTCACCAAGTCGAAGTCGATGGTGGCCGAGGAGATCGGCATCAACGAGTACCTCGAGGCCAACGGCATCGAGCGGATCGAGACCGATCTCGGCGAGTACATCATCCAGCTGCGCAAGGAGCCGCCGAGCCACCTCGTCGGCCCGGCGGCACACCTGACCAAGGACCAGGTCTCCGACCTGTTCCACGAGCACCACAAGACGCCGAGGCTCGAGGACCCGACAGCGCTGGTCGGCGAGGCAAGGCGGGTGCTGCGGCGCAAGTACTTCGAGGCCGATGTCGGCATCACCGGTGCCAATTTCCTCGTCGCCGACACCGGCAGCTTCGTCACCGTGACCAACGAGGGCAACGCCGAGCTGACCCAGGGCCTGCCGCGCACCCACGTCGTCATCACCTCGATCGAAAAGCTGGTGCCGACGATGGCGGATGCGTTCACGCTGCTCCGCCTCCTGGCCCGCTCGGCCACCGGGCAGGAATTCTCGTCATACACGACCGTGATGACCGGTCCGCGGCGCGGCGACGATCTCGACGGGCCGGAGAACCTGCACATCGTCCTCGTCGACAACGGCCGGACGAAGATGCTGGGCACCGCCTTCCAGGAGATGCTCCGCTGCATCCGCTGCGGCGCCTGCATGAACCACTGCCCGGTCTACCTCGCCGCCGGCGGCCATTCCTATGGCTGGGTCTATGTCGGACCCATGGGCTCGGTCCTGACCCCGCAATTCGCCGGCATCGAGCAAACCTACACGCTCCCCAATGCCTCGACCTTCTGCGGCAAGTGCGAGGAGGTCTGTCCGGTGCGCATCCCGCTGCCGAAGCTGATGCGGCACTGGCGCGAGGTGCAGTTCAAGGCGAAGCTGACACCACCGACGGCGCGCCATGGCCTGGAGCTCTGGGCCTACCTCGCCAAGCGCCCGGCCCTCTACCAGTCGGTCACGCGCATCGCCATGGGCGTGCTCGGCCTGCTCGGCCGCAGGACCGGCCGGTTCGCGAAGCTGCCGCTGGCCGGCGGCTGGACGGTCAGCCGCGACCTGCCGGCACCGGCCGGCACGACCTTCATGGCCGCCTACCGCAAGGCTCACGGCAAGGCCAAGGATGGTGGCAAGGCCAAGCACCGGGCCAAAGCGGCATGACCGATGCCAGGCGTGCCGTTCTTGACCGCGCGCGCGAGGCGCTCGGCAGAACCCAGGAAGAGGATGATCGCGCCCGGCAGCGGATCGCTGCCTGGGCCGCCGAACGCCACCCCGAGCTGATCCCGGCGCGTGGCCAGCTGGCGCCCGAGGACCGGATCGGGCTCTTCATCGAGCAGGCCCGCGCCGTGCAGACCGACCTCGAGCGGGTCAGCGACCCCCTGGCCATTCCCGGCGTCGTCAGCCAGTACCTCCGCCGCAACAACCTGCCGCAGAAGCTGGTCATGGCACCCGAGCCGGCGCTGGACATCGCCAACTGGTCGAGCCAGCCGCTGTTGCGCGTACGCCGCGGCACCGCCGACGACGCCGATCAGGTCGGGCTGACCTTGGCCACGGCCGGCGTCGCCGAGACCGGCACCCTGCTGCTGGCGTCGTCGCCCGACCGGCCGACCCTGCTGGCTTTCTTGCCCGAGACCTGCATCTTGATCCTCGGCACCGACCGCATCGTGGCATCTTATGAGCAGGCGATGGAGCTGCACCTCGAGGAGACCGGCACCCTGCCGCGTTCCTTGAGCTTCGTCACCGGTCCGTCGCGCACCGGTGACATCGCCCAGCAGCTCGAGCTCGGCGCGCATGGCCCGAAGCGGCTCTTCGTCGTGCTCGTCGATCCCCTGCCGGACGGCCCCGGCTCGGGGGCGTGAGGCGATCACGACCACCGTCGGCCGACGAGCTCCGTCTCTGGCGCCAGGCGATGCGCGATACCCGACCGCTGGACAGGCAGGCGTCGGACGCCCCAGCGCTCGAGCAACCCGCATCCGGCGCACCGCCCCAGCCACCGACGGCGGCGAGCCCGCCACCCGAGCCCGCCAAGCCGATCGTGCCGGCCATGCCGCCACCGGCACCGCGCCAGCCGGCACCGCACGGTATCGATCGGCGCACCCTGCAGCGCCTCAAGCGAGGCCTCGTGGCCATCGATGCCAGGCTCGACCTGCACGGCATGACCCAGGAGGAGGCGCATCGCCGCCTCGGCGTCTTTCTCGCCCACCACCAGCGCCAGGGCGCCCGCTGCATCCTCGTTATCACCGGCATCGGCGAGCGCACGACCGGTGGCACGCTGCGCCGCATGACCCCGCGCTGGCTGGCCGAGCCCGGTAATGCCGCCCGGGTGATCGCCCATAGCCCGGCGCAGAAGCGCCACGGTGGCGAAGGTGCTCTCTACGTCCTCCTCCGCCGGCTGCGGTAGGCCGGCTTCGCTGCAGCGCCCAGCGCAGCATCGGCCTCGCCCCCGCCTCGCCATGGCCACTATCGACCCCCGCCTACCCACCAGGGCAACGATCGGCTAAGCTGCGCGTCCACCATTGCCCTGGAAAGCGGTCGAGCGATGACCATGCCAGAAGCCTTACCTGTCACGCAGCTGCGCCGGCAGATCGACCCGGCCGACATGGCAGCGGCGCTCGCCGAGCCGAGTCCCGGCGTAACGGCGCCATTCGGCCACGCCCGGGCGCGCGACGCCATCGACTTGGCGCTGGCCCTGCCCATGGCCGGCGGCCACCTCTTCGTCATGGGCAATCGCGGCGTCGGTCGCAAGGCGATCCTGGAAAGCGCGCTGGATACCGCCGCCGCCGAGCGCAAGCCGAGCGACGATATCTGCTACGTCAGCGACTTTCGCGAGCCGCGGTGCCCCAAAGCCCTGCATCTCCGACCCGGCCTCGGCCGCCGGCTCGCCGCCGACATGGAGCGGTTGGTCGAGGACCTGGCCGATACCCTGAAATCCGCCTTCCAGAACGAGGCCTACCGAACGCGCCGTCAGGTCATCGAGGACGAGCTGAAGGAGCGCCAGGAGGAAGCCGTCGAGGCGGTCGAGGCAGAGGCACGGGACAAGGGCATCGCGCTCCTGCGGGCACCGACCGGCTTCCTCTTCGCGCCGGTCAAGGACGGCAGGGTGCTCCAGCCGGACGCGTTCCAGGAACTGCCCGAGGAGGAGCGCAAAAGGATCGGCCAGACGATCGAGGCCCTGCAGAAACGGCTCAAGGACGCTCTTACCGCCGTCCCGATCTGGATGCAGGAAACCCGCGCGCAGATCCGCTCGTTGAACGACCAGACCGCGGCACAGGCGGTCGGCCACTTGCTTGCGTCCTTGCGCGACGCCTATCGGGACGAAGCCGCTATACTCACCTATCTAGATGGGCTGGAAGCCGACGTGCGCGGCCATATCAGCGTCTTCCTCGGCTATGCCGAGGCGCAGGAGCAGGCGCCGCACTCGGCATCGATCGAGGAATTGCCGCCACCGTTTCGCCGCTACCGCGTCAACCTTCTGGTGGACCGGGAGGACGAGCGGCAGGCACCCGTCGTGTTCGAGGACGAGCCCAACTTCGAGCGGCTCTTGGGGCGGATCGAGCAGCGGGCCGAGCAAGGCGCGCTGGTCACCGATTTCCTGATGATCCGGCCAGGGGCGCTGCATCGGGCAAATGGTGGATTCCTCTATCTCGACGTCTTGAAGCTGCTGAGCCGGCCGCTTGCCTACGAGGGTCTGAAGCGCGCGCTCAAGGCGGGCGAGCTGCGCATCGAATCGCCTTTGGCGGCCATGGGCATGCTGGTGACGCAGACTCTCGAGCCCGAGCCGGTGCCGCTCGACGTCAAGGTGGTCCTGCTCGGCGACCGCCGGCTCTTCTATCTCCTCTCGGAGGCCGATCCCGAGTTCACCGAGCTCTTCAAGATCGTGGCCGACTTCGACGACGACATCGAGACCGACGCCGACGCGGTCGCGCAGTTCGCCCAGCACATGGCGGCGCTCGGCGAGAGCGCCGGCCTCAGGCCCCTGGAGCCGGGTGCCATGGCCGAGGTGCTGGAGACGGCGCTGCGCCGGGCCGGCGACATCGAGCGGCTCTCGGCCGACGTCGACAGCCTCGTCGACCTGATTCGCGAGGCCGATCACGTGGCCGGCCGCGACAGCGCCAAGTCGATCGCAGCCGCCCATGTCGATGCGGCTGCGGACGCGCGCGAGCGGCGCCTGTCGCGGATCAGGGACCGCGCCATCGAGCAGATCGATCAGGGCACGGTGCGGATCAGCACCGACGGCAGCGTGCCCGGCCAGATCAATGGCCTCGCCGTCCTGCAGCTCGGCGGCTTCGCCTTCGGCCGGCCGAGCCGCATCACCGCCGTCGGTGCGCATGGGCTCGGGCAAGCTCGTCGACATCGAGCGCGAGGCCAAGCTCGGCGGTCCGCTGCACTCCAAGGGCGTGCTCATCCTGCAGGGCTATCTGGCGCAGACCTTCGCCGCCGATTTCCCGCTCGCGCTTTCGGCATCGCTGGTCTTCGAGCAGTCCTATGGCGGGGTCGACGGCGACAGCGCGTCCTCGGCCGAGCTCTACGCCCTGATCTCGGCCATCGCGGAAGCGCCGATCCGGCAGGATCTCGCGGTCACGGGCTCGGTCAATCAGGCCGGCGAGGTGCAGGCCATCGGCGGCGTCAACGAGAAGATCGAGGGCTTCTTCGACGTCTGCGCCAATCGCGGCCTCACCGGCCGGCAAGGCGTCATGATACCCAAGGCAAACACGAGGCACCTGATGCTGGCACCCAGGGTCGTGGCAGCGGTCGAAGCCGGCCGTTTCGCCGTCTATCCGATCGACCGTATCGAGGAGGGTCTGGCGCTCCTGACCGGCATGACCGTCGGCCATCGGGATGCGCAAGGAAGGTTCCCCGACGGCACGCTCTACGCCCGGGTCGACGCGCGGCTCAGGCAGTTCGCGGAAGCGCAGCGCCGCTTCGCGAAGCCGGAGCAGAGTGAAGCGGCGCGGAGCGAGCCATGACCGCCATGGCCACACCGGAAGCAACCACCGTCGCCGACCGCGGCTCCGTCACAGTGATCCTCTCCGATCCCTGCGATTGGGAGGGCCCGGTGGCCGACGCCGCACGTCTCGCCGCGGCCAGCGACAAGCGGCTAAGGGTCGTGCTTGCAGATGGCGGTGAAATCCTGACCGCCGCCAGCCTCGACTGCGTCCGCCTGATGGCGAGCGGCGGCGGCGTGAGCACGATCGACAGCGCCGCGGCGCGGCGGCTGCTGCGCGCGCAGACCGCGAGGCTGCGCCTGGAAGTCGACCGGCTGGCGCGGCGGCTCGGCCTGGAGGCCGAAGTGATCGAGGTGGCGCCGGGCAGCGCCTTGGGCTTCTCTGCCGGCAGCAAGGCGCTCACGTTCTTTGCCCGTCGCCGCCGGGGCGTGCTTCTGGTCGTCCATGCAGGCACCAGCGGCACCCTGGAGATCGCGGCACACCTCGCAGCCGAGCGGCATCAGGCCGTTCGCTTGCTGAGCGCGTCCGGCACCGATGCAGGCGACGCCATTCGCCGCCTGCTCGGCCGGTGGCTCAACTCGCCAGCGATGAGCCTCGATCCCGGCGGGCCGCTGCCCCGCCCCGGGCCGGAGCGCATCGCCGCCATCGTTCTCGACCCGGCCTACGTTACAAGCCGCAAGCTCAGCCTCGACGCTTTGCTCGTCGAGGTCCGCAAGCTGATCCAGGCCGGGGGCGCCTAGCTCAAAGCCGTTCGGCGAACGCCGGATAGACCTCTCGCATGGCCGTTTTCACCGGCCCGGCAAGCAGGTCGCCCATTCGCGCATCTAGCACCGTCGTCGGCGCGGCGCCTTCCGCAACGTCGAACGTGAAGCCGGTGGCGGCGCGCAGGTCGGCGATCGTCTCGCCCGGGTGCCAGCTCAGCAGCACGAAGCGCCCGCCGCGAACGACGAAGACACCCCGGTCGGTCACCAGCAGCCGGCCCTCGCGACCCGGTGCCGTGACGAAATCCACCTTCTCGACCAGGGTGCGCGGCCCGTGATCGGTGCGACAGAGAATGACCGAAGGCACCAGTGCCGCCAGATAGGGCGCGCCGAAATTGCCCATGAAGCGGCGGCTGAGCGCCCCTGGCGAGCCGAGGCCGAGCAGATTGACGGCACCCGTGGCATCGATCTGCACGCCCGACAGGAAGAACGCATCGAGCCGGCCCTGTGCCGCGCAGTCGAAGAGCTCGCGGCCGCCATCGGTGAACGGGTTGTGGCGCTGCCGAGCCCAGGATCGAGACCCTGAGCCTGCCGCCGGAGAGCTCGCGGGCGAGCAGCGTGGCGGCCGCCGGCACGGGCGACGCGGCGCCGACCGCGACGTGACCCAGACCCTGGAGCTGCCGCGCGATCACCCCGATCATCACCCGCAATCGCCGGGCGTCAGCCATCGGCGAGCCAGCGGTCGAGATAAGCGCGCAAAGCCCGCTTCCGTCCGCGCCGCCTCGGCATAGGCCGCAAGTGCGGCATGGTCGGCCGGGTAACGGCCGCGCAAGCCCACGGGCACGGCACCACCCGGGCAGCACGCGACGGCCTCGACATAGAGCGAGGGAATGGTGCCGGCCGCCCAGACATCATCGGCCAGAAGATCGCGATCGGCGATCTCCTCGACCGTGACGAGTGTCCGCCGCGCCGCATGCGCCGCCAGCATCAGCTCGCGACGCACCCCGATCCAGACATTGCCATGGGCGTCGGCAAGGCTGGCATGACAGAGCAGCACGTCCGGCCGGATCGCCGGCACCAGCAGGAGCTCGGCTCGTGCCGAAGGGGTCCGCCACGACCCGCCAGTCGTCGCGCAAAGCCACCAGATCAGAGCCGATGACGCCGGCGAGCGGCAAATGCGAGACGCCCTTCTCGGCCGCGGTCAGCCCGGCATGAATGGCCGGACACGTGCTCTCGACCACCGCGACCCGACCCTCCCGGCGGGCACGCTCGAAAGCCGGTGCCAGCCCGTGCTCGCCCAGCGAGATGGCCGCCGTCTCGACCACGGCCACGCAGCCGGCGCCGATCAGCAGGTCGGCCTGCAGGCCGAGCTGCGGCAAGCCGATCAGGCGCAGCTCCCTGGCGCCACGCCGGATCAGCTCGCGGACCGTCGCCAGCGAGCAGCCGGAATAGTCCGGCGCCAGCGCCAGGGACGCGCCGTCGGGAATGGCGGCGGCGAGCGATGCCGGCGTCGCTGTAGCGTTGCTCATCCGCGTCGCCGCCGGCCGGCTCAGGGCATGGCGACCAGGGCGGCCACCACCCGTCGGTCCTCGGCGAGGAGGAGATTGAACGTCCGGCACGCCGAAGGCGTCGGCATCGCCTCGACCGAAAGACCCCACGCCGAGAGTTCCCGGCGGAGTGAAAAGGGCAGCAGCGGCGCACGCTCGCCGAGGCCGAGCAGGAGGATCTCCGCCGGCGGCTCGACGTCACGCAGGACAGCCAGGCTCTCCAGCGTCAATGGGCCGCCAGGGGCAAAGGACCAGCCGACGACGCTGTCGGGCAGCAGCAGGAGGTCGCCTTGATGCCAGTCCGTGCCGATCCGGAAGCCGCCGGAGCGGTAGCCGGTGATGCCGAGCCGGCCTGGCGGCGTCTCCTCGATGAAGTCGAGCGGGCCCGCCACCTTGTCTCAGCCCCCGGCCTTGCTCCGCCGGCCGGCCGGGCCAGCGGGGCTCGGCTCGCCTTCGGCCCGCTCGCGGTTCGCCGCATCGGCCTTGGCACCGATCGCTCGCAGATCCAGCAGCAGCAGGATCGGCGTGGCGATGTAGATCGTCGAATAGGTGCCGACGACCACGCCCCAGATCATCGCGATGGTGAAGCCGCGGATCACCTCGCCGCCGAAGAAATACAGCGGCGATCAGCGCCAGCAGCGTGGTCAGCGACGGTCATGATGGTGCGCGCCAGGGTCTCGTTGACGACTGCGGTCGAGCAGCTCGGGCATCGGCATCGTCTTGTAGCGGCGCAGGTTCTCGCGCACCCGGTCGAAGATGACCACGGTGTCGTTGAACGAGTAGCCGACGATGGTCAGCACCGCGGCGACGGTGGTCAGGTTGAACTCGAGCCCGGTCAGCGCGAACAGGCCGATGGTCAGCACGACGTCGTGGATCAGGGCGACGATGGCGCCGACGCCGAACTGCCATTCGAAGCGGAACCAGATGTAGACGAGGACCGCGACCAGCGAGAGGCCGACGGCCAGGACGCCGCCGCGAAGCAGCTCCTCGCTGACCTTGGGGCCGACGAACTCGATCCGGCGGTAGGAGACTCCTCGCCGAACAGCTCGTCGAGCGCGACCTTGACCACGTCGACGGCGGCCAGCTGGGCGTCGCTGCCTCGCCGCCCTGGCGCTCGATGCGGATCAGGACGTCGGTTGGCGCGCCGAACTCCTGCAGCGCGACCTCGCCGAGGCCGAGCCCGCCGAGCGTCGGCGCGCATCGGCGCCGAGGTCGGCCGGCCCGCGGCATCCGCA
The DNA here is from genome assembly GCA_963700945.1 of uncultured Alphaproteobacteria bacterium. Classification (GTDB taxonomy): domain Bacteria; phylum Pseudomonadota; class Alphaproteobacteria; order Geminicoccales; family Geminicoccaceae; genus SLRI01. The sequence continues at coordinate 31,370 of CAVOZQ010000019.1, forward strand.
CCTCGATCAGGGTGCCGCCGCGGAAGTCGATGCCGAAGTTCAAGCCCCGGATCAGAACAGCGCCAGCACGATCGAGGCAGCACCAGCAGCCCGCGAGACGATGAAGGCGATGGTCCGCATGCGCATGAAGCGGATCTTGGTGTCGTCGGGAACGAGGCGGAAGCTGCATCTGGTCGGTCTGCGACCTCAGACCGGCAGGACGGCCGGGCGCGCGCGCCGGTACCAGAGCAGCACCAGCGACAGCGGGTGACGAGCGATGGCCGTGAACATCGAGGTCAGGATGCCGATGGCCGAGGGTGACGGCGAAGCCCCGGACCGGCCCCGAGCCGAACTGGAAGAGCAGCACGGCGGCGATCAGGGTGGTCAGGTTGGCGTCGATGATGGTCCGCATCGCCTCGCTGAAGCCGGTGTCGATCGCGGCCAGCGGCGACCGGCCGGCCTCGCCTCCTCGCGGATGCGCTCGAAGATCAGCACGTTGGCATCGACCGCCATGCCGATGGTCAGGACGATGCCGGCGATGCCGGGCAGGGTCAGCGTCGCCTCCAGGAGCGACAAGGCTGCCACGATCAGGACCAGGTTGCTGAGCAGCGCGACGTCGGCGACGAGGCCGAACAGGCCGTAGTAGAGCGCCATGAACACGGCCACCAGGATGAGCCGATGACGCTCGCCATCTGGCCGGCGGCGATCGAATCGGCGCCGAGATCGGGGCCGACGGTGCGCTCCTCGACGATCGTGAGCGGTGCCGGCAGGGCGCCGGCGCGCAGCAGGATCGAGAGCTCGTTGGCGCTCTCGACGGTGAAATTGCCGGAGATGATGCCGGAGCCGCCGAGGATCGGCTCGCGGATGCGCGGCGCGGAGATCACCTCGCCGTCGAGCACGATCGCGAACAGCTCGCCGACGTGCTCGTGGGTGACGCTGCCGAACGTGCGCGCGCCGGCGATTGTCGAAGCGGAAGCTGACGACCGGCTGGTTGTCCTGAAAGGTCGGCTGCGCGTCGACCAGGTTCTCGCCGGACAGCTCGACCCGCCGCTGGACCACCCAGGCGCCGGACGCCATCGTCGGGTCGGCCGAGGCAGGAGCATCGAGCCGGGCGGCAGGCCGGCCGGCCTGCTCGGGCGAGGCTGGCTCGAGGTCGACCATGTGGAAGGTCAGCCGGGCGGTCTGGCCCAGCAGCCGCTTGATGCGCGTCGGGATCATGCTCGCCCGGCACCTGAACCAGGATGCGGTCGTCGCCCTGGCGCTGGATGGTCGGCTCGCGGGTGCCGACCTCGTCGATCCGCCGGCGCACGACCTCGAGCGACTGGCGGACCGCGGCGCGCACGCGCTCGGCCCGGCCCTCCTCGGTGAAGCCGATGCCGAGCCGGCCGTCGCCGTCGTCCTCAGGTGAACTCACGCGCCGTGGCCAGGCCGAAAGCGGTGCCGGCACGAGCGGGTTGAGCTCGTCGAGCGCTGCCCGGGCCGCGCGTCGCTGCGCCGGCTCGGTGAGCGTGAAGCGCACCATCCCGTCTGGCGCCGAGGCCGCGATAGCCGATCCGCTCGCGGCGCAGGCGACGCCGCACCTCGTCGACCAGATCCTGCAAGCGCTCGTCGATCACCGCGTCGAGCTCGACCTCGAGCAGCAGATGCGAGCCGCCCTGCAGGTCGAGGCCGAGGTTGATCTGCTCTTGGGCAGCCAGTCGGGCCACGCCTCGACGGTCTCGCGGGAGAAGAGATTGGGCAGCGCGACGATCAGCGCCGCCACGAGCACGGCCGACCACCGCAGATCTTCCAGGGCTGCAGCGACTTCATCGAGCCGCTACCCCTCAGCCGCAGCCATCGTCACGTCCGGCCGAAGCTCACTTCTTGAACAGCTTGCCCAGAAAGCCGCCGCCCGGTGGCGTTGGCGGCAGGTGCCGCTGGCACCGGGCTGCGGCTTGTTGACCAGGTCGGAGATGCGTGCGCGCGCGACCTGGACCCGGACGTCCTTGGCGATCTCGACCATCAGCCGTGGTGTCCTCGACCTTGACGACCTTGCCGATGATGCCGCCCGAGGTCAGCACCTTGTCGCCGCGCTTCAGGCTCGTCGATCAGCTCGCGATGGTCCTTCATCTTCCTCTGCTGCGGGCGGATCAGCAGGAAGTAGAAGACGACGAAGATCAGCACCAGCGGCAGGAGCGAGACGAAGAAATCGCCGCCGCCCGGCGCCGCCGCCTGGGCGTAGGCCGGTGAGATGAGCATTCTTGTCCTCGAGGAAGAGACGCTGCAGAGTGGCGTGGCTTTTATAATGCCGAAGCCGTCTTGGCAAACCCTGTCCCTCAGGCAAAACACCGGCGGCGACGGCCTGCCGCAAGGCGCTTTGCCGCACCGCATGCCGGGCCCCATGCCCGGACCAGAATCGCAACCGCACCGGAGACCGACCCATGGCGCGTCCGCGCAAGGAAGAAGCCCGCGCCCTCGATGCCGACGAGCTGAAGCTGGTCGAGAAGTCGCATCATCCGGATTTGCAAGCACTCGATGACCGCAGCCTGGTCGAGCTCCTGCAGCTGGTCCGCGAGCGCCGCGACCGGGCGCAACGCCTGGCCAGGCAAAACCGGCGCGAGCTGCGTGGCAAAGGCCAGCCGCGTGGGGCGAGCCCGGTCACCCGCGATACCGGCTCAAAGCGGAAGGCCGAGGTCCTGGCGACGGCGGTCAGGCGGCTCAACGCCGAGCACGACCGTCGCAAGCGCGAGGTCCGAGCCGCCCCGCAAGGCGCCTGACCTCGCCAGCGTCGTCCCCCTCCGCGTAGCTCCCCCATGGAAAAAATGACCGCGCCCGCGATGCAAGAAGCCGAACTCACGAAGCTGCTCAGCCGAATTGCCGAAGCGCTCGAGCGGCGGAGCCCGCCGCCTGCGCCCGCGCTCGGTCTGGGGAGCGCCCGCGCCTATGTCTTCGACGCCGCGACACGCTCGCTCCGCGCGGTGCCGAGTGTCGCCCGGATCGACTTCGAGCTGCTCTGCGGCATCGACCATGTGGCCACCATCCTGCTCGAAAACACGCGCCGCTTCGCGCGTGGCCTGCCCGCCAACAACGCGCTGCTCTGGGGGGCACGCGGCATGGGCAAGTCGAGCCTGGTCAAGGCGATCCACGGGCTGGTCGAGCAGGAGGGGCTGCCGCTCGTCCTGATCGAGATCCACCGCGAGGACATCGAGGCGCTGCCGCAGCTGCTGCTACGAGCTCGCCAAGGCGGATGAGCGCTTCCTCCTGTTCTGCGACGACCTCTCCTTCGACGCCGGCGAGAGCAGCTACAAGTCCCTGAAGGCGGTGCTCGATGGCGGGCTCGAGGGCCGGCCGCGCAACGTCCTGTTCTACGCCACATCGAACCGCCGGCACCTGATGCCGCGGCAGATGATCGACAACGAGCGCGGCACCGCCATCAATCCCGGCGAGGCGGTCGAGGAGAAGGTGTCGTTGTCGGACCGCTTCGGCCTCTGGCTCGGCTTTCATCCCTGCAACCAGGAGACCTATCTGGCCATGGTCGAGCGCTATGCCGGGCATTTCCAGCTCGACGTCGAGGCCGATGTCCTCAAGCGCCAGGCGCTCGAATGGTCGACCACCCGCGGCAGCCGCTCGGGCCGCGTCGCCTGGCAGTTCATCCAGGACCTCGCCGGGCGGCTCGGTCGACAGCTCGCCGGCTGAACGCCTGGGAACAAATGAAAAATCCTTCGACAAAGGCCCGCCGCCGGGCATAATGCTGCAAGGCTAAGGGGTTGATGACGGCCAGTAGAGCCGTCGATTTCCGATCAGGGAGAACACCAAGATGCATGGACTTCGTGCGCTTCTCTTGAGCAGCGCGTCGGCGGCGCTTATCGCCGCGACAGCAGGCGCGGCCGCTGCCCAAAGCGTCGAGTGGACCGACGACGGCAACGTCATCATGACGCTGAGCCCGGAATACGACTCGGCGCAGATCGTGGTCCCGGCAGAGGATCTGGGTGGTCTGTTCGGACCGGACGAAAAGCCGTTCGAAGGCGACGAGATCACCGTCCTCACACTCGATTCCGGCCCCAAGGGCGGCATCTCGGGGCCGATCTATGCCTTCCGCCCGATCTTCGAGGAGCTGTCCGGCGCCAAGGTGAACATCGCGCTGGTGCCGATCAGCGAGCTCTACACCAAGATCTTCCTCGATCTGCGCAACGGCACCGGCGAATATGACGGCATGATCGTCGGCGCCTTCATGTATGGCGACCTGATCGACGGCAACTACATCCTGCCCGTCGACGATTGGCGCGAGAGCGGCGACTTCCCGGCCTGGTCCTACGACGTGATGCCGGACGCCTTGCGGACGATCTACACCTGGGACGATGTCGGCTATGGCGTGCTCAGCGACGCCGATGGCCAGGTGCTCTATTATCGTCGGGACCTGCTGACGGATCCGGAGCATCAGGCAGCCTTCGAGGCCGAGTATGGCTACGCCATGCCGGTGCCGCCGGCGACGCTGCAGCAGCTCAAGGACATCGCCGCCTACTTCAACGGCAAGAACTTCGACGACAACGACGCCGAGCCGGATTCAGGCGTCGTCCTCCACCTCAAGGTGCGCGAGCAGGGCCTCTACCATTTCATGACGCTGGCCACCTCGTTTGCCGTCACCCCGGGCGAGCTGAGCAAGACGCAGGGCGTCTACTGGTTCGACCCCGAGGACATGACGCCGCTGATCAACAGCCCCGGCCACGTCATGGCGCTCGAGTACCTGAAGGACCTGGCCCAGTACGGCCCCGACGCCCAGGTCAGCTGGAGCCTCGGCGAAGCCTGGGACTACTTCCTGCGCGGCAAGGCGGTGTTCAACTTCTCCTACGGCGACGTGGCACCCCTGGCCCAGGACGAGACCCGCTCGAACATCCGCGGCAAGATCGGCTCGGCCATCCTGCCCGCCTCCGACACCTACTGGGACATGAACGAGCAGGCCTTCGTCACCACCGACGAGCCGCGCAAGGTCGGCAACGTGACGGGTGGCTCATGGCACGGTGTCGTCTCGTCGCTCTCCGACGCGCCCGAGACCACCTACGCCTTCTGGTCGATGATGGCGGTCAAGCCGATCTCCAAGTGGCTCGCCACCTATGGCTGGGACGGCGTCGATCCGGGCTACGACTACCAGTTCCTGGAGCCGGTCGGCGAGGCGAAGCTCGAGGACTACCTGGCGGCGGGCTGGGATGAGACCGACGTCCAGGAATACCTCCAGGCGTACTACGATAACTTCAACGCCGAGGTCATGCTGCCCTATCTGCGGATCACCGGCACCCAGGAATACTATGACATCCTGGACTCGAATCTGTCGGCGGCGATGAGCGGCGCCAAGACCCCGCAGCAGGCGCTCGACGACACGGCTGCCGGCTGGGAGCAGGTCACGGACCGGCTGGGCCGCGAGAAGCAGCTCGAGGCCTACCAGGCCGCGATCGGCTGGCAGGGCTGAACCATCTAGCCGTCATGCAGGAGATCGCCCGACCGGGCTATTGGTCGGGCGATCTCGACTGCCTGCACAGTCACGCCTGCGCGCTCGATCGAGGGTAGCTGCCGATGCGCTGGACCAGTCCCATCCGCAATCTGTTCTTGATGCCGGCTGTCATCTGGGTGCTGGTCTTCACGATCTTTCCGCTCGGCTATTCGCTCTATGCAGCCTTCCACAACGTCACCAGCGAGACCGTGGTCAACCGGCTCGAGGTGCCGAGGCTCGACTCGGACGGCAACCCGGTCCTCCGCTCGGACGGTACGCCGCGCATGCGCACCGAGGTCGTCCGCGAGACGGTGAACACCTGGGAGTTCGTCGGCCTCACCAACTTCGCCCGGATCTTCAAGGACCCGGTGCTGCACGAAGCCATCAAGGTCACCGCCATTTTCGTCGGCGTCGGCGTCGCCATCCAGATGACCCTGGGCCTGGCGCTGGCCCTGCTCTTCAATCGCAACATGCCCGGTCGATCGTTCATGCGAACGATCATGATCCTGCCGATCTTCACCACGCCGGTGGCGGCGGGCTACCTCTTCTTCACGATCTTCTACGAGGAAGGCGGGCCCTTGGGCTGGACCGGGATTCCCTGGCTTTCCAGCCCATCCTGGGCGCTCTTTTCGGTCATCGTCGTCGATGTCTGGCAGTGGACGCCGTTCTGCTTCCTCGTCTTCCTGGCCGCCCTGCAGGGCATCCCGGACGAGCTGCTCGAGGCCGCCAGGCTGGACACCAACTCGGGCTGGACGACGTTCAAGGAGGTCGTCCTGCCACTCTTGATGCCGACCATCGTCATCGTCCTCCTGCTGCGCTTCGCCGAAGCGATGAAGGTGTTCGACATCGTCGCTTCGCTCACCGTGGGCGGCCCCGGCAATGCCACGCAATCCCTCTCCTACCTGGCCTTTAGAACAGGCCTGCGCTTCTTCGATGTCGGCTACGCCTCGGCCATCGCGTACACCCTCCTGGCGCTGGTGATGGTCGTCGTCACCATCCTCTTCAAGCGGATCAAGACGATCTATGCGTGACGCTCATGCCGCCGAGGCCACCCTGACCCGCAAGCGCATGTCGATGGGCGACAGCCTAGCCTGGCTCGTCGCCATTACGGTGACGCTGCTCTTCTTCTTCCCGCTCTACTGGGCGATCTCGACCTCACTGCGAAACCCGGCCGACACCTTCACGGTGACCGGGCTCGGCATCCCCTTCGTCCACTTCACGCCGACCCTCGATAATTTCCGCACCGAGCTCTCGACGCCCGAAGGCTTCAGGGCGCTGCGCACCAGCCTCTTCGTCTCGATCAGCGCCACGCTGCTGGCGCTGGGCCTCGGTATGCCCGCGGCCTATGCGCTCGCCCGCTTCCGCTTCTGGTCGAACGCCGACATCACCGTCTGGTTTCTCTCCCAGCGCGTGCTGCCACCGGTCGCCACGCTTATCCCCTTCTACATCGTCTTCCGCAATATCGGCCTCCTGGACACGCCCTACGCGCTGATCCTGGTCAACACGACCTTCGTCCTGCCGTTCGTGGTCGTGATCATGCGCCAGACCTTCCTCGACCTCCCGATCGAGCTGGAGGAGGCTGCCCTGGTCGATGGCGCCACACAGTTCGGCGCTTTCATCCGCGTGGCCCTGCCGCTCGCCGCCCCGGCAGCCGCCGCGACGGCGATGATCATCTTCGCCTTCACCTGGAACGAGTTCCTCTTCTCGTCCTCGCTCGGCATCACCCAGACCAAGATGATGCCCGCGCACATGGCGGGCGCGGTCGATACCCGCGGCGTCCAATTCTGGTTCATGGCGACCAGGGCGCTGATCGCGATGATTCCACCCGTGCTCCTGGCCCTGCTCGCCCAGCGCTATATCGTCCGCGGCCTGACCCTGGGGGCCGTGAAGGGGTAGCGCCGCAGCCGTCACCGCATCCGGGGGACCGGCTTGTGTCCATCAAGAGCACGATCCTGGTGCCGTTCGTGAGCGCCGTTCTCGGCGGCTCGATTACGGCCTACGTCGTCAAGCCGGCGGAGATCGACTACCAGACCCTGGTCGCCAAGGAGATCGAGGCCTTCGAGGTCCTCGCCGACGGCCTGGTCGAAAGCTACCATCCGGAAGACGACGACGTGCAGCAGCCAGGACAGGCTCGATCCGAATGGCTCGCCAAGCGCCAACTGCACAAGGCGCGCATCAAGCTCGCCATGTACGGCTATCCGAAGCAGCTTCTCGCTTTCGAGGCCTACCTGCTCGCGCGCGGTCGCGACGATCCGAGCTGGCCGGCCTGGCCCTACTGCGTGCCCGCCCAGCACATCGAGGAGGACGTCGAGATCTACCGCCTCTGGCGGCAGCAGATCTTTCGCGGCTCGTCCTCGTTCCTACAGCTCCTCGGCATGCAGGACGACTTCGCCAGCGTTGCCGACGAGCAGCGGGTGCTGGCCCTGCTCATTCACAACTGCATCTTCGAGCCGCCGACGACCGTGGGCGGCGGTAGCATGCGTTCTGGCTAGCCCGCGGGCCGGTCCCGCATCTCACGCCGGCGCATCGGCATGGTGTCGATCAAGGCAAACAGCTCGGCTGCCGCAACGGGCTCGCTCGACCTCAGCTTGACCCCACCATCCTTGCCGATCAGCAGCACCTGAAAAAGCGAAGCCGGCGCGCCGTAGGCCCGCTTCAGCCGCTCGGCCTTCAGATCCGTGCGCTCCACGCCGTCGATCGAGACGCCAGAGTCGGTGGCGACGACCGTCACGAGATCGCGCTCCGCCAATCCATCCCCGGCCGACAGCAAGAGCTCTTGCTGCTGATCGAGCAATGCATTCCCTGGCGTCCGCGCGAGCACCACGACCGCACGACTCACCCATTGCAGCTCGGCGAGCGGGCGACCATCGACGTCGGCCATGAGCCAGCCTCCCGAGACAGCAGCAACGACCAGGACCGCGGTGAGCCGCCAGAAAAATCGCATCGAGCGCCTTCTTCCGCCGCTGACGCTGCACGCCAAGTATCCGCACACGCGATTGCAAGGCGATGGTGCCCCTGGCCGAACTCGAACCAGCACGCTGTTGCCAGCAACAGATTTTGAGTCTGCCGCGTCTACCAATTCCGCCACAGGGGCACTGGCGCGGAGTTAATCCCTGCCCGGTCGCCGGTCAAGCGGAGGACGCGGTAGCAGCTGCTGCCTGTCTTGCGCTGGATCAAGGACGGAGCCGGCGTCATGACGTAGGCTTCCCGGGTGGGCCGGAGAGAGTACAGGAATGGCAGCGGAACGACGGTTGGCGCGGCACGGGACAACAGCTTGCATCGGCTCTATCCTCGCGCTTGCATTGGTGGCTTGCGGCCAGCCGGTTGTCGAGGTGCCACCCACACCGGCGTCGGTCGGCGAGCGGCCCGGGGCCTGGGCGGTGTCGGTGGTGCCACCACATGCCGACGGTTCGGATGTGCCGGTGCCGCGCGGGCGTGGTTCCACCGCGGTGCGAAGCGGGGCAGTAGGGGCCGGTGCGACGATCGCTGCAGGCACCGCAGGCGCCATTCTGGTGGCGTTTACCGCCGGCGGTCAGGCCATCTTCCTCGGTCCGGCGCTGTTCCTGGGTGGTCTGGCACTGGCGCCGGTCGTGGGCGGTGCTGCCGCGGCCGGTGGGGCCGCAGCCGCCGCGAGTGCCGAGGACCGCGAGGCGGCCCAAGCGAGGCTCGAGCGCGCGCTCGGGAGCGAGACGGCGGCAGCGGACTTCCGCCAAGCGATGATCGAGAAGGCGCGAACGCTCGCCGGTCGCGAGCTCGCTGATTGTGGTTCGGCCATGCTGCCGGCGGATTGTACCGACGGCGGCACCGCACCACCCGAGATATTGCTACGTCTCACCTACGCCAAGCCCGCCTTCGAGGTGGATGGCTCGGTCGACCCCGACCTACGCGTTCTCCAGAGTCTGGAAGCAACGGTGCTGGCCGCCGGCAAGGCCGAAGCCGTTTACCGTCGGATCTGGCTCTTCCGTGGCACGCCGCACGGCTACTTCGACCTTGCCGCCGATGATGCGCGGCTCCTGCGCTTGGAGCTGGACAAGGCCCGCGAGGCGCTGGTCACCAAGGCCACGGCGGACCTCTTTTTGCCGGGCACCGTCGAGCGGCACACCGAAAAGGAGCAGCCCGAGGGCAGCGTCTGGACGATCCTGCCACCGGGCACGCCAGTCGATCAATAGCCGCCCAGCCCAACGCCGCCAGTTCAGCGCCCCCAGCTGAGTGCCAGCGGCTGCGTCTTGCGGGCGAGCCGCAGCAGCCCCTCGCGGGTCGCCTCGTGCAGCGGCTCGAGCGGATGGCGGACGGCATCGCTCTTGATCACAGCCCCCTCCATCATCACGGCCTTCGTCGCGCGCAGCCCGCACTGCCGGTTCTCGAAGTTGATCAGGGGCAGGATGCGGGCATAACAGTCGGCGGCCTCGTCGTAGCGGCCGGCTAGATGGTGCGTGACCACGGGCTTGATTAGGTCGGGCATGAGTGCGGACGGCATCGTTCCCGTGGCACCGGCATCGAGATCCGCCATTAGCGTGATCGATTCCTCGCCGTCGAACGGCCCCTCGATCGCCTCGCCCCCGGCCGCGATCAACGCGCGCAACTTGGCCGCCGCCATCGGTGTCTCGACCTTGAGCCAGCGCACGGTCGGCAGCTCCTTCGCCATGAAGGCGAGGAACGGCACCGACAGCGTCACCCCGCTCAACGGCGCGTCCTGCACCATGATCGGGATGTCGACCGCCGCCGCTACCGACTTGAAGTGCTCGAACGTCCCCTTCTCGTCCGCCCGGAGCAGCGCGCCGTGATAGGGCGGCATCAGCATCAGCATCGCGGCCCCGGCGGCTGCGGCCCGCTTGGCCCGCTCGACCGCCACGAGCGTGCTGAAATGGCTGGTGGTGACGATCACCGGCACGCGCCCCGCCACATGACCGAGGCAGAGATCGAGCAGCGTGTCCCGCTCGGCGTCGGTCAGGAGGAACTGCTCGGAATAGTTGGCGAGGATGCAGATGCCGTCGACGCCCTGGTCGACCATGCAGTCCAGCACCCGCTTCTGCCCGTCGAGGTCGAGGGCACCGTTCTCGTGAAACGGCGTGGGCGCGATCGGGTAGACCCCCGTTCGGAGATGTTCGGTGGTGGCTGGCATGGCTGGGTCCCCCTGCTGCTGGTCGGCCGTCTTGTCCTGCGGCCGTGACGGCGCGGAGAGTGCGCGCCAATCGGCCGGTGATCAAGGGGCGGGCTGCCGGATTCGCTTTCCGCCGGCCGGCGACCCTACTAGCGTTGCCGGTCAAGACGGCAGCGAACACCAAAGGATCAGGGAGACCATCAATGCAGCTCACCGACGCCCAGCTCAGCGAATTCGACGAGGCCGGCTGGCTCTTCCTGCCGGACTGCTTCACCGCCGACGAGGTGGCCGTGCTGCGCACCGAGGCCGAGACGATCTACGCCTCCGACCGCGAGCAGGTCTGGCGCGAGAAGTCGGGCGCGCCGCGTACCGCCTTCGCCGCGCACACCTACAATGACGGCTTCGCCATCCTGGGCGCCCATCCGCGCCTGGTCGAGCCGGTAGCCCAGCTCTTCGGCGAGCCGGTCTACATGCACCAGTTCAAGATCAACGCCAAGGCGCCCTTCGACGGCGAGGTCTGGCAGTGGCACCAGGACTACGGCACCTGGGCCAGGGATGACGGCATGCCCGAGCCCCGGGCGATGAACATCGCTGTCTTCCTCGACGAGGTGATGGCGGTCAACGGCCCGCTCATGGTCATCCCCAAGAGCCACAAGAAGGGCGTTCTCGCCGCCGGCCACGACCTGCAGACGACATCGTATCCGCTCTGGACGCTCGACAAGGACGTGATCACCGAGCTCGTCGCCGAGGGCGGCATCGTGGCCCCCACGGGCCAGCCCGGCTCGGTCTTGATGTTCCACGGCAACCTGGTCCACGCCTCGCCGCCCAACATCACCCCCTATCCGCGCAAGATCGTCTACCTTACGCTCTGTGCCATCTCGAACCACATCCGCAAGCCCACCCGGCCGGAATGGATCGCACACCGCGACTTCACCCCCATCGAGCCGGTGGCCGACGATGCGTTGGCTCGTTTCGCGGCAGCCCACGCGCTGGCCGCCGAGTAGGGCAGCGCCGTCGGTCCAGGAGTACGGCCGGGGAGACCACGCGCAACCGCCATGCGTAGCTCAGCCAGCCGCCGCCATCTCGTCGTAGCAGGCGAGCGCCTGCGCGCCGTAGATCGCCGACGGCCCGCCGCCCATCTCGACCGCCACGCCCAGCATCTCGAGGAGCTCGGCACGCGCCACCCCCAGCCTCAAGCACGCCCGGGTGTGAAAGACGATGCAGCCCTCGCAGCGGATCGCGACCGAGATGGCGAGCGCGATCAGCTCCTTCTCCTTGTGCGCCAGGGCACCGTCCGCGCTCGCCGCCTTGACCAGCGAGCGAAAGGCGGCGAGCGGCTCGCCGCCGTCCTTGTGCAACGCCTTGCTGTGCGCCTGGTACTGCTTCTCGCGCTCGAGATAGGAAGCCATCACCGAAATCCCCGTACTGCTAATGCCTCGACGCCATCGACCACGAAGCGGCGGCTCGTGCCTTGATCTGGATCAGCCCGTCGCGCTCGTGACCACCGCCAGATCGCTGGCAGGCGCTCGACGAGCAGCAACCTTGATCCGCTTGTCCGCTGGCCGCAAGCCGGCTAGCCTCGCTTCGGATACGTCGCTAGTCGGAGACTTCGATGCGGGCCGCCTTCCTTCTCGTGCTCTTGCTCGGCGCTTGCGCGAAAGTCACCGAAATGCGCGAGCCCGGTGGCGGCATTCAATACCTCGTCGGCTGCTACGGCGCCCTGACACCCATGAGCGCCTGCTACAACAAGGCCGACGAGCTCTGCCCTGCCGGCTACACGATCGTCGGCCGCCACGACACGGCATCGTCATCGGTGACGGAGCAGGGAACCAGCGTGAAGAGCGCGGGCGAGCAGCTCATCATCAAGTGTGACTACCCGGACCTGGGCAACAGCGGCTAGACGCCGGTCAAGGCTCGGCCCTACCCCGCCGCCAGCTCACGGCAGAGCGCGAAGAGCCCCGCCTTCGTCTCGATCCCGATCCCCGGCACCTCGGGCAGCGCCACCCGGCCGTTCTCGACCCGGATGCCATCGGCGAAGCCACCGAACGGCTGGAAGATGCCGGGATAGCTCTCATTGCCGCCGAGCTGCAGGCCGGCCGCGATGTTCAGGCTCATCTGGTGCCCGCCATGCGGCACGACGCGGCGGCTGGACCACCCATGCGACGCCAGCATCTCCAGCGTCCGAATGTATTCGCAGAGCCCGTAGGACAAGGCGCAGTCGAACTGCAGCCAGTCGCGATCCGGGCGCATTCCGCCGTAGCGGATCAGGTTGGTCGCATCGATGGTCGAGAACAGGTTCTCACCCGTCGCCATCGCCGGCTGGTAGTGCTCGGCCAAGGCCGCCTGCAGCGCATAGTCGAGCGGATCGCCGGCCTCCTCGTACCAGAGCAGCCCATAAGGCTCGAGCGCCTTGGCATAGGCCACGGCCGTCTCCAGATCGAACCGCCCGTTCGCATCGACCGCGACGTGCGACGCCTGGCCCGCCACCCCGATCACCGCCTCGATCCGGTCCATGTCGACCGCCAGCGTCGCCCCGCCGATCTTCAGCTTGAAGTCGACATAGCCCATGTCCCGGTAGCCCATGACCTCGTCACGCAGCCCGTCCAGACCCTTGTCCGGCTGGTAGTAGCCACCGGCCGCGTAGACCCAGACATCCGGGTCCGCCACGCCATCCCGGTAGCGATCGGCGAGCAGCCGCCAGAGCGGCACGCCCTCGACCTTGGCCAGCGCATCCCAGATCGCCATGTCGATGGTGCCGACGGCCACCGAGCGCTCGCCATGCCCGCCCGGCTTCTCGTTGGTCATCATCACGTCCCAGCAACGAAACGGATCGATCAGGCCGGTATCCGGGTCGAGCAGCGAGTCCGGCTTCGCCTCCAGGAGCCGCGGGATCATCCGCTCGCGCATGATGGCGCCCGCCGCGTACCGCCCGTTCGAGCTGAACCCGAAGCCCACCACCGGCTTGCCGTCGCGCACCACGTCGGTCACCACCGCCACCAGCGAGCAGGTCATCTTCGAGAAGTCGATATAGGCATTGGCGATCGACGACTTGATCGGCGCCGCCGTCTCGTGGATGGCGGTGATGCGCATCAGGCGGCCAACGCCTGCTGCCACGTCCCGGCATCCGGCAGCCCCTTGGCCGGCCCGATCGCGGCCACCGTCGGCACCAGCTTCTTGAGCAACCTACCCGCCACGCGCTCGATGTCGGCCGCCGTCACCGCCGCGTATTTCTCGGCGATCTGCTGCGGCGTCAGGTAGTCGCCGAAGCAGAGCCACTGCCGGGCCAGGTCCTCGCAGACCGAGAAGCAGCCCTCCTGCGCCATCAAGAGGCTCGCCCGGAGCTGTGCCTTGGCCCGCGCCAGCTCGGCCTCGCCGATCCCGCCCGCCAGGTCCTGGACCTCGCCAGCGATCACCTTGATCAGCTCCGGCACGTCGTCCTCGCCGGTCCCGGCATAGATGCCGAAGACGCCGGAATCCTTGTGCAGCCCGGTGAAGGTGAAGATCGAGTAGCACAAGCCCCGGTTCTCGCGGACCTCCTGGAACAGCCTCGACGACATGCCGCCGCCCAAGGCGGTCGAGAAGACCGAGAGCGGGATGAAATCGTCGTCGGTGTAGGCCATGGCCTCGAGCCCGAGGCAGAGATGCACCTGCTCGAGCTCACGGCTCGCCAGCCATTCGCCGCCCTTGTAGCGGGCGGGGTCTGGCAGCCGCGAGCGTGACCGCTTGCGGTCGCCGAAATGCTGCTCGGCCAAGTCGACGATCGCCTCGTGCTCGACCTTGCCCGAAGCGGCGATGATCAGCGATTGCGGCCCGTAATGCGCGTCGACGAAAGCCTGGAGCGATTCGCGCGGCAGCTTCTCGATCACCGCCTCGGTGCCGAGGATCGACCGGCCGATCGCCTGGTTGGGGAAGGCCGCTTCCTGGAACTGGTCGAAGACCAGATCGGACGGCGTGTCCTGCGTCTCGCCGATCTCCTGCAGGATGACGTGCCGCTCCTTCTCGAACTCCTCGGGATCGAAGGTCGAGTGCAGGAGAATGTCGGAGAGGATGTCGGCGGCGAGCGGCACGTCCTCGGCCAGGACACGGGCGTAGTAGGCGGTGTGCTCGCGGCCGGTGTAGGCGTTGAGCGAGCCGCCCACGTCCTCGATCTCCTCGGCGATGCCACGGGCCGTCCGCCTCGCCGTCCCCTTGAACGCCATGTGCTCCAGCATGTGCGCGACGCCGTTCACCTCGGGCGCCTCGAAGCGGGCACCGGCATCCACCCAGACGCCGAAGCTCGCCGTCTCGACACGCGGCATCGTCTCGGTGACCACGCGGACACCGTTCTCGAGCGTAGTGATCTTCATCGATTCCCTTCGATCCAATGCAGGAGGTCGGCCTCGATCAGGGCCAGATCGTCCTCCAATGTGGTGTAGCGCTCGTCCGCTTCCATCATCCAGGCGAGCTGCGGCGGCAAGGGCGCTTCCCTGCCGATGGCAGCGCGGATGGCGTCCGGGAACTTGGCCGGGTGCGCCGTCGCCAACGTCACCAGCGGCGCGCTCTCGGTCAGCATGTCCCGGCCGGCACGGATGCCGACAGCGGTGTGCGGATCGACCAGCTGACCGGTGGTCTCCAGCACCTCCTTGATCGTCGCACGAGTCGCCGCCTCGTCGACCCGCGAGCCGGCGAAAAGGGCACGCACGGCATCCCGCTTGGCATCCTCGACCTCGAGCGCGCCGGTCCTGGCGAAGTCGCGCATCAACCCGGCCACCGCGGCCCCGTCGCGGCCCTCCATCTCGAACAGCAATCGCTCGAAGTTGGAGGCGACCTGGATGTCCATCGACGGGCTCGAGGTCGCGACGACCTCGCCTTTGGCATAGCGGCCGGTGGCGATGAAGCGGGCCAGGATGTCGTTCTCGTTGGTGGCGACGATCAGCTTCGCCACCGGCAGGCCGATGCGCTTGGCCACGTAGCCCGCATAGACATCGCCGAAATTGCCGGTGGGCACAGAGAACGCCACCGGCCGCTCGAGCCCGCCGAGCCGGAGCGCCGCATAGATATAGTAGCCGGCCTGCGCCACCACCCTGGCCCAGTTGATCGAGTTGACCGCGGCCAGCCCCACCCGGTCGCGAAAGGCCACGTCCGCGAACATCTCCTTCAGCCGGTTCTGGCAATCGTCGAACGTGCCCTTGAGGGCGATCACCCGAACATTGGCCTCGGTCGAGGTCGTCATCTGCCGCCGCTGCACCGGCGAGATGCGCCCCTCGGGAAAGAGGATGGCGACCCGGATCCGCTCGAGCCCGGCAAAAGCGCGCACCGCCGCGGCCCCGGTATCGCCCGAGGTGGCGCCGACGATCGTGATGCTCTCCTGCCGCCGCGCCAGCACCACTTCGAACATGCGGCCCAGGAGCTGCATGGCGAAGTCCTTGAAGGCCAGCGTCGGACCGTGAAACAGCTCCAAGAGCCACTCGTCGTGGCCGAGCTGGACCAACGGGGCCGTCGCCGCATGGCGAAAATCGGCATAGGCCGCCCGGGCCATGCCGAGCAGCTCGCCCTCGCCGAAGCAGCCGGCCGTGAACGGCACCAGTAGCCTCGCCACCGTTTCCGGATAGTCGAGCCCGATGAAGCTCTCGAGGTCGAGCTCGGGCCATGCTTCCGGCACGAAGAGCCCGCCATCCTCGGCGAGCCCCCGGAGCAGGACATCCTCGAACGAGCGGCCGCCACTGCCGCCGCGTGTGCTGGTGTAGGTGATCATCAATGCAATCGTCTTTGTCTCGAAGTCAGGGTCTCATAGACGAGACGCCAAGGGAACGCGACCGCCGCGGTCGAGGAGCCAAGCGAATCCGGGGAAATGCTTTCCCCGGACCCCTCGGGATTTAGCGATGGGGGATTACGGGCATCGCCGCCGGTGCGCGATGGGTCAGGAGCTCGGCGGCACCGTCGCGGACCACGACGACTTCCTCGTGGACCATCATTCTGCGATCGCCAAAAGCCAGGCTCGGCTCAAGGGTGAGCACCATGCCGGGCTCCAGCACGGTGTCGTCGAACGGCACGATCGACGGCCACTCGGTGAGCTGCATGCCGAGACCATGCCCGAAGCGGCCGACATCCCCACCGGCATCGGCACCCGGCGCGATCACCTGTTGCATGGCGTCAAACACGTCGGCCGCGGTCACGCCCGGACGCACCGCCCCGATACCCGCCTCGGTCGCAGCGAAGAGGGTCGCATGCGCCAGCTCGGCAGCCGGATCGACGTGCCCCACCGCGTAATTGCGGTCAAAGTCGCACCAATAGCCGTCATGGCCGGCGCCAGTGTCGAGCACCAGCACGTCGCCCGCCGCCAAAGCACGCTCGCTCGGCGGCGAGATAATGTCGCCGTAACCACCGGGCCCTGCGCCACCAACAAGGTAGGGAACCTCGTCGACGCCCGCTGCGAGGCATGCCCGCCTGAAGGTGCGGAAGACCTCGATTTCGCTCATCCCGACATGCAGGAGGTCGGGCAGCGCCTCGAAGACGCCCGAGACGATGCCGCAGACATGCGCGATCTTGGCGATCTCCGCCGCCGACTTGACCATGCGCAGCCGCCGCACGATCGCCGAGGCATCAACGAACGCGCGATCAGCAAGCTGCTTCTCCAGCGCCCTGAAATCGGCAAGCGGCATTCGCAGGTGGGTCTCGGGGCCCATCGGCAGCCCGATCCGCCCGATGCCGCCGGTCGTCTCGCGCAGCGTTGCCGCCAAGAGCGAAACGCCCTCGTCCACCGGCGCCGGCGATGCCCAGAGGCGGATATCGTCCAGCCAGGTCCGCGCCACGGCGGCAGCGCCAATCGACGGAATGACGGCGACCGGCTTGCCCGTCGCCGGCACCACGAGAAACCAGGGCCGCGTCGGGCTCTGCCAGAACGGGGTGAGGAAACCACTGAAATAGCGAACTTCCGGCTCGGTCGTAAGGAGCAGCGCCCCCAGACCCTGCTCTGCCATCAGCGCCTGGGCGCGACCGACCCGGGAAGCGAACTCGGCCTCGGGAAAGCCGCGTGGCGGCGCTGCAGACAGTGCCGTCACCGGCCGGCCGCAGCACCCAGCGTCGCCACCATCCCCTGCCAGTGGATGGTGCCGGTCCCGAGATCGACGCACATCAGATCCTCGCCGACCACGACCGGCCCGCCATAGGTCGCCCGCGCATCGGCCAGGAGCGCCGACGGGTCGGCCTCGGGCGGCACGATATGGGTGAGCAGCAGCGCCTTGGCGCGTGCCGCCTCGGCGATCCCGCCGACATCGGTCGAAAGCGTATGGTAGCCGGTCACCGCCTCGACGGTGGCCACCGAGCGCACGCCCTCGATCGGCGGAAAGGCGCGGTGCGCGAACACCTCGTGGACCAGCAGGTCGCAATCTTCCGCCGCGGCGACCAGCGCCGGCGCCGGCCGCGTGTCGCCCGAGAGCACGAGCTTTCGACCTTCCGCCTCGAAAACGAAGCCCAGTGCCGGAACGACCGGCCGGTGGTCCACCTCGACGGCACGCACGGTGAGCGCCCCGATCTCCACCGTCTGACCGGCGAGGATCTCGACGAGCTCGACGTCCAGCGCCTCGGCATTCGGCCGCTGCTCGAAAGCCATGCGCAGCGCGCGCTCGTCGTTCCAGGCCGCGCGCAACGCCCGCGCATGGGCCAGCACCGGGGCCGGACCGAAAACCCGCAGCGGCCTCGGCCGGCCGGCATGCCAGCCGGCGACCGTGAGCTGCCAGAGATCGACCAGATGATCGCTGTGCAGATGGGTGACGAAGAGCGCGTCCACCGCGGCCGGCGAATGGCCGGCCTGGACCAGCCGCTGGGTGCAGCCATTGCCGCAATCGACCAGCACCTTCGCACCGCCGCCCTCGATGAACTGGCTGGCGCCGTAGCGCCGGGGGTGAACGGATGGGCAGCCGGTGCCGAGCAGGGTGATGCGCATGGTCGTCGAGCCCGTTGGAGAATGCGGCGCGGCCGAGGCTTGAAGCCGCGAGTTTCCGCCATATCGTCACTTGGTGCCATACCGGGCCTGGTCTGGCAAAGCTGCAGGACCAAGGGCCGACCGTCTCGGGAGAACGGCGATGATACGTGTCGTCCAGGCGGCGCTGGTAGCACTCGGCATTGTGCTGGCTGCCCCTCACCCGGCCGCGGCCCAGAACCAGGAGTTCGAGCTACCCGTCGATGTCGAGCTGATCCTGGCCGTCGACGTCTCGGGCTCGATGGACCGCGACGAGCATCAGGTGCAGCGGCAGGGCTACGCGGCGGCGCTGCGTCATCCTGAGTTCGTCCGGGCGGTGCAGGCCGGCGGCTTCCAACGCGTCGCGCTGACCTATGTCGAATGGGCGGGCCCGGGGCGGCAGGCGATCGTGCTGCCCTGGACCGCGATCACGAACCAAGCCGAGGCGATCGCTGTCGCGGACTATCTTGCAGCCTCACCCATCAGCGTCATGCGCGGGACCTCGATCAGCGCCGCGCTCGACTACGTGCTGCCGCTCTTCGACGGCAATGGCTTCGAGGGTGCCCGCCGGGTCATCGACGTCTCGGGCGACGGACCGAACAACATGGGCGCGCCGATCGTCCCGGCCCGCGATCGGGTCCTTGCCGCGGGCGTCACCATCAACGGCTTGCCCCTCATGATCCGCCCGAGCATGCGCGGCGCGCCAGCCGGCCACAGCCTCGACAGCTACTACCGTGACTGCGTGATCGGCGGCCCCGGCGCATTCGTCCTGCCGGTCCGCGACGCAACCGAGCTGGCCGAGGCGATCCGCCAGAAGCTGATCCTGGACATCGCGCAACGGCCACCGGAAGTGTCGGGGCGCGTGGTGCTCGCCCAGGCCGGAGCGCCCGTCGATTGCCTGATCGGCGAGCGCCTGCGCCGGCGCTACTGGAACGGCCCGTAGCCGCCGGCTCGACACGCGATCGTCGCTTGGCAAGCGATCAAAGCACGAACAGAACGACGAAGAAGGCAAGCCAAACCGCCGTCATGGCCGTCGCGGCCGGCAACAGGGTCCGCAGCGGTGGCGGTCCCGACAATGGCTCGCGTGGATCGGAAATCAGGTGGTTCATCGTCATCTCCATTCCCTGGCCCGCGTTCAGCGCGGTGCCAGGGCAACTCGTCTCCATCGATCGGCACGCCAAACGACGAGACCGACCTCGTTAACCATGAGTATCGCTTGGAGAGCCTGGCCGACGCTGTAGCGCCTGCTACATCGACGCATTTTTTTCGCGAGGCCGCGCGACGGACCGCCACGACGCCCGATTGACAGCCACCCCTCGGGCACCGGCTTATGCCGCAAGCCAGCAGCCGGGGATCGCCACGCCATGACGTCGCTGCCGAGTGACCCGCTCGATTGGGTCGTCGTCCTGGCCGGTGCCCTGATCGCCGGCTTCATCTCCGGCTTTGCCGGGTTCGGCACCGGGCTCGTGGCCTCCGCGTTCTGGTTCTACGCGCTGCCCGCCGCCATGGTGCCGCCACTCGTGGCGCTGGCGTCGGTCGTGTCGCAGAGCGTCGGGCTGGTGGCCGTGCGCGCCGCGTTCGCCTGGCGTCAGGCAGCGCCCTACCTGATCGGTGGCACCATCGGCGTGCCGTTCGGCATCCTCCTGCTCGGCCTCGCCTCCCCGGCCATGCTCCGCCTGACGGTCGGCGTGCTGCTGGTCGCCTACGCGGCCTTCCAGCTCAGCGCGCTCGCTCGCGCCGGCATCGGCCGCTGGGGCGGGCGGGCCGCAGACGGCGTCGTCGGCGTCGTCGGCGGCGTCCTCGGCGGCTTCGCCGGCCTGTCGGGCGCCCCGCCGCTCGTCTGGCTGCAGCTTCGCGGCGGCCCGAGCGCCGGGCAGCGGGCGACCTACCAGCCCTTCAACCTGATCGTCCTGGCGCTTGCCGGCATCGGCATGGCGATCAGCGGCCACATCACCAGGGACGTGCTGATCGTCACCGCCGCCGCCATCCCGGCAACCCTGCTCGGCGCCTGGGGCGGGGTCCGAGCCTACGCACGGCTGAGCGATTCGGCGTTTCGCCGCCTCGTCCTCGTCCTGCTCCTGTCATCCGGAATCGTCCTGGTTGGCCAGACGATCCTCGGCTGATGACGCCTCGCCCGCCACCAGGGCATAGACCGAGACCGGCGCCTCGCGGCCACGCAGCGACAAGGGCTGAAGGGGCCGAAGCCCGGCAACCGCCCGCTCGCCGTCGTGTGCCCGGGCGAGCTCGACCGCACTGGCGGCCACCAGCATCGGCGTGCCGATCGTGCGGGTCTCGTTCTGCAGCCGCGAGGCGACGTTCACCACATCGCCGGTCGCCGCGAGCTGGATCTGATCGCCGCCGCCAACATGACCGATCTCGACCCGGCCGTAATTGATCCCGAGCCGCAGATTGAGACGCGGCAAGCCGTGCCGCTCGGCGATCGCCTGCCACTCGGGCATCGCCGCCAGCATGGCCTTGCCGCAGGCGATGGCGCGGGCGGGGTCGCCGGGCGACGGCTCGGGCAAGCCGAAAATCAACATCGCGCCATCGCCGGTAAAGCCGGCGACCAGCGCGCCGTGCGCCGTCGCTGCCTTCTCGACCAGCTCGTAATAGTGCTGCAGCACCAGCTGCACACGCGCCGGCTCGACCCGCTCCGCTGCACCGGTGAAGCGCTCGAGATCGCAGAACAGGATCGCCGCCGCCTGGCTCCGCTGCACCGAGCCACCCGCGGCCAACTGGTCCCGCAGCAGCGGCGACACATAGCGCTCGAGCGACTGGCTGCGTGCCTCGTGCCGACGGCCCCGCTGCCGCAGCCGGCGAAACCGCAGGGCGAAGGCGGCGAGCGTCACGATGAGAGCACCCAGCGTCGCGAAGACGATGTTGAGCCATAGCCCGAAGGCAAGGAGCGCCGCCGTCGCCACGACGAACGGCAGAGCGAGGAGAACGACGGCCAGCACGACCAAAGCCGGCAGCGGCAGCGGTGCGAAGAGAACGAGCGATGCGCCGACCGCACCGGCGATCAGGCCGAGATCGAGATCGCGCACCCGCGGCGAGCGGTCGATGAAGCGGCCCGTGAGCAGATTGTCGATCACGGTCGCAAAGATCTCGACCCCCGCGACCTGGGGATGAAACGCCGTGCCGAACGAATCGCGCACGCCGGTCGCCGTGGCCCCAATGACCACCACCCGACCTGCGAAGATCGCGGGATCGAGCGTGCCGTCGAGGAAATCGATCAACGGATAGTGGCGAAAGGTCTGTGGCGGACCGTAGGCGTTGAGAACCAGCCGCGAGCCGGCATCGAGAGGTGCGGTTACCGCACCCAGCGTCAGGCTCCTTCCGACGTCTAGGATCTGTGCGTCTGCCGGCAGATCCTGGTGCAAGGCCGCAGCCTGGACGGCGAGCGCCGGGTACCAGGCGTCCTCGAACCGGATCGCCGGATGAACGAAGCGAAGCACACCGGACGGCTCGACGAACACATTGACGTGGCCGAGCCGGCTGAGGTCGGCGAGCGGCCGAAACGGCAGGAAGACCCCGGCCGGCGGCCCGAGCAGATCCTCCGCATCGGCAGCGCTGCGGACGATCGGGAGAGCGTTCGACGTCAGCGCCAGGCGGTCCATCAGATGCATCGGCACCGGCTCGGCGAAGCCGAACGCCATGGCCAGCACCGGCTTCGGATGCCGCTTTACCGCCGTCACGAGGCGGTCGGCATCGTCGGCGGTGCTGCCGGGCGCTCCTGGCTCGAGCAACAACAGATCGACGGCCACGACCGAGGCGCCAGCTGCAGCCAGCTTGGTGAAGGCGGCCGCCAGCGCGGCGCGCGGTGGCGGCCAATGCCCGAGCCGCTGCAGGGTCGCATCGTCGATGACCAGAACGGCAACCTCGTCGCCCGGAACGAGCGGCGGCCGCAGCCGCAGCCGAAGGTCGAAGCTGGCATGGTCGAGCGCCCGAAACGGACCGCTGTCGTGCCAGCGCACATAGGCGACGCACAAGACGAGAACCAGCACCGCGAGCGAAACCACGCCGACGCGGCGCATCCCAGGGTCAGCCGTCCATCGACGTGCGCGCCATGACGTCATCGATCCGCAACTGGCCCCAGTTCTTGACGGTCGGCAAACTCTGGCCGCGCACCACGTCGACCCCCTCGCCCGGCTGCAGCACCACTTCGCCGGTGCCGTAGACCTGGCTGACGGCAACCGCGCCCAACTGGACGAACACGTCGGTCTTGCGCGCCGTCGTCTCGACGATGAAGTCCGTCGAGCGCGCGGCGGCCACGGCCACCCGTCCGCGTACCGCGAAGATATCGCGCAGCTGCGGCCCGAGAACGGCACGGACGATGCCACTCAACAGATCGAAGACGAGGCTTCCGCCCACCTCGGGCCGAATGACCACGGTCGTCACGACGAGCTGGCTGCGCTCGCCCAACGACACTGTCGAACTCGTCGATCAGCGTCAGCTCCAGCCTGGCGCCTTCGTGCGTGCGCAGCGCGTCGCCGATCTGCACCACGGCCCCAGAATGCAACTCGCGGGTTGCACCATTCCGCGTCGCCGTTGCCCGACCACGGATCGCCGAGACTATCCCCGCCTCGGCGGCCAGCGCCGGTGCTGCAGCGAGCGACAACGTGCCGACGGCGAGCGTCAGCGCCGTGCGCCGTGACAGGCTGTTGGCCTCTCGGGACTTGCCCGGTCGGCCAGTCAAAGCCGATCCAAGGTGAGCAGCGCGTCGGGACCAACCCAGGCGTCGTCGAGCCGCTCAGCCGTCACCTTGGCACCGGCAGCGTCACCCATCGCGACCTGCGCCTCGTGCAGGCCGAAGAGCGACCAGCCATTGCTCGGCGCCGTCGTCAACGCTGCCTGGAAGTGGCGCGCCGCCGCCTCGGCGTCGCCGGCCTGCAGCCTGACCGCGCCCAGGGTCTGCTCGACCGGATAGTACCAGTAGGGGGGCTCCATGTAGGGGATCGTCGCCTGGATGGCGACCGCCTCCTCGAGCAGGCTCGACGCGCGAGCAAAGTCGCCGTCATGGGCCGCCAGCTTGGCGCGAACGACGTCGGCAGCGAGCGTCAGAACGTCTGGCGCCGGAATGTAGCCCTCGACCATCACGGCGAGACCCGGCGCTTGGCGAAGCGCCTCGATCGCTTCGGCCTCGGCCGCCGCTGCCGGATCGCCTTCTCGGGCCAGCGCCACGCCCCGCGCATAATGCCAAAACGCCTTGACGAAGGGCATGGCGTCGCCCGGATCGGGCAAGGCCATGATGGTGGCCGTATCGCTGAACTGCGCGTGCGCCGTGAACGGTGCCGTCTTGATCGCCTGGATCCAGGCGATCTCGGCCGCTACCTCGTCGGACATCACCGCCCCGAGCTTTTCCGCCGCCGCCAACGTCTCGGCGGGTAGGCCTGCCATCTGCGCGCTGGTCAGCACGAAATGAACGTTGTGCGGGTAGTAGCCGAAGCGATAGGGGCCCGATTGTTGCCATTGCTCGAGCAATGCCTCATCAGCGGCCGCGGCCTCGATGTTGACCTCGAGCGAGTCCGCGTAGCGGCCGGTGCGGTAATAGATGTGCGACGGCATGTGCACGAGGTGCCCTGCCGCCGGCATGAGGCCCTCGCAGCCGGTCCGCGTGGGGCTCGGCGCGCCCGGGATCGGCCGATGCCTCGACAGTGTGAATGTAGAGGTGGATGGCGTGCGGGTGCTCCGGATCGAGGGCGACCGCCGTCTCGAGCAGCTCGACCAGCCGGCCGGCCCGGCCCTTGGGCGTGACGCCGTCGGCCTCCCAATAATCCCAGGGCTGCGTGTTCATGATCGCCTCGGCGGTGAGCACCAGAACCTCGACGTCGTCTGGAAAGCGGTCGGCGACCTCGAGCATGGCGTCGGCATAGGCCGCATCGAGAGCGGCGCGGTCAGCCGCCGGGTCGATGCTGTACCGCTCGGCCAGGGCCTCGATCAAAGCCCGCTCGCGCTCGCTCGCACCATCCCGAAGCGCCATCGCGGTCGAGACGGCGCTGAAGGCCGGAACGACCGACGCGTCGTGCATCACGTCGTTGATATTGGGCCCGAGCGCCAGCGCCTCGCCCCACCAGCACATGGCGCAGGCGGGATCAGCGGCCTGTCCCGCCCGGAAATACTCTGCAGCGAGAAAGTGGTTGAAGCCCATGAGCCAGGCATAGCCCTGGTCCACGGCAGTCTGCGCCGTGTTGCTCGCCGTGGTCACGACCAACCGGCGTGGCCCGAGACCGTCGAGGGTCGGCAATGCAGCCGAGTTGTCGGCCGCCGGCCGGCCGGCGGCAAGCGCCGCCAACTGCACGCCCGGCTTGAACAGCTCGTTCCTGGCCCAGCGGGCGGTGCTGCAGGCACTTGCCGCAACCAGTGTCGGATCGAGCAGCTCGCGGATGTCGCGACTTGCCGGCTCGGCCGCATCGGCAGCGAGCAAGCCCGAGCTCAGGGCGGTTGCGCCGATCAATCCCAGACCGGCAGCCAGACTTGTGATCCCCAGCTTCGTCATCTGTTTCCTCCACCGCGAAGACTGAGAGACACTAGCGGAGTATAGCACACGAAGCTGTGATGGTCGCTACACCGCCGGGGCGGCGACCGCGTGATCGAAGCGCGAGATGGGGGCTCAGCTCATCCAGCGCCGGGTCGTGGTCGGTCCGTCGGCGAGCTTTAGCTCGATCGCGTCCCAGATCTGCCGCTCGAGCGTCACGTCGTCGAAGCGGTTGATCTCCTGCAGCCCCGTCGGCGAGGTCACGTTGATCTCGGTCAGATAGCCGCCGATGACGTCGATGCCGGTGAAGAGCAGGCCGTACTCCTCGAGCGCCGGGCCGATGGCCTCGCAGATCTCGTGGTCGCGCTTGGTCAGCTCCGCCTTCTCGGCCCGGCCGCCGACATGCAGATTGGCCCGCACATCGTCGGTCAGGCGGCACGCGGTTGACGGCGCCGGCGGGCTTGCCATCGATCAGGATGATCCGTTTGTCGCCGGCTTGATCTCCGGCAGGTAGCGCTGGACCATCAACGGCTCGTCGATGAAGCTGCGGAAGGTCTCGACCAGGCTCGACAGGTTCTGGTCGTCCTGCTTGACGCAGGAAGATGCCGGCACCGCCATTGCCGTAGAGCGGCTTGACGATGATGTCGCCGTGCTCGGCGCGAAATGCCCGGATCTCGGCGATGTCGTAGGTGATCAGGGTCGGCGGCATCAGCTCCGCGAACTGGGTGACGAAGAGCTTCTCGGGCGCGTTCCGCACCGAGTGCGGATCGTTGACCACGAGGGTTTCCGGGTGCACGCGATCGAGCAGATGGGTCGCCGAGATGTAGGCGAGGTTGAAGGGCGGGTCCTGGCGCATCAGCACGACGTCGAGGGTGGCGAGATCGATGTACCTCGGCGCGTGCCCAGCGTGACGTGGTTGCCCGTCTCGCGGCGGACCTCGAACGGCCGCGCCCGGGCGACGATCCGGCCGTGCTCGTAGGCCAGTTCGCGCGGCACGTAGTGATAGAGCCCGTGCCCACGGCGCTGCGCCTCGAGCGCCAGCACGAAGGTGCTGTCGCCGTCGATGTCGACGGTCTCGAGCGGGTCCATCTGGATGGCGACGGCAAGCGACATGAGGTGTTTCCCGGGCTAGGTTACCGTGGCGTCTCTGCCAGGAGCGGCAGCTCTTGACAAGCGAAGGTGGCCTTGTGACGAGGCCCTGGCACCAGCGGTGGCCAGATACTGACCGAGGAGACTTGCCGTGGCCTACGACGAGACGAACATCTTCGCGCGGATCCTGCGCGGCGAGCTGCCCTGCAAGAAGGTCTACGAGGACGACCACGCGCTCGCCTTCCACGACATCCACCCGCAAGCCCCGATCCACGTCCTGGTGATCCCGAAGGGCGCTTATGTCTCGCTCGCCGATTTCAGCGCCGGGGCGGGCGAGGCGGAGTTGGCCGGCTTCT
Organism: uncultured Alphaproteobacteria bacterium; assembly: GCA_963700945.1. GTDB lineage: Bacteria > Pseudomonadota > Alphaproteobacteria > Geminicoccales > Geminicoccaceae > SLRI01. The sequence goes on from CAVOZQ010000019.1 coordinate 57,773, forward strand.
TCCAGGCGGTCGGCAAGGTGGCGAAGCAGCTCGGGCTCGAGGGCGACGGCTATCGCGTGCTCGCCAATCACGGCCCCGATTCGAACCAGGAAGTGCCGCACTTCCACGTTCACATCATGGGCGGGCGGCCGCTCGGCCCCCTCCTGGTGCGACCCGGCTAACGGGCCCCAGAAGGCGTCAGGTGCCGCTGAAGCATCCGCAGCAGCAGGAGCGCGATCAACATGCCTGTGGCCGTGCCGGAGAGGTTGGCCGCCATGTCGGCGAGCTCGAAATCACGCTGGGGAATGAAGTAGTGCGCCGCCTCGAGCAGGACTTCGGCCAGGGCACAAAATGCTGCTGCTAAGCCGAGCTGCCACGCCGAGCGACAGAAGGTGACGCACGCCAAGCTGATCGCCAGGAAGCTGGTGAAGTGGATCACCTTGTCGGAACCGAGCGGGATCGGCGGCGGTGATGGATCGATGATGGCCCAGATCAGCGCGAGCCAGACCATGCACCAGCCGAGGAACGAAAAAAAACGAAAGCGATCGTAATGACGGTGGATCAACTGCATGGCCTGCAAGATGGGGTCGACCGGTTGAGACGCCAAGCCGCTGGCTGGGAGAAACGCGCTCCCTTTGAACGACAACGTTGGCCGATGCGTACCAAAGGCAGCATCGGCGCCGCCGTCGACACCTGCGACAAACGCCGATCAGTCGAGCCGCGTGATCCGACCCTCGGCCTCGACCGCCACTTCACCGCCCAGCGCCGTGATGTAGTTGGCGACCGTGTTCGCCATGAGTGTCGCTGCCGCAGGGTCGATGATCACCTTGCCGTTGCCGAGGCTGGTGAAGCCGTCGCCGCCGCCGAGCATGTAGTCGTTGGTGGCGACGGTGTAGGTGGCCGCCGGATCGAGAGGTGCCTCGCCGACCGTGACGTCGCTCACCCGCTCGCCTGCCGGCTTGGCCGCATCGAAGGCGAAGGTCAGCCCGGAAACCTGCGGGAAACGGCCGGCGCCGTCCTCGACCTGGCTGACACCGTTCTCGAGCGCGGCCAGCAGGTCGGCGCCACTCAGCTCGACCAGGACAGTCGTGTTCCCGAAGGGCAGCTCGGTGAGGATATCGCGCCGGGTCAGCACGTGGCCGGCCTCATAGAGCCGGTCGCCACGGATGCCGCCGCCATTGGTGAGCCCGACATCGGCGCCGGTGGCGCTGCGCATCGCATCGGCGATCAGGTTGCCGAAATTGCTCTCCTGGCTGCGCACCGTGGCGCGCTGGGTGTCGAGGGTGACCAGGGCCTCGCCGACATCGATGTCGAGCTCGGCGGAAAGCTTGCTCTCGAACGGCTCGAGCCTGGCCAGCGCCACCTCATCGGCGGCGTAGTCGGCGCTGTCGAGCACCCGGAACGCGGGCTGCCAGATCACCTCGCCGTCCTCGTCACGGCTGACCGCCAGCTGAATGGCGGTGACGTAGTTGGCCTGTGAGCCGCTCTCGACCATCGCCGTGCGGCCGTCGTACATCACCCGGAGGTCGTGATCGTGGCCGGTGAGCACGAGGTCGGCGGCGCGGCCCCGATAGAGCGCCATGTCGTCCTCGAAGCCGGTATGCACGAGCGCTACGACGATCTCGGCCCCCGCCTCGCGCAGCTTCTCCTGCATGGCGAGGCCGGTCTCCAGGACCGGCTCGAAGACCGTGTCGCCGGGGCTGGCGATCTCGATCGTGTCGGGCGTGGTGATCCCGTAGATGCCGAAGGTGACGCCCTCGATCTCCAGCAGCAGACTCTCGACCGTGCCGGGGAACAGCTCGCCCGCGGCCGTCTTGACGTTGCTGTTGACCACCGGGAACGTGGCCTCGGCCATGCGCTCGGCAGCCACCTCGGGACCGAAGTCGAACTCGTGGTTGCCCATGGTGAAGGCTTCGATGGGCAGCTCGTTCAAGAGTTCGATCATGTGCGCGCCCTGATCGAAGCCGGACAGCAAGGACGGCGAGATGGCGTCGCCGGCATGCAGGAAGATCACGTTCGCGTCGTCGACGCCCTCGTCCTGGAGGATGCTGACGAGCTTGGCGTAGCCGCCGCGGCCGTCGTCGTCGGCGTAACGGTCCCAGTCGTTGACCTGCAGGATGGTGATGTACGCGGGTGCGGTCTCGTCCGTCTGGGCCGAGACCGGCAGCGCCGGCAATCCACAAGCGAGCAGTGCGGCGAGGCTGAGCGCTCGGGCCGATTGCACGAATGAGACCATGTCGTTCCTCCGCTGGAGATCTGGTTTTGCTATAGCAGCCGCAGCGCTTCTGTCAGCCGATAAAGACACCCGCATGACCGCGCCGCGCGCGCCGATCGGCAGGCGGGTTTTCCCCGTTGTTCTCGCGTTATCCGCAAGAATCTGACATCCGAATGCTCGCGTCGCGCGGCGGCTGTGATATGCAGCGCGCATGCAGAATGACAACGAGATCAGCGCCGGCGGCGACCCGCAATTGGCCGCCATGCGCGTGCAGCCACACAACCTGGAGGCCGAGCAGGCGCTGCTCGGCGCCATCCTGGTCAACAACGAGGCCTTCCACCGGGTCAGCGAGTACCTGCGCGCCGAGCACTTCTTCGAGCCGGTGCACGCGCGCATCTACGAGGCCTGCGCCGATCGGATCGGCGTCGGGCCAGCTCGCCGACGCCGTGACGCTCAGTTCACCTCTTCGAGACGGACGAGGCGCTCAGGAGCTGGACGGCGCGCGCTATCTGGCCCGCCTCGCGCGCGCCGCCGAGACGATCGTCAACGCGCCGACTTCGGCCGCATGCTCCACGATCTCGCGCTCAAGCGCGGCCTGATCAGCGTCGGCGAGGAGGTGGTCAACCAGGCCTATCGATGCGCAGGCCCGCCGAGACCGGCCGCGAGCAGATCGAGATGGCCGAGCAGCGGCCTGTTCGAGCTCGCCCAGGAGGGCGAGATCGAGGGCGGCTTTCGCACCTTCCCGACCGTGCTGACCAGCGCCGTCAGCCTGATCGAGAGCCGCCTACCACAAGGTCGGCGAGGTCACCGGCGTGCCGACCGGGCTGATCGAGCCTCGACCAGCAAGCTGGGCGGCCTGCAAGCCGTCCGACCTGCGTGATCCTCGCCGGCCGCCCGTCGCATGGGCAAGACCGCGCTCGCCGTCACCATCGCCGCCAACGCCGCGCGACCCAGAAGGCCGCGGCGGCCCGACGCCGAGCGGCTGAAGCAGCGACGAACTACACGGTCGGCGTCTTCTCGCTCGAGATGTCGGCCGAGCAGCTGGCGATGCGCCTGCTGTCGGCCGAGGCGCAGATCCCGCTCCGACGAGCTGCGCCGCGGCAAGCTCAAGCGAAGCCGACTGGCAGCAGGTCGTCGCAGGCCAGCCAGGCGCTCGGCAGCGCGGCCGATGTTCATCGACGACACGCCGGCGCTCTCGGTGGCGGCGCTGCGCACCCGGGCGCGGCGGCTGAAGCGCACGCCACGGCCTGTCGCCTGCTCGTCGTCGACTACCTGCAGCTGATGCGCGGCTCGAGCGCCAACAGCCAGACCAACCGCGTCCAGGAGATCTCCGAGATCACCCAGGGCCTGAAGGCGATCGCCAAGGAGCTGAACGTCCCGGTGCTCGCGCTGTCGCAGCTGTCGCCGCGCGGTCGAGCAGCGCGAGGACAAGCGCCCGCAGCTGTCGGACCTGCGCGAATCCGGCTCGATCGAGCAGGACGCCGACGTGGTCATGTTCGTCTATCGCGAGGAGTACTACCTGGAGCGGTCGGAGCCGCAGCAGCGCGAGGGCGAGAGCGCCGGACAAGTTCCAGCAACGCTACCAGCGACTGGCACGAGCGCTGCGATCGCTGCCACAACCAGGCCGACGTCATCATCGCCAAGCAGCGCAACGGGCCGATCGGCACGGTGCAGGCTGCAGTTCGACGCCGAGCTTCGGCCGCTTCGGCAATCTCGAGACCGCGAGACATTGCTGGTGGCTGAATGGCGGTACTGACGGACCGGCAGCCGATGCCTGAGCCGTCCTGCACGTCGATCTGGCGCGCATCGCCGCCAACTACGCGACGGCTCGCAGACCGTGGCCGCCGGCTGCGAGATCGCCGGCGTGGTCAAGGCCGATGCCTACGGCCTGGGCGCCGCCGCGGTCGCGCCGGCGCTCTGGCGAGCCGGCTGCCGCACCTTCTTCGTCGCCCAGCTCGACGAGGGCGCTGGCACTGCGGGCGCATGCTGCCCGACGCGGCGATCTACGTGCTCGACGGGCTCGCAGGCAGGCGAGGTCGGCGACCTTCATCGAGGCGCGGCTGCGGCCCGGTGCTCAACTAGCCCGGCGAGCTCGGGCTCTGGGCAGCGGCGGCGCGGCGCGCCGAGCGACGGCTGCGCGGCCGCGCATCCAGCTCGACACCGGCATGTGCCGCCTCGGCCTGGCCGAGGCCGAGCTCGCGGCGCTGGCGCCGGAGCGCGCTCGACGCCATCGAGCTCGACGCTGGTGATGAGCCACCTGGCCTGCGCCGACGAGCCGGCCAAGCCCGATCAATCGCGGCGCAGCTCGCGCGCTTCGAGCGCAGCTGCGCCGCCCGCCTGCCGGAGGCGCCGGCGCAGCCTCGCCAACTCGTCCGGCATGCTTCCTCGGTCCCGCCTACCACTTCGACCTGCTGCCGGCCCGGCGCCGCGCTCTACGGCGTCAACCCGACCCCCGGACGGCCCAATCCGATGCGGCCGGTGGTCAGCGCTCGAGGCGCCGGTGCTGCAGGTGCACGACGTTGACGCCGCCCGGCACCGTCGGCTACGGCGCCACCTTCGCGAGCCGAGCCGGGCGCGCGCATCGCAACCGTCGGTGTCGGCTATGCCGACGGCTATCTGCGCGCTCGCGGGCAATGCCGGCCAGCGGCCCTGATCGGCGGCCGCGACGGTGTCCGCTCGTCGGGCGAGTGTCCATGGATCTGATCGACGCTCGACGTGAGCGGCGCTGGCCGAGGACGACGGTGACCATCCGGGACGCCTGGTCGAGCTGATCGCCGGCGGCTGCGACGGGATCGACCGGCTGGCCGGGCGGCCGGCACGATCGGCTACGAGATGTTGACCCGCCTCGGCCGGCGTTTCGCCGCAACTATACGCCGCCGGGTCGGAACGCCGATGCACCAATCCGCTTGCAGATCATCGGCCGCGGCGTGCTCGGCCGTCCTGCCAGCGGTCGGGCGACATCGCGCTGTTCGCCGGCGCGGCGATCGGCCACGGCGTGCGCCGGCCCGTTCTACCGCCGCCAGCTGCTGCGCCAGATGATCGAGATCGGCTACTACTCGCTGCCGGTGGTCGGCCTGACCGCGATCTTCACCGGCATGGTGCTGGCGCTGCAGAGCTACACCGGCTTCTCGCGCTTCGAGGCCGAGAGCGCGATCGCCACCATCGTCGTGCTGTCGATGACCCGCGAGCTCGGCCCGGTGCTGGCCGGGCTGATGGTCGCCGGCCGGGTCGGCGCCTCGATGGCGGCCGAGATCGGCACCATGCGGGTCACCGAGCAGATCGACGCGCTGACCACGCTGTCGACCGATCCGTTGCAAATATCTGGTCTGGCCGCGGCTGATCGCCGGCCTGCTGATGCTGCCGCTGCTGGTCGCTGGTCGCCGACATCATCGGCGTCTTCGGCGGCTATCCTGGTCGGCGTCTACAAGCTCGGCTTCAGCCCGTACGACTACCTCAACCGACACCTTCGAGTTCCTGGAGACCGATGGACGTCGTCTCCGGCCTGGTCAAGGCCGCCGTGTTCGGCTTCATCGTCGCGCTGATGGGCTGCTACCACGGCTACAACTCGCGAGGGCGGCGCCCAGGGCGTCGGCATGGCGACCACCAAGGCGGTGGTCTCGGCCTCGATCCTGATCCTGACCGCCAACTACGTCGTCACCGAGATGTTCTTCAGCCGATGAGCCAGATGCCAGCAACGCGCCGGCCCAAGATCCGCGATCCGCGGGCCTGTACCAAGAGCTTCGGCGCCAAGCGCGTCCTGCGACGGCCTCGACCTCGACGTGCGGCGACGGCAAATCGGTGGTGGTGATCGGCGGCTCCGGCACCGGCAAGTCGGTGCTGCTGAAATGCATCCTCGGCCTGCTCGAGCCCGATCGCGGCTCGATCGAGATCGACGGCGAGGAGGTCGTCGGCCTGCCGAGCCGCAAGCGCGACGCGCGATGACGCAGCAAGTTCGGCATGCTGTTCCAGGGTGCCGCCTTGTTCGACAGCCTGCCGGTCTGGGAGAACGTCGCCTTCGGCCTGCTGGCGACCAGCGGTACGAGCCGCGACCGGAGGCCCGCGAGCAAGGCGATCGAGACCCTGGCCAAGGTCGGGCTCGGCGCCGAAGTGGCCGATCTCTCGCCGGCCGAGCTGTCGGGCGGCATGCAGAAGCGGGTCGGCCTCGCCCGGGCCATCGCCACCGCAGCCGGAGATCATGTTCTTCGACGAGCCGACCACCGGCCTCGATCCGATCATGGCCGACGTGATCAACGACCTGATCCGCACCTGCGTCTCCGACCTCGGCGCCACCGCGCTCTCGATCACCCACGACATGGCGCAGCGTGCGCAAGATCGCCGACCGCGTGGCCATGCTCTACGAAGGCACGCATCGTCTGGGAGGGCCCGGTCGACGAGCATCGACGCCAGCGGCAACGCCTTTGTCGACCAGTTCATCCACGGCCGCGGCCGAAGGTCCGATCAAGGTCGGTGCCTGACAAGTCACACTAACGACAGCTTGCGCGCGGTCTTGACCAAGATCGCTGCAACTGTCCGAGCTTCACTGTGCCGCTAAGCCCTCGACGAGCAGCTGCCGCGTGTCGGCATTGCGTCCGGCCCCTGCCCCAGAATGGCGGGCGCCACAGCCGGCAGCCCGGAAGGCTTCGCCGCCCCAGCGCCGCCAGCCGCCCGTCGAGCATGCCCGGAATGACCGCATCGACCGGCCCCAGCAGCACCGACGGGGCGCCCGCGCCTCGTCCCGGTTCTCCATCTCCAGCTCGGCATTACCCGAGATACTCGGTCCAGCCGTTGCCATTTCTTGCCCCCGCCATTCCGGCGGAACGGCTTTGGCGCCTGGGGGACAGGCCCGCCGCCGCGGCCAGGGGCAAGGCCAAACCGGGGCGCCAAGGTCAGCTGGCCGGGCGCATCATCCCGGTGTGGCGGTCAATCTCGACGCGCTGGACCAGGGAGTCGTCCTGCGTGACGATCTCGCCCACGATGGTGTCGGCGTCCTCTTCCTCAACCTTGCCCAGTTTGAGCCGCGGGTTGCCCTGCCAAGCGACGTAGTGCTCGAGCATGTGCCGGGCACTGTCCACGGACAGGTCCTCGGGCAGTGGCGCCATCATCCCCCAGCCCTGCCGACCGCCACCTCCTGGGCCCATCATGCCGGGTCCCATCGGCCCCTGGCCCATCATGCCGGAACCCATTTGTCCTTGGCCCATCATGCCCTGGCCCATGCCACCTTGGCCCATCATCCCCGGTCCCATGCCGTTGGCCAGCGGGCAGCCCGGCGTGCCGGATCCCTGCCCAGCACCCTGCCCTGCCCAGCATTGCGTCCAAGGACCGGACCAGCCCTGGCTCCCCTGGCCCATCATGCCGTGCTGACCTTGCGGATGGCCCTGCGCCCCGCCCGCGATCGCTACCGCGACCACGGCCGAAGCGATCATAGTCACTGTCTTCTTGATCACCGGAGTTCCCCCATCGGTTCGTTGGTGCCGGCCAAACACGACGAACCGGGAGACGTTCGACCCAATTCATCGGCGATCCGACCGCCTCCGCGAAAGCGGGCGGTCGGATCGAGACCATCTGACAGACTATCTCGAGACGACCCGATGGCTCAAGTTCCATGCTGCCGACGACCGTCGAGCCGGCGATTCAGGGAAACAATCCTACACGCCGAATAGTTTCGCCTTCAACAAGGCAGGCGCCCAGTTCAAGTCAACAGTCGCTGCGTGGTCGGCCTCTTCAAAGAAGGGCTTAGCCGCCCGATCTGGGTGCAGCGGATGTCCACTCCTGGCGCCGCGCAGCTCTGCGCCTGAGAGCGTTTCATTGCCTGCCCGACCGCCACAACCGGGCAACTTGGCGCTGTGCGAAGCGATCAAACATCTTCGGCAGACATTCGCGGTCCAACCGCGTGGCGAGCTCCCTGAGCAGACCCGTTCCGTTGCAGCTGCCTTCGCGCCGGCGCCAGGAAGGCCAACGGCTCAAAGCGGACGTTAACGCGCCCTTAGGATTTGCGGCTTAGCCTGCACGAATCCGCGAGCGATCACCGCCTCGTCCACCAGGCGGCATCTCGCGCTCCGCCGAGGGAGCAGACCGCAACCGATGGCTTTGTCACTGACCGCTCCGGCAACGAAACCCTCGGAACCATCGTTCCGTCATGTTGTCATCGCGCTCTTGTCGATCGACATGCTGCTCTTGCTGGCACCAGTCTTCGCCTGGGTTCTCGTCTGCCTGGGCATGATCGATCGTGTGCCGCATCAGCTGAGGATCCAACCGGTCTGGGGCCTGCCCAGCCTTGTCATCTATGCCAAATGGCTGCTCATCGCGCTTTGCCTGACCCAAGCGTGGCGAGCCAATGGCGAGCCGGTTCTGCTCAGCCTCGCGTTGATTTTCGCATTCCTGCTCCTCGATGACAGCCTCGAACTGCACGAGCAGCTCGGCACGCTGGTCAAGGACGGTTTCGGCTATGCTCCAGCATTTGGCCTGCGCGGCGACGATCTCGGCGAGCTGACCATCTGGGCGATCTGGGGTTCGGCGTCGCTCGCCGTGTTCGCGCTGGGCTACTGGCGTTCCTCGCCCGCCGGGCGGCGCATCGGCCATATCTTCATCCTCGGCATCGCCGGCCTCGCCATCTTCGGTATCGTCGTCGACATGCTCAGTGTCTTGGCCCACGACGTCGGCGAGGGCCTGCTCAACCATGTCGTGCGCTATCTGCTCACGAACCTGGAAGATGGCGGCGAGCTGGTGGTCGCATCGCTCTTGCTGGCCTTCGCCTTCGCCACGTGGCGCAAGAGCGCGACGCCTTGGGCAGGCACCTGACGCCGGAAAGCGTCGCAACTCGGGATGCGTCGCACTATTGTGCTGAACGGGTTCGTTTGCCAGCTCGAGCCGCAGGTCAAGGCTTGGTCGAACATGGTTAATCACCGTATCTCTCGTCGGCTGATCCCGCTGACGGAGCCGCGTTCTTGTCCGACGAACCCATCCTCTCGAGCTGGCAGGCATCCTGGCGCGCCGCCGGACTGCTGCTGGTCATCGATCTGGGCCTGCTGCTGGCCTATTTCCTGGTCTACTACCTGAAGCATCTGGGCGTGGTCGACGCCGCCCCGGACCTGCTCCGCATCGAGGCCCAATGGGGCCTCGGCAGCTCGCTGATGTATCTCAAATGGCTGGCCCTCATCGTGCTGCTGGCCGCGTCCTGGCGGCGGCTCTACCAGCCCCTGCTGTTGAGCCTGGCCGCCATCTTCCTGTTTTTTCTGATCGACGATGCCTTGGGCGTTCACGAGCGGCTCGGCAGCCAGATCACCCGGCTCCTGCACTACGGCGATCTCTGGGGCCTGCGCGGCAACGACTTCGGCAAGCTCACCTTCTGGGCGCTGGCCGGCGGCGTCTGCCTCATCGTCTTCATCGGCGGCTACCTGCAATCCGACCGGCGGACCCAGCGCATCGGCCAGCTGTTCCTGCTCGGCATCGCCGGCCTCGTCCTGGTCGGCATCGGCATCGACCTCGTGGGCGTGCTGGCCAAGCAGCTCGATGCCAGCCTGCTCGGCCGCGCCGTGCGCTTCGGGCTGCGCGTCGCCGAGGATGGCGGCGAGATGATCCTGGCCTCGCTGCTGGTCGGCCTCGCCTATGGCGTGTTCAAGAACGTGCCGGCGGCACCCGGCATCGAAGATTGGCGCGCCGTCTACCGGATGGCCTGAGGACGCGGCCGCAACCCGATCACGAAACGCTCGCCCGGACGACATGGCCCTGGATCTTGCCCTGCACCGGGCCGCTGCCGCAGTGTCGGGCGATCGCCGCGGCAGCGTGGTCGGTGGCGCGACCCAGCGCGGCCGCATCCCGGCTCTCGATCTCGTTGCGCAGCGGCGTCCCCTGACAATAGGCAACCGCCGGATGGCGGGCGGTAGGCGCTTCGCTCATCAGCGTCACCGTGTCGATCCGGATGTCCACGAAGCCGGCGGACCGCAGATCCCGCTCGATATCGTCACGGTCGCTGTAGCCGTGTGGCGTCCGCGCCAGGAAGCGGGGTGGATCGTCGGGAAAGAAGGTGGCCAGCGCATCGGTGACCAGATCGGCGAAGAGGTTGTCCTCGATCCGGTCCCACACGTTGAGGAGGAAGCTGCCGCCGGGTGCGAGCACGCGGCGTGCCTCCTTGAAGGCGGCGACCCTGTCCGGAAAGAACATCGCGCCGAACTGGCAACAGACGCTGGCGAAAGTCCCGTCCGCGAACGGCAGCGCGCCGGCATCCGCCTGCCGCCACTCGATGCGCGGGTCGTGCCCCTGCTGCCGCCTGGCATGATCGAGCATCGGTTGATTGAGGTCGCTCACGACATAGCGCGCCTGCTCGCCCAGGAGTGGGGCCAGCGCCCGTGTGACGACACCGCTGCCAGCCGCAGTCTCCAGGACGGCGTGCGGCAGTCCCGCCGCCGTCCGCCGGGCCATGTCCCTGGCGAAACCCTCGAAGATCAGTGGCACCAAGTAGGCGTCATAGATCTCGGGAATAGAGCCCGCGAAATGCTTGTCACTCTCGGACACGATGATTGCCTCCCCGCAAGAGCGGCGATGTCCGTCACTTTAACAGATTGGCGCCGATCCGGCCATGTCGCGGTTCGGGCGGCGGGGAAACGTGCCTGGCCGCCATCCGTGCCCGTCTTCAGGCCACATGCCGCATTTTCACGCACAGGGTTGTGAATCGGGGCTTGGCGGCCGTCTCCCGGCGGGCGTATGGGTTCGGGTGAGGGTTTCCCTCGCCATTGCTAGGATTGCAGGGTGTTCGAGCGCTCCATTCCCGAGTGGCTGCGGCATGCGCCGGTCCCGAGCATTCGGGGCTTTGCCATGTTGTCGGCGCTCGAGGCGATGATCCGGGGGTTTCTCGTCTCGGTTTTTCCCCTGACGATGTATCGCACGTTCGGCGATGCGGCGCTGGTGTCGAAGCTCTATTTCCTGGTCGGCCTGGCCTCGCTGGTGGCGGGGCTCCTGGTGCCCTGGCTGACGCGGTATCTGCCGCGGCGCTGGATGTACACGGCCGGCGTGGGGCTGTCGCTCGCCGGCTGCGGGATGGGTGCGCTGGGCGGGCAATGGGTGCTGCCGGCCCTCTTGTGCATCACGATGGCCACGGCGACGATCTTCGTCTGCCTCAACGCCTACGTGCTGGACTACATCGCCCGGGCCGATCTCGGCCGCAACGAGACGCTCCGGATGTTCTATTCCGCCGTGGCCTGGAGCGTGGGGCCGGTGACCGGGGTCTGGCTGATGGAGCTCTGGCAGCCGGCGCCGTTCCTCGTCTCCGGGCTGTTCGCCTCGATCCTGCTCGTCGCCTTCTGGGTGATGCGGCTCGGCAATGGCAAGCTCGTGGTGCGGGCCAGGGGCCCGGCGCCCAACCCGCTCGCCTACATCGGCCGCTTCTTCGCCCAGCCGCGGCTGATCGCCGGCTGGCTCTTCGCCGTGCTGCGGTCCTGCGGCTGGTGGGTCTATGTCGTCTACCTGCCGATTTTCGCGGTGCAGTCGGGCCTGAGCGACCAGCTCGGCGGCACGGCCCTGTCGCTCACCAACGCGCTCCTGTTCACGACACCCTTGATGCTGCGCTGGATGCAGGCGCGAACCGTGCGGGCGACGGTGCGGCTGGGCTTTTTCATGTCGGGGTCGGCCTTCACGCTGGCCGCCCTCCTCTCGCCCCTGCCGTGGGCCACGGTGCTGCTGTTGATGAGCGGCTCGGCCTTCCTGATCCTGCTCGACATCTCCGGCGGCCTGCCCTTCCTGATGGCCGTCAAGCCCGCCGAGCGCACCGAGATGAGCGCCGTCTATTCCAGCTTCCGCGACGTCTCGGGGATCGTCACGCCGGGGGCTGCCTGGCTCGTATTGCTGGCCGCCCCGCTGCCCGGCATCTTCGCGCTCGTGGGCGGCGGTCTCTTCGCCATGTGGGCGCTGGCCGGCCGGCTGCACCCGCTCCTCGGCGTCGCCAGTCCGGAGCGTCTGGCCGCGCGCGTCGCCAGGCGGCCCCGCCCCGCCGAGTGAGCCGGTCCCGACCGGGCACGGTGAGGCGGCGCCCGCATGCTCGGCGCGTCCTTGGCTATCCCGATGCGCGCTTGCGCTCGAGCTGGCGAAACAACAGCGACAATGGCCAGCAGATGGCGAAGTAGAGGGCGCCGATGGTCAGCCAGATCTCGAAGGTGCGCTGGGTCGTCACGACCGTCTGGCTCGCCATGAAGGTCAGCTCCTGGATGGCGATCAGCGAGACGATCGAGCTGTCCTTGACCAGGCTGATGAACTGGTTGGCGAGCGGCGGGGCGGTGTTGCGGATCGCCTGCGGCAAGATGATGAAGCGCATCCGATCCAGCCTGGAAAGGCCGAGGCTGGAGGACGCCTCCCACTGGCCCCTGGGGATCGACTGGATGCCGCCCCGGATGATCTCGGCCACATAGGCGCCCTCGAACATGGCGAGCACGATGACGCCCGAGAGAAAGGGCTCGATGAGCTGGCGATCGCCGAGGAAGAGCTCGAACCAGAACCGCTCGTCGACCGGCAGATTGCGCGCGTAGTCGCCGATCCCGAGCAGCGGCATGATCTGCGAGCTCAAGAAGAAATAGAAGACGAAGATGAAGACCAGCGGCGGAACGTTGCGAATGATCTCGACATAGGTGCGGCCGACCAGGCGCGCGAAGAGGCCGCGCGAGATGCGACAAAGCCCGATCACGAGACCGACCAGTGCTGCCGCGATCGACGCGTAGAAGGTGAGCCGGAGCGTGACCATCAGGCCCTGGCTCAAAAGATGCGGGATGATCGCCCCGGTCTCGGCGTCGGTGCGAAAGAACAGGCTGGGCACGATGGCCCAGTTCCAGTTGTAGACGAGCGTGGCGTTGGCGCGCCAGGCGAGCCAGCCGAAGAGCATGACGAGACCGGCCAGGACCACGAGGTCCAGCCAGCCAAAGCGCAGCTTTTGGTCGTCACCCGGCCACATGGCGGCGCGCGCTCCGGTTGGGCAGCGAGCCGCAGCGGCATGATCCGCCGCGGCTCGCTGCCTCGATCAAGGGTGCCCGGCTAGGCGGCGGCGCGATCAGTTGGGCAGCAGCTCAGCCCATTCCTGCGTCCTGAACCAATAATTGTGCCGCTCCTCGAGGAAGCCGCTCCGCCAGTTGCTGGCAATCCAGTTGTTGAAGAAGTTGAGCGCGTCCGGATCGCCCTTGCGCACCGCGAACGCCTCGGCGGTGACGCTGTAGAGATCGTCGATCGGGAAGTAGAGCTGGTCGGGGTACTCGGCCACGTAGCGGCTGGGCGACGGCTCGGACGCGATGGTGGCATCCGCATTGCCGTTCAAGACCTCCTGCAGCGACGCACCGTCCTCGTCGAACTGGAGAATCCGGGCATCGGGGAAGGTCGCCTGGGTGAAGGGCACGGGCGTCGCACCGCGGCGAAGGGCGAAGGTGAAGTCCGGCCGGTTCATGTCCTCGAGCGAGCTGATGGTCCCCTCATGCTTCCTGGCGACCGCGATCCTGAGGCCGGAGAAGGCATAGGGCTCGGTGAAGTTGACCGTCAGGTTGCGCTGCGGCGTGACGCTCATGCCGGAGATGATGACGTCGAAGCGGCCGCTGATCAGTGCGGGGATGATGCCGTCCCAGGCCGTCGGCACGAACTCGACCTCGACCCCCATGTCCTCGGCCAGCTTCTTGGCGACGTCGATCTCGTAGCCGATGAGCTCGCCGCTCTTGTCGAGCATCGCCCAGGGCACGAAGGTGGAGAGGCCGACGATCAGGCTGCCGCGCGCCTTGATCTGTTCGATGACGCTGTCGGCGGCGACACCCTGCCGGGCATCCTGGGCCTGGGCGGCGCCTGTGGCCGTGACCATGCCGCCAATGCAGATCGCCGCGGCCAGGGTCTTCAGTCTTCTGAGAATACCTTTCAAGGTGCTCACTCCATGTGGATGGTGGGTCGTGGCCCGGTTCGCCGCCCGGGCGGTCAGGTGGCCACCGCGAAACGCTTCTCGAGCCAAGCGGCAACCAGCGACAGGCTCACCGTGATCACCAGATACATGACGGCGACGGTGAGCCAGATCTCGAAGGCCATATACGTGTCGGAGATGATGTTTCGACCTTCGGTCGTGAGCTCGAAAACGGCGATGACGCTGACGATCGAGCTGTGCTTGACCAGCGACACGGCAAGCCCGGTCAGGGGCGGCAGGACCAGGCGCACCGCCTGCGGCAGGATGATGTCGCGATAGGCCTGCATCCGCGTCAGCCCGAGGCTGGCTGCCGCCTCCCACTGACCCCGCGGCACGCCGATGATCCCACCTCTGAAGATCTCCGCCGCGAACGCCGCCTCGAACAGGGTGAGACACAGAATGGCGGTCCAGTAGCGATCGAGCCCGACCAGTGGCGCCAGGACGAAATAGACGATGTAGAGCTGCACCAGGAGCGGCGTGTTGCGAATCAGCTCGATATAGACGGTGGCCGTGGCCCGCCCGACCGGCGAGCGCGCCAGCCGCAGCACGGCAACGGCGATCCCCAGCGCCACGGTCAGCACGAAGGAGATGGCCGACAGCCTGATCGTCTCGACGAAGCCCAGCGCCAGCGGGCCCCAGAGCAACCCGCCCTCGTGCACCCGAACGATGTACTCGGGCACGCGGTACCACTGCCAATTGTAGCCCATCTGCGCCGCACCAGCGACGGTGAGCCAGACGAGGCCGATCGCCAGCGCCGCGAACTGCAGGATGGCGAGAACAGAAGTCGCGATGCCGCCGATAGGCGGGCAGCATCGGGCGCCCGACTACCCGCCACGCCTCGCGCCGAGGCGCGCCTTCGGCCGGGCCATCGGGCAAATGGGCGCGCGCCTCGCGGGCGAGGTCGGTATCCGCGCGAATGGTGCTGATGCGGCCAACTCCAGATCCGCCGGCCCGGGCCTGCAGGAGTGCTGCGGCACCGGTCGGTCGATCCCCCCAGGGAGGCCTAGTTGCGGCAGCGGGCCTGGCTTGTCAAACGCCGAGGCCGTGCGGCCGCTATCGCAGCCCGGCCGCCCCCTGGAAGGCAAGCTGATCAGCGAGGCGCCACGCGCTGCACAATCGCGAGGCATTTAACATTGGTCTTGCGGAAATTGTCGAAGAGGCGTCAAAATCACCGAGGTCACCCGCACGCATCGAGACGTGCACCAACGAGGTGAGCCCGCTCCCGGCAGGAGGAACGCCATGGTCGCCGTCATCGACTTCCTCAATACCATTTTCTGGGGCTACGTGCTGATCTACGGCCTGTTGGCCGTAGGCCTGTTCTTCACCTTGCGCCTGGGCTTCATCCAGTTCGTCCATTTCGGCGAAATGTTCCGCGTTATTCGCGGCTCGCGCGAGACCGATGCTGCCGGCATCACGCCCTTCCAGGCCCTGACGGTCAGCCTCGCGTCCCGGGTCGGCACCGGCAACCTCGCCGGCGTCGCCGTCGCCCTCTATCTGGGCGGCCCCGGCGCGATCTTCTGGATGTGGATGGTGGCCCTGGTCGGCATGGCCACCGCCTACTCCGAAAGCACGCTGGCCCAGCTCTTCAAGGTCAAGAACGAGGAAGGTCAGTACCGCGGCGGACCGGCCTTCTACATCTCGCGCGGCCTGGGCGCGCCCTGGGCCGCCGTCATTTTCTCGATCGCGCTGATCATCTCCTTCGGCCTCGTCTTCAACGCGGTGCAGGCCAACTCGATCGCCGGCGCCGTCGAAGGCGCGTTCGGCCTGCCGCCGCTGGTGACCGGACTCGCCATCGCGGCGCTGACCGGCGTCGTCATCTTCGGCGGCATTCGCAAGATCGCCAAGGTGGCCGAGATCGTCGTGCCGTTCATGGCCGGCATCTACCTGCTGCTCGCCGTCGTCGTGGTGATCATGAACCTCAGCGAGGTGCCCGGCATGCTCGGCCACATCGTCATGAGCGCCTTCGGCCTCGAGGAGGCGGCTGGCGGCGTCACCGGCGGGCTGGCTGCCGCCATGCTCAACGGCGTCAAGCGCGGCCTCTTCTCCAACGAGGCCGGCATGGGCTCGGCCCCCAACATCGCGGCCTGCGCCGTGCCGCAGCCGCACCATCCCTCATCGCAAGGCTTCGTCCAGGCCCTGGGCGTCTTCATCGACACCATCCTGCGTCTGCTCGGCGACCGCTTTGATGATCCTCCTCTCCGGCGCCCTGGACCCCGGCTCGGACGTGACCGGCACGGCGCTGACCCAGGCCGCCCTCAACGAGCATATCGGCGCCTTCGGCAGCATCTTCATCGCGGTCGCCATCTTCTTCTTCGCCTTCACCTCGATCATCGGCAACTACTCCTACGCCGAGAACGCGCTCACCTATCTGGGCGTCGCCAGCAAGGGCGGGCTGACCGTGCTGCGCGTCGTCGTCCTCCTGATGGTCGTCTGGGGCGCCGTGCAGACGGTGGCCACCGTCTTCAACGCCGCCGACGCCTCGATGGGCCTGATGGCGACGATCAACCTGATCGCCATCGTCCTGCTCTCGGGCACGGTCGTGAAGCTGACCAAGGACTATTTCGACCAGCGCAAGGCCGGCCAGGAGCCCGTCTTCCACCGCGCCGACTACCCGGAGCTCACCGGCGAAATCGACGACGACATCTGGCGGCGGTAACGCTAGTTCCTACTGGCCGAGCAGCGCCCAGAACCGGGCAACGAACCTGGGCTACGACCGCTGCCGGCGCGCGGCCGACAACCTCGATCTGCCGCGCATGCCGATCGATCGACTTGAGCTGGTCGGCGAGCACCACGCCCTGGACAGGCAGGCCCTCGGGCAGGGGCACCTCAAAGGGGTAGGCCTTCTGCCGGCTGGTGATCGGGCAGACCAGGGCGTAGGCCGTCTTTTGATGGTACGCGCGCGGTGACAGCACGAGCGCCGGGCGGCGACCCGCCCGCTCCCGCCCGGCTTGCGGATTGAAGGTCAGCCAGACGAGATCGCCGCGCTCAGGTGCAGCTAACTAGAGAGCCTCACGGCCGACCGGAGCGTTATCGAAGGTCTCATCAGGCAGGTTTTCCGGCGTGATCCGAGCGAGCAGATCGGCCAACGAGGGCTCCTCGGCTGGCCTCGGCCGCAGCACGATCCGGCGGTACTCGACCTCGATATCGACCGCCGCCCCTTCAACCAGGGAGATCTCGCGCGCTAGAGGCTGCGGGATTCGCACCGCCAGGCTGTTGCCCCATCGGGCGATCTGCGTCTGCATCGGATCGCCATCCAAGCTGTGATCAACGACGCTGTATATACGACGTATATCCCCACGGCATAAGGAAACCTGTGCCGGCCTGCCTCAATCCGCCCGGATCTTCTGCGCATAGACGTTGATCACCAGCGCCAGGAGCAGGATCAGGCCGCGGATCAGGATCTTGAGGAAGCTGTCGATGTCGACATGGTCGAGGCCGTTGTTGAGCACGCCCAGCACGAACAGGCCGATAATGGTGTTGGGGATGCCGCCCCGGCCGCCGAAGAGGCTGGTGCCCCCGACCACGACCGCGGCGATGCCGTCGAGCAGGTAGTCGTCGAACTGGTTTTGCTGCGCACTGCCGTAATAGGCGACCCCCAGCATACCGGCGATGCCCGAGCACATGGCGCCGATGACCAGCACCGAGGCCACGATCAGCTTGACGTTGACGCCGGCATACTCCGCCGCCTCGCGGTTGCCGCCCACCATGTAGATGTAGCGGCCGAAGCGCGTGTAGGTCAGGACGAAGTGGCCGACCGCCAGGAAGAGTGCGGCGATGATCACGATCCAGGGCATGCCCATGACCGTGCCCGAGCCCAGGGTCTTGATCAGCGGCGGCACATTGTAAGCGATCTGCCCCCTGACCAGCAGCGCCGAGACGCCGGCCGCGATCTGCATCATCGCGAGCGTCATGATGAAGGAGGGGATGCCGATCACCGTCACGCCGAAGGCGGTAATGGAACCGAGCAGAAAGGCCGAGATCAATGCGAACAGAATGGCGAAAAGGCCGGGCAACGGCAGGTTTGCGATATTCACATAGGCCGCCTGCAAGGTGAAGAAGGCAACGATGATGCCGACCGCATTCGCGACCGCGGCGATCGAGAGATCAATCTCGGCGGTGAGAATGACGAAGGTGAGGCCGGTCGCAAGTATCGCCGTGATCGAGACCTGGCGGAGGATGTTCGCCATGTTGTCCATGGTCGCGAACGAGGTCGTGGCGGAGGCGAACACGGCGACCAAGAAGACCAGGGTGATGAGCGGGGCGATCTCGGTCAACCGCCGGAGAAACCAGACCTTCATGCGCTTCTATTTCCTTCCTCAGGCGGCGGCCAAGAGCTGGTCCTTGCCGACGCTCTGGCCGACGAACTCGCGGGTGAAGCGGCCGCGGCGCATCACCAAGATGCGGTCGGCGAGCGAGAGGATGGTCTCGGGCTCGGTGGAGACGACGATGACCCCCATCTTCTTCTCTTTCAGCGCGCGGATGATTTTCACCACGTCGTCCTTGGCGCCTACGTCCATGCCGCGGGTCGGCTCCGCCAGCACCAGCACCCTTGGCTGGTAGGCGAGCCAACGCGCCAATGCCACCTTCTGTTGGTTGCCACCGGAGAGCGTGCGCAAGGCGACCAGCTCGGAAGCGGCACGAATCTTCAGCTCGGCGATCTGCTCGCGGGCAATCTCGCGCTCGACCCATGGCTTCAGCAGGAACCGCGATATCCGCTCGAGAATGCTGATCGAGATGTTCCGGTAGATGGGCGAATCGGCGAACAGCATGCTGCGCCGGCTCTCCGGCACCAGCGCCAGCCCGGCCGCCTTGGCCGCCGCCGTGTTGGCGAAGCGCTGCTCTCGGCCACCGATTTCCAGCGTGCCGGCGTCGGGCTTGAGCTTGCCGACCAGGGCCCGAACGAGCTCGAGCTGGCCGCAGCCCATGTAGCCGTAGATGCCCAAGGCCTCCCCCTCGCGCACCGCGAAATCGAGGTTGTCGAAGGCACCCCGGCGGCACAGGCCCCTGACCTGCAGGCGCACCGGCGTGCTCATCGCCGGCGGCAGCTCGAGCCCATGCAGGTAGCTCTCCTCGAGCTCGGCGTGATCGCTGCCGATCATCAGCTCGATGACCTGCGCCTTGTCCAGCTCGGCCGAAGGCGCCGTACGCACGTGCCGGCTGTTCCGGAAGACCGAGACGTTGTCGGAGATCTCGAGCACGTCGTCGAGGAAATGCGAGATGAAGATGAAGCTCTTGCCCTCGGCCTTCAGCCGCTTCACGACCTTGAAGAGCTGCGCCACCTCGGGCGGTGAGAGGGCGGAGGTCGGCTCGTCCAGGATGATGATCCGGGCACCCGAGAACAGCACCCGGCCGATCTCGATCAGCTGCTGCAGGCCCAAGGACAAGCTGCCAGCGAGTGCCGTCGGGTCGACCTCGATGCCGAGCCGCGCCAGATGCTCACCGGCCGCTTTCGCCATGTGCCGCCAACGCACCGTGCCGAAACGGTTGGTCGGCTGACTGCCCAGGAACACGTTCTCGGCGACCGTCAGGTAGGGGACGATCGACAGCTCCTGGTGCACCATGCCGATGCCGGCGGCGAGCGCATCGCGGGTCGAGCGGAAGCGCACCGGCGCGCCGTCGATCCGATACGTCCCCTCATAGTCGGTGTGCACGCCCGCGATGATCTTCATCAGCGTCGACTTGCCGGCACCATTCTCGCCGACCAGCCCGTGCACTTCGCCCTCGCTCAGCACGAAATCGACGTCCGAGAGCGCCGTGACGCCCCCGAACGTCTTGCCGATCCCGCTGAGCTCGATGAGCGGCGGTGAATGGGTGCCGTCGCTCATCCGGGCACTCAGATCAGGAAGTGCTTCTGCATCCACAACATACCCGGCGCGTTGGCCGCGGTGACCACCGGGCCGTCGGTGATGATGTGCTTCGGGATGCCGTCACCGGTGGTCTCGCCCATCAGCTTCGCAGCCACGCCGGCGACGATCGAGCCGCCGTGAATGCGGCAGGAGGGATTGCGCACGGTGGCATACATCCGCCCATCGATGACCGCCTCGACGGCCGGCGGCATGGCGTCGACGCCACCGATCAGGATGTCGGTCCGGCCGCGCGCCTGCATGACGTTGTAGGCGGCGAGCGCCATGTCGTCGTTGTGGAAGAACGCAGCTGTAGATGTTCGGGTGCTTGGTCAGCAGGCTGTCCCAGATCCGCGACGCCTTGGTCACGTCCCAGTCGGCCGGCTGCTCGTCGAGGACCTCGATGTTCGGGTACTTCTCGACCACCGAATAGAAGCCGCGGGCGCGGCCCTGTGCACCGGTGTGACCCAGGGCGCCCTGGGTCATGATGATCGTGCCCTCGCCGCCCATCGCGTCGACCAGCGCCTGGGTCACCGCGGCACCCATGAACTCGTTGTCCGGGGCGAGGAAGCTGTGGACGTTGATCTCCTCGAGAGGGGCGATCAGCGTGTCCATGTCGATCACCGGGATGCCGGCGTCGATCATCTTGTTGACCGGGATCGGTCAGCGTGCCGATGCCGAAGGCCTGGATGGCGACGAAATCCCAGTCCTGGGTCGCCATGTTGTCGATCGCGGCGCGCTGCTTGGGCGCGCTCAGCTCGCCATCGAACCAGGTGACATCGACATTGAAGAGCTTGCCCCAATACTCGGCCGCCTGCTTGCCCTGGGCGCACCAGGTCGCCTGCAGCCCGGCATTCGAGAAGGCGGCACGCAATGGCTGCTCCGAGCGGCCCATCTCCTGCGCCATGGCCGACGCAATGAACGGATCGATGCCGAAGCCACCGAAGAGCGCTCCCGCGGCCGCCGTCGTGAGCCCAGCCTGCTTGATGAACGAACGCCTGGAATCGGGCGTCAAAACGCCTTTGTTCTTCATGGATACTCTCCCTGATTGACCCCACGGGTCGATTGGCCCGCTTTATCGATCGCACTTTCGATCGGCAGCCGACCGGATGCAAGAGGTATCATCAGGTGCGGAGTGGTGGATTCTCTCTTGTCTGCTTCCGCCACGACCACGTCGCCGAAATCGCCTTTCGGTCAAAATGCCGACCGGCAGAGTGTCACCCGTCTATTCGAGCACCCTTGATCTTTGTTGCCGGTTCGTGCGGCCGCCCGTACCCCCACCGGGATTTCGGGGACAGCTTGGGTGAGGACGGCCGCGGTTGAGGTCAGCGAACACTCACCGAAAGAATACGCGGCTTGTCGTAGACGCAGCCGGCGACGCGCAGCATCACCTCCTTTCGGTTGAGCCAGGCGCTCATGATCACGGTGTGGAACAGGCTGTGGCCGGCATCGCCGGGGCTGGTGGCGTAGCCGGCATTGGTGACCCGGCAGCCGCCTGGGTTGACGAGGGGCGCGCTGTGCCAAACGGCCATGGTGTCTTCAGCCCAGCCGGCCTCGATCTGCTGCACGGAGCCCCACTCGGTCGCGGTCTGCGCCGCGGCTGGGCTGGCGAGCATCAGCCCGCCGGCAAGAACGACGGTGAGGCAGGCTTGCCGGACGGTCGGCTGCATCGACATTGCGGCGTCTCCAATGGTCGGTGGTGGTGCATAGGCAGGATGCCAGCGCTCTCGGAGCTGGAATCAGGGTAGCAGAAGAAGCAGGCTGGCTTGCTCGACGATCCCGCACCCGGCCGAGACGCTCGGGCAGGGAATTCGACCCTCCTGGATGAGGTTGGTGATCTCGAAGCGGATGGTCGAGATCGCCGCGCTGTCGCAGCTCGAAATGCCGGTGGCCCACGGCCAGAGACGCGGCCGGTCCGGCACGTAGCCGGTGGCGACGCAAGTCGATTGCACGCCGGCGATGCCGACGCCGATGCCATTGGGTGCCGTGACAATGTCCGGACCGCCGCTGTCGCCGCCCGCGCCGACCTGGCTCGCCGTGGTCGTCGGCAGTGTATAGGCCGTGGCACTGGCGGTCGATGGCGTGAAACGGGCGCTTCGGTAGAGCCCGTCGGCGACGGCCATGATCGGTGGCGGGCCGGCGCTGGCGAAACTGGAAAGGCCGCGGCCATACTTGGTCAAGGTGAGCCCGGTATCGACATCGTTGACAAAGAGGAGCTGGATGTTGGTCTCGCCAAAATCACCAGCACCGAGGAAGACAAGGGCGACGTCGAGGCCGGTGGTGCCGCCGACGTTGCGTTCCAGCCGCGTCGGGAAAACGGTTCGAGTTCGACCAGGCGGCGGTAATCGGGATGGCGTTCAGCGCCTGCGACGGGCCGCCGATCGCAGCGTCCGTGGTAACGCAATGATCCGCCGTCAGCACCCAGAAACGGTTGAGCAGCGTTCCGCTGCAGCCGCCGGCAACGGTGACGAGCCCGAGATCACGCTGGGTTTGCACCGGCACGAGGGCGCCGTTGACGAGCGGCTGGGTTTGCCTGCAGATGCGGCCCTCGAGCGTATCCTCGCAATCCTCGGTCTGCGCCTGCACCGCGCCGCCGCAGAGGGCGAGAAAGAGGCACGCCAAAAAGCCTCGCCAGAACCAGCCCAGACGCGATCCCGACATGCCATCTCCGATCCGCTCGGCAATGCCTGCCAGTTGATCAAGCACCTGTATTTCGCTGCTGACAAGGCGAGAAATCGGACGGCTTGCGGGCGGTAGCTCAACTACAAGCTGCTTGTAGCTGTTGCCGCCGCGAAGAAGACGGCTGCAACGGAAATCGCCCTGCAGGGCAGCACGGCATGCGCCGGCCAACCTGTCGCCGCATCCCGCCAGCGCGACGACCGCGCCAATTGACAAGCCCGGCCAAGGATGGCTGCTACGCCCGGTAGAGGTCTATCCCGGGGGAGAAGGATTTTGTTCAAGAAGGCACTGGTCGCGCAGGGCGGTGGCCCGACCGCTGTGATCAACCAAAGCGTCATCGGCGTCGTTCTCGAATGCCGCAAGTTCCCGCAGATCGAGCGCATCTACGGCGCGCTCCACGGGGTGCGCGGCATCGTCGACGAGGAGCTCTTGGACCTCACCCAGGAGACCACGCAGAACTTAGAGCTGGTCGCCGCCACGCCGTCCTCGGCCCTGGGCTCGACCCGCGACAAGCCCGACCAGGCCTACTGCCACGAGATCTTCGAGACCCTGAAGGCGCACGAGATCGGCTACTTCTTCTATGTCGGTGGCAACGATTCGTCGGACACGGTGCGCATCGTCGCCGAGGAGGCCAAGGCCGCCAAGTACCCGCTGCGCTCGATCCACATCCCGAAGACCGTGGACAACGACATCGTCGAGAACGACCACACGCCGGGCTACCCCTCGGCCGCCCGCTTCGTCGCGCAGGCCTTCATGGGGATCAATCTCGACAACAAGGCGCTGCCCGGCGTCTACATCGCCGTCGTCATGGGCCGCAATGCCGGCTTCCTCACCGCCTCCTCGGCCCTGGGCAAGAAGTTCCCGGACGACGGGCCGCACCTCATCTATTTGCCCGAGCGCAATTTCGATCCCGAGGCTTTCCTCCATGACGTCAAGGCCACCTTCGACCAGCACGGCCGCTGCATCGTCGCCGTCTCCGAAGGCATCCACGACGCCGCAGGGCCAGCCGATCATCGGCCAGCTCGGCAAGGAGCTGGAGAAGGACGCGCACGGCAATCTCTCGCTCTCCGGAACC
Source organism: uncultured Alphaproteobacteria bacterium (assembly GCA_963700945.1). GTDB lineage: Bacteria > Pseudomonadota > Alphaproteobacteria > Geminicoccales > Geminicoccaceae > SLRI01. The sequence goes on from CAVOZQ010000019.1 coordinate 81,475, forward strand.
GGCGCGCTCGCCGACCGGCTGGCCGACCTCGTCAAGGAGCGGCTGCAGATCAAGCGGGTCCGCGCCGACACCTTCGGCTACATGCAGCGCTCGTTCGTCGGCTGCGTTTCGGATGTCGACCAGCGCGAGGCCCGCGAGGTCGGCGAGAAGGCGGTGAAGCACGCGATCTGGGGCGACAGCGACGGCTCGATCACCATCCGGCGGGTCGGCAGCTACCAGGTCGACTACGACCTGGTGCCGCTGGCCGCCGTCGCCGCCAAGACGCGCACCATGCCGGACCACTTCATCGACGCGGCGGGCACCGGCGTCACCGACGCCTTCCACATGTATCTCCGCCCGCTGCTCGGCTCCGGCATGCCGAACGAGTTCCGCCTGCAGACCAGCAACCGGGTGCCGAAGATCCGCCACCCGGGCTGAGCCGACGCCAGCGGCCAGCTGCACAGGACGACTGCACCGCCGACCACCAGGGAAGGCGGCGCTCCGGCTCACCGTTCGCGGGCGACGGCCAGCAGCTGCTCGGCGATGAAGGCCGCTGGCTGGGCGCCCGAGAACGCCCGACGGCTCTGGATGACGAAGGTCGGCACCCCCGACACGCCGCGGCGCACGGCCGCCTGGGCCAGTGCCGCGACCTCGGCCACGCCTTCGTCGCTCGCGAGCAGCTGGCTCGCCCGGGTGCCAGCGATCCCGGCACCGGCGGCGAGATCGGCCAGGACCGCATGGTCGCCGATGTCGCGCCCCTCGACGAAGTAGGCGCGAAACAAGGCCTCGACCAGGCTGTCCTGAACGCCGTCCTGCTTGGCGAGCCAGATCAGCCGATGCGCGTCGAACGTGTTGGGCGTGCGCTGCATCAGGTCGTGACGCATGGCGATGCCTTCACCGGCGGCGACGGCAGCCACCTGCTCGTCCAGCGCCCGCGAACGCTCCAGCGAGCCGAACTTGCGCCGGCGATAATCCTCGCGCGCGACCCCGCCCTTGGGCATCTCGGGGTTGAGCTCGAATGGCAGCCAGGTGATGTCGACGGTCACGCCGGCCGGCAGCAGGGCGAGCGCGGTCTCCAGCCGCCGCTTGCCGACATAGCACCAGGGGCAGATGACGTCCGAGACGACCTCCAAGGCGACCACGACCGGCGCTGCGGCCATCGCCGCGTCCTCGCGCGGCGCAGCCACCAGCGCATCCTCGCTTGCTCGCATCGATCCGGCTCCTCGGCTTCAGTGATAGGCAGCCCGACCTGATATCGACCCTGACACGCGCAGAACAAGGCGCTGCCAGCACCCGGCGCGGCGCACGGAACGTCCGCCGCGGCCATCGGTTGATGCGCCAGGCCGGCCTGGATCGCGCTCCAGGGCGGCCACCCATCAACGGAAGGAAGCACCGTGAACAATCTCCAGGAGCTGTTCCATCACATGCTGATGGACGTCTACTACGCCGAGCAGAAGATCTTGAAGAACCTGCCGACCATGGTCGAAAAGGCGTCGACGAAGGCGCTCGCCGAGGCCTTCGAGCATCACCGCGAGGAGACCCAGGGTCAGCTCGAGCGGCTGAAGGAGGTCTTCAAGACCATCAACGAGAAGCCTGCCGGCGTCACCTGCGAGGCGCTCGACGGCCTGGTCGAGGAGGCGGAGGAGATCATCGAGGAAGCGCGCAGCGATGCCGTCCGCGACGCCGGCATGATCGCCGCGGCCCAGGCCATCGAGCACTACGAGATCGCCCGCTACGGCACGCTCGTCGCCTGGGCCAAGGAGATCGGCCTCGACGACGCGGCGAAGCTGCTCCAGGCGACGCTCGACGAGGAGTACGCCGCCAACGACAAGCTCGACCGGATCGCGCAGGGGCGGATCAACCAGAAGGCCGCCTGACCAAGGAACAGAAGCATCGGCCGCTTAGGCCGCCGATGCTTCTTTCATCAGCGGAAACGTGACGCTGAGCTCGAACCCGTGCGTCGAGCTCAGCGCCACGGCGCCGCCGAGCTGAGCGGCGAGCGCGTCGATAAGGCCGAGCCCCGATAGCTCGTTGGCCGCTCGATCGACGTCGAAGCCGATGCCGTTGTCACGAATCGTGAGCACGGCTTCCGTCGCCGCAAACGCGCAAGTCGACCGCGACCTGGCCCGCGCGGCCTGCCGGAAAAGCATGTTTGACGGCATTGGTCACCGCCTCGACGACGATCAGCGCCACCGGAATTGCCCGCTCGTCCGGAAGGACGAAAGGATCGGCGTGGCATATGATGGCGATTGGCAGCTCCGGCGGGACGATACCCGGATTGCGAACAAGGCGATCGAGCAGCCTGTCGACCCTGACATTGCGAATGCCGCGTGCCTCCTCGAGCTCTTCGTGCACCAAGCCGATCGCGCTCACGCGCTGACTCAGTTCGCCGAGGATGGCCCGCAGCTCGTCGTTTTTTCCCTGTCCACCGAGCCGAAGCAGGGAGTTAACCAGCTGGAGATTGTTCTTCACGCGGTGGTTCAGCTCCTGGAGCATCAGCGTCTGATAGTCTGCCGCCCGCTGGCTCTCGGCGACGAGCTGGGCGTCGAGACGCTGCTGCAGGCGACGCCGCAACTCGGCCAGGCCGAGGAGCGCGAGCAGCGACATCGCGGCGAGAAAGGCGCCGACCATCGCCATGCCGCCGCGCCAAGCCGTCCAGATGCCGCTCACCGGCAAGCCGAAACTGGCGAAGAGATCGAAGCCCTCCACCGGCACCGTGGCGTAGAGCCGGGTGGCGCCGTCCGATTGCGCCGTCACCTTGTAGGTGTCGCCGCGACGACCATCGATGACCTCCAGGATCGGCGCCGGCGGCTCGATCTGCATCGGCGGCTGGCTCGGGTCCTGGCGCAACAGCAGCACTCCGTCGCTGCGAATCAGCGAAGCCGCGGCGTCATCCTCCGCTGCGAGCGTCGCGAAGAACTCGCTGAGCGCTGCGGCGGAGATCGCTGTGACGAGCGCGCCGTCGAATGGTTCGCCGGCACGCCGGCGGGCAACGATGATGGCGTCCTCGCCGCTGGGCACGATGTGGATACGGTCGACGTAGGGCGTCGTCCTACCGTCGCGGAGGGCCTTGAAATAGGCGCGCTCCGCGACGTTGTAGCGGGGTGTCGTGGCGAAGCTGGAGACGAGGAACGTACCATCACCGAGCACGAGCGCGAGGCCCAGCGAGAACGCGTCGGCCTCGATCAGCTCGGCAAAGTGCTCACGGATCGCCTGCTGGTCGAATTGAACGCGAGCAGGCGTCGCGAAAGCGTCGGCATAGCGCAGCAGTTGGTCCTGCGCGCTCAGGACCCTGCGGCTATACCCCGCAACGAGCGCCGCGTTGCGCCGCACCGTCTCCTCGGCGATGCGATACTCCACGCGCCACAGCCAGACGCCGGCGATTACCATCAATAGCACTGGCAGCAAGACGCTGCCCAGCTGCAGTGGCCATATGGCGACGGCGCCGCCATGCATCGAGAGGCTTTGGCGCATTCCTGCCCTGTCGGTGCGTGCCAACCGAGGCGACCGATCAGCCCGGAGTTAGAGCGGGATAGAGTCTCTGATGCAATGCGGAAATCGAGGCCGGCCTTGGGGCGGGTGCGTCAGGCGCCGGCGGGCTGCGCCCGCGCCTCCTTCGCCTGGTGGGCCCTGACGGCGAGCAGGCGCGCCCGGCGTTTCTGCAGCTGCTGGTCGGTGAGCACGCCCAGGAGGATCACCGTGCCCATGACCGCGAAGTTCAACGAGGTCGGGATGCCCAGGAGATTGACCAGGTTCTGCAGGACCTGCAGCAGCACGGTGCCGAGTGCGATGCCCATGATCGAGCCCTCGCCGCCCCTGAGCGAGCAGCCGCCGAGCACGGCAGCCGCGATGCCGTAGAGCTCGTAGAAGCTGCCATGCGCCGAGGGTTGGATGGAGTAGGTGTAGAAGGCGAGGAAGACCGCGGCGAGGCCGGCAAGCGCCCCGCTGATCACGTAGGCGGAAGCGATGACCAGGTTCGTCGGGATGCCGGAATAGCGCGCCGCCTCCTCGTTCTTGCCGACCGCGAAGAGATAGCGGCCGAAGACCGAGCGGTGCAGCACGATGCCCATGACGATGGCGACGACCACAAACGCGATGAAGGTGTGCGGCACGCCGTAGCTGCGGCCGGAGACCAGCCACTCCAGCGTCTCGTGGCCACCCGCGTAGCCGAACCCGATGGTCGCGTCGTTCATGTAGTAGCGGGCAGCACCACGATAGATCAGCAGGCCACAGAGCGTGACCACGAAGGGCTGCATGTTGAAGCGCGTCACCAGCACGCCATGGATGATCCCGAAGCAGACGCCGAGCCCGATGGCGACCGGCAGGACCAGTTGCCAGGCCATGCCCTCGTTGGTCATCAGGTCGATGAAGACGACGCCGATCAGCGCGAACATCGAGCCCACCGAAAGGTCGATGCCGCCGGTAATGATGACGACGCCGATGCCGATCGAGAAGATCCCGAAGAGACCCGACGAGGTTCGCCATGTTGCTGAGATTGACCGGCGACAGGAAGACCGGGTTGAGCGCGGTGGTGATGGCGCCCACGACCAGGATCAGCACGAAGAGCCCGAGGTCTTTCTTCTGCATGGCGGCAATCGCTCTTGGTTATGCGGCGTGGGCCGGTGAATTGACGGCGAGCTCGAGCACGTTGGCCTCGGTGAAGCTGCCGCGGCTGTCGAGAATGCCGCTGATCCGTCCCTCGTGCATGACGGCGATGCGGTCGCTGACGCCGATCACCTCCTCCATGTCACTCGAGATCATGAGGATGGCGACACCGGCATCGGCCAGCTCGCGCAGAATGGCGTAGATCTCGCTCTTGGCACCCACGTCGATGCCACGGGTCGGCTCGTCGAAGATCACCACGGACGGCCGCATGGCGAGCCATTTGGCGAGCACGACCTTCTGCTGGTTGCCGCCCGAAAGGGTGATCACCTCGCTCTCGACCGAGGGGGCGCGGATGTTGAGACGCTGCTGCTGCCGCTCGGCCGTGGCCGTCTCCCGGCTTTCGCTGATCAGCCAGGCCTTGGCATGGTCGAGCAGGTCGGCCAGCGTGACATTGACCCGCACCGGGAACTCGAGAATCACGCCGGAGCGCTTGCGGTCCTCGGGCACCAGGTAGATCCCCTGGGCGATAGCATGGCGCGGCGAGCCCACGGTGATCGCCTTGCCATCCAGCCGAATGGTGCCCGCCACGGGCGGGTCGATGCCGAAGAGCGCGCGCGCCAGCTCGGTGCGGCCCGAGCCGATCAAGCCGGCAAGGCCCAGGATCTCGCCACGGCGAACCGCGAGGTCCACCTCGCGGTCGGGAAAGAGAATCGTGCGCAGGCCGGTGACCTCGAGCCCGGTCGCGGGAGACCGGCCGGGCGGGGTGTAGAGCGCCTTGAGGTCGCGACCGATCATCAGCCGGATCATCGCCTCGTGCTCGATCTCGCCTCGTGCCAGCGCACCGGCGACGACGCCGTCGCGGAGGCAGACGACGCGGTCGGCGCAGGCCTTCACCTCGTTCAGCCGGTGCGTGATGTAGATGACCGCGACGCCCTCTGCCTTGAGCTCGGCGATCACGCCCAACAGCCGCTCGGTCTCGGAGACGGTCAGGCTCGACGTGGGCTCGTCCATGATGATCAGCCGGGCGTCGATGGACAGCGCCTTGGCGATCTCGACCATCTGCCGCTGGGCGATGGACAATGTCGCCACCTGCGTCTCGGCGGTGAAATCGACCTTGAGCCGCTCCAGCAGTGGGCGGACCGCCTCATGCAGCCGCTTTCGGTCGATCAGCTTCAATATGCCGGTGCGCGGCTCGCGGCCGATGAAGATGTTGGCGGCAACGTCGAGATTGTCGAAGAGGTTGAGCTCCTGGTGGACGAAGGCGATGCCGGCGGCGAGCGACTGCCCGACCGTCAAGGCATCATGGTTCTGCCCGTCGATGACGATGCGGCCGCTGTTCGGTGCCACGACGCCGCCCAGCACCTTCATCAGCGTCGACTTGCCGGCACCGTTCTCGCCGATCAGGCCGACCACCTCGCCCGGCGCCACGACGAGGTCGACATCGGCCAAGGCCGTCACACCGGGGTAGGTCTTGCCGATCCCCAGAAGCTGCAGAAAGGGCTCGCTCAAGGCGACGGTCTCTCCCAAGACGCTGGCGAGTAGGCCGATATGGCGACTGGCGGAGCGATCCGTAGACCGCTCCGCCCGGCCATCACTGTGACAACAGCTTCTGCAGTTCGGCGCGGAACTCCTCGACGTTCGAGGCATCGATCACCCTGGTCGGGATGATCATCAGCTCGTTCTCGGGAATGAACGAGGTGTCGCCGTCGAGCACCTTGGCCATGTTGATCATCGACTGGTAGCCGAACTCGAACGGCTGCTGCACGACGGTCGCCTCGACGACGCCGTCGGCGATGCCGCGCAGCGTGATCGGGTCCTCGTCGAAGCCGATGATCTTGACCTGGCCTTCCTTGCCGGCAGCCTTCACCGCCTCGACGATCTGCGGCGTGTTGTAGGACCAGAGACCGACCAGCGCGTCGATGTCCGGATAGGTCGTCAGCGTGTCCTCGACGTTCCGCTTGGCGCGGGTGAAGTCGACCTCGTCGGTGCGGACGTCGATGATGTTGATGTTGCCGCCCTCGAGGACGTTCTTGATGCCCTGCACCCGCTCCTGGGCGTTGGCCGCACCCATCGTGCCGACGAACAGCATGATGTCGCCGCCATCGGGCAGCGCCGTCTTGATCAGCTCGCCCGCCTGCTCGCCGGCCGCGACATTGTCGGTGCCGATATAGAGCATGCGGTCGGTGTCGGGCGCGTCGCTGTCCGAGGTGAACAGCACGGCCTGCGAGGCGGCGCGGTTGAGCAGGTCGCGGCTGTTCGCCGGGTCGATCACGCTGACCGTGATGCCGGCGACGCCGCGGGTCAGGAGATCGTCGATGATGCGCCGCTGCTCGGCCGCGGTGGCCTCCGAGACGATGTGCATCTCGGTGGTGTAGCCGTCGAGCTCCTCGCCGGCCTGCATGACGCCGGCGCGGCCGATCGTCCAGAAGTCGGCGGCAGCATTGGTGACGAAGGCCAGCACCGGCTTGTCCTGGGCCTCGGCGGTGCCGAAGCCCATCGTGCCGGCCAAGACGAGCGCGCCAAGGCGCAACAGATTGCGTCTCATCATTCGATTATCCTCCCCAGGATCTGGCTGCCTCCGCGCCGGCTGAATGCCGGTCGCGCTGAAGCGTGAGCGCCGCGCAAGGTGGGGTAGTGCCGCCTGGGCGTCAATAATCAACTCTCGGTGCCGCGCGGCCGTCGCTCTCGGCGCCCAAGGCCGTTCGACGGCCCGCTCGCTTTACAACGGCCCCATCGATGCGGCAGCCTCGGGCATCGCAAGAGATCGCCAACAACGGGCCGGCAAGGTCGAGCGGCAAGCGTCGCCTGGCCCTGCAGAGCCCGAACCGAAGCGAGGAGCCCATGACAGTCCAGGCCCGGCTGGTCGAGCCAGCCAGCGCCGACCTCGCCCTTGCCCTCGAAAAGGCGCAGGGTGCCGCAGCAACCGCCTTCGCGGCAGCGACGGCCGTCGCCCCCAGGCTCGGCGCCCTGCCGACGCCGGATGACCATGCCGCCTTCGTCTTCTGGGCGCCGGACCTCGTCGAGAGCAAGATCTCGTCGGGCGACATCTTCCTCGAGGTGCTCGAGCCCGAGACGCCGCTCGATCTCTCGGTCTCCCGCCAGACGGTCCGCTTCCGCCGCCAGCGGGTGCCGCTGTTGCGCCGCGACGCGCTGGTGCTGGGCGTCGTCGAGGGGCTGACCTTCGGCACCCGCCAGCGCCTCGGCAGCTTCTATGCGCTGGCCTGGCGCGACCACGATGGTGACTGGCGCCGCCGCTTCGACCCGATGGCGCACTCCCTGCCGTTCGGCGTCATGGCCCCGGCCGAGCTCTATGACCTGGCATCCATCGACCGCGAGCGGGGCGATCGCGGCTACTGGCAGGATCTGGCGTCCGACGGGGTCACCAAGCTCGGCCCGGCCACCCACATCCTGCAGATCCACGTGCCGACCGCCACCGCCGGCGGCACACTCGCCAGCCTGGAGCGCCGGTTCAGCGCAATCGCGCGCAAGCTCGAGGCCGGCCAGGCGCTGACCCCGGACGAGACCGTCTTCGCCGGCTACGACGCGGTGCAGCTGCTGCCGGTCGAGCCCACCACCGTCTACGAGACCGGCCCCGAGTTCTGGGTCGAGGCCGACGACGCGCACGGCACGCTCGGTGGCGATCGAGCTGCGCCGCCCGGACACCACGAACTGGGGCTACGACGTCGTCATCCTGGGCTCGGCCGCGGTGAGCCCGACGCTGCTCGAATCCGGCCGCCCCGACGAGCTGGCCGACCTGGCCTCGACCCTGCACAGTTTTCCCGGCAGGCCGATCCGGCTGATCCTCGACGTCGTCTACGGCCACAGCGACAACCAGGGGCTCGCCTGCCTGCCCCACCAGTTCTTCGCCGGCCCCAACATGTACGGCCAGAACCTGGACTACCAGAACCCGTGGGTCCGGGCATCGATGCTCGAGATGCAGCGGCGCAAGGTCAATTTCGGTGCCGACGCGGTACGCGTGGACGGTGCCCAGGACTTCAAGTGGTGGGACGCCGACGCGCAAGTGCTGCGCCACGACGACGCCTACCTGCAATCGATGAGCGACATCGTTCAGGAGGTGGCCGGCTGCCGCTACCGGCCCTGGATGATCTTCGAGGACGGCCGCCCCTGGCCCGAGGAGGACTGGGAGCTGTCGTCGACCTACCGGGCGGTGATCGAGCAGCAGACCGACGACGACGTCTTCCAGTGGGGGCCGCTCACCTTCGCCCACAACACGCCCTTCATCTACGGCTTCTGGCTCGCCCGCTGGTGGCGCATCAGGCAGATGCTGGAGGTGGGCGAGAACTGGATCAGCGGCTGCGCCAACCACGACACGCTGCGCCGCGGCACCCAGGTCAGCCCCAAGCTCAACATCAACACGCGCCTCGGCGCCACCCGGATGGAGATCCTCGACAAGGCCTACGACAACCCCGCCGTCGACCTCCTGACCTATGCGGCCTTCCCGGGCGTGCCCATGGACTTCCTCAACGCCGCGATGCGCGCGTCCTGGGGCTTCATCCGCAACCAGGACGACCGCTACGGGGTCAAGGTGGTGGCCGAGGAGGCGATCTCGCTCGATTGGCAGGTCGACCGGGAGACCTACGAAAAGCCGGCCCATTTCCAGCGGCTCAAGGCCCTGGGCTTCGCCGAGCTGGACGAGCTGCGCCGCTTCATGCGGCTCCTGCCGGCGCTGGTCGAGGCCACCGACTACGATCTCGACGCCATCGCCACGCTGCTGCGCGCCTGCGACCCGCCGCTCGCCGGTCCACAGCCGCTGGACGTCGCCGCCTTGAAGATCATCGCCAAGGCATGGATGGACGACATGAACGACTACTGCCATGTCGACCGCTACGCCGAGCGGCTGTCACCGACGCTGGTCGGCTTCGACCGCGAGCTCCGCCGCTTCCGCACCGAGCGCCCCTGGCTGCGCCGCAATTTCGGCCCGGACGACTGGCTCCGCTACCGCGATCCGGTCGCCGGCAACACGCTGCTGCGCTGGCACCGCAAGGCACCCGACGGCAGCGAGACCATCTTCGGCATCGTCAACCTCGAAGGCGCCCCCGTCAGCCTCGACCCGAGGAGCCATCCGGCCATCAAGGGCAGCGACTGGCACGTGGCGCTGCGCACGCCCCCGATCGGCAGCGACTACCTCGGCGGCCCGATCTCGCTCGGCGACAGCATGGGCGTGGTCTTCAGCGCCAAGGCTTAGCGGCGCAACAAGGAAGATTGGGGAAGCGCTCCTGCCCACACCCCACGGGCACTTTGGCGGCGGATGCGTCGGCGAGCGCTAGGCCGTGCTCTGCTCCTTGCTGATGTAGAAGGCACCGAGCGCTGCCGTCACCAGGCCCTGCAGGGGGGCCAGCCAGAGGTTGGACTGCTTCATCAGGTCCGGCGGCTCGATATCGACGATCGGCTGCACCAGCAGGGTCAGCAGGACGACCGCGAGGTAGAAGATCGAGAGGCCGAGCGCCAGGCGGTAGACGAACTCGCTCACCTGCTCGTTGCGGCCCTTCTGGCTCTTGCGGGCGCTGGCGACCATGACGCCGATGATCAAGGAGAGGTTCGGCAAGGTCACCGGCAGGATCCAGGACCACGCGGCATCGGCGCCGCTGCCGTAATAGCCGAAGAGCGTCTGCAGCAGCACGAGCAGATAGATCAAGCCGCTGCCGAGCAGCCAGGCCGTGGCGATCCGCCGCCGGCAGGGCCCGATGTCGACGTAGTTCACGAGCCGCCCAGCGCCGGCAGGATGCCCGCCGATTTCAGATGTTCTTGTGCATTCATCGTGTGCTCCTCGAGCTGGACCGCGGTGACGCCGCTGCCGCGCACCTTCTCGAACTCGTAAACGAGCACGGTGGTGTTGTGGCCGCGCGTGTACTTCTGGTCCTGCACCTCCGTCGGCAGCAGGTTGACGCCCTGCCGCGCCCACGTCTCGACCGTGCTCAGCCGTGCCCGGCCGGCATCGCTGTGGAACGGCTGATCGGTGACGACGAACAGCAGCACCCGGAAATTGCCGGACTCGGCCGTGAACAAGGCGCGGATGTACTCGGTAAGCGAAAAGCTGCGCAGCGGCGGCAGCTTGGTCGACCAGCGGGCCGTCGGGTCGAGGGCAGAGCCATCGGTGACGAAGCGCTCGACCGGGGTGACAATGGCGAAGCCGCCCGGCACGCCGGAATAGCCGAAACCAGCATACCCGGCGTCGAGCAGCGCCGCGGTCAGCCGCCGATCGACATCACCCAGCGTCAGGTCGGGATTGTTGTCGGGATCGAGCAGCGTCCTTGGCAAGACCATCCGCGCCGACGCCACCGGCGGCGGCCAGGGATGCAGGCCCGGCAGCAACGCCGCCAGAGCGTCCCCGCCCGCTCCACCCTCGACGACCGCCTCCTCCAAGCCGCCGCTGATGCTGCGCGCCGCCTCGTCGAGATAGAGCTCGGGGTCGATCGCCGGGCTGGTCGGCGCCGGGCCGTGCCCGCTCGCGATCGGTCCGTCCTCGCCGACCACCACGACATCGGCTGCCACCAGCCGAAAGGCCAGTGTCTCGCGGCGATTCTCCAGCATGGCCTCGATCGATTCGAAGCCGTCGCGCTTCGCCTTGGTCTCGGCAACGAGCTCCTGGATCACCTGATGAACCCCGTCGCCCCCGGAGACCACCGTGGCCAGCGCGCCGATCTCGTCGAGCGCGGCGCCGGCCGAGGCGAGACCGACCTGCAGCGCCTCGATCTCCGCCAGCGCGTCGAGGAGCACCTCGGCAGCACCCGGCGTATCGCCTGCCGCCGACTTCCCTGCAGCCGCCTCGACGATGGCGAGCTCGGCACGCAGGCGCTCCCGTTCCGCATCGAGCTTCGCCGACTTGTCCCGGATGATCGCCGCGACGGCGTCCCGATGGTCGGCCTCACCGAGCCAGAGCGCCAGCTGCTCGGCGTCGGTCTCCTCCTGCATGACGACATCGCTCGCCCAGCGGGACTCGGCACGATCGTCGCGCCCGGCCACAACGACCGCTGCCAGATCATCCGGCAGCGTGACCGCGACATCGTCGGCGATGTTGACGGGCTCGACCGTCAGCTCGACCTTGCCCGTCTCGTCCGGCGCGAAGGTGGTGGCGACGATCAGCCAGCGGCCGGGCAGCGGTGCGTCGATCTCCACCTGCGCGTCGCTGCCGCCACCGGACTGGTCGTCGTCGTGGAGCGACTGATCTGGTCCGATCAGGGTGAGGAAGCTGTCGACCTCGGTCGAGCGCATGGCGACCCGCAGGCTCTCGCCATCAGGCAGATCGACCGCGAAGACGACATAGTGACGGCCGTCCAAGACCGATTCGGGGTCGGCGCCGAGGTTGAAGCTGCGGGTCTCGGACGCCAGGGCGGCGCCGCCGGCGAGGACGCTGGCAGCCATGATCAGCGACAGATGGCGGATGACCGAGGACGGCCTGCCGAAAAGGGCCATGACACGCGAGCTCCCGAGACCTACCACTGCAGACATACCATTGCAGCCATACCTTTGGCGAACGGCCGGGCAGCGTCGCGAACGACAATCCTGATGGACACGCCGCGCCGGCGCTGCAGCACGGCCAGCAGGCGAAAGACTGCACGATGCCATTGCGCGACGCAAGCCGGCCAACGCCTCAGTCAGCCTCCAGTTGACGTCCGCCGCTGCGGCGTGCTCTTGCGCCTGATTGCCGTCTGGAGATCTCGATGCCCGATTTCGACCTAGCGCTCGCTGTGCCCGGTGGCTTCGACCGCCTTACCGGCGGCACGATCTACGATCGCCGACTTGCCATGGCGCTGGAATCGCAAGGCTTTCGCGTCCGCCGGCTAAGCCTTGCCGGCAGCTTTCCGGACCCTGATCCGGTGACCCTGGTCGAGACCCGCGATCTGTTGATGAGCCTGCCCCAAGGCACCCGGCTGGTCATCGACGGCCTGGCGCTCGGCGTCCTGCCCGAGCTGGCCGCCGAGCTCGCCGCCCGGCATGAGCTGATCGCCCTGGTTCACCACCCGCTCGCCTTCGAGACGGGCCTCGACCCGGACCACGCCGACGCGCTGATGGCCAGCGAGCGCGAGGCACTGGCCCACGCGGCGACAGTCATCTGCACCTCCGCCACGACGCGGCTCGCCCTGGTCGAGGACTTTGCGGTCGACCCGGCAAGGCTCGTCGTCGCCCCGCCCGGGACCGACCCCAAGCCGTTGGCGCAGGGCTCCGACGGGGCCGGCCTCGCCATCATCTCGCTCGGCAGCGTCACCTCGCGCAAGGACCAGCGCAGCCTGGTCGCGGCCCTGGCCGGCATCGACGATCGCCGCGTCACCGCCATCATCGCCGGCTCGCTGGAGCGCGACCCGGAAACGGTCCAGGCACTGGTGGCGCTGATCCGCGAGACCGAGCAGGACGACCGGATCGAGCTGGCGGGCGAGCTCGACGCCGCCGCCCTCGACGAGGTCTTCGACACCGCCGACCTCTTCGTCTCGACCTCGCTCTACGAAGGCTTCGGCATGGCCGCGGCCGAGGCGGTGGCAGCCGGCCTGCCCTGCCTCATCGCCCGCGGCGGCGCCATCGTCGAGGCGGTTCCGGAGACCGCCGCGCTCTTCTTCGAGCCCGGTGACGTCGCCGAGCTGCGTGGCCTGATCCAGGGCCTCTGGAACGATCCCATCGCCCTCGGGCGGCTGCGCGATGGCGCGCGCCGCGGCCGGGAGCAGCTGCAGGGCTGGGACGAGACCGCCCGGCTCGTGGCGCAAGGCCTGAACCTGGAGGAACGATCATGAGTGGCTTTGCCAGCGACTGGCTCGCCCTGCGCGAGCCCTACGATCACGCCGCCAGGGCCAAGCCGCTCCTGCAGGCGCTCGCCGCCTGGGCCAGCACCCGGCGCCAGCTCGGCATCGTCGATCTCGGCAGCGGCACCGGCAGCAATCTGCGCGGCACCAGCGCGCATCTCGGGGTGCAGCAGAGCTGGACCCTCGTCGAGCACGACGCTTTGCTGATCGAGGCTGGCACCGAGCGGCTCGCAAGCCTGCCCGAAGGCGTCGCCGCTGCCTACCGCCAGCTCGATCTCGCGGGCGATCTCGATGCCGCCATTCCCAAGAGCACCGATCTCGTCACCTGCGCCGCCTTCTGCGATCTGGTGAGCGCCGACTGGCTCGACCGCCTGGTCGCCGTGGCTGAGGCACGGCGCGCCGCGCTCTACATTGTGCTCACCTATGACGGCGGCTGGCGCTGGCGGCCGGGCGATCTCTTCGATGCCACGGTCAAGCAGGCCTTCCACGCGCACCAGGCAACGGACAAGGGGCTGGGACCGGCGCTCGGCCCCAAGGCCGTCGAGGCGCTCCGTGACCGACTGCAGCCATTGGGCGGCCGGCTGCTGGTCGAGCCGAGCGACTGGCAGCTTCGCTACGAGGATCGGCAGATCCAAAAGGCGCTGCTCGACGGCTACATGCAGGCAGCGCTCGAGATCGCGCCCGACCAGGCGGGCGAGATCAGGAGCTGGGCCCAGCAGCGGCGCCGGCAGATCGACGCGGGCCGCTCGACCCACCGGGTCGGCCACGAGGACGTGCTCTGGCTGCCCGACGGCTGAGCGCCGGCTAGAACCGCTCGACCCAGGGCCTGAGCTCGACCTCGAAGGTCCACGCACTGCGGTGCTGCCGGACCAGATGATGCATGGTCTGGGCGATCGCGTCCGGGTCCAGCATCTTGTCCTCGGGTCCGGTGGCGCCCGCCGGGCCGATGCCGCCGTCGATCACCAGATGCGCCACGTGGATGTTTTGGGGCTGCAACTCGCGCGCCAGGCTCTGGGCCAGGCCGCGCAGCGCGAACTTGCCCATGGCGAACGAGGCCGACTGCGCATAGCCCTTGACGCTCGCCGAGGCACCGGTGAACAGCAAGGTCCCGCCACCCTTGGCGAGCAGCCGCCGCACCGTTGCCTGCGCCACGTGAAAGCCGCCGATCGCGGTCACCCTGACCGCCTGCTCGACCGCCGCCGGGTCGAGGTCGACGAACGGACCGCGCACCCGCGCACTCGGGTTGAAGAGCACGATGTCCGGCGTCCGCCCGGCCTCATCGAGTGCCGCGAAAAGCGCGTCGACCGACGCCCTGTCGGCGACATCGCAGGCCTGGGTGAAGGCATCAAGCTCGGCGGCCAGGCCGTCGAGCTTGCCGGGGTCGCGCGCGGCGAGCGAGACGGCGACGCCGTCCGCTTTCAGCCGACGCGCGAACGACGCCGATAGGCCAGGCCCAGCTCCCACGATCAAGGCGTGCTCGGTCATCGCCGTCTCCTCTGCTGCTGCGCCAACGTTCACGAAGCGGTCGACCGTGCGAACCGGCCAGGGCACGATCTCGGCCGGGTCGTCCACAACCGGGCAAGTGGCACCTTCGGCTGACCGATCCACCATGACCATCGGAAACAGTCCGTTCACGACTGCGCGACGATCCTTGACCAATCGGTCAAGCGGGTAGATGGAGAGCCGGAAAACGTCTCAAGGGGAACAAACCCATGCCCGGCACACGGCAGTTCGACGAGAGCCAGGTGCTCGATGCGATGATGCGGGTCTTCTGGCGGCAGGGCTTCGATGCAACCTCGATCGACGACCTCGTCAACGCCACCGGCCTGAAGCGCGGCTCCCTCTACAACGCCTTCGGCGACAAGGCCGGGATGTTTCAGAGCACGCTGGCGCTCTATCGCCAGGAAGTGCTCGCCGCGCTGCTGCACGCGCTCCGCGGCGACGACCCGAAGGCCGCGCTCACCCGCTTCTTCGCGCTCCTCGCCAAGGCCGCCGACGACCCCGGACGCCCGAGGAGCTGCATGCTGCAGGACGCCACGCGCTGCCAGGACCGCCTGCCAGCGGCGGTCGCGGCCCAGGCGAAGACCGAGGCCGGCGCGCTCGAGACGGCGCTGTTCGACCTCTTCGAGCGATCCCGCGCCGCCGGCCGGCTCGGCCCCGCCGCCGACAGCCGCGCGCTGGCCCGCTTCTACACGGCACTCGCCCGCGGCGTGATGGGCAGTGACCCCGAGCCGCTCGACGACATCGCGCGGATCGGGGTCGGCCTGCTCGAAGCCGCCTGAGGCGGCTGGTCGGACCTAGTTGCCGGTCGTGCCGGTGGCGTCCCTGACCGCGTCGTCGGCGTCGTCGGCCGCATCTTCGGCGGCATCGGCCGCGTCGTCGGCCGCATCGCTGGCGGCGTCCGTCGCGTCCTCGACCACCTCGCCGGCATCGTCGGCGGCGTCGCTGGCCGCTTCGGTCGCATCCGTCGCTGCGTCGCTCGCTGCGTCTGCGGCATCGTCAGCGGCGTCCGTCACGGCGTCGGTCGCATCCTCGGCCGTCTCGCTAGCGGCATCCGCCGCATCGCTCGCAGCCTCGGTGGTCGCGTCGACGGCGTCAGAAGCCGCCTCGGTGGCCGTGTCAGCCGCATCGCTGGCGGCGTCGGTGGCGGCCTCCGTGGCGCCGCTCACGGCCTCACCGACCTCTTCGGCAGCGTCCTCGACGGCGTCGACAGCCTCCTCGACGGCCTCCTCCGCCTCCTCGACCACCGAGCCCGCCTCGCTCGCCGCGTCGTCCTCGCTCGGGGTGTCGTCGCAGGCTACCAGCGCCAGGGCCATGGCCCCGGACAGCAAAACCATCTTCAGCTTCTGGCCGACCTTGCCGGCTTCGTTCTCGATCATCCGTTTCCTCCTTTTTTCAATCAATGGACGTGCCGCTCGTCGCAATAGTCCAGCGCTCGCGCCGGGGCGGCACGACCTGTCATGCTCAAGACGCCGCATCTTCCTACAGACGAAGTGCCCGGCTGGCCACAGCGCGCTCGACGCACTAGCTCTGTCCACGTGATGCTTCATGACGCACGTCTCTCGACCCTGAACGACCAGCCCGAGCGCGCGGCGGGCGATCGCGGTGTCCGCTACGTCCTCTACTGGATGCAGCAGGCGCAGCGGGTGCGGTCCAACCACGCGCTCGAGCATGCCATCGCAGCGCGCCAACGCGCTGGGCCTGCCGGTCGTCGTCGGCTTCGGCCTGATGGACGACTACCCGGAGGCCACGCGCCGCCACTATGCCTTCATGCTCGAAGGCCTGGCCGAGGTCGGCGCCGCACCTCGAGGCGCGCGGCATCCGCTTCGTGCATCCGCCGTGGCGCGTCCGACAGGCGTCGCCGTCGAGCTGGCCGCAGCCGGCGGCGCTCGTCGTCTGCGACCGGGGCTATCTCCGCCACCAAGCGCGTGGCGCGACGACGGTGGCGAAAGCCGCCGGCTGCCGGGTCGATGCAGGTGGAGAGCGACGTCGTCGTCCCGATCGAGTGGTGACCGACAAGGCCGAGTATGGCGCTCGCACCATCCGCCCGAAGATCGAGCGCCATCCGGGACGACTTCCTGGTCGCTCTCGGCCCGTGGCGTCGAGCTCGGCACTCGCTCGATCTCGACAGCTCGCGAGCGATCTCGACGCCGCGCGACCCGGACGGCTATGCTCGACGGCTCAGGCTCGACGGCGCCGTCGACCGGGTCGAGCGCTTTCAGGGCGGCACCAGCGAGGCGCGGCAGCCGGCTCGAGGCGTTCGTCGACGGGAAGCTCGACGGCTACGCCGACGGCCGCAACGAGCCCGTCGCCCAGCAATGCTCGGAGCTCAGCCCGTACCTGCACTTCGGCCAGATCTCGCCGCTCGAGGTGGCGCTCGCGGCAAGATCGGCCGAGGCCGGTCGGCGACGACGACCGAGCGCTCTACCTCGAGGAGCTGATCGTGCGCCGAGAGCTGGCAATGAACTTCGTCGCCTTCACCGAGACCGACTACGACAGCTTCGCCGCCTGCCGGACTGGGCCAGGCAGACCCTGGCCGAGCATGCCGGACGATCGAGCGCGAGCACACTCTACACCGACGAGCAGCTCGCCGCGGGCGAGACCCACGACAGCTACTGGAACGCGGCGATGCGCGAGATGCGCGTCACCGGCTACATGCACAACTACATGCGGATGTACTGGGGCAAGAAGATCATCGAGTGGTCCAAGACGCCCGAGGCGGCCTTCGCGACGACACTCCACCTCAACAACAGCTACTTCCTCGACGGCCGCGACCCGGCCTCCTTCGCCAACGTCGCCTGGCTCTTCGGCCTGCACGACCGGCCGTGGACCGAGCGGCCGGTGTTCGGCAAGGTGCGCTACATGAATGCCGACGGCCTCAAGCGCAAGTTCGACATCGAGGCCTATGTCGACTGGACGGAGACGCTGTAGCAGCCCGTCGGAGGATGCGGGTGTGCTGCGCGCGCCGAGCACGAGGACGAAAGCTTGATATCCATGTCCCATGCGCTTCGCGTACTGGCTGGCCGGCTGCGGCTGGGCGTGTTGGTTTTCGGCCGCGCCTCTGCACGCATGTCCGCCGAGGACGGGTTCATGGTGGCGGGCTACATGTCCTTTACGGCATTGCTCGCGATCTTTCCGTTCATGATCGTCATCGCCGCCTTCATGAGCTTTCTCGGCACCGAGGACGACCTCAACCGGATCGTCGCGCTCATGTTCGACACGCTGCCCAAGGAGGTGGCGGAGACGCTGGAGCCCGCGGTTGCGGAGGTGGTCGTCGGGCGGCAGACCGGCTTTCTCACATTCGGTATTCTGACCACGCTCTGGGCGGCATCAAACGGCATCGAGGCCGTCCGCCTCGCCTTCAACCGCGCCTACAACGTCGAGCATGTGCGCTCGTTCGTGGTCAGACGCCTGCAGAACTTCGCCTTCGTCCTGCTGGCGGGGCTCATGGTGCCGTTGATGTCCTTCCTGATCGTACTGGCACCACTGGCGTGGCGGGCGGCGAGTATTTGGGTCGATCTCGGATTCACCTTCCATCTCTTCTTCATCGTCGTCCGCTACGGCATCGCCATTCTGGCACTCTTCGCCACGCTGCTGGTCTTGCATCTGTGGCTGCCCAACCACGGCCAACACCTTCGCGATGTCATGCCCGGCGTGGTCTTCACGGTCCTTCTCTTCATCCTCGCGGGCACCGGCTTCTCGGTCTATCTCTCCCATTTCAGCAATTTCAGCGTCACCTATGGCAGCATGGCCAGTGTCGTCATCGCACTAATGTTCTTTTACCTTACATCAGTCATCCTTATCCTCGGCGCCTATGTAAATGCCAACATGAAACGGTTCCAACGTCCGACCGCTTGATCTCAACCATTATTCAATTGCCGATCCTCCGATTTTGCATTAAATGAACGCAAAGCCATTATTTCAGATAAATTGACGCGCTGCAGCATGGGCGGATGCAGCGCCGAGGGAGCGACCGAATGACGACGGTCATCGACGACGAGACTTTGCCGCGCGCCGCGGACTACCCGTTCCTCGCCCCGCTCGAGCGCTACGTCTTCAGCGCGATAGGCAAGGCGCCCGACTTCGACGTGGCGGGCCGCACGCCCGTCCTGGCGCTGGGCTCCAACGCCGCCCCCATGCAGCTGCGCCGTAAGTTCGGCCAGGGTTTCGGCCATATCCCGGTCAGCCGCGCCGTGCTGTTCGACCATGTGGTCGTCTATTCTGCCCATTTCACCCGCTACGGCTCACTGCCGGCGACGCTCGAGCAACACCCGGGCGGGCTGACCTTCGTGGCGATCACCTGGCTCGACCCGAGCCAGCTCGCGCGGATGCACGAGACGGAGGCGCTGGGCATCAACTACGATTATTGCGAGCTCGCCGACTTTCGTCTGGAGCACGACGGCGATGCCCTGACGGCGGCCAGCGTGCCCATCGGCGCCTATGTCAGCCGGCATGGCCCGCTGCGCCATGCCACGGCACCGATCCGCCTCGCCGAGACGGCGTCCTCGGGCTGCCCGTGGCCGGCCCTGACCCAGCCGGCGGCGCTCCGCTTCGCGCATCGGCGGATCGCGCCCGAGACCGCGTTCGACACGTTCATGGAGCGCATCGTCAACGACGCCGGCTTTCGCGGCGATTGCTCGGAGCGCCTCAAGGCCGCCTAGGCGCGGACGCGCCGCCGGCCGCCTCCCTGACCATGCCGTATTGCACCTTCATCATCGAGAGGCGGCGGTAGAAGTTGAGAAGATCGCGCGCCGGCGCGCTCATCTTGTCGTAGCCGGAGATGAAGGCGACGACGGTACCGAGCGCGGTCTGCCCCTCGATCACCATCCAGCCTCCGACGACGAGCACGCTCAAGGGGCCCAGATGCCCCAACAGGTTGTTGGCGAACTTGAGCCCGTACTTGACGAGCGCAACCTTGATCTTCAGCCCGTACATCCGGTCGATCAGCCGATCGATCGTCGTTCTGTCGTCGGCGCCGGCATCCCCATCGGCATCTTTGCCCATCCGGTCGTCCTCCAGCACCGCCTCGCCCAGCGCCCGCTGGGCCTCTGTCTTCTGGCCGGTCAGCCGGTTCAGCCGCGGCTGGAAAACCACCATGAGCACGATCGACGGCACGAATAGACCGAGCGCGACGACGGCCACCAATGGATCGACGACGAGCATGTAGCCGGCAATGCTGAAGACGATGCCGAGCTGCAGGAGCGGAAAGGCCAGGCTCTCGGCGGCAAACCCGCCCACCGCCTCGGCCTCGGCCGCGATCAGCGACTGTTTGGTGCCCTCCGCGATGTCGCCGCCGAAGCTGTCATTGTCGACGATCCGGCGGCGCAGGCGGCGGCTGATCCCCTGCCCGACCCGCTCGAGATAGACGTTGCGCAGGTACTTGAGCACACCTTGCGCGAACACGATCGCGAGGTAGAGCCCGCCCAGCCAGAGCAGCAGATCGAGGTCCGCGCCGCCGATCGCATCGTTGATGATCCGCCGCTGCAGCTCCAGCGGTGCCAGGGTCAGGGGGAAGACCAGGAAGGTGAGCAGGCAGAGCGGGATCTGCTGCCGCCAGGTCACGGCCATGACGAAGCGGTAGAGCCCCTCCGGCATGGCGCCGGAGGGGCGGCCATCCACCGACGGCAGCGCCGAGTCCAGCAGGTCTGGCGAGCGTTCGCGCTTGCCGCCCAGCCGCTTCAGGCGACGCCACGGCTTCAGAAGGAGGAGCCCGGCGTCTCGAGGAACTGCCGCTCGGCCGCACTGCTCTCCCGGCCGAGGATCGCATTGCGATGCGGAAACCGGCCGAAGCGGGCGATGACATCACGGTGGCGGATGGCGAAATCGAGATAGGTCTCGTTGCCCAGCTCGCGGAACAAGGCCACGGCCCGCTCCTGGTCGGCCAGATCCTCGGCATGCTCGAACGGCAGATAGAGAAAGGCGCGCTGGTCGACGCCGAGGTCCCGATCCATGCGCTGGTCGACGGCGAGGCGCGCCAGCGCCAGCGCCTTGCCATCGGTGGCGAACGCCTCGGGTGTGCCGCGAAACAGGTTCCGCGGCACCTGATCGAGCAGAATGACCAGCGCCAGGAGTCCGTCGGGCTGGACCGCCCAGCCATCGATCTCGCCAGCCCGGGCCTGGGCACAGAGCGGGCCGAGCCGTTCCGCGACGGCCTGATCGAAGGCATCGCTCTGCTTGAACCAGTGCGGCTTGGTCTCGGCATCGAACCAGAAATCGAGGACGCCCCGGTCGTCCTGTGCGGCGGCGCTCATCGGCTGTGCTCCGCAAGGCTACAGGCCATAATAGAGCTCGAACTCGGCCGGCGTCGGCAGGCGGGCGAGATGGCCGAGCTCGGCCCGCTTGACGTCGATATAGGCATTGATCAGCTCGGCCGACATGACGTCGCCGCGCAACAGGAAATCCTGGTCGGCCTCCAGCGCGTCGAGGGCAGCATCGAGCGAGCGCGCCGTCGACGGGATGCCCTCGAGCTCGTCCGGCCTGAGATCGTAGAGATTGCGGTCCATCGCATCACCCGGCTCGAGCTTGCGGGCGATGCCGTCGAGCCCGGCCATGAGCACCGCGGTGATCGCCAGATAGGGATTGGCGCTCGGGTCCGGAAAGCGGAGCTCGACCCGCTTGCGGTCCGGCCGATCGGCGTAAGGAATGCGGATCGCCGCCGAACGGTTATGGGCGGCGAAGGTCAGCAAGGTCGGCTCGTCCATCGCCGGCTGCAGCCGCCGGTAGCTGTTGGTGGTGGGATTGGTGAACGCGTTCAGGGCCTGCGCGTGGACGAGAACGCCGGCCGTGAACTGCAGGCAGAGCGGGCTCAGGTCGGCATAACCCTGGCCGGCGAACAGCGGCCGGCCGCCGTTCCAGAACGATTGCGCCAAGTAGAAGGGTGCGCCGGGCTCGTCGGCGATCGGCTTGGCCATGAAGCTCGCCGACTTGCCGTAGCTCGCCGCAATCTGGTGGGTCACGTACTTGATCAGCTGCAGCCGATCGGCGAGCGACACCAGGCTGCTCTTGCCGATCATCAGCCGGTGCTGGGCCGCGGTGGGGCCATGCTCGTGGCGCAGCTCGGCTAGGCCGAGCTGGCGCAGCGTCGTCGTGATCTCGGCCCGGATGTCGGCATGATGATCGGCCGGCGGCAGGCAGGCCTGGGCGGATCTCGGAACCGGCCGGTGGCCGCTATTCCCGCCGGCATAGGCGGCGCCACCCGCGGTGCGCGCCTCGCTCGAGTTCGAGCGCATAGGCGGCGCTGAGCGGGCCGAGCTCGATCCGCACGTCATCGAAGAGGAAGAAGCCGAGCTCGGCGGAGAGCAGGCACCTGTCCGCGACACCGCTCTCCGTCAAATACGCCTCGGCGCGCAGGGCGGCGGAGCGTGGATCGCGCTCGTAGCCCATGCCGGTGGCCGGCTCGGCGCCGCTGCAGAACAGGCAGAGCGTCGGCTGGGCCGCGAACGGGTCGAGAAAGGCTCTTGCCAGGTCCGGCCGCAAGAGCAGATCGGCTTCGCTGATGTCGCGCCAGCCGGGCACCGCCGAGCCGTCGATCAACAGCCCGTGCTCCAGCTGATGCCGCTCCAGGCTCGGCCCGTCGATCGTCGTATGCCGCCAGCGGCCGGTGAGATCCGTGAAGCGGAGATCGACGCTTCTGATCCCCTCCGCCTCGATCCGCTCGAGCAGCGTGTCCTCCACAGCCATAGCAAGCCACCCCAATCGCGGCCTCGACACCGGAACCGCTTCAGCGATGCTGTCTAGGAGATGCCGGCAAAAAGGCCAAGCCGCCAACGCGGGCAATCAGGGGATGCGTCGGCGAGATGACCTGCTATCAATGTGCCAACTTGCGACGACCGGAAGTGGACCGCGACAAGAAATGGCCCGAGGGAGCAAGAGAGCGATATGGGATGGGTTCTCGCCTATGACAGCTACGAGCCGGCGCAGGAGAAGCACCGGGAAGCGCTGACCGCCCTCGGCAATGGCTACTTCGTCACCCGAGGTGCCATGGCCGGCAGCCACGCCGATGGCGTCCACTACCCGGGCTGCTACGTCGCCGGCCTGTACAACCGGCTGACCAGCCGCGTCGGCGACCGGGACATCGAGAACGAGGACCTGGTCAATATCCCGAACTGGCTGCCGCTGACCTTCCGGATCGAGGATGGCGCGTGGTTCAGCATCGATGATGTGACGATCGAGCGATATCACTTGGCACTCGACGTGCAGCGCGGTCTCTTGACCCGCGACGTCACCTTCAAGGACGACGCTGGCCGCACGACCCGGTGGCACGAGGAGCGGATCGTCAGCATGAGCGACCGCCACCAGGCCGGCCTCCGCCTGACCCTCGAGCCGCTCGACTGGCAGGGCCGGATCACGGTTCGCTCCGGGATCGACGGCTCGCTGATCAATGCCGGCGTCGACCGCTACAAGGCCCTTGCCAGCCGCCACCTGGAGACGCTGGAGACCAAGGCGCTCGACGCGGAGACCATCTTCCTGCGCTCGCGCACCAACCAGTCACGGGTCGAGCTGGCCATCGCGGCGCGGCTGCGCCTCTGGCAGGACGGCGAGCCGCACACTGCCGAGCACGAGACCACGGCCGACGACGACACGATCGAGCAGACGGTGAGCCTCGTGATCGAGCGCAGCGGTCTGGTCATCGAGAAGCTCATCGCCCTCTACACCAGCCGCGACCCGGCGATCAGCGAGGCCGGCGAGGAAGCCGCACAGGCGCTCGAGCGCACCCACGACTTCGCCAGCCTGCTGACGCGCCACGAGCGCTGCTGGCGACAGGTATGGGACTCCTGCGACATGTCCTTCGAGCAGACGAGGAGCAATGGCGAGCAGCTCAAGCTCCGCGTGCACATCTTCCACCTCCTGCAGACCATCTCGCACAACTCGCTCGACTACGATGTCGGCGTGCCGGCCCGCGGCTGGCACGGCGAGGCCTATCGCGGCCACATCTTCTGGGACGAGCTGTTCATCCTGCCGTTCTTGACCCTGCGCCTCCCACAAGTGGTGCGCGAGACCATCCGCTACCGCCACCGGCGGCTGCGCGAGGCGCGCGCGGCCGCCAAGGCGAACGGCTATGCCGGGGCGATGTTTCCCTGGCAGAGCGGCTCGAACGGCCGCGAGGAAACCCAGGTCGTCCACCTCAACCCCAAGTCAGGCCGCTGGCTGCCGGACACCAGCCAGCGGCAGCGCCACGTCAACGCCGCGATCTGCTACAATATCTGGCGCTACTGGGAAGCCACCGGCGACGACGATTTCATCCACTATCACGGCGCGGAGCTGTTCTTCTCGATCGCCCGCTTCTGGTCCTCGATCGCGACCTACAACGCGGCGATCGACCGCTACGAGATCAAGGGCGTCATGGGCCCCGACGAATTCCACACGGCCTATCCCGGCACCGACCCGGAGGAAGCCGGCGGCATCGACAACAACGCCTACACCAATGTCATGGTCGCCTGGCTGATGAGCCGGGCGCTCG
This sequence comes from uncultured Alphaproteobacteria bacterium, assembly GCA_963700945.1. Lineage (GTDB taxonomy): Bacteria > Pseudomonadota > Alphaproteobacteria > Geminicoccales > Geminicoccaceae > SLRI01. The sequence continues at coordinate 105,772 of CAVOZQ010000019.1, forward strand.
ACATGATCGAGATCCTGCCGCAGACGCGACGCTCGAAGCTCCTGCAGTCGCTCGAGGTCGGCCAGGACGAGCTCGACCGCTGGTACGACATCAGCCGCAAGCTCAAGGTGCCGTTCCACGATGGCGACATCATCAGCCAGTTCGACGGCTACGAGAAGCTCGAGCCGCTCGACTGGGCCGCCTATCGCGAAAAGTACGGCGACATCCAGCGGCTCGACCGCATTCTCGAGGCCGAGGGCAAGGATCCGAACGACTATATGTGCTCGAAGCAGGCCGATGCGCTGATGCTCTTCTACATCTTCTCGGCGGAAGAGCTCGACCTGATCTTCGAGGCGCTGGGCTACCCCTTCAGCCACGACATGATCAAGCGGAACATCGACTACTACATCCAGCGCACCTCGCACGGCTCGACCTTGAGCCTGATCACCCATGCCTGGATCCTCGCCCGCTCCGACCGCGAGCATTCCTGGGACCTGTTCTGCCGGGCGCTGGACAGCGACATCGAGGATATTCAGGGCGGCACGACGCCGGAAGGCATCCACACGGGCGCCATGGCCGGCACCGTCGACCTGGTCCAGCGCAACTATCTGGGCATCGAGACCCGGGGCGGCGTGCTCCACTTCAACCCGACATTGCCGGTCGAGGTCGACTGCCTGAAAGTCCAGCTCCGCTACCGCCGGCACCGGCTCGACGTCCGCGGCCACCCACGAAACGCTCTCGGTCTTCAGCCATCCCGAGGTCGCGCCGATGATCGAGATTGCCTATCGCAGCCACCACCGCAAGCTGAACCCCGGCGACCGCCGCGAGTTCCGCCTGTTGCGTCCGGAGGAGCGCAGCCGCGGCAACGTCGCGGCCGAGTGACCGAAAAAGCGGTGCGCGGCGGGCGCCACCGTCCGCCCGTCCGGCCTAGCGCTGCTCAACCCGCGACCACCCGCAAGCGGCCCGGGCCCGTACGCCGGGTCCGGGCCACACCATCGCGAATCTCGAGCGCCATGGCATAGATCGGCGTGCCATCGGCCCATCTGGGCGCCTCGCTGTCGTGCAGCACGGAGAGAACCGCGGCCTCGGGCAGCTCGGCGCGAAGCGTTTCGTAGAAGGAGAGCGTCGAGCTCGGGTCGAGCGCCGAAGTCGCTTCGTCCAGCAACAGGATGTCGGGCCTCTGCAGGAGGATACGAGCCTGCACCAATTTCTGCCGCTGCCCGCCCGACAGCATTTGCCGCCAGCTCAGGCCCTGGTGCAGCTCGGCCTCGAGCTCGCCCACGAAGAGGCCGAGGCCGACGCGCTCCAGGGCATCGCTGACGTCGGCCCTGTCGCAGGCTTCAGGTGGGTCGGGATAGCTGCAAAGCGCATGCAGGCTCATCCGCTCGGGAATGTCGGGCTCCTGGCCGGCAAAGAAGAGCCGGTCCTTGGCACCGAGAACGATGGTCCCTTCGCCGTAGGGCCAAAGCCCGTCGATGGCCTTCAAGAGAGCCGTCTTGCCGCAGCCGCTCGGCCCATGAACATAGGCCCATTCCCCAGGGCGAAGCTCGAAAGACGGCACCTTCAGGAACGGCGCAGTATCGTGGCCACGATGGCTGATCGCGAGATCGGCTAGTCTCAGGCCGCGATAACCTTTGCTGCGTGCATGGCGAAAGCGGCTGATTCCCGTCTCGGCGTAGAATGCCTGTCGGTCGTGCACGCGCTCGACGGCGATGGCCAGCTCGCGCAGGCGCCTCGCATTGGCGCGCAGCATGGCGATGGCGGGCATGACGTTGATGAACCACGAGATGCCGCCGATCAGCTCGGCGGTCAGCTCGGAGCTGGCGATGTAGTCCCGAAAGCTCATGGTCCCGGCGGTGAGCGCCGGTATGGCCGGCAGGTAGGCCAGCAGCCGGTGCGACAGGAAATTGTAGACGTCGGTGAACATCATCATCCCGGCGGCCCAGACATTCTGGCGCTGCCAGACCCGATCGAGGTCGGTGTAGAGCCGCTGATTGATGCGCTTTTGCGCGCGCTCGCCACGCGAGGCCGCCATCTGGGCGACGCGGTTGAGCATCGTGTTGAGCTCGCCGCGCCAGGCACCGTCCCGGCGCTGCCGCTCCAGCTGCAGCCGCTCGATCACCCGCCCGATCAGCCAGGCGACGAAGGTCAGCGCCGGCACGTAGACGACCACGAGCAGGCCCGCCAACAGGGCCGTGCCGAACTCGCCGGGGCGCAAATCGACCGCGATCCCAGCCGACCGGAGCAGGCCTGCCGAGGCCGCGCGGCCCCATTCGTCGAGCCAGGGAATCGCCGTGCTGCGCTCGATCAGCGCGGAGGCCACGAACCAGATCGACGTCACGGCGCCCCAAAAGCCCATCGCCAGGCCGACGAGCCCGCCATAGAGGCCGATCGAGCAGTCGTCGATCCGCTGGTCGATGGCGTCCGGCAACCGCGTCGCACCGGCGGCCGCAACCTCGCGGTCGCTCATCAGGTCGAGAGCGATGCGATCGTCGGCCAGAATGGCATCGTTGAACCGTCCGACCAGCCAGGCCCGGGCGCGGCGATGGAGCGTCGCGGCGAGGAGATGGCGCATCGCCACCCCGCCGGCGCGCGCCATGTGAATGGCGAAGAACGCCAGCGTCGCCGCGCCGAGCGCCGGACCGGTGCCGTCGATGGATGCGACGTTGCCGGCGCCCGCCAGGGCGGCGATGAAATCGCCGCTCGCCATAGCCGCCCAGACCGCCGCCTTGCTGAGCAGCGTCGTCAGCGCCAGCACGAGCACGGTGAGCAGCCAAGCCTCGCGCCACCGCTCCGCCCGCCAGTAGCCGGTGAGCAGCCCCCAGCTCGTTCGCAGGTCCGCGGTCGATTTCCGCCTCATCGGGGCCCTGCGACGATCAGGATGTCAGGGCGGCGGCGAGCGAGAACCGGCGGCCAGCCGGCGGCGTCAGGCGGTAGGCGCGATCCGCAAGGATCGCCAGCGACACCCGGCTGGCACGAGCGACCCCGCGTTCGGGCAGCAGACCGGCCGTTGGCTGTGGCCGTGGCTCGAATGATCCTCTCCCAAGGGTTCCCGTCTGTTACGCGCTCACACCCCGGGGCCCACCGTCTCAATCGGCGGCGGCCCGCCGGCGCCGTGCAACTCCAGCCATTCCTTGTCGATGTCGGGCAGATCCTTGTCGTCGATCGCCGCCTCGAAGGCCTTGAGGCGCTTGTAGATCGACAACAGCTCGACGATCACGGTCCAGGAATTGACCAAATACTGAAACGAGTTGGAGACCTGGTTGAAGGCGGTCAAGATCTGCTGCAGCACGCCGAAGGTGAAGCCCACGGCAGCGCCGGCGACGATCGTCGGAATCAAGAGGATGTAGACGAAGATGTTGTCCGCCTGCAGATAGAGCGAGCGGAAGACGTTGAAGTACATGTAGTGGAAGTAGAGGCGGAAATAATTCTGCCGGACATGATGGAAGAGCTCGCGGACGGTCATCGGCTCGGCCCGCTCCGCACGGTCCTCGCCATAGACCAGCTCCTTGCGGTAGGCGGCCTCGACCCGCTGGTTCCTGAACTCGAGCCCCGGCAGCTTGATGCCCACCAGGGCAAGCAGGCCGGTGCCGAAGATCGACCAGAGCAGTGCCGCGAAGAACAGCGGGGCGGGGATCGTGCCGACCAGCGGCAACTCGGTGACGTACTCGGACAGCGCCCAGAGCACCGGCAGAAAGGCGATCAGCGTCATCACCGCGTCGATCGCCGAGACGCCCAGGCCCTCCATCACGCCGGCGAAGCGCATCGTGTCCTCCTGCACGCGCTGCGACGCGCCCTCGATGTGCCGGAGCCGTGTCCAGCGCGCCATGTAGTAGTCGTTCATCGCGGTCCGCCAGCGAAAAATCCAGTGGCTGACGAAGAACCGCGAGAGCACGAAGATGAAGATGGCGATGAACGCGATCTGCGCAAACAGCAGCAGCAGGCCGAAGAGATCGGCTTGCGTGACCGTCGAGTTCTCACCAAGCGCCGCTTGCACGTCGTCGAAGAACGGCCGCCGCCAATTGTTGATGGCGACCGAGATCTGCACGCCGAAATAGGTGACGAAGAGGATGAGCGCGGAGCCGAGGATCGACCAGCGCTCCCAGGGATGCGGATCGAAGCGGTGCCAGAAGGCGGCGAACACCAGGACCACGATCGCGTAGTAGATGTAGAACCAGAGGAACTCGGGCGTGATGAAGTAGCCGATCCCGATCACCGGCTGGCTGTCCGGCGGCGACGCACCGAGACCGAGCAGCTCGCCCCAGCCGTTGGCTCCCGAATACCAAAGCGCCGTCACCACCAATGACCAGACCACGAACGAGATGAAGAACAGCTTGGGCTGCGGAAAGAAGGATTTGAACACCGGAGAAATGCCTTCCAGACTGTGAACCGCGGGTCGCGCGGCTCATCACTAGGCCGAGACGAGCGAAAAACCAGCCTCTTGGGTCAGCCTCGACGAGATCGTGGCGCACCGTTCACGAAATGGACGGAGAGCCTTCAGGCGAGCAGGAAGCGCCGCACCGCGCTGATCTGGTCATCGGCCATCAGCGCCGGGGCGTGGCCGATGCCCGCGAATGTCACGAGCTCGGCCTTGGGGCCGCGCCGCGTCATCTCGTCCGCCACCTCGGCCGGCAGCAACAGGCTGTCGCCGCCGCGAACGACCAGCGTCGGACAGCCGATGGCGTCGTAGAGCGGCCAGAGATCGATGTCGGCGGCGCTGCCGGCCTGGAAGTTGACGGCAATCGCCGGGTCGAAGTGCTGGATGACCCCGCCTGGGGTCGCCCTGGCGCTGTGCTTCGCCAGATGCGCCCATTGCGCATCGCTCAACGGCCCGAAGCCCTGGTGGATGAAGCGGAGATGCCGCTCGAGGGCTGCGACGTCGGCGAAGACCTTGGCCGGGCCGCCGAGATAGGCGCCGATGGGCGCCAAGGCCGCCTTGGGCACATGGCCACCCACGTCGTTGAGCACGAGCCGGCGGACCGGTGACGGCCGCGACGCGGCGAGCCCCATGCCGATGATGCCGCCCATCGACGTGCCGACCAGATCGACCTGACCGAGCCCGAGAGCGGCCAGGAAAGCGAGCACCTGGCCGGCATAGACCGCGGGCGTGTAGCGCGTGGCATCGACCAGCCAGCCGCTCCGCCCCCGGCCGGCGACGTCGAGCGCGATCACCCGGCGATCGGCCGACAGGGCATCGGCCAGGGCATCGAAGTCGCGGGCATTGCGGGTCAGACCGTGAATGCAGACGACCACCGGTGCCGCCGGGTCGCCCCAGTCGACATAGCCGATCCGCAAGGCGCCTTGCGGATCGGGAATCGTCACCTGAAGCTCGCGCATTTCCATCTCCCGTCCTGGTCGAGCAGCGCATCAAAGCCGGGCGACCCGGGCCGGCACCTCGCCGCGCCCGCCACCCACCGTGACCGGCTTCGACCGGACGGTCTCCCGATAGACGATGAACAGCCCGGCCGCGATCACGATCGCGAGCCCGAAATAGAGGTTCAGGCTCGGCACGTCGCCGAAGACCAGGATGCCGAAGACCACCGCCCAGATCATCTGGCTGTACTGGAAGGGGGCAACGACCACGGCGGGCGCGTCGCGCGTGGCAAACACCAGACCGGCCTGACCAACACCGAACAAGAGCCCGGCCACGGCCAGGACGCCGAGCTCGGCAAGGCTCGGCCAGACCCAATTCGCCACGGCCGGCGGCAACGAGACCGCCATGATCCAGAAGAGCACGGAGAAGAGAATGGCGGCGCTCTTCTCCGACGCCCCGATCTTCTTCAGGATGACGAAGCTCAAGGCACCGGCGGCGGCGGCCAATGCCGCCATCAGATGGCCGATGCCGAGCCCGGTGAAGCTCGGATCGATCATGATGATGACGCCCACGAAGCCCACCAGCGTCGCCGACCAGCGGCGCCAACCCACGGTCTCCCGGAGCAGGAGTGCGGAGAACGCCGTGACCAGCATCGGAGCGCCGAACAGGAGCGCGTAGACCTCGGCCATCGGCAGCATGGCGAACGCGTTCCAGGCGAGCGTGCCGCAGACCGCGGTGAGGATGCCGCGCATCGCCACGAGCCGCCAGTTGTGTGGCAACAGGCTCGTGAGCCCGCCCCTGCCGATGGTCGTGAGAAAGACCGGCAGGGTGGCGAAAAGCGCCATGAACAGCGCGATCTGGAAGACCGAGAACCCGGCGCTGGACAGCTTGAGCAGCGCGTCGGCGGTCGAGAAGGCGGCGTATGCCACCAGAGAGAGGCCGATGCCGCGGGCGATAAGCCCCGGTTCGGCGGCAACAGGGGCGAGCGAGCTCATGCCTGGGGTCCGGACGTGAAGCTAGGGTGCACCGAAGGATCGGACCCTCTTCTTATGCCAAGAAACCGCGGACCATGGCCAGCGTTGCTACGCCCGCCAGACCTGCGTTCTGCTCATGGCTGACCCTCGAGCCAGGCACCCGAGTCTCCAGCCGTCAGATGGCGAAATCGATGCCGTCGCGCGCCTCGCGCCGCACTGCCGAGCTCTCCGCCTCGTGGCAGAGGTCATCGATGGTGATCGCCTCGAGCCGCTCCAGCGCGGCGCGCTCCTGCTCGGCCCAGAAGGGCGCCATGACCCGCTGACCGAGATCGCTCGCGCGGATATTGGCGGGCTCGCTGTCGTTGGCCTCGACCACGGTGACCACATCGGCAATCGAGATGCGCCGCCGCTCGCGGGCCAGCCGGTAGCCGCCGCGCGGCCCCCGCACGCCCTTGAGGATGCCGGCCTTGACCAGCTGCTGCATGACCTGCTCGAGATAGCGCCGCGGCAGATTCAGCCGGCGGCCGATGTCCTGGCTCTGCACCGGCTCGGCCGTGCCGTGATAGGCGATGTCGACCACCGCCTCGACCGCGAGCGCCAGCTTCTTCGATGGCTTGATCATCGCTTTCGGCTACCCCGCTCCCCTGACTGAACCCTACTGGCCATCACCCGGCCCCTGACCCAGCGTGCCGAGCCCGGTCGAGCCGAACCCGCCCGCGGCACGGCCGCTGGCGCAGCGCTCGTCCACGCGCGCCGACCTGCCAGACGCGGCCCGGCTCACCGGTGCGATCACCAGCTGGGCGATCCGCTCACCTCGCTCGCACCTTAAAGAGGCTAGCGCCCGTATTGAGCAAACACGACTCCCATCTCGCCCCGATAGTCCGCATCGATCGTGCCCGGCGCATTGAGCACGGTGATCCCGTGCCGCAGCGCCAGGCCCGAGCGCGGCCGAACCTGCGCCTCGAAACCGTCCGGCAGGGCGATCCTGATCCCGGTCGGCACGAGCACCCCTGGCCCCGGGCGCCAGATCGAGAGGCGCCTCGGCGGGAACGGCGGCCATCAGGTCGGCGCCAGCCGCGAGCGCCGTCGCATAAGCCGGCAGTGGCAGGCCCTCGCCATGCGGCAGCCGCTCGATCACCACCGAAACCGCCGCGGTCATGGGCGAAGCGCCTCGGCGAGCCGGGCCACGAGCCGTATCGCCACCTCGCGCTTGGTCGCCTCAGGCCAGGCCTCGGGCGGCGCCGCCTTGCGCACCAGATGCACCCGGTTGCGTTCACCGCCGAAGACGCCGCTCCCGGCCCCGACATCGTTCGCGAGGATCCAGTCGCAGCCCTTCCGCTCGAGCTTCGCCTGGGCATTGGCGATGAGATCGTCGGTCTCGGCGGCAAAGCCGACGACCAGGCGCGGTCGCAAGGTCGCGTGGCGCGACAGAGTCTTGCAGGATGTCGGGGTTCGCGGTGAGCTCCAGAGCCGCCGGGCCTTGGCCGTCGGTCTTCTTCAGCTTGCCGGCACGCGCCGCCGCCGGCCGCCAGTCGGCGACGGCCGCGGCGCAGACCGCGATGTCGACCGGCAGGGCCGCCTCGACCTCGGCCAGCATCTCGCGGGCGCTCTCCACCCGGCGAACAGCCACGCCCGGCGGGTCGGGCAGGCTGACCGGCCCGCGAGACCAGGGTGACCTCCGCCCCGGCCTCGGCCAGGGCCTCGGCGATGGCGTGGCCCTGGCGTCCGGACGAGCGGTTGGCGATGTAGCGGACCGGATCGATCGCCTCGTGCGTCGGACCGCTGGTCACGAGCGCCCGCCTTCCGCGAGCGGTCGCGAGACCGGTGCCGCCGCCGGGCTACCCAGCAGCGCCAGGATCGCGGCGAGGATGTCCAGCCGGCTCGGCCATCCGGCCGCTGCCGACCTCGCCGCACGCCATGTCGCCGGCATCGGGCCCGACGAAGCTGGACGCCATCGGCCCGCAGCCGCTCGACATTCCGCCGGGTCGCCGCATGGCTGCCACATCATCGGGTTCATGGCCGGCGCCACCAGCACCGGCTTGTCGGTGGCGAGCAGTGCGGTCGAGGCGAGATCGTCGGCGTGGCCGTGCGCCATCTTCGCCATGAGGTCGGCCGTGGCCGGCGCCACGACCACCAGATCGGCCTCGCGCGACAGCCGGATATGGCCCATCTCGGCCTCGTCGGTGAGCGAGAAGAGCTCGTCGTAGACCTTCTCCTCGGCGAGGCTCGCGACCGACAGCGGGGTGACGAACTCGGCCCCGGCGCGGGTCAGGATGGCGCGAAAGGCAAGCCCGCGCTCGCGCCCGCGCCGGATCAGCTCGAGCGCCTTGTAGGCGGCGATGCCGCCGCCGATGATCAGCAGAATGCGCTGGTCTGCTGCATGGCTCCCCCTAGCCCGTAGCGACAGGGCCGCCCCGTCACGAAGCGCCGCCGGACCAATTCCGGAACCTACAGCGAAAGTGGCGTTGTTTGGCGGCCAGGCAAGGCCCGTCAGGCCAGCGTCAGGCCGATGAATGCGCCGATGAGCGCGCCCAGGAGCAGGGCCAGAACCAGCCCTGGCAGCAGCGTCGGACGCGATCTCGGCCCGCATGCGCTGCTTGATCGCGATCGAGCGCGTCCTCCAGCCGCCGCACGAGGTCCGGCAGCCGGCCCGATCGTGTCGAGCCCGTCCGCCACGCTTGCTGCAGCCGCGCCTGGGGACCCAGATTGTCGATGATCCACTGCTCGACCAGCGGCTGCGCCAGCTGCCACATGTTGATCTCGCGGATTGAGCAGCCGGCCGACCCCCTCGGCCACCACCATGGTCTTCTGCAGCAGCAGCAGCTGCGGCTGGGTCTCCATCTCGAAGCTGCTCGGCCTCGCCAGGAGCTGGCCGAGCAGCCGGCCGAACGAGATCTCCTCGAGCGGCAGGCCCAGGATCGGCTCGCCGATCGAGCGCACCGCCTGGACGAAGGCCATCGGTCCGGATCGGCGCGGCACGAAGCCGGCGGCGAAGAAGACGTCGGCCACCCCGACGTAGTCGCGCTGCGAGAAAGCCCACGAGGATCTCGGCCATGTGCCGGCGTCGGCCATGTCGACCCGGCCCATGATGCCGAAATCGACCGCCACGATGGTCCCTCCGCGTCGATCAGGATGTTGCCGGGGTGCATGTCGCCGTGGAAGAAGCCGTCGCGGAACACCTGGTTGAAGAAGATCTTGGCCGCCTTCGCCATGATCCGGTCGGGATCGAGCCCGGCCGCGATCAGGGCGTTGCGCTCGTCGGTGGCATGGCCGGTGATCCGCTCCATGGTCAGCACCCGGCGGCCGGTCCGCTGCCAGTCCACAGCCGGCACGCGAAAGCCCTCGTCGTCGCGGCAGTTCTCCGCCAGCTCGACCGCGGCCGCCGCCTCGAGGCGGAGATCGATCTCGCGGCGGGTCGCGGTGGCGAAGATGTCGACCACCTCGACCGGCTGGTAGTGGCGAAGCTGCGGCTGGGTGCGCTCGACCAGTCGGCGAGCCAGGCGAAGAAGTCGAGATCGCGCTCGATCGCCGCTCGATGCCGGGCCGCAGCACCTTGACCGCGACCTCCTCGCCCTCCGTGGTGACCGCGAAATGGACCTGGGCGATCGAGGCGGCGGCCACCGGCTGTCCTCGAGAATTCGCGAACAGCGTCGCTCGACCGGCCGCCCGAGCTCGGTCTCGATCGTCGCCCGTGCCGCCGCGGCCGGGAACGACGGCAGGCGGTCCTGCAGCGCTGCCAGATCGGGGGCGAGCTCCTCGCCCAGCAGGTCGGTGCGGGTCGCGAGGCTCTGGCCGAGCTTGATGAAGCGACGGCCCCAGCTCCTCGAGCGCCGCGGCCAGCCGCTCGCCCGGCCGGCCCGGGCGCGTCTTGTTCGCGAAGGGCCGCGGCGAGGCGCAGCGAACTCCGGCCAGCGGCAGCAGCTCGAGCGGAAAGAGCGCATTGTGGCGGGCGAGGCGCCGCCCGATCCGGACCAGCCGCCAGAGATGCGCGCGCTCGCGCAGCATCGGACTCTCAGCGGCCGCCTACAGCCGCCAGCCCGAATGGATGGCGGCGATGCCGCCCGAGAGGTTGCGGTAGCGCACCTGCTCGAGACCGGCCTCGCTCGATCAGCGCCGGCGAAGGTCGCCTGGTCGGGAAAGCGGCGGATGCTCTCGGCCAGATAGCGGTAGCTCGCGGCGTCGCCGGCGACCAGGCGCCCGAGCAGTGCGGCAGGACTGAAGGAGTAGGCGTCGTAGAGCCGTCGCAGCACCGGCAGCACGACCTTCGAGAACTCGAGGCACAGGAACCGCCCGCCCGGCACGGAGCACGCGGCGCGCCTCGGCCAGCGCCCGCTCGATCTGGGTGACGTTGCGGATGCCGAAGGCGATGGTCACCGCGTCGAAGCTGCGGTCCGGAAGCGGCAGCGCCTCGGCGTCGGCGCACGACGCCAGTCGAGCTCGCGTCGAGCCAGCCGCGCGTCGATCGCCCGGTCGCGGCCGACCCCGAGCATCGCCGGGTTGATGTCGGCGACGGTGACCGGCGCGGCCGCTCGCCGTCGACCCGCTCGCAGCACCCGCTCGGCGATGTCGCCCGTGCCGCCGGCGACGTCGAGCAGGCCGATGCCCGGGCGCGGCGCCAGCCAGTCGATCAGCGCCGTCCTTCCAGAGCCGGTGGACGCCCAGGCTCATCAGATCGTTCATCAGGTCGTAGCGCTCGGCGACCCGGTCGAACACGTCGCCGCACCCGGCCGGCCTTGTCCGTCCGGTCGCACCGCCTCGAAGCCGAAGCACGCGGCCAGCCGCTTCGGCCGCGCCGACGGGCATCGGTCGCGCGGTTTTGTCTCCATCGAGCTCGGCCGATCCTTGCAGGCACCACGGACGGCTAGCACGCGCGCCCGCCCTTGTTCTATGGAAGCCGCCAGCCGAGCGGCAACCGGCCCACCGGCCGCAAGCAGGACCGAACCCGCCCGTGCCCGAGCTGCCCGAGGTCGAGACGACCATGCGCGCGCTGGCGCGCCGGCTCAGCCGGCGCGCCGGCTGGTCGAGCGCAGCGCCGCGCCGACCTCCGCTTCACCTTGCCGCGAGCACCTGCCGCGCGGCTGGCGGGACGCCGGCTGCAGGGCTTCGCCCGGCGGGCGAAATTCATCGAGCTGATGCTCGACGACGGCCAGACGCTGCTGCTCCATCTCGGCATGTCGGGCCGGCTGCTGTTCGACGGGCCGCCCGCCGGGCCGCACGAGCACCTGACCTTCCACTTCGACGACGGCACCGATCCTCCGCTTCGTCGACCCGCGCCGCTTCGGCATGCTCGACCTCTGGCCCGACGGCCGAGCTCGCCGGGCACAAATGGCTCGCCGCATCTGGGCCTCGAGCCGCTCGGCACCAGCTTCGACGGGCGCGGCGCTCGGCGCCGCGCCTCGCCGGCCGGCACGAGCGCGCTCAAGGTGGCGATCATGGACCAGCGGCTACGTCGTGGGCGTCGGCAACATCTACGCCAGCGAGAGCCTGTTCCGCGCGCGGCTGTCGCCGCGCCGGCTCGCCGGCGACGCTGCGGCCCGGCAGCGCGCGCGACGCCTGGCGCCGGCGATCCGGGAGGTGCTGCTCGAGGCCATCGATGCCGGCGGCTCGTCGCTTGCGCGACTACGTCCAGTCGAACGGCGAGCTCGGCAATTTCCAGCGGACGTTTCGCGGTCTACGATCGCGCCGGCCAGCCCTGCCCGGCCTGCGGCCGGCCCGGTGCTGCCGGCTGGTCCAGGCGGGCGCGCGACCTTCTTCTGCGGCGCGCTGCCAGCGCTGAGCGGCGGCGCCGCTTGCCGGGACATGCCGCGTCGGTCCCGCCGGCCACGCGGCCGGAGCCGGTGACTGGACGCCAGGGGTGGTGGTGCTAAGCCGCGCCACCGTCCGGCGCAGGACCGGCGCCGACTGCGGGCGCCTGGCCCAGGAGCGCCGACCGTCCGCGACGATGGCGCAACGGAGGGCGGACATGGCCTATCGAGACGATCCTGGTCGAGCAAGCGCGACGCCGGTCGCGCTCATCACCCTGAACCGCCCCAAGGCGCTCAACGCGCTGAACGCCCAGCTGATGGACGAGCTCGACCAGGCGCTCGCCGCCTTCGATGCCGAGCCCGACGATCGCGGCTGATCGTGCTCGACCGGCTCGGAGAAGGCCTTCGCCGCCGGCGCCGACATCAAGGAGATGGACGAGCGCGACTTCGCCGACGCCTATACGCAGCGACTTCGTCGGCGCCGTGGCAGCAGATCGCCCGGCACACGCAAGCCGATGATCGCCGCGGTCGCCGGCTACGCCCTGGGCGGCGGCTGCGAGCTGGCGATGATGTGCGACATCATCATCGCCGCCGACAACGCCAAGTTCGGCCAGCCCGAGATCAACCTCGGCACGATGCCCGGGCGCTGGCGGCACCCAGCGGCTGACCCGGGCGATCGGCAAGTCCAAGGCGATGGAGATGGTCCTGACCGGGCGCAACATGGACGCCGACCGAGGCCGAGCGGGCCAATCTGGTCGGCCCGGGTGGTGCCGGTCGGCCGACCTGCTCGACGAGGCGATCGAAGCTCGGCCGAGACCATCGCCGAGAAATCGCAGCCGATCGTCGCCATGGCCAAGGAGGCGGTCAACGTCGCCTTCGAGACCAGCGCTGGCCGAGGGCTTGCGCTTCGAGCGCCGCACCTTCTACGCCACCTTCGCCACCGACGACCGGCGCGAGGGCATGGCGGCCTTCGTCGAGAAGCGGACCGCCAAGTTCAGCCATCGCTGAGCAGCTTTTCCGTCCTCCGCCAGCGCCACGCCGATTGACGGGCTGCCGGCGGATCGATATACGACCAGCCTTTCGTGAGAAGAGGACCAAAAGTGGCCCATAGCCGTACCGCCAAGAAACGCATCCGCCAGACAGCGAAGCGAACGGAGCGCAACCGGAGCCGGATCAGCCGGATCCGCACCTTCGTGCGCAAGCTCGAGGACGCCCTTGAGAAGGGCGATGCTACCGCCGCAACCGCTGCTTTCGCTGCCGCAGCGCCCGAGCTGCAACGCGGTGTCAGCAAAGGTGTGATGCACCGTAATACCGTCGCCCGGAAGATTTCGCGCTTGTCGAACAGGGTGCGTACGCTGAATACGAGCGCGCAAGCCTAGCTTTACCGTCCTCCTTGGGTTGACCCGACCGTCGACGAGCCGCTGCGTTTATTGAACGCAACGGCAAATTGGTGGCCGGTTTTTTTCGTTCTGCTTATCAACCTTAAGGAGAATTACGTTGTTCTCTTTTTGGGCTACTTGCCAAGGGTATAGCCGTCGGATATTGTTCATCGAGTCGAGCGGGCGGCAGGTTTACCGTCGAAGACTTGGCTATACTTAAGATTGAGTGGTAAAACGGTACGTATCGCTGCTTTGCTTGCGCTAAACCGCAGGGTGAGGGTAGTAGGTGCGGACTACCTGCAAGAACAACCCTCGATTTTTTCTACCGCACGTTGATCGGGCCTCTTGACGCGATCTTTGTCCGGCATCGAGCGAGTGGATGGGGTCGGCGGATGCGGCAACGCTGCCCGGGTTGCAAAGAACGTCCGGGTCGCGGCAACGCTGCCCGGCACTGACAGGATGGATCGCGAGCGGATGGTCCGAGGGAGCAAACCCGAGCCGGTATTCGAGACGAACATGGTCGTCCCCATAACAACAGAGACCCAGCGGCAATGGGACCACGTCCGCAGTCTCCTGCGCGACGAATTCGGCGAGCCCGCCTACTCCACCTGGCTCAGTCCCCTCGATCTGCTGCAGCTCGAGGGTGACCGCGCCGTCATCGCCGTGCCGACGCAGTTCATGCGCGAGTGGGTTGTCAACAACTACGCCGACCGAATCCGCGCGCTCTGGGCGAGCGTGAACCCGATGGTGCGCAGTGTGGCGCTGCATGTCCGCGCAGCCCAGCTCGACTGCAACCGCGGCAGCGCCCGCGCACGCGTCGTCAGCGAAAGCACCAACCGCTCGACCCCGGCCCAGCGACCCACCGCCGACGAATCCAGCGATAATCATCACGCCGTCGTCGCCCGGATCGAGCCCGCGGCTGCCGACAGCCGCCTGCCCGACCTGGCCGAGCTCGGCGCCACGCTCGATCCGCGCTTCACCTTCGACACCTTCATCGTCGGCAAGCCGAACGAGTTCGCCTTCGCCGCCGCCGAGCGCATGGCGGCCAACGACAAGCCCCCCTTCAACCCGCTCTTCCTCTATGGCGGCGTCGGCCTCGGCAAGACGCACCTGATGCACGCCATCGGCTGGCAGGCGAAGAAGACCGACCCCAGCCGCCGCGTCGTCTATCTCTCCGCCGAGAAGTTCATGGTGCAGTTCATCCGCGCACTGAAGCAGCGCGACACGATGGGTTTCAAGGAGATGTTCCGCTCGGTCGACCTCCTGATGGTCGACGACGTGCAGTTCATCTCGGGCAAGGACAGCACCCAGGAAGAGTTCTTCCACACTTTCAACGCCCTGGCCGAGCGCGGCAGCTCGATCGTGATCTCCGCCGACCGCAGCCCGTCCGACCTCGCCGGCATGGAGGAGCGGATTCGCTCGCGGCTCGGCTGGGGTCTGGTCGCCGACATCCACCCCACCACCTACGAGCTCAGGGTCGGCATTCTCCAGGCCAAGGCCGAGCAGCTGGGCGCCCTGGTCCAGCCGGAGGTCTACGAGTTCCTGGCGCACCGCATCACGTCGAACGTCCGCGAGCTGGAGGGCGCCTTGAACCGCGTCGTCCACCAGGCGACCCTGCTGCGCCGGCCGGTCTCCATCGAGATGGCCCAGGACGTGCTCCGCGACCTGCTGCGCTCGAACGAGCGGCGGGTGACCATCGAGGAAATCCAGCGCGCGGTGGTCGAGCATTTCCAGCTCAAGATGAGCGACATGCAGTCGGCCCGCCGCGCCCGTGCGGTGGCACGGCCCCGCCAGGTGGCGATGTACCTCGCCAAGCAGCTCACCCCGCGCTCGCTGCCCGAGATCGGCAAGAAGTTCGGCGGCCGGGACCACACCACGGTGATGCACGCGGTCAAGCAGATCGACAAGCTCTGCGAAGCCGACCGCTCGCTCGCCGACGATGTCGCAGCCCTCAAGCGCCGCCTCTCCAGCTGAGCCGCACGCTCCAGCCGGCGGCGCCACGAGGCCGCTCGGCGTCGTCATGCTCGAGACGCGCTTTCCGCGCATCCCGGGCGATATCGGCAACCCGGCGACGTTCCCGTTTCCCGTTCTCTACGAGGTCGTGCCCGGCGCCTCGGCGGCGCGCGTCGTGCACGATCAGGCGCATGGCCTGATCGACGCCTTCGTCGCCGCGGGCCGGCGGCTGATCGATCGGGGCGCCGCCGCGATCCTCACCAGCTGCGGCTTTCTGGTCCTGCATCAAGCGGCCCTGGCCGAGGCGCTGCCCGTGCCGGTCGCGACGTCGAGCCTGCTGCAGGTCGCCATGGCAGACCAGCTGCTGCCCACAGGCCGGCGGGCGGGCATCCTCACCATCTCCGCCGCCGATCTGGGCCCGGCGCATCTGCGCGCCGCGAACGCGCGCGCCGACACGCCGATCGGCGGCTTGCCGCGTGACAGCCATTTCGCCAGCGTCTTCCTCGGCAACCGCCCGACCCTCGATCGCGAGACGGCGGAGGCCGAGGTGCTGGCCGCCGCTGGCGAGCTTCGCCGCCGCCACCCCGAGATCGGCGCGCTCGTCCTCGAATGCACCAACATGGGTCCCTATGCGGCCGCCCTCGCCCGCGAGACGGGCCTCCCGGTCCTCGACGTCACCACGCTTGCCGGCTGGCTGCACCGGGGGCTAGTCCCGCAGGCCCACGGCACCCCGAAAGCGGGGCCCTTGTCCGCTGGAAGCAACTCCGCGTCGCGCCGCTGAGGGCGCGAGGCACCCGGCAGGCCTATCAGCAAGCGTTCGAACCGTCCCGCCGGGGGCCGCGATCTGGGAGACGCACGATGTCGCGTGAGGCACGTCGAGGAGGGCGCGGCGCCCGCCACGCCGAGCGACTGGGCGGCGGCCCGAAAACTTTGCCGGCCCTCTACCGGCGCATCCCGGTCTACGAGGTCTTGAACGACGAAGGCCTCGAGCTGATCCACGACGCCTCGCTGAAGATCCTGGAAGAGATCGGGATCGACTTCCGCGACGCGGAGTCGCTGGAGATCTGGCGCGAGGCCGGCGCCGAGATCGAGGGCGAACGGGTGCGCATCCCGGGCGAGCTGCTCATGGCGCTGGTCGCCAAGACGCCGGCCAGCTTCACGCTGCACGCACGCAACCCGCAGCACACGGTCGAGATCGGCGGCAACCACATCGTCTTCGCGCCGAACTACGGCTCGCCGTTCGTCCGCATGGCCGACGATGAGCGGCGCTACGGCACGCTCGCCGACCTCGCCACCTTGCACAAGCTGGCCCATGTCTCGCCGGTCCTGCACAATATCGGCTCGGTGATCTGCGAGCCGATCGATTCGCCTGTGTCCAGAAGGCATCTGCACATCACCGCATCGGCGATCCGCCACTCCGACAAGAGCTTCATGGGCCCGGTGACGGCGCCCGAGCGCGCCGCCGACGCGGTCGAGATGGCGAAGATCGTCATGGGCGGCCGACTTCGTCGAGGCCAACACGGTGATGCTGGCGCTGGCCAACGCCAACACGCCCCTGGTCTGGGACGAGACCATGCTGGGCGCGGTCAAGGTCTATGCCCGCGCGAACCAGGGCGTGATCCTCTCGCCCTTCACGCTCGCCGGCGCCAACACGCCGGCCTCGACGGTGGCCGCCGTCGCCCAGCTCAACGCCGAGGCGCTCGCCGGCATCGCCTTCGCCCAGGCCGTGCGCGCCGCGGCGCACCGGTGATCTACGGCAATTTCCTCGCCACGGTCTCGATGCAGTCCGGCGCGCCCATGGCCGGCACCTCCGAGCTGGCGCTGATGAACTTGATGATCGGCCAGCTGGCCCGCCGCTACGACGTGCCCTGGCGCTCGTCGGGCATGCTCACCGGCTCGAAGATCTGCGACGCCCAGGCGGCCTATGAATCGCCTTCAACATGATGCCGATCCTGCTGGCCGGCGCCAACTACGTGATGCACGCGGCCGGCTGGACCGAGGCCGGGCTGGTCGTCAATCTCGCCAAGTTCATGCTCGATGCCGAGCAGATCGAGATGCTCCACCGGCTGGGCCAGGGTCCGAGCTTCGGCGATTTCGAGGAGGCCCTGGGCGCCATCCGCGAGGTCGGCCCGGGCGGCCATTTCCTCGGCACCGCCCACACCCAGGCGCATTTCCAGGACGCCTTCTTCATGAGCCGCCTCGGCGACAACAACAGCTTCGAGCAGTGGCAGGCCGACGGGGCCAAGGATTCCGCCACCCGCGGCCGCGAGGCGGCCAAGGCGGCGCTCGAGAGCTGGACGGCGCCACCGCTCGACCCGGCGATCGACGAAGCGCTCGACGCCTTCATCAGCCGGCGCGAGGCGGAAATTCCCGACAGCTTCGAGTAGCGCCGCGCCTTGAAGTTTCTTTAGAATCATTCAAATTACGGGGGTGGTCCGGAGGCCACCCGATGTCGCTCGATCCCGTCCTTCTCGTCTTTCTCGCAGCCCTGGTCACCGCCATCGCCACTGGCCTGGGTGCCCTGCCGTTCGCCTTCGTCCCGCAGATGAGCCGGCGCTGGCTCGGCGTCTCCAACGCGTTTGCCGCAGGCTTGATGATCGCCGCCAGCCTCAGCCTCATCATCGAGGGTGCCATGGTCGGCCCGTGGCGAACCGCGCTGGGTGCCGCCATCGGCTTCCTGCTCATCCGTTTGGCGCATCGGCTGATCGACAACCGCGAGGAGCTGGACGTTGGTGAGCTCAAGGGCGCCGACGCGAAGAAGGCGCTGCTGATCGTCGGTGTCATGACCATCCATTCGTTCGCCGAGGGTATCGGCGTCGGCGTCTCGTTCGGCGGCGGCGACGAGCTCGGCATCTTCATCTCGGCCGCCATCGCGGTGCACAACGTGCCGGAAGGCCTCGCCATCGCCCTCGTCCTCGTGCCGCGCGGCGTGTCCTGGCTGAATGCGGCCTGGTGGAGCGTCTTCTCCAGTCTGCCGCAGCCCTTGATGGCCGTCCCGGCCTTCCTCTTCGTCCTCTGGTTCGAGCCCTTCCTGCCGGTGGGCTTCGGCCTCGCGGCCGGCGCCATGCTGTGGATGACAGCGGCCGAGCTGATCCCCGAGGCGCGCGGCGATCTCGCCGACCGCAACATCGCGGCGACCATCGTCGCCGCCATCGCCCTGATGATCGCCTTTCAGGAGCTGGTGCTGCGCTGAGCGGTCACCTTGCACCCAATCTTGCAGCGCAGCATGGTTCTGCGTACCAACAGCTGAACGCTAGGCGGACAAGAGGGGATTTTCATGGCGACCAAGGGCATCTTCGCGGCGGTCGTGACTCCGGTCGACAATACCGGGGCGATCAGCATCGAGCGCTACTGCCGCCACGCCCGCTGGCTGCTGCGCCAGGGCTGCGCCGGGCTCGGCGTGTTCGGCACCACCAGCGAGGCGAACTCGTTCGCCGTGCCGGAACGGCAGGCCGCCCTGGATGCATTCATTGCCGCCGGCCTGCCGGCGGCCAAGATGATCCTCGGCGTCGGCACCTGCTCGCGGCACGACACCGTGGCGCTCGCCCGCCATGCCCTCGACAACGGCGTCACCGAGCTCTTGATGATGCCGCCCTGGTTCTACAAGAACAACACCGACGAAGGCCTGTTCCGCGCCTTCGCCGAGGTCATCGACAGCCTCGCCGACCCGAGGCTCGAGCTTTATCTCTACCACTTCCCGCAGGTCTCGGGCGTGCCGGTTACCAAGGGCTTGATCGAACGGCTGCTCGAGCACTACCCGGGAACGCTTAAGGGCCTCAAGGACAGCTCGGGCGACTGGGTCCACACCAAGGACCTGATCTTGAGCTTTCCCGATCTCGCCATCTATTCCGGCAATGACGGGCACCTCCTGCAGAACCTCGAGACCGGCGGCGCCGGCACCATCTCGGCCGCGGCCAATCTCGCCGCAGAGCACAGCGCCGAGGTCTTCAAGGCGTTCACCAACGGCGACCGCGCCGCGGCGGAGAACGGCATGCCGATCGTCGCCGAGGTCCGCCGCTGCCTCGCCGAGCACCCGCTGATCCCGGCCATCAAGCACGTCATCGCCGCGGGCCAGCACGACGAGGTCTGGAGCACCGTCCGCCCACCGCTTGTGCCCCTCGACCCGGCCGGCGGCGAGGCCCTGATCACCGCCCTCGACGCCGCTGGCTACGTCTACGACCCCGACCTCTACAGCGTCGCCGGCGCCTGAGCCCGGCGGCGCCATGGCGGCAGCACCGGGCCCGCCGGAGGCGTCGCCGACGACGCGGCCGCTGACGCCGGTCGAGGTGCTGCTGCCCATCGTCCTGGGTGGCCTCGCGCTCGGCCTCTCCTTCCTGCTGTTCGGCCCGGCGGCGCTGGGCGGGCCGCTGCAGACGGCGATCATCACCACGACCGTCGGCGCCATGCTGATCGGCTGGCGGGCCGGACACGGCTTCGACGCCATGGGCGATGCTGCCCTCGCCAGCGTGCTCGGCGGCTTCGCCACCATCGCCGTGCTGTTCGCGGTGGGGGCACTGCTCGGCACCTGGGCGATGAGCGGAACGCTCCTGGCGCTCGGCTACTACCTGCTCCAGGTGCTGACGCCGGAATGGCTCTACTTCACCTCGGCGCTCATAACCGCGCTCATCGGCTTCACCATTGCCAGCGCCTGGACGGCGGCCTCGACCGTCGGCGTCTGCCTCGTCGGCATCGCCACGCAGATCGGGCTCGATCCCGCGATCACCGCCGGCGCGGTGATCTCCGGCGCCTATTTCGGCGACAAGCTGTCACCCTTGTCGAAGAAGAGCCAGCTCACCGCGTCGATCGCCGGGGTGCCACCCCGCGTTCACGGCAGAGAAGCGCTCTGGACGTCGCTGCCGTCCTTCGTGCTCTGCCTCGGCCTCTTCTGGTGGCTGGGCGAGGCCTCGAGCCGCGACGCGCTGGAGATCATCGCCGGCATCGACCAGGCCCTCGACATCCGGCCCGTCCTCCTGCTGCCGCTCGCCGCCGTCATCGCCCTGGCCCTGCTCGGGGTGCGCCCGTTCGTCACCATGTTCACCGGCGCGCTGGTCGGTGCGGCCGTCGCGGTCGCGGCCAAGCCCGCAATCGTCATCGTGTTCGCCGGCAACCCGGAGCTGGCCCCGGCGCTGGCACTGCTCAAGGGGGTCTGGCAGGCGATGGCGACCGGCTTCGTCGCCAGCACCGGCAACCCGGCGCTCGATGCCTTCCTCAGCCGCGGCGGCATGGCCAACATGCTGAACACGATCTGGCTGATCAGCGCCGCGCTTGCCTTCGGCGGCGTGGTCGAGCGGATCGGTCTCCTGCATCGCCTGTTCGAGCCGGTCGTCCGGGTGGCGCGCTCTGCACCGGCGCTGGTCGCCGGCGTCGTCGGCGCCTCGATCGCCGGCAACCTGCTAACTGCCGACCAGCAGTCCGGCACCAGCCTCGCCGAGCGGATCTTCAAGCCCGCCTTCGATGCACGCGGCCTGGCACCGGTCGTCCTCTCCCGCGCCACCGCCAATTCGGCGAGCGTCACCTCGTCCCTGATCCCCTGGAACAGCTGCGGCGCCTATCTGGCCGCAGCCCTCGGCGTCAGCACGCTGGCCTACGCGCCCTACGCGCTCTTCTGCCTGATCAGCCCGCTCGCGACCATTCTCCTGGCCGTGCTCGGCATTCGCATGCTGCGCCAGCGCGCATCGGCTGCGCTCAGCTGAGGTCCAGCGCCAGGCGCTTCAAATCCGCGAGCGCGCAGACCTCGAGCGTCCGCTCGTGGGTTGCCCTGAGCACCACCCGTGGCGCCTTGCCGGCATCAAGCGCCTCCTGCCAGCGCCCGGCGCACAAGCACCACCGATCACCGGGCACGAGGCCCTTGAAACCGAACTCCGGCCGCGGGGTCGAGAGATCGTTGCCCTGGCTCTTGCTGAAGGCGAGAAACTCGGCGGTGACCTCGGCGCAGACCGTGTGCACACCGACATCCTCGGGCCCGGTAGCGCAGCAGCCGTCGCGGTAGAAGCCGGTCATCGGCGAGGTCGAGCAGATGGCCAGAGGCTCGCCCAGCACATTCAGCGCATCATCGTCCGCCATCGATTTTTCCTCACTTTGCTCACAGCATTCTACCGCACGTTTGCACAGGCTGCGCCCAGGCCTATCCCCAGAGCTCTACCGGCGGCGGCTGCATCATCGCCCCGTCGTAGCGAACCGGCGGCTCGCGGTCGCGGGCGAGCAGGAGCGGCGCGTCGAGGTCGAGATAGCGGGTCCTGGAAGAGAGCACGAAAGCCGGCGCCATGGCGAGGCTGGTCGTCATCATGCAGCCGACCATGATGCCGAGACCGCGTGCTTCGGCCGCGTCGGCCAGCCGCAGCGCCGTGGTCAGGCCGCCCGCCTTGTGCAGCTTGATGTTGATCATGTCGTAGCGGCCGACCAGCCGCTTCAGGCTGTCGGGGCCGTGGCAGCTTTCGTCCGCACAGAGCGGCACCGGCCGCTCGATGCCGGCGAGGCCGTCGTCCGCACCGGCATGCAGCGGCTGCTCGATCAGCTCGACGCCGAGCTCGGCCATCGGCACGCCCCATTCCTGGACCATCGCCAGCGTCCAGGCCTCGTTGGCATCGACGATCAGCCGGGCATCGGGCACGGCCTCGCGCACTGCGCGGACCCGGTCGAGATCACCCTCGCCGCCGAGCTTGAGCTTCAGAAGTGGCCGACCGGCGGCCTTGGCATCGACGGCCATCGTCTCGGGCGAGCCGAGGCCGATCGTGTAGGTGACCAGCGCCGGTTGCGGCGGCGGCAGGCCCAGGAGCTCATACACCGATCGACCAGCCGCCTTGGCCTCCAGGTCCCAGAGCGCACAGTCCAGCGCGTTGCGTGCAGCACCACCCGGCATGGCGTCCACGAGAGCCTCGCGGCTGCCGCCCAATTCGACCAGCTCACGGACCGCCCCGATGGCCTCGATGACGGTCTCGGCCGTCTCCCCGTAGCGGGGATAGACTCGCTCCTCGCCCCAGCCCCGATGGCCGGCGTCGTCCTTGAGCCTGACGACCACGACCTCGACCTCGCTCACCGTGCTCCGCGAGATCGCGAACGGCTTGGCCAGCGGGAAATACTCGATCCGGGCGTCGAGGCGCCGTCGGCTCAAGGAAGAGCATCCAGGAGTGGTGCCACCCCGTCGCGGAACGGATCGACGGCCGGCAGCTGCATCTCGTCCGCGACCTTGGCCAGATAGTCGCGGGCGGCCGCCGGGTTGAGCGCTGCGGTGTTGATGCTGACGCCGAGCGCCCGCACGTCCGGGTTGGTGAGATGCGCCGCCTCGAGGTTGCGCTGCAGGCAGAGCGCCAGGCCGGGCAAGGGCTGGTGCGGCAGGCCGCGCATGTGGGTCCGGGTCGGCTCGTGGCAAAGCACGAGAAGATCGGGCTGGGCGCCGTGCAGCAGCCCCAGGCTGACCCCGGCGAAGGAGGGATGGAAGAGCGAGCCCTGCCCCTCGACGAGGTCCCAGTGGTCCGGCTCGTTGGCCGGGCTGAGCCACTCGACCGCGCCCGAGATGAAGTCGGCGACCACGGCGTCGACCGACACGCCTTGCCCGGTGATCAGGATGCCGGTCTGCCCGGTGGCGCGGAAATCGGCCTTCATGCCCCGCTCGCGCATCGCCTTCTCGAGCGCCAGCGTCGTGTACATCTTGCCGCACGAGCAGTCGGTGCCGACGGCCAGGATGCGCTTGCCGGGGCGCCGCGTGCCCTTGCCGGTGGCGAAGGTCTGCGTCGGATGGCGAACGTCGAAGAGCTTGGCGCCGTGCCGCTCGGCCGCCTGGCGGATCTCCGGCACGTCGACCAGCCTCGTGTGCATGCCCGACGCCACGTCCATGCCCGCCTCGATCGCCTGGACGATGCTCGTCGTCCAATGCGGCGGCAGGACACCGCCCGAGTTGGCGACCCCGACCACGAGCGTGCGAACGCCCTTGATCACCGCGTCGTTGATGCTGGTCTCGGGCAGGCCGACATCGGCCTTGCAGCCGTCGAGGCGCAGCTGCCCGATACAGGTGTCCGGGCGCCAGTCGACGATGCCCTGCGCGGTCTTGGCCGCGAGTTGATCCGGCACGTCGCCGAGGAAAAGGAGATAGGGGGTCTCGATCACGGGAGCCTCGTCAGCGGCAAGGTGGAGGTGCCAAGAGACTAGCAGGCCGTCGGCAGGGACGCGAGACCGCCTACTCGGCCGGCGACGCCGCCGCCCCTTCGGGAACGCTCTTGCTGCGCCCCGTCTCGGGCGCGACCCTGAGCACCAACGCCATGAGCGGTGGGATCAACAGCAGCGTCAGCACGGCCGAGAGCGACAAGCCGCCGACCACCACCGAGCCCAGCCCGCGATAGAGCTCGGAACCGGCGCCGGGGAACAGCACCAGCGGCAGCATGCCGAAGACCGTGGTCAGCGTGCTCATGAAGATCGGCCGCAGCCGGTTCTCGGTCGCCTCGACGATCGCGTCGATCGGCTGGCGGCCCTCGTCGCGCATGTCGTAGAGCGTCTGGTGAACCAGCAGGATGGCGTTGTTGACGACGATGCCGACCAGGATGACGAAGCCGAGCAGCGTCAGCATGTCCAGGGGCTGGAACGTGAACAGGTTGAGAATGACGAGCCCGGCAACGCCGCCGGCAGCGGCGAGCGGCACCGCAATGAGGATCACCAGCGGGTAGATGAAGCTCTCGAACAGCACCGCCATGACCAGATAGACGATGACGATCGCCAGCAGCAGGTCGATCACCATCTCGTCGAAGGTCTCGGTCAGCTGGTCGGCCGTGCCGGACAGCCGCATCTGCACGCCGGGTGGCAGACCCTCGGCAATGAGCGGCTCGATGACCTCGGTCTGCAGCAGCTCCAGCGCCACCTCCAGCGGCATCTCGCTCGACGGGCTGACCAGCAGCGTCACCGTCCGCTGCCGCTCGAGACGGCGGATCTCGATCGGCCCCGCGGTCACCTCGATGGCGGCCAGTGCGCTCGCCGGCAGGATCTGCCCCTCGGCGGTGACGATCGGCAAGGCGTCGATACCCTGGGTCGACGTCGTCCCCCTTCCGGGCCCATCAGCGTCAGATCGATGCGGCTGCCGTCGACGGTGATCTCGGCGACCCTCAGACCGTCGTTGAAGGCATCGACGCTGAGCGCGAAGTTCCGGGCCGAGACGCCGGCATCGGCCAGCCGCACCCGATCCGGCACGAGGCGGACTTCCGGCGCGCCGAGCTCGAGCCCGGGGTCCGGGCGGAACTGGTGCCCCTCCTCGCGCGGCATGATCTGGCCGATCCGCCCGGTAGCACGCAGTGCGACGCTCAGCACCTGCTCGAGGTCGGGCCCGGAGATGTCGAAGTCGATGGTCCGGCCGCCACCGATGCCGCGGCCGAAGATCGAGGGCTGGCTGACGAAGCCGAAGGTGCCGGGCTCCTGAAACATCGGCGCGCTCATCGGGCCGATCAGCTCGGCGGCGCGATCCGTCTCCATCGCACTGCCGCCGACGAACATGTTGCCGCGAAACGCGACGAAGAAGAACTGGTCGATCTTCGGCAGGCCCTCCTCGGTCTGCTCGGGCCCGGTCTCCGACGCCCAGAGATAGCGGACCGATCCCTCGATGTTCGTCGCGATCTCGGTCATCGTGTCGAGATTGTAGCCGGGCGGCGGGATAACGATGCCGAAGACGAGGTTGCGGTTGCCGTCGGGCAGGTATTCGAGCTTCGGCAGGAAGGTCCAGGCGAGCGGCCGGCGGTCAGCGTCACGACCACCACCACGGTCAGCGAGACCACCCGCGAGGCGACGATCCGCCGGGTGCTCGCGAGCACGGCCGGAAGAAGCAGACGCGATGTCGTCGACCACCGGGATGCGCATCATCGTCAGGCTGCCGCCATCGGGGCCACCGAGCAGGCGGCTCGACAGCGCCGGGATCACGGTGACGGCGACCATCAGCGACAGCATCACGGCGACCGAGATCGCGACCGCGATGTCGCGGAACAGCTGGCCGACCTCGAGCTCCATGATCAGGATCGGGATGAACACCATGACCGTGGTCAGGGCCGAGACCAGGATGGCGCCCCAGACCTGCGCGGCGCCCTCGTAGGCCGCCTCGGGCGCGCTGCATGCCCTTCTGGCGC
Source organism: uncultured Alphaproteobacteria bacterium (assembly GCA_963700945.1). GTDB lineage: Bacteria > Pseudomonadota > Alphaproteobacteria > Geminicoccales > Geminicoccaceae > SLRI01. Next base: position 131,212 of record CAVOZQ010000019.1, read on the forward strand.
AGGCGGTAGATGTTCTCGAGCACGACGATCGCGGCATCGACCACCATGCCGACCGCGAAGGCGATGCCGGCCAGGGAGATGACGTTGATCGAGCGGCCCATCGCCGCCATGGCGACGAAGCTGGCGATCACCGAGACCGGGATGGCGATCGAGATGATCAGCGTCGCCCCGAACGAGCGCAGGAACAGGAGCAGGATCAGGGCGGCGAGCGTGCCGCCGATATAGATGTTCTGCGTCACCAGGCTGATGGCGCTGTCGATGTAGACGGTCTCGTCGTAGACCTGACGCAGCTGCAGCCCCTCGCTGGGCAGCGGGCTGTTCAGCTCGTCCACCGCCTCGCGGATGCCGTCCATGGTGTCGATGACGTTGGCGCCGGTCTCGCGGATCGCCCGCGTCGACGAGCGCCGGCTCACCGAGCATCCGGATGGTCGCCGTGGGCTCCTTGTTGCCGAAGCGCACATCGGCGATGTCGCCGACCGTCACCCGCCCGAGCCGGCCGGTGTCCGGGTCGGCGATGGAGCGCAGCACGACGGCGCGACCTCCTCAGGGTTGTGAACTCGCCCTCGGTGCGCACCACGTAGCGGCGCTTGCCCTCGTCGACGTCGCCGGCGGTGATCGAGATGTTGGCCTCGCGCAGCGCGTCGACGACCTGCGGCACGGTCAGGCCGTAGCGGGCCAGGTGCTCCGGCTCGACGATCACCTGCAGCTCGCGCTCGCTGCCGCCGAAGACGTCGACCCTGGCGACACCCGGCACCCGCTCCAGCCGGTCCTGGACCATGTCGTCGACGAAGTCGCCGAAGCTCTGGATCGGCCGCTCGTTGCCCGGCTCCCGGGTGATGACGAACCAGGCGATGGCGTTGTCGTCGCTGCCCGAGGTCGAGATCGTCGGCTCGTCGGCCTCGTCCGGATAGCTCGGCACCCGCTCCAGCCGGTTGGCGACGAGCAGCAGCGCCCGGTCCATGTTGGTGCCGACGGCGAACTCGAGGGTCACCGTCGCCTGACCGTCCTCCGAGCTGCTCTCGATCCGCTCGAGCCCCTCGAGGCCCTTCATGACCTCTTCCTGCTCGTTGACGATTTCGCGCTCGACCTCGGCCGGCGCCGCGCCCGGCCAGTCGGTGGTGACCGTGATCACCGGCTCGGTGACGTCGGGCGCCAGCTGGATCGGGATCGTCAGGAGCGCCACATAGCCGAACATCACCGCCATCAGCACGGCGGCGATGACGGCGATCGGCCGGTCGATGGCGAGGCGGATCAGATTCAAGCGATCAGCTCCGCTCGCCGGCTGCAGCGGCGGCGGGCGCGCCTTCGGCCTTGGGCGGACCGTAGGCGACCGCCTGACCGGGCCGCAGCCGCTCGTTGCCGCGCACGACAACCAGGTCGCCCGGCATCAGTCCCTCGATCACCTCGAACCGGTTGCCGACGGCAGAGCCCAGGACGACGGGCCGCGGCTGCGCCGTGTCGTCCTTGGCAACCACGAACACCTGACGGCCCTGAATGCCGACCGTCACCGCATCCTTGTGCACGGTCACGACATCGCGCGGCGCCCCATCCGGCAGCTTGACGGTCACGCTCTGGCCGATCGCCCTAGCGCTTTCGAGGCCGCCATTGGTTGCCGCGAAGCGCACCGCGCGGGTGCGGGTCAGCGGATTCTCGACCGGCACGATGGCCCGCAACAACGCGCCGTGGACGTGCCCGTCAGCCAATGTGAAATCGATCTCGATGCCCGGCTGCAACCCGATCAGCCGCTCCGCCGGCACGTCGGCCTCGACCTCCAGATGCAGGTCGTCGACGATCGTGACCAGCGGCTGGCCGACCTGAACATGCGCGCCGGGGCTGACATGCTTCTCAACGACCACGCCCGGATACGGCGCCCTGATCTTGCCGTCGGCGAGGTCTGCCTCGCGGTAGTCGACCATCACCTTGGCGTGCGCCACCCGCGCCGCCGCCGCGTCGATCCGGCTGGCCGCGACATTCGCTTCCTTGATCTTGTCCTCGAGCCGGGCCTTCGAGAAGGCCGCCGAATCCTCGAGCGCCACCAGCCGCGCCCGTTCCTGCTCGACCAGTTCGAGCGTGCGCCTCGCGGCCACCAGCTCTGCTTCCGCCGTAGCCAGGTCGGCGCGCGCCATGGCATGGTCGAGCTCGAGCCGGGTCGCCTCGAGCACGGCCAGGACATCGCCCTGCTCGACCCGGTCACCGACCTCGACCGCGACCTCGGCCACCGGACCGGCGACCTTCGCGGCTACCGGACCCTGCTCCATCGCGACGATGCGACCGAGCACCGGAACGGTCTGCACCACCGGCTCGGTGATCACGGCATCAACCTGCACCATCGCCGGTTGCTGGGCCGCCGAATCGGTCCCGAGCAGGCCCACGAGCACCGCAAGCCACAGCGCGACCGCTCGACCACGCGATCGACGCTCTCCGTCAATTCGTCCCGCACGACCCGTCATGGCGACCCCTACCTGCCGTCTGCCGGCGCAACCTCTATCGTTTCGATATATCCCGCTCGTGGGGAGATAGAGCGCCGATCGACACTTGTCCATTGCCGTGCCGTAAAGAACCTGTGGTTTTGGCAGCACTTGACCTTATAGTTTTGTGCATGGCGGTCGACCCGGACGACATCATCGTCGAAACTCTCCTGCTCGGCGGCGTGCAGCGGGTGACGGCGCTCCACCCCACAACCCTGGTCGAGGTTGTCTTCCAGGCGCCCGCCAACGCCGATCGGAGCGCCATCTTGCAGCTCGCCCGACAGAAGCTCGCCTGGCGCATCGCCAGGGAAGGCAAGCCCGCCGCCCCTGCCGGCGGCCGGGGCGGCACGCTGGCCTGAGCCGACCGCGATGGCCCGGCGCCCGAGCCGGCGCCTCAATCCTCGCCGCGGCCGATCCACTTGTCGACGGCGGGCGGCACGTAGGCGTCGAGCCTTGGCAGCAGCGCACCCGCCTCGGTCACCTCGAGCAGCATCCGCCGATGCTCGGCGCGCAGGAATCGCTTCGCCACGACGGTGTCGAGAAAGCCGATGAGGTCGTCGTAGAAGCCGGCCACGTTGAAGAGCGCGCAGGGCTTTTGGTGATAACCGAGCTGCGCCCAGGTCCAGACCTCGAACAGCTCCTCGAGCGTGCCGATGCCGCCCGGCAAGGCGATGAAGGCCGAGCTGAGCTCCGCCATCAGTGCCTTGCGCTCGTGCATCGAGCCCACGATGCGAAGCTCGCTCAGCCCCGGGTGGGCGATCTCCTTCTCAGCCAGTGGCCGCGGCATCACGCCGATCACCTCGCCGCCGGCGGCTAGCGCCGCGTCGGCCACCGCCCCCATCAAGCCGATCGCGGCACCGCCGTAGACAAGGCCGATGCCGGCCCGGGCGAGGATGGTGCCGGTGGCCTCCGCCGCCTCGCGATAGACCGGATCGCTGCCCTCGCTAGAACCGCAGAACACACAGATGCGCCGCACCGCCATGGCCGTTCCCTCCGCCCTCCGTACGACATGCCCGGACATATGCCGCACGGCAAGCTCGGGCCACGGAGCCGCCGGGCGGCGGCCTGCCGCCTTGCGGGTGCTCGTGATCGTGGCTAAAGCCGCACAGCTCTTGAGGAATGCCCCCTGTGATCGACTCCCACGCCACGCCGCCGGCCACGCTGCTCGAGATCGACGACGTCCACAAGACGTTCGGCGGGGTCATGGCCGTCACCGGCTGCCGCTTCTCGCTCGAGCGCGGCACGATCACCGGCCTGATCGGGCCCAACGGCGCCGGCAAGACGACGCTCTTCAACATGATCGCCGGCGCCTTCGCGCCGACCGCCGGCCGCATCCGCTACCAGGGGCAGGACATCACCGGCTTCGCGGCCCACCGGCTGTTCCAGCTCGGCATCGTCCGCACCTTCCAGATCCCGCACGAGTTCGGCCGGATGACCTGCCTCGAGAACCTGATGCTGGTGCCGCCGGGGCAGCACGGCGAAGGCGTCATGGCCAACTGGCTCGGCTGGCGACGGGTTGTCGACCAGGAGACCCGGCTCAAGAACCGGGCGCTCGAGGTGCTCGACTTCCTCAAGATGTCGCACCTCAAGGACACGCTCGCCGCCAATGTCTCCGGCGGCCAGAAGAAGCTGCTCGAGATCGGCCGCACCATGATGACCGATGCGACGCTGGTCCTGCTCGACGAGCCGGGTGCCGGCGTCAACCGGACGCTACTCGGCGACATCCTGCGGGCGATCCGCACGCTCAACGAGGAGCGCGGCTACACGTTCTGCATCATCGAGCACGACATGGGCTTCATCGGCGAGCTCTGCGATCCGGTCGTCTGCATGGCCGAGGGACGGGTCCTGACCATGGGCTCGATGGCCGAGGTCAGGAACGATCCCCGCGTTCGCGAGGCCTATCTCGGCCACGCGGCCGCTGTCGGAGACGCCGCTTGAGCCTGCTCGAGATGACCGGGATCGAGGGCGGCTACGGCGATGCCGACATCCTCCACGGCGTGTCGCTGGCGGTTGGCCCAGGCGAGGTCGTCGTCATCGTCGGCCCCAACGGCGCCGGCAAGTCCACGGCCTTGAAGGCGGTCTTCGGCCTCGTCACCATCCGCGGCGGCAAGATCATCTTCGACGGCAACGACCTCACCGGCCAGCGTCCCGACCAGATCGTCCGAGCCGGCATCTCCTTCGTCCCGCAGACCGAGAACGTCTTCCCGACGCTCAGCGTCGAGGAGAACCTGGAGATGGGCGCCTATCTCCGCGACGACGACATCGCACCGCAAAAGACCAAGGTGTTCGAGCTCTTTCCGCCGCTCCTGGAGAAGCGCCACCAGCCCGCCGGCACGCTCTCCGGCGGCCAGCGCCAGATGGTCGCCATGGGCCGGGCAGTGATGCTCGACCCCAAGCTGCTCCTGGTCGACGAGCCGACCGCCGGCCTCTCGCCGCTCTTCATGGACCAGATCTTCCAGATCCTGCGAACGGTCAACGAAACCGGCGTCGCCATCCTCATGGTCGAGCAGAACGCCAAGCAGGCCCTCGCCATCGCCGACCGCGGCTACGTCCTAGCCACCGGCCAGAACCGCCACGAAGGCACCGGCCAGGAGCTCCTCGACGACCCCGAGGTCGCGGAAATGTTCCTGGGTGGGTAGCAGCGGCGGGATCGGACGCGGCCAGAAATTATTTTCGCACGACCCTGGTGACGGGCTTGTGCGGCCGACCGGCCTTACCATTTCTCACCTCGCGGACCGGGCCCCTCTGACGAGCTCCATCGTGATGTCGGACCGCATCGGGTGAACTCGATGCACTGGGGCCGACCGCGCAATCGCTTCGGCAGTCCAGGCATCGCATTCCCCGCTCAATGGAGCGGAAACGCATGCCGACCCTCGACCTTTTTTTCCTCGGCCAGCCACTTTGGATGTGGCTCGGCTTTTTCACCCTCGTCGTCGCTCTGCTCGCCCTCGACCTCGGTGTCCTGCACCGCAATTCCAAGGCGATCGGGGTTCGCGAGAGCCTTGCGCTCTCGGCCTTCTACATCACCCTGGGCCTCGGCTTCGGCGGCTTCGTCTGGTGGCAGCTGGGTGCCACCGCCGGCATCGAGTACGTCACCGGCTTCGTCGTCGAGAAGAGCCTTGCGATGGACAACATCTTCGTCATCGCGATGATCTTCGGCTTCTTCGCCATCCCGCGCGAGCTGCAACACCGGGTGCTGTTCTGGGGCATTCTCGGCGTCATCGTGCTCCGCGCAATCATGATTGGCCTCGGTGCCACGCTCGTCGCCGAGTATGGCTGGGTGCTCTACCTCTTTGCGGGCTTTCTCATCCTCACCGGCATCAAGATGCTCTGGATGTCCGAGAAGGAGCCGGACCTCGCCCAGAACGTATTGCTCCGCCTGCTCAAGCGGCGGTTCAACGTCACCAACGAGCTGCACGGCGACCGCTTCTTCGTGCGGCAGCCCGACGCCAATGGGCGGCCGGCTCTGTTCCTGACGCCGTTGTTCCTGGCGCTGGTGCTCATCGAGATCGCCGACGTCATCTTCGCCGTCGACTCGGTGCCGGCGATCTTCGCCATCACCACCGATCCCTACCTGGTCTACACCTCGAACATCTTCGCGATCCTGGGACTGCGCGCGCTCTACTTCGCGCTCGCCGCAACCCTGCATCGCTTCGCCTACCTGAAGCAGGCCCTGGCCGTGCTGCTGGTCTTCATCGGCTCGAAGATCTTCGTGGCCGATCTCTTCGGCTGGTCGAAGTTCCCCGCCGAATGGTCGCTCGCCATCACCTTCGCGATCCTGGCCACCGGCATCGTCTGGTCGCTCTGGAAGACGAGGCGGCAGCCGGCGCTGGTGCCCGAGGCGGCGACCGCCGGCAAGAGCTGACACTGGTCTCTGATGCCGCCGGCGCCCCGGCCCGGCGGCACGCAGGACCTGGGCCCACAGTCCCCCTCACTTCACGCGGCGGCGGCCCCCCGCGCACCGAGCCCGCGGCAGCGTTTCTCGATTTAGCCGAACCTCGGGCCTGGGTGTCGCGGCACTTGCCCAAGCTCCCGTGCTTGCACTATCCCCGCCCCATGCTTCGGGCTTCCCCGCCGATCGGTCAGGCGAGCCCTCACGGCGCAGAATAGAGGGCTCGTTGATCGAGATTCTGCAACTCCTGCTCTACGGCTCGCTCCTCGGCTCGATCATCGCGCTGGGAGCCGTTGGCGTGACGCTCACCTTCGGCATCCTGGGATTCGCCAACTTCGCGCATGGCGACCTGATGACCTTGGGCGCCTATGTCTGCTTTCTCCTCTACACCCAGCTCGCCTTGCCGTTCGGCCTCGGCGTCGTGGTCGCCATTCCAGCCACCATCTTCGCCGCCCTCTTGATCGACCGCGTCCTCTTCCACCGCTTCCGCAAGAGCCGACCGATCATCAGCCTGATCTCGTCCTTCGGCGCCGCGCTGATCCTGCGCTCGGCCATCCAGCTGGTCTGGGGCACCGGCACCTACCTGTACTCGAGCCAGATCGTCATGGCGCAGCGCTTCGCCGGCATCCGCTACAAGTGGGACCAGCTCGGCATCATCGCCGCCACGCTGGCCATCGTCCTCGCCCTCCACCTCTTCCTGCAGCGCACCAAGGTCGGCAAGGCGATGCGCGCCATGGCCGACAACCCGACCTTGGCCCGGCTCTCCGGCATCGACACCGAGCGGGTGATCGTCTGGACCTGGGTGATCGGCGGCGGGCTCGCGGCCCTGGCCGGCGTCTTCCTCGCCATGGACACCCGCCTGCAGCCGGAGATGGGCTGGTTCATCCTGCTCGCCTGCTTCGCCGCCGCCATCCTGGGCGGCATCGGCAAGCCCATGGGCGCCATCGCCGGCGGCTACATCATCGGCATCATGATGGAGCTCTCGACCCTGGTGCTGCCCACCGAGTACAGCCCGGTCGTGCCGTTCGCGATTCTGGTCGTTCTCCTGCTCTTCCGCCCGACCGGGCTGTTCGCCGGCAGGAGCACCTGAGATGACCGGTGCCGGCCTGCTCAGCTATTTCGTCTTCTTCCTCACCTTCGCCGGCATCTATGCGCTCCTGGTGCAGGGGCTGAACGTGCAGTGGGGCTTCGCCGGCATGCTCAATGTCGGGGTCGCCGCCTTCTTCGCCATCGGCGCCTACACCAGCGCCATCCTCACGACCCCGGACTCGACCGGCCATCTGGGCGGCTTCGGCCTGCCCTGGCCCCTGGGCTTCATCGCCGCCATGGCCATCGCCGGCCTGCTCGGCCTCATGATCGGCCTCATCACGCTCAATCTGCGCTCCGACTACCTCGCCATCGCGTCGATCGGCATCGCCGAGATCGTCCGCCTCGTGCTCAAGAACGAGGAGTGGCTGACCGGCGGCGTGCGCGGCATCGCCGGCATCCCCCGCCCGCTCGACGGCATCGTGCCGGGCGCCAACGCGCTCGTGCTGCTGCTCCTGGTCGTCGCCCTGATCGGCATCGCCTACTGGGGGCTCGAGCGGATCTACCGCTCACCCTGGGGCCGGGTGCAGCGCGCCATTCGCGACAACGAGACCGCCGCCCGGGCAATGGGCAAGAACAGCCTCGTCTTCCGCCTGCAGGCCTTCGTCATGGGCTGCGCGCTGATGGGGCTGTCGGGCGCCGTCTACGCCCATTTCGTCGGCTTCATCAGCCCCGAGGCGTTCGATCCCGTCTTCGCCACCTTCATCGTCTGGGTCATGCTGATCGCCGGCGGCAGCGGCAACAACCGCGGCGCCATCCTGGGTGCCGTCGTCATCTGGGGCGTCTGGTCGGGCACCCAGATGCTGACCAGCCAGCTGCCGGCCGAGTACGTCACCCAGGCAAGCGCCGTCCGCGTGCTGCTGATTGGCGTACTGCTCCAGGTGATCCTGATCTACCGCCCCGAGGGCCTCCTGCCCGAGCGGCCACCCCGGCCGATCTGGCGTGACGACTGACATCCGGCGTGAAGGCACGGCGAGCTGCCGCCTGCGCGTGCCGGACGGCTACTGGCAGAGCCACGGCCAGCCCTGCCGCTTTCCACCGATCGCCACCGAGGGCGTCTACCTCGAGGTGGTGCTGACCGAAGCGCACTGCCTCGAGGTCTTCGTCGACGGTCCGCAGGGCCGCGCCTGGACCTTGACCAGCGCGCCCATCACCCATGATCCGCCGGCAGTGGCCATCACGGTCACCTGGGACAGCGTCGCTGTAAGCCTCTATCTCGACGGCACAAGGGTGGCGGTGGCCGCGGCCTGAGGCCTACTGCCCGAACGCCCGCCGCGGCCCCGATATGGCGCGACGACTGACGGGCTTGCAGCCCCGAGACACGCCCGTCTATACTCGGCGGCAGAGCAATGCAGACCGACGGAGCCCCGCCTATGGCGTTCCACATCAAGGACCCGGCCACCGACGCCGCGGTGCGCAAGCTCGCCGCCGAACGCGGCGTCAGCCTCACCGCCGCCGTGCGCGAGGCGGTCGAGAACGAGCTGAAGCGCCGCCGCCGGCCTTTGGCCGAGCGGATCGACGAGATCACGAAAGAGTATCGGAGCTATCCGCTGACCGGTCTGAAGGCGGACAAGGCCTTTTTCGATGAGCTTTCCGGCGATGAATGATCTTCGTCGATGCGTCCGCCATCGTCGCCATGCTGGCGCCCGAGGACGACGGCCCGGCATTCGCGGCAAAGATCGAAGGCGCTGAAGGCGTTCGAGTGTCGCCGGTGGTGATCTGGGAAGCCGTCATCGCGCTCGCCCGCATCCGCCGATCGCCAATCGAGGTCGCCGAGCGCAGCGTTTCGGGCTTCCTTGAGGATATCGCGGCCCAGACCATCCCCATCGATGCGGCGATCGGCGAGGCCGCGATCGACGCCTTCGCCCGCTACGGCAAGGGCCGGCATCCAGCGGCGCTCAACATGGCCGACTGCTTCGCCTACGCCTGCGCCCGCTCGCGCAACATCCCCTTATTGGCCAAGGGCGACGACTTCGCCCGGACCGACATCATCCGCGCCTGATCGCCGAGCTCAGGCGTCCTGGCTCATCGGGTGCACCGTCAGCTCGTCGATCTGCGCGCCCGCCGGCTGGCTCAGCATGGCGACCACGGCAGCGGCCACATCCGCCGGCCGCAAGACACCGGGCTTCGAGCCCTCGACGCTGTCGTTGAAGCCGGTGTCGATGAGGCCCGGCAGGATCACACCCACCTTGATGCCGCTCGGCCGCAGCTCCAGGCGGAGCGCGTGGCTGAAGCCCACAACGCCGTGCTTGGCGGCGACATAGGGCGCCATGTTGGCGATCGGCCGGCGGCCGACATCCGAAGCGATATTGACGATGTGCCCACCCTCGCCGCGCTCGATCGACGGCAGGAGCGCATGGGTCAGCTGGATGAGGCCGGTGAGGTTGACCGCGATGATCGCCTCGATCTCGGCCGAAGCGTGGGCGAGAAACGGCTTGTAGGCGCCGGCACCGGCATTGTTGACGAGGATGTCGAGGCCGCCCCAGGCAGCATCGATACCCCGCACTGCCGCCGCTCGATCATCGCCGCTCGTGAGATCACCCAGGATCGGCATCGGCTCGGCGCCAGAGGCCAGCAGCGCCTGCGCCGTCTGGTCGAGCCCGTCACGATTGCGGCCGAGGATCGCGATGCGCCTGCCGGGTGCGGCGAGGGCCAGGGCGATCGCCCGGCCGAGGCCACGGCCACCACCCGTCACGAGGATGCGGGTAGTGGCCGCGAGCGAGGTCACTGGATCAATTCGACCCTGGTGATGGCACCGTCGGTGACGGCCCAATGCTCGAAGACGCCCGAGACGTCGCCGTTCTCGTCGAATTCATGGCTGCCGGCGGCGCCCTCGTAGTTGATGTCGGTGCCAGCGGCGATCAGCTCCTTCGCCTTGGCGAACTCGCCCGGCAGGACCACCTCGCCCGGCGCGTTGGCGACCGCGCGGATCGCATCGCGGATCGCCGGGCCGTCGGTGCTGCCGGCCTGCTCGATCGCCAGCGCCATGATCATCGCAGCGTCATAGGCGCTGTCGATGTAGGGCAGAGGCGGCAGCTCGCCGTATTCCGCCTCGTAGGCCTGGGCGAAGAGCTGGCTGCCCTCGCCCTCCGGGCTGGTCGCCGAGGTGCCGAACATGCCGTTCATGTACTGGGCACCGATATCCTCGACCAGCTGCGTCGTCTTCAAGCCATCGGTGAAGACGAAGCGGTCGAAGAAGCCTTCCTCCAGCGACTGGCGGATGATCAGGAGGCCGCCATCGTCCGGGTAGGCGATCAGCAAGAGCGCCTCGGGATCGCCCTCCGCCGCCGCCTGCAGCTCGCCGCGATAGGAGGCCTTGTTCGGCTCGAACGCCGCTGACGAGGTGATCGTGCCGCCGTAATTCGCGGCAAAGCTCTCGGCGAGACCCACACCGTAGTCGTTGTTGATATAGAGTACGGCAACGCTGCCGATGCCGGCCGCGTCGACCAGATTGCCCAGCACGACGCCCTGATACGCATCGGATGGCACGGTGCGGAACAGGAAATCGCCGTCGTCGAGCGTGGTGATCGCCGGCGCCGTCGAGGCGTTGGAAATCTGCGGCACGCCGTCGACCGCGGCGACGCTGGTCGCCACCGGGATGGTGTTGCCCGACGCCAGCGCGCCCAGGATGCCGCTGACCCCGTCCACGGAGACCAGCTTCTTCGCCGAGTCGATCGCCGTCTGCGCCTTGGTCTGGGTGTCGCCGACGATCAGCTCGACCTCGCCGTCGAGCACGCCGCCGGCGGCGTTGACCTCGGCGATCGCCAGGCGCATGCCGTTCAGCGATGCCTCGCCGTAGGATTGCAGGCCGCCCGTCAGCGGGATCAAGGCGCCGACCTTGGCCCCCTCGGCCATGGCCGTGCCCGCGAGCAAGAAACCACCCATCGCGCCCAGTGCCGTAGTGCGCCAAACCGACCTGACCATAACCCACCTCCTCATTGCCATGCGTGCCGTTGCGTGGAGCACATCTCGCGGCGCGCCTTGCCAGACGCCTCGCGCCGCCGCACATTCCAGACACCTCATAGGAAGTCGCCGCAACGCGCGCAACCGGGACCACATATGCCGATCATCAACCGCATCGCCGACTACAAGGACGAGATGACCGCCTGGCGCCGGCATTTGCACATGAACCCGGAGCTCGGCTACGAGGAGGTCGAGACGGCCGCGTTCGTCGCCAGTCAGCTGCGCTCCTTCGGCGTCGACGAGGTGCACGAGGGCATCGGCAAGACCGGCGTCGTCGCGGTGATCAGGTCCGGCACCGGCGAGCGGAGCATCGGCCTGCGCGCCGACATGGACGCGCTGCCGATCACCGAGACGTCCGGCGTGGCCCATGCCTCGACCAGACCCGGCAAGATGCACGCCTGCGGCCATGACGGGCACACTGCGATGCTGTTGGGGGCGGCCAAGTATCTCGCCGAGACCCGCAATTTCGACGGCACCGTCTATCTCGTCTTCCAGCCGGCCGAGGAGGGCCGGGCCGGGGCCAAGGCGATGATGGACGATGGCCTGTTCAAGCGCTTCCCGGTCGCCGACATCTATGGCTTGCACAACTGGCCGACCATGCCGGTCGGCACCTTCGCGATGCGCGACGGCCCGGCGATGGCCGCCTCGGACGAGTTCAAGATCACCATCAAGGGCCGCGGCTGCCACGCCGCCATGCCGCATGCCGGGCTCGACCCGGTGACGGTCACCGCACAGATCGTCATGGGCCTGCAGACCATCGTCAGCCGTGAGACCGATCCTTTGGACAACGCCGTCGTCTCGGTCACCCAGATCCATACCGGCCACGCCTTCAACGTCGTGCCGGAGGAAGCGGTGATGGTCGGCACGGTGCGTACCTTCAAGCCCGAGACCCGCGACCGCATCGAGCAGCGCATGCGCGAGGTCGCGACCGGTATCGCGCGAAGCTTCGGCCTCGAGGCCGACTTCACGTACCGCCGTGGCTACCCGCCGACCGTCAACCATCCGCGCGAATCGGCGATCGGTGCCGAGGTCGCAGCACTCGTCGTCGGCGCCGACAAGGTCGACCGCGACCCGTCACCGGTCATGGGAGCGGAGGATTTCGCCTACATGCTCGAAGCCGTGCCGGGCAGCTACATCTGGATGGGCAGCGGCAATGACGAGAAGGCGGCGCTGCTGCACAGCGCCTACTACGATTTCAACGACGAAGCGCTGCCGCTCGGCGTGAGCTACTGGGCGAAGCTCGTCGAGACCCGCCTAGCCAAGGCGGCCTGAGGTAAAGGAGGCGACGATGAGTGATGAGGCTATACTCCTGCAAGCCGAGGCAGACGGCGTCGTCCGATTGACGCTCAACCGGCCCAAGGCCTTCAACAGCCTCGATCGGGCCCTGCTCGACGCCCTGCACACGGCGCTCGACGGCATCGCCCAAAGCGCCACGGCGCGCGTCGTCGTCATCGCCGGCAACGGCAAGGCCTTCTGCGCCGGCCACGACCTCAAGGAGATCGGCCAGGACCGGACGGCCGAGCCGATCGCCGCGCTCTTCAGCCACTGCTCGGCGATGATGCTGAAGCTGCAGGCGCTGCCGCAGCCGGTGATCGCCGAGGTCGACGGCATCGCCACGGCGGCCGGCTGCCAGCTCGTCGCCGCCTGCGATCTGGCGATCTGCACCGCGGCAAGCCGCTTCGCCACGTCCGGCATCAAGTTCGGCCTGTTCTGCTCGACGCCGATGGTGGCCTTGTCGCGCAACGTGCCGCAGAAGCCGGCCATGGAGATGCTGCTGACGGGCGACTTCATCGACGCCGCCGAGGCGCACCGCCTGGGCCTCGTCAACCACGTCGTCGCCAAGGAAGATCTGGCCCAGGCGACCCAGGCGCTGTGCGGCCGACTGCTCGACAAGCCCAAGGACGTGCTCGCCATGGGCAAGCGGGCCTTCTACCGCCAGCGCGGCATGGCCGATGCCGACGCCTATAGCTATACGACCGACGTCATCGTCGAGAATGCCGTCGGCGACGCCTTTGCCGAGGGTCTCGAAGCCTTCGTCGACAAGCGCCGGCCAAACTGGCCATCCTGAGAGTCGCACCATGCACGTCTACAAGAGCATCGTTCACCCCACCGACTACGCCAAGACCGGCACCAGCGCCTTCGCGCACGGGCTCAAGCTGGCGGTCGCGAGCAAGGGCCGCTTCGCCGTCGTCCACAGCGCCGGCAGCGAGCTCGAGGACGCGGCGCGGCGGGAGGCCTTCCCCGGCGTCCGCGATACGTTGGCCGCCTGGGGCCTGCTCGATCTCGGCGCTGAGCCAGAAAGCGTCGAGAAGGCGCTGGGCGTGCGGATAAGCAAGGCCGATCTCGGCGGCAGCGCCACCATTGCCGGTGTGGTCAAGTTCATCGAGCGGCACGAAGCCGATCTCGTCGTGCTCGGCACGGCGGCCCGCGACGGCCTGCCGCGGTTCTTCGAAGGCTCGATCGCCGAGAACGTGGCCCGGCAGAGCGGCGTCGACAGCCTCTTTCTGCCGCATCAGAGCCGCGGCTTCGTCGACGCCAAGACGGGTGCCCTGCACCTGCAGAACATTCTCGTTCCCGTCGACAACAAGCCGTCGCCGGAATCGGCGCTCAAGGCCGCAGCCGGCCTGATCGAGCTGCTCGGCGCCGATCAGGCGAGGCTGCACATTCTGCACGTCGGCGGCGCCGAGACGATGCCGACGCTCACCCTGCCGGCCTGGCTCGGCGACCGTGCCGAACGGATCGACCGCCTGGGTTCCGTGGTCGACATGATCGTCGAGACCGCCGACGCGGTCGATGCCGACCTTATCGTCATGACGACGGAGGGCCGCCACGGCTTTCTCGACGCCCTCAGGGGCTCGACCACCGAGGCCGTGCTCCGCCGTGCCGGCCGCGCGCTGCTCGCGGTGCCTGCTTGAGCTTGCGACGTCTCGCCGGGCTGCTCGCCAGCCTGCTGCTGCTTCAGGCCTGCGACGGCAGCGGGTCGGACGAGCAGGCCGCCGGTGGCGGCCAGCCACCCGAGGTGACCGTCTCGACGCCGCTGATGCGCGAGCTCGTCGAATGGGACGAGTTCACCGGCCGCTTCGCCGCGGTCCAGCGGGTGGAGATCCGGCCGCGGGTGACGGGATTCATCGAGTCCATCCATTTCGACGATGGCGCCCTCGTCGAGGCTGGCGACCGACTGTTCACGCTCGACAGCGCGCCCTTCGAGGCGGCATTGGCGCGGGCAAAGGCCAATGTCGCCGACGCCGAGGCGCAGCTGCAGCTCGCCCGGGTCGAGGAACTGCGCGCCGAAGAGCTGGTCGCCAACAACAACATCCCGCGTGCCACCTACGACCAGCGCGTCGCCCTGCGCCAGCAGGCGGAGGCGGCGCTCGCCGTCAGCCAGGCCGACGTCAAGCAGGCGGAGATCGACCTCGCCTACACCGAGATCGAGGCCCCGGTCGCCGGCCGCATCTCGGACAGCCGAGTCGACGTCGGCAGCCTCGTCACGACCGATGGCGGCGAGCCCAACCTGCTCTCGACCATCGTCTCGATCGACCCGATCCACTTCGTCTTCGATCTCAGCGAGGCGGAGTTCCTGGCCTACCAGCGCGCCGCCGACCAGGGGCTCATGCTGCAGAACCGCGAGGGCAAGACCCCGGCGCAGCTGCGCCTGAT
Source organism: uncultured Alphaproteobacteria bacterium (assembly GCA_963700945.1). Taxonomy (GTDB): domain Bacteria; phylum Pseudomonadota; class Alphaproteobacteria; order Geminicoccales; family Geminicoccaceae; genus SLRI01. The sequence goes on from CAVOZQ010000019.1 coordinate 146,278, forward strand.
CGACGAGGACGGCTGGCCGCACGAGGGCCATCTCGACTTCGTCGACAACGAGCTCTTGGCCGAGAGCGCCACCATCCGTGCCCGCGCCGTCTTCGCCAATCCCGACGGGCTGTTCACGCCCGGGCTCTTCGCCCGCGTCCGCATCCCGGGCTCGCCGCTCTATTCGGCGATGCTCATTCCGGATGCCGCGATCAGCGCCCAGCAGGCCTCGCGCCTCGTCATGGTGGTCGGTGACGACGACACGGTCGAGCAGCGCGAGATCCGCCCAGGCCCGCGCGAGTTCGGCCTGCGCGTCGTCCGCTCGGGCCTCGAGCCCGACGAGCGCATCGTCATCAACGGCCTCACCCGCGTCCGTCCCGGCGCCACCGTCACCCCCGTTCCCGGCACCATCGAGCCCGCCGACGAGCAGGGTTAGGGCAAAGAGCCTGTCCAAGACGTTCGCGAGGTGTTTCATGAGTTTGGCAGTGAGCGAATGCGAGGAGTCGAACGGCCGTCGATGCAGCGCATCGTCGGCCGTTCGAGGACGAAGCAGGTGCCGCTGCCAAACTCACCTTCGGTCGACTTGCGACCGGCGCCGGCTTTGTCGCCGAGCTCGGCCGATGCCCCGGCATCGGTCTGCGCTCGGCTTCGCGCCGGCGGACGATCGCAAGCCGATGAAACACCTCGCGAACGTCTTGGACAGGCTCTAGATGCGCTGGACGCATACCTTCGTCGATCGGCCGATCTTCGCCACGGTCATCTCGCTGCTGCTGACCATTATCGGCGCGGTCGCCTACTTCACCCTGCCGGTCGAGCAGTACCCGACCATCGCCCCGCCGACCATCCAGGTGAGCGCGAGCTATCCCGGCGCCTCCGCCGAGGTCGTGGCCGAAACGGTGGCCACCCCGCTCGAGCAGCAGATCAACGGCATCGAGGGCATGCTGTATCTGCAGTCGGAATCGACCGCCGACGGCCGGCTGTCGCTGTCGATCACCTTCGCGCTGGGCACCGATCTCGACCTCGCCCAGGTGCTGGTCCAAAACCGCGTCTCCATCGCCGAGCCGCGGCTGCCGGAAACCGTTCGCCGGCTCGGCATCGACGTGCGCAAATCGGCGCCCGACCTGATGATGGTGGTTCATATCGTCTCGCCGGACGGCAGCCGCGACCCGCTCTTCATCTCCAACTACGCCAAAACGCAGGTGGTCGACCGTCTCGCCCGGATCGACGGCGTCGGCAGCGCCACGCTTGCCGCCGAGCGCGCCTATTCGATGCGTGTCTGGATCGATCCCGACCGCGCCCGTGCGCTCGAGCTGACCCCCGGCGAGATCGTGGACGCGGTCAGGGTCAACAACGTCCAGGTGGCGGCCGGCACGCTCGGCGAGCCGCCGGTGCCGGAGCCGGGCGCCTTCCAGGTCGCTGTCGAGACCCAGGGCCGGCTGATCGATCCGGACGATTTCGAGGACATCGTCGTCAAGCGCGGCGCCGACGGCAGGGTCACCCGGATCGGCGACGTCGCCCGGGTCGAGCTGGGCGCCGAGAGCCAGGACACCATCGGCTATCTCGACCAGGATCCGGCACTCCCCATCCTGATCTCGCAACGGCCGGGCTCGAACGCGCTCGACACCGCGGCCGAGGTCATCCGGGTGATGGACGACCTCGCGGCCGCGTTCCCGCCCGGCGTCGCCTACGAGATCGTCTACAACCCCACGGCCTACATCCAGGACTCGATCAACGCCGTCTACCGCACGCTGATCGAGGCCCTCGTGCTGGTCGCCATCGTCGTCCTCGTCTTCCTGCAGAGCTGGCGGGCCGCCCTCGTGCCGCTCGTCGCCATCCCGGTCTCGCTGATCGGCACCTTCGCCGTCATGGCGGCGATCGGGCTCACCTTGAACAACCTCTCGCTCTTCGGCCTGGTGCTCGCCATCGGCATCGTTGTCGACGACGCCATCATCGTGGTCGAGAACAGCGCCCGGCTGATCAAGGAAGGTGCGGAGCCCCGCGACGCGGCAAGGCGAACCATGGACGAGGTCGGCCGGGCGCTCGTCGCCACCAGCCTGGTCCTGGTCGCCGTCTTCGTCCCCGCCGCCTTCATCACTGGCATCTCCGGCCAGTTCCTCTACCAGTTCGCGGTCACCATCAGCGCCTCGACCATCATCTCGACCGTCGTCTCGCTGACCTTGAGCCCGGCGCTGTGCGCCCTCCTGCTGCGCCCCGAAGGCACCGGCCGGCGCTGGGCGATCACCGCCCCGATCCGCGCCTTCAACCATGGCTTCGACCGCGTGATGACCGGGCTGACCAAGGGCTACGGCGCGCTCACCGCACGCCTCGTGCGGATCGCGGTGGTCGGCCTCGTCGTCTATGCCGGGCTGCTCGCCGCCACCGCCGAGCGCTTCGTCAACACAGCCACGGGCTTCGTCCCGGAGCAGGACCAGGGCTACCTGATCACCGTCGTCCAGTTGCCGCCCGGCGCCTCGCTCGCCCGCACCGACGCCGTCATCCAGGAAGCGATGGGCGCGCTGCTCGAGCTGCCGCATGTGGCCCATACCGTGGGCTTCGCCGGCCTCGATGGCGCCACCTTCACCAACGCGCCCAATGCCGGCGCCATCTTCACCATCCTCGACCCCTTCGATGAGCGCACGACCCCGGAGTCAGCGGCACTCGCCGTCCTCCAGGCCTCCCAGGCCCGGCTCGCCGCCATCCAGGAAGCCAACATCTTCGTCCTCGCCCCGCCGCCCGTTCGCGGCGTCGGCACCGGCGGCGGCTGGAAGCTCTACGTCCAGGACCGGGAAGCGCAAGGCGTCGAAGCACTCGAGGCGGCAGCTGGCCAGCTCATCGGCGCGCTCAACCAGACGGACGGCCTTGCCCGCGTCTTCACCCTCTACAACACCCGCACACCGCGCATCTTCGCCGACATCGACCGGGTCCGCGCCGAGCAGCTGGGAGTCCCGGCCGAGCGCGTCACCGAGACCCTGGAGGTCTATCTGGGCTCGGCCTTCGTCAACGACTTCAACTTCATCGGCCGGACCTACCAGGTCACCGCCCAGGCCGACGGCCGCTTCCGCAACGACCTCGCCGACGTCAGCCGCTACGCCACCCGCTCGACCAACGGCGCCATGGTGCCCTTGGCCTCCGTCGCCAGCTTCGAGGAACGAACCGGCCCCTACCGCGTGCCCCGCTACAACCTCTTCACCGCCGCCGAGGTGCAGGGTGCGACCACCCCCGGCACCAGCACCGGCCAGGCCATTGCCAAGGTCGAGCAGGTCGCGGCAGAGGTCCTCCCCGACGGCTTCGGCATCGAATGGACCGAGCTGGCCCTGCAGGAGAAGCTCGCCGGCAACACCACCATCATCGCCTTCACGCTCTCCGTCCTCTTCGTCTTCCTGGTGCTCGCCGCCCTCTACGAAAGCTGGCTCCTGCCCTTGGCCGTCATCCTCATCGTGCCGATGTGCCTGCTCGCAGCCCTCCTCGGCATCAACCTCCGCGGCATGGACAACAACGTCATGGTGCAGACCGGCTTCATCGTGCTGATCGCGCTCGCCGCCAAGAACGCCATCCTCATCGTCGAGTTCGCCAAGCAGGCCGAGGACGAGCAAGGCATGACGCCCATCGACGCCGCCATCGAGGCCGCCCGAACCCGGCTCCGGCCCATCCTCATGACCTCGCTCGCCTTCATCCTCGGCGTCGTGCCCCTGCTCCTGGCCGAGGGTCCCGGCGCCGAGCTTCGCCAGGCCTTGGGCACCGCCGTCTTTTTCGGCATGCTCGGCGTCACCGTCGCAGGCCTGATCTTCACCCCCCTCTTCTACACCAGCGTCCGCTGGCTCGCCGGCCCCGGCCGCAAGCCCGGAACCGCCGCGGAACAAGCATGACCCAACAGCCCCTCACCTACGACGACGCCTATATCCGCCGCATCCTCGAGACCACGAAGCGCATCGCCATGGTCGGCGCATCGCCCAACGACATGCGCCCCTCCTACTTCGCCATGCTCTATCTGCAGAACAAAGGCTACGTCATCGACCCGGTCAATCCACGCAGCGCCGGCGAGACCATCCTCGGCCGCACCGTCTACGCCAGCCTCGACGACCTCCCCGAAACCCCCGACATGGTCGACGTCTTCCGCAAATCCGCCGACGTCCCCCCCATCGCCGACGCCGCCATCCGCATCGGTGCCAAGACCCTCTGGCTGCAGCTCGGCGTCCGCCACGACGAGGCCGCCGCCAAAGCCGAAGCCGCCGGCCTCCAGGTCGTCCAGAACCGCTGCCCCAAAATCGAGCACGGCCGCCTCTTCGGCGAAATCGGCTGGCTCGGCGTCAACCGCCGAACCATCTCCGGCCGCAAGGGAGAGGCGATGCAGCTCAAGACCAAGAAAGGGCGGTTGCTCTAGGCGGGAAGAGAAGAAAGAAACGAGGAGGCTGGCCTCCTCGCGCTCCTCCGGGATTTTGAAGCGTCGCTGGTTTTGCCGCTGCCGGCATGCGGGACATATCCCTCGTCAACCGCGCCCGGCAACAGGGCACCCCCCATTCTACAGCTCCCATTTCAACCTCTCGCCCGGCCGCACATCATCGCGACGACGCAAAGCCTCGACCCTCCAACCACCACCAAGAACCGGAGGGGCCGACGGGGAGGCCCTGCCTCCCCGTCATCTCGTCATCGACCTTGGCGAATACCGTGCCCATTGCCCTCAACCCCGCCGTCCCCACACGGCGTTGGCGGCTACGACAAACTACCGACGACGCGACCGCCCGGCACTTGATCATGGCACCTTTGCGCCGCATGACTGTGCCGATGAACACGCCTGCAGAAACCTGGTCGTCAGCGCTCGGCGCGCGGCGTCGCCATCCCCTGAGCACGGCAACCGGCTGCGAGAGGCGCCCTTGACGCATCACATGACATCCAGCGGAATAGCGGCGCGGCTGCGTCGTTGCGGCAATGCCCTGGCGGCGGTCGCTCTTGCCGCGATGGCCTCAGCCTGCGCCGGTCCGCCGGTGCTGGAAGGCCAGGTGCTCGGCTACGACCAGATCACCAAGTCGCTGGACGAGCAGCTCCTGCTGATCAACATCGCCAGGATAGCCGGCGGTGAGCCCGTGCACTTCACCTCGACGTCGAGCATCGCCGCGACCTTCGACTGGACGGCGACACTCGGCGTCGGCGGCGAGATCGACGGCTCGAACATCCTCAACTTCAATCTCGGCGGGAGCGTCTCGGAGAACCCGACCTTCAGCATCTTCCCGGTCGCCGGAGACGCCTACACCAAGCGTGTCTTGACACCCTTCACCGACACCGTGTTCGAATTCCTGGTCTTCCAGGCTGGCCACATCAGCCAGGTGATGCGGCTGATGGCGTCGGGGATCGAGGTGCAGGGCGAAGACGGGACCTTCCGCCGGTTCATCGAGAACGATCCGATCCGGCCGCAGGAATACGCGGAGTTCCGGCAGATCGCGGCCCGGCTGCAGGCGCTCAATCAAGACCGGCAGCTCTTCGTTCGCTCCCTGGTCTTCAACGACACGCTGATTTCCGGGCTGACCGCGGCACCGAGCGCCGATGACATCATCAGCGGCTTCGACCAGGGCCTGCGCTGGCAAAGGGCGCCGGATGGCACCTACGAGCTGACCGGGCTGGTCAGCGGCCGGGTGCTGGTCGCCAACTACGATCCGATGACGCTGACCGACGACGAGCGTTTCGAGCTGAATGAGCAGATCAAGCAGAATCCGAGCGGCTTCGTCTTCCTCGACATCAGGCCCGACGGACCAGGTGGCGACCAGCCCTTGCGCGGTGCCATCAAGCTGCGCAGCCTCTATCTGATCCTGGGCTTCCTCAGCCGTGGCATCGAGGCGGCGCCCGAGCACCCCGTGGCAGCCGCGGCCGACGCGCCGCGCCCGGCATCCGATGCGCCGGGCGATCCGGAGCCGGTGCCGACGATGCGGATCAATGTGACCCGTGAGCCGCCGCCCGGCGACGTTCCAGTCGTTCGCTATCGAGACCGCTACTTCTCGCTGAACGATACGCCTTGGGACCGCTTCTCGTTCACGATCCTCAGCATCCTCTCCCAGACGGCGGTGGGCGAGGTCGAGAACGTCAGCGTCCCCATCACCATCGCCAAATGACCGGGCCATCGCCAAGTGACCCGCAGGTCGGCACGCCACTTCGCGGCCAACGCCAGCGCGCCACCCCGTCCCGATCCGAGGCCCGGTTGACCAATGGATTAGCCATGAACCGCGTCATTCTCGCTGCCATCGGCATCGGCTGCGCGTCGCTGCCGGTCGCCCCCACCCAGGCCGCCGATATACCGGCCACCGGTGATCCGGCCGCCGGCGAGCGGGCCTTTCGCGCCTGCGCGTCCTGCCACACGCTCGACGGCCGGCATCGCGTGGGGCCCACCTTGCAGGGCGTCATCGGGCGCAAGGCCGGCACGGCCGACGGCTTCCGCTACTCGCCCGACGTGGTCGCCGCCGGCGAAGCGGGCGTCGTCTGGGACCCCGAGACCATCACCGTCTTCCTCGCGGATCCGAGCACATTCCTGGCGGAGGCGACCGGCCAGGATCGCGCCCGGACGCGCAAGCGCAACCGCTACCCCGATGAGCAGCTGCGCCGCGACATCGCGGCCTTTCTCGACGCGCGAGAGTAGCCGGACACCGCTCAGCCGATCGCGTTGCGCAGCTTCTCGACATAAGCCGCCGTCTCCCTGGCATCGATCTCGGCCTCCCGCACCAGCCAGTCGAAATGCTCGCTCAGCGAGCGAACGCGCGACCGCTCGCGGAACGCCAGATAGAACTTGCCCACATAGATGACGCCGATCAGCGGCCCGAACACCGTCAGCGGCGCGCTGAAGACGCGCCGCGCGTCGAACAGGAAGACCCTGAGCGACGGAAAGAAATCGCGGCACTGCCCCGCCAGCAAATCCAGCTGCTCGCGGCGATCCTCCAGCCCCAGGCCTCGATAGTAGCCCTCGCCATGCGCCAGCGCCGCGACCTCGTGGATCGGCACCGCGACCTCGTAGTCGGACTCGCTCGACCGCACCCAGTCGATCCGGTCCTCCATCGCACCGATCGCCTGCTCCGGCGTCTTGCCGAGGGACGCAGCGTACTCCCACTGCAGCACTGCCTTGGTCTTCAGCACGTCGGGCATGCTCGCCGGCACGTGCCGAACCTTGTAGCCGGTCGCTTCGCGATGCCACTGCAGCAGCTGATCGTCGGAAATCGTCCGCGCCGCCTGCGCCACCTCCACCGCCGCGGCGATCAGTTCGCCCGGCCGCTCCGGCCGCTCGGTCAGGCCCAGGAGCCAGTCAGCGCTGACGCCCAAGGCCGTGGAGCAGTCGGCCGCGAGCTGCGCATTCGGCAGCCGGCTGGCGCCCGCATCCAGCAATTGCGAGATCGTCGATCGACTGACCCCGGTCATCCGGGCGAGCGCGCTCCGATTGACCGACCCCAGCTGCATCGCCGCACCCAGTCGCTCACGAAACAGATCGGCCCGCGCTCTCTTGTCCATTTTCTAATCCAGCTGTCCATTTTTCCGAACATACGATCAGTTATGTAGCGTAAATACGAAATACCAAACAGAGAGTGCCATTGCTATTTGATCGGCGGCAAAGGAGCCGTCCCATGGAAACGAACACACGCATCATCGCCAAGGCCGTCTGCTGGCAGGCCTCGGGCCTCGTCGTCATGACCACGCTCGGCTACGCCTTCACCGGCTCCGTCAGCCAGAGCGGCATGCTCGCCCTCTCCACGACGCTCATCGGCCTCGTCGCCTTCGTCGCCCACGAAAAGCTCTGGGCCCGCATCCCCTGGGGCTGGACCACCACCGAAACACGTGAGGCTTGAGCCAACGCCGCGAAATCGGCCGGCTCGCCGTCAACCGCCGAGCCGTCTCTGGCAGGACCAGAAAAGCCACGAACGGCTGGCTGATCTAGGCAAGAGGCAAAGTGATGCGAGGAGGCTGGCCTCCTCGCGCTCCTCCGGGACTTTGCGTTGGCGGCGGTTGAGGCGGAGGCCCCGCTGACCGAGCACCAGCGCTGGATGCAGCGTGAACTGCTTGCAGCGAAACCGGCTTGACGGCGAACGGCAAGAGCTAGCCCAAAGCTCCCGCCAGGCCGCCTCGTCGTCGGGCGAATTCCATTCATCCAGCGATACCTCGAGCCCAACCAGAAACGGACCACGCCCGCCCACCAGCTTGCGAACGACCAGCCGCTCCACCTCGACCTTGACGATCACAAGATCGCCCTCGGCCAAACGAGCCGCCTCCGGAACCGTCATCCGCCCCTTCGACATCATCTTCGCGATCTGCATGGACATGAACGCACCCTCATGTCCTTGCCAGCAAGGAGGTAACCATTCGCCGACCGACACATGATCCGGTCAAAAAGCGGCGAACCCACCCCTGATCTCGACGACGAATTGCCGTTGGCTGGACCCGAGGGAAGGCTGGACACCGCCCTTCCCAAAAATATCGGAGCTGCCCGTCCGTCCCCAGCTCATGGCGGACGCGCCACCGGTCCGTCACAACCATTGGCGTTGATCAATTCAAGCCGCTGGCCATCCCACGGTTGACCCGCGATCGCCAGCCTCCCAAGGTCTGCGCTCTGTCGATCCGGCAGACCCAAGAAACCGTCAGTGGAGGGAAACACCATGAGAGTCCTTATCGCGGCAACGTTGGCCGCCGCGCTGACCACTCCAGCCATGGCCCAGGATCAGTCGCCGCAGCGAATCCTCGTCTTCGGCGACAGCCTCACGTGGGGCTGGACGCCCGCCGATCCGGTCGTGCCGACTGAACGCCATGCCGACGAAGACCGCTGGACCACCGTCATGGCGAACGCGCTTGGTGACGACTACCAGCTCATCGTCGAAGGACTGAGCGGCAGGACCACCAATATCGACGATCCGAGCGATCCGAAGCTCAACGGCGCGGACTACTTGCCCGCAGCGCTGGCCAGCCACGAGCCGATAGATCTCGTCATCATCATGCTCGGCACCAACGACACCAAGACGTATCTCGATCGAACGCCCTTCGAGATCGGCCTCGGTGCCGGCGAGCTCATCAATATCGTCCACGAGTTGCCGGGCTGGAACTGGACCGAGTACGAGACGCCCCAGGTGCTGCTGATCAGCCCGCCGCCGCTCGGCGAGACGATCGGCGAGGAGGCGGCGGCGATCTTCGAAGGGTCACGGGAGAAGAGCCTGGCCCTGCCCGAGGTCTATGCGGGCATCGCCGCCGTCGCCGGCGAGCATTTCTTCGACGCCGGCACGGTGATCGAGACCGACGGCATCGACGGCATCCACTTCACCGCTGCCGCGAACAAGACACTGGGCGAAGCCGTCGCAGGTGAGGTCAACAAGATTCTCGCCGAGTAGCCACATCCCCACTACGACGAACAGCCTACCCCCTCCAACCACGACTAAATACCGGAGGGGCCGACGGGGAGGCGCTGCCTCCCCGTCAACGCTTCGCCGAGACCAGCCAGGACGTCGCCGGCGCGCCAGGAAGTGGCCGTGAACCGGGCCTGCCCCTTGCCATCACCCAGGCGTGCAGCGTGACCGCGATCGGCCCCCACGCCAGCTCGCCGTCCTTTCCACCGGCTACCGCTTCGCCCAGCCATAACGAATACTTATACCAATCGGCCAACACGCCGTAAAACGTCGCGCTTGGTGCGACACACCCGCAAATTTGTCGCGTATAGCGCGACAAAACCCGAGACATGTCGCGTATAGCGCGACAGGAACCTGGGAATTGTCGCATCGAGCGCGACATAAGCGATCCTTATGTCGCATCGAGCGCGACATTTCGGGCGAACGAACCCGGGAACGAACCCGGGACACGACGAACGAACGAAGTAAGAGTTTTCGCGTCGCGTAGCCGACGTGGAGGCTCGGTTGGACTGGACGCGAGTTGGCGATGAGGTGGTCCGAGGCTCTATGGATTTTTCACGCCGAGCGACGATGGTCGAGCCGTTGAGCGAGGCACCTGACGCTGGGTGGCGGCGTGCATGGTGACGCGGATGGCGATCGGCTCGGCCCATCTCGCGCCTGTCTGGACCGGGTTGTGCGACCGCGGCGAGGGTTTGGAGCGCAGCGTCGGGTTTGCCCGGCAACAGGGTAGCGAGCACCGGCTGATGGCCGTTGCGCTGGATGGTGCGATCGGGGTGCTTGGTGGTCGTGGTCGGGTCATCATGGACCGCGCGGGTTGCAGGGTTCGAGGCGGCGGAGGTGGACCAGGCGGCCCTGTCGGCAACAGGGACAGCGGCGATGGCCGGTCTCGCTGCCGATTGCCGGGCCGATTGCCGGTGTTCCGGGCCGCGGTTCCGACGCGGGCTGCGGGACCGGGGCCGGCTCGACGCGTCGTTCGGCCGCCAGGAGCAGACGCGCTTGCTGCGCGCGGGCGCGCCTGGACGGGTGCCAGAGGCCGAAGTAGCGGACCTTGTGCAGGCCCTTGGGCAGCACGTGGCTGAGGAACCGGCGGATGAAGTCGTCGCCCGCGATGCGGCAGGTGCGCAGCCGATTGGCCTTGCGTTTCTTGTAGCGAATGGTGACCGCCTCGTCGTCGACGGCGACGATGCGGTTGTTGGTGATGGCGACCCGGAACAGATAGCGAGCCAGGTAGTCGAGCACCGCCTGCTGGCCGGTGCCCCAGGCGGTGGCGTGAACGACCCAGGGCGTGCGCCAAACGTGCGCGGGCAGCTGCAGATCCGGCCGTTGCCTGGCGAGCGCCTCGCGGAGCTTGCCGCGCACCAGCTTGGCGAGCGCCTTGACCGGGACCAGGAAGCCCTTGCGGGCCGGATGCCAGAAGCGGCCGTCGTCCGAGACGCCACCGCCGGTGACCAGGCAGTGGACGTGGGGGTGGTAGTGCAACTGCTGCGTCCAGGTGTGGAGCACGGCGAGCACGCCGACCTGGGCGCCGACATAGCGAGGGTCGCGAGCCAGCTCGATGATCGCCTCGGCCGCCGCCTTCATCAACAGCGCGTAGCCGTCGCGTTGGTTGGCGCGCAACACGGCGCGCAGCTCGGCTGGGACGGTGACGGTGATGTGGAAGTAGGGCGCATCCAGCAGCTCGGCGGTACGAGCGGCGAGCCAGCGCTCGGTCTGCTTGCGGTGGCATCGCGGACAGCTTCGGTTGCCGCAGGAATGGTAGGCATAGATCTCGGCGCTGCACGCTTCGCAGCGCCAGAGATGGCCACCCAGCGTGGCGCTGCGGCAGGCGACGATGTCGGCGATCGCCCGCCGGTGCGAGGGCAGCATGCGGGCGCCGTGCCGCGCGACATGCTCGTCTGCGAAGCGCCGGCAGACGTCGGCGAGATCGACCATGGCGACCGCCGTGTCAGAGGCCGTGCATGAGCCGATCGAGGACCTGCCTGAGACTGGCCCGGATGGGCTCGCTCAGATGGCTGTAGTGAGCGGTGGAGGTGATGCTGCGATGGCCGAGCAGGATCTGCACCACCCGGATGTCGACCCCCTGCTCGAGGAGCCGGGTGGCGTAGCTGTGGCGAAGCGTGTGCGTGGTGACTTGGCGAGGGATTCCCGCAGCGGCGGCCGCGGCCCGAAAGGTCAAGGCGATCACGTCGGCGGCGACCGGTCCGCTACCGTCACGGTTGGGAAACAGCCAGCGCGGATGTCGATGGCTGCGCCACAGCAGCCGAAGCTTCTCGAGAGTCGGTTGCGGCAGCGAGACACGGCGATCCTTGCCGCCCTTGCCGGCAGTGATCCGCACCACCCCCTGCTCGCTGTCGATGTCAGCGACCTCGAGCCTCACGGCCTCGCCGATGCGCAGGCCGCAGCCATACATCAGCAGCAGGCAGGTCCGGTGCGTCGGACTCCTTACGCAGCCGAGCAGTCGACGAACCTGATCGTCGCCGAGCGCCTCGGGGAGACGCTTCTGCTTGGGCTGCCGGATGCGGTTTTTTTTGAGAACAACGGCCAGTCACGGCCGAGCGTGGTCGCGAAGAAGAACTTGAGGCCGAAATGCACGCGCTTGAAGGTGCCGCGCGCAATGCCGGCATCGATCGCGTCGACCAGAAACGCGCGCACTTCTTCCTCGGTCAGTCGATCCGGACGTCGCCGATAGTAGACCGCCAGTCGCTTCACCGCCTGCACGTAAGCCTGCTGCGTCCGGGCCGAAAGCCCGGCCAGCTTCATGTCGCCGATCATCCGATCGCGCAATACCGTCATGCCACGTCTCCCCTCGGTGGCTGCCACCGGACGCCGCTCGCCCGGCCCACCAAAGGGATATCGACCCACCGCCAATCACGCGACCCTATCCAAGCTGCCGCCGTCGCCTCGGCGAAGCCGTTCAGTCCAACCCACCGAAGCAACGAGCGAACCCGGGAATCCGACGAGCGAACCCGACAGTCGACAAACGAACCCGAGCGCACGACTTGCCGCACCCCCGAGGCCCAAGCGCTTGAGATCATAGCATAAATCGGGGATCGGCGCAGCATGCCGACAGCGGCGGCCGGAAACCGGAGCGATTGACCGAAGGAACCCGGGCGGGGCGTTGGCCCGATGGGGCACGGCCGACGGTCGGGAGCGGAAAGAGGCGAGGAGGATGATCATCCTCGTGCTCCACCGTCACCTTGTGGCCCGTGTCAGCCGGGGACGGTGCCGGATGCCTTGATGTGCGGGATCAGCGCCTTGAAGGCATCGCCCTCGCCCCGCTCGAGCCACTCGAAGACGGCCATCTCCGCCGTCACGATCTCGACCCCGTGCTGGCGCATCCGCTCGATGCCCAGCACCCGGTCCTCGTCACGCCGCGACCCCGCCGCATCGGCGGCGGCGTGCACCGCGAAGCCGGCGCCCTGCAGGTCCAGCGCCGCCTGCAGCACGCAGACATGGGCCTCCATCCCGGCCACCACGATCTGCTGCCGGCCGGCAGCCTCGATCGCCGCCCGCAAGGCCGGCTCCCGCCAGCACGAAAAGGCCTTCTTGCCCAGCACCTTGGCACCGTCGGGCAGCGGCATGAGGCGCGGGTCGGTAGCGCCGATGCGCTCGGGGTAGTGCTCGGAGACGATGACCGGAACGGCGAGCCGCCGCGCCGCCTCGAGCAGCAGCCGGGCGCGATGCAGGCGCAGGCCCGCAGCCTCCACCGCTTTGGCCAGTCCAGCCTGCATGTCGACGATCAGCACCAGCGAGCGCTCAGCCGCCAGCATCGCAGCCCCCCCCTCATCTCATGGCGCCGAGGCCCATCCGGCCGAGCCTGCACACGCGCCACGCCTGGACGAAGCCTAGAGCCGAGAGGAGCCGGGTACCAGGGCCATGTCTCCGCTCGGCCGAGCAGCTTCGGTGCAGGCGGCGGCGCAGCGCCGCCCCGGCCAGCGCGCTAGCACCGCCGAGAGCGTATCAGCTGCCTCGCCACGGCCACATTCGGCTCTCGACACAGGAGCCGTCGGGGCAGATTGGTTGCGTGCTCGGATCGCCGTGCTATCGTCACATAGCTCTGGAGCGTGAGCCGCGCCACCCCATATACCGGCAAGGCCCGCAACAGGTTTCCGCAGCATGGTTCTGGAATGTCGACGTTATTGGTTCTAGGCTCGAAGCCGGCGCCGGCATTGCCGCCCTCCGACGCCTTCGACGCTGTCGCCTGTGCCAACGGCTCGGGTCGCTCGGCGCTGACGCTCGGCCTGCCGGCACCGGTGCTGACCGTGATGTCGACGGTGCTGACCTCGGGTCACAAGCCGGCCAATGACTTGGCGCTGCAGGCCATTCGCGGGCTGCGCACGCAAACCCTTCACCTCTACCCGCGGCCACCGTCGAAGGGCAATCTGGTCAAGCGCCTGATCCGCGACATCAAGCGCTACAACGTCAAGCCCTGGTACTTCCGCCGGCAGCTGCGCGCCCTTGATTATCACTATGACGAGGTGATTGCCTGGTCGCGCGACGCCTACCACCAGCTCGTCCTCGAGCAGACCGGCAACGACCCCGAGATCCAGCGGCTGATCGCGCAAAAGCAGCCCTCGACCGGCGTCATGGCGCTGGCCATCGGTATCGCCGATGGTCGCTTCGACCGCTTCGTGATGAGCGGCTTCAGCTTCGAGATCACCCACGCCTACGCGCACAATCCCCTGATCGACAAGCTGGGGACGACCGCGAGCAAGCATGCCGACACCGACATCGCCATCCTCCAGCGGCTGGCCCACCGGCACGGGAACGTGTTCACGACCGAGCCTACCGTGCACGAGCGCGCCGGCATTCCTCTTGTCACCACGGTAGCAGGCGCAGCCGCTGCGACCCCGGAAACGGTTGCATGAGCGACCGCCGAACCGGCACAAGCGACTGCCTCTGACACCTTGCCCCCAAATAGCTGCCAGCGCTGTTGCGCTGGGGCTCGCCAAGCGTATGAGATACCCATGTTCAGCTACGATCACCTCGAGCTCCGCTATGAGCCATTTCCGATCGGCCTCGCCAAGCCGCTGGTCGACCAGGCCCGCTACGACGAGATGCTGGCTAACTATCCCGATCGCGACCTCTTCGCCTATCTCGCCAAAGTCGGGCACAAATACTCGCTCTCCGAGAAGAGCAATCCCAAGGCCTACCACGATTTCATCAAATCGAAGCCGATCTGGCGCGATTTCCACGACCTGGTGAAAAGCAAGAAGTTCATCAAGGACGTGGTCGAAGCACTGGCCGAGCGGCACATCGACCTCGGCTACAAGAAGCTGCCGACCCCGGCCAAGCGCGCCTGGAAGCTCGCCCGCAACCTTACCCGCGGCAGCCTGGATGCCGGCCGGCCGCCACTCTCGGCCCGGTTCGAGTATTCGATGTTGCCGGCCGAAGGCGGCTATGTGATCCCGCACACCGACTCCCCGGGCAAGATCATCACCATGGTCGTCTCGATGGTCGACGAGGGCGAATGGGACCCGTCGCTGGGCGGCGGCACCGACGTCAACAAGCCCAAGAACCCGGCGCTGACCTACAACGAGCTCAACCGCCAGGCCGAGTTCGACGAGATGGAGGTAATCGACACCTTCGAGTTCACGCCCAACCAGGGCGTCATCTTCATCAAGACGTTCAACTCCTGGCACTCGGTACGGCCGATGACCGGCCAGGACCCGAACGCCATGCGCAAGACCTTGACGATCAACATCGAATCCGACGCGTGAGCCTTCTCGCCGGGGCGTTACGGCCGGTAACCACCGAGCGTGTCTGGCTACATCCGGGCATGGTCAAGACCGCCACCTCGACCCTGCAGCGACACGTTTTTAGCCATCACCCGCAGATTCACTTCCTGGGGCTTCCGGCTCCCATGCCGGAGCTCGAATGGGCAATCCGGCATGTCTGCCAGGCGGACTCCACGCGGTTCGAGCCTGACCGGCTCAACGCCGTCCTGGCCGAGGGGCTGACCACCGCCGCGCGCGGCAGCCATCCGCTGATTTCGTATGAGAACTTCGCGCTCCACGAATCCAAGGACAAGGGCCTGGTAGCCGACCGGCTGGCGGCCCTCTTCCCGAATGCCCGGGTCCTCTTCACAATTCGGCGTCAGGAGGACCTGGTCACCTCCTGGTACCTCACAAAGCTGCGCACACGCATCAAGCGCAAGGCCTTCATCCCGTTCGAGGAATGGTACTGGACCAAGGCCCGCGAACCCTGGGGCTCGATCCTCGACGATCTTTGCTACCACCAGACGATCCGCCGCTACGAGGAGCGCTTCGGCGCCCAGCATGTCGCGGTGCTCACTTTCGAAGCCTTCGTTGCCGAGCCGGCGGCGTTCCTGCGTAACATCGCAGCCTTCCTCGAGGTCGAGGCGGACCCATTCTCGACCTTGATCGAGGGCAAGCGGGAAAACGTCGCCATGTCGGCGCGCTACCTCGCCTTCTGGCATCGGGCGAGCCCATTTCTGCCGCGCAAGCTCGTGCGCAAATGGTCGAGGCGGCTGACCTTCGCGGGCGGCGACAAGGCCCGGATCACCTTGCCAGCGGCGATCCGCGCGGACATTCAGGAAAGGGTCGCCACGGACAATGCCACACTGGCCCGGAGCCGCGATCTGGATCTCGCCAGCTGGGGCTACACGCTGCCCGACGCGTGACAGAGCGGATCAGCGATAGCCGTAGCGTGGATCGAGCCGCTCGGCAACCATCCGGTCGAGGGCCGCCACCGTCTCGGGCCTCAGGTGATCGCGATGACCGCCGGCCTTGCCCTCGCGTACCTTGCCGCTCGCGGCATCGTCGGCCTCGTGCGGCCCAGCCTGTCGGAGTTGAAGTAGCCCTCGCGCTCCTTCGCCTGCATGTTCTGAAAGGCGGCGAAGGCGACGACCCCGTCGAGCACTTCCGCCTCGACATCGATGCCGATGAAGCTCGCCAGTCGCGCCAGCTCGCCACGCGTGTCGGCCAAGAGATCCTCGTAGCGCAACTGGAGCGTGGTCTGCAGATCCGTCGTATCCTCGGCCCAGCGGTTGAGATAGCGGATCACCCGGGGCGCTCCGTGTCCCTCGTCCAGTACGAACCGGTCCGGTCCCGCCTCGCGCGCGTCGAGTGGGATCTTCTTGCGCCTCAGCTCGCGTAGGCTAGCTCGATGCTTGACGTGGAAATAGAGCGACAGCGCCACGTCGCGGGGGTCGCGCAGGAGAAACACGACCCTTTGGCGGGCACTCGCCTGAACCCGCGCCGGCCCGAGCTCCGGATACGGAAGCCTGATGTCCGGCGCGAAATGCACCTTGGGGATCTCGGGCACCAGCTTGTGGAAGTTGTCGGCGTTGATCAGCTCCTTGTCGGAGAGCCCGTAGCGCCTGGCATAGAGGTTCGAAAGTAACACCCGAACCCAGGTCCGCCCGCTCTTGGTGAACGAGACGAAGAGCAGGTCGGCGCTCGCGAAGCGGTCGACCCGCTCGGCGACCAACCGTGCATCCTTACGATCCAGCCACCAGTCGTGCACCAATCCGAGCATGGTCGCTTCCTTGAGGCCGATAGGGTTCAGCCGCCCCGCCTGGGCGCATTGGAACGAACACGCCGCGCGGGCGGACTCACCCGCCCCCGGCGCAGCTGCCGATAGAGGCTACCGGACGATGCTCCTCGGAGCGATAGCCAAAGCCGCTGAACAGCCGCTCGTCAACCAGGCGATCCAGAGCGGCCGCCTCGAACGGGGCCAGTTCGTCCCGATAGCCGACCGCTTTGCCCCGCCGCACCTCAAACGAGTTCGGCTCAGCCGGGTCGCCGGGGCGCCGCATGCTGGTCTGGTAGAAGCCCTGGGCCTCGCGCCGGCGCATTGTCTCGAACGACGTGCAAACGCGGCGGCGGCGATTGCTTCGCCCGACAAGGGCGTGCCGACCGCCGATATCAGCCGAGCGAGCTTCTGAACAGGTGTCACGCCTGAACGCATCGTAGGTGAGCAGATGAAACCGTGGATGTCGTTCGGCAAAGGGCTCCAATAAATTGAGGCTATCGATGTAGAACGGCAGGCCGAACGGCGCGTTGCAGAGACAGTGGAAAAGGGAAGCGCCACTCCCCGCTGCGTGGCGGCGTCGGCGGCCATGGAAGAGGTGCCGCTCGTAATGAAAGCGCGAGACGGCGGCATCACGCGGGTCACGGATCGGCCCGATCACCGTCTTGTCGGCCAGTGCCGCTGGCTCGAGCCGGCGGCGGAGCCAGCGCGGCTCCTTGGTGAGATGGGTAAAGAAGAAGAACGGAATGCGCGCGTCGATCGCGTTGCAGCTCCGGTCGTCGACGATCGTGTCCGCCGGCGTCCCGAAGGAGGTGTGATCGCCATGGCCCATCATCGCACGGACCCAGGTTCGACCGCACTTGGCGGGTGAGACGAACACAACCGACGCTTCCGGTAGCGCCCGCGCACGACGATTCAGCCGCCGCATCTGCCGCAACCACCGCTTGCCTTCCTTGAGGAGCCAGCCCACATGCCTGGTCAATCAGCCTGCCAATCGGCCATCACCTGACGACACCCAACCGCGTCGTATACTTGTGCAGTTTGTGTTTTGTTCATAGACTAGCATGACAACAACTACTACTACTTATGATTATGATTATTTGGTGTTGGGTGGAGGTTCAGGTGGAGTGAGTTCGGCCAAACGAGCGGCGGTTGAATACAATAAGACGTGTCGCCATTGTGGAAGGAGCTCGTTGGGGAGGAACCTGTGTCAATGTCGGTTGTGTGCCCAAGAAAATCATGTTTACGGCCAGTCACATTCGTGAAACACTCCAAGAAGCACGCCAGTACACCTTTCCTGAAATGAACAAGATGAATGCCGCTGTTGTCGATTGGAAACGGTTGAAGGAAAAGCGTGATGCGTACATTGTTCGACTCAATAATATCTACTTGAATGGACTTATGAAAGCTGGTGTCGATGTCTTTCAGGGATGGGCGTCTTTTGTCGATGCTCATACGGTCCAGATCAGCAAGGATGATGGAAGTACGACCACTATTACGGCCGACACGATTCTCATTGCCACGGGTGGCAAGCCCATGATTCCACCGGGTGAAGGCGTCAAGGAACACTGCATTACATCGGATGGTTTCTTCGAACTCGAAGAAATGCCGAAAAAGGCAGTGGTGGTGGGTGCAGGATACATTGCAGTCGAATTGGCCGGTGTCTTTAATGGACTCGGCAGTGAAACGCATCTTGTTATTCGCAAACACAAGGCACTTCGGGACTTTGATCCGGAAATTTCAGACTTTTTGGACAAGGAAATGGTCCATGCCGGCATTACCATTCATCGCAATACCAATGGTGTGGCCAAGGTTGAAATTGTTAATGGCAAAAAGAAAGTCACGTGTCATAATGGTCAAGATTCTGGAAGACGCCGATGTCGTTCTCATGGCACCGGGCCGCATTCCCAACATTGAAGGACTCGATTTGGACAAGACGTGGAATTCTTGCCGTAGAGCCGAATGTGGAAGGACTCGAGTTGGACAAGGTGGGGGTCGATGTTGCGCAAGAAAGGACCTCCGTATATTCAAGTCGACGATTATCAGAATACGTCAGTCGATAACATTAAAGCGCTCGGCGATGTTTGTGGCAGGGTCGAATTGACGCCCATGGCCATTGCGGCAGGACGTCGTTTGTCGGATCGACTCTTTGGTGGCATTCAAACCAAGGCATCGTATGAAAATGTACCGACGGTCGTCTTTTCGCATCCTACCATTGGTACTTGCGGCTTGACGGAACCACAAGCCATTGACAAGTACGGTCAAGACAATCTCAAGATTTATCGCAGTACCTTTGTCAATCTACATTACAGTATGTATGAAATGGAACCTTCCGATAAACCCAAGACGCTCTTCAAGATTATTTGTGCCGGTGTTGAAGAAAAGGTGGTTGGATTGCACTTGATTGGTATGGGCGCGGATGAAATTCTACAAGGCTTTGGTGTGGCCATGAAGATGGGATGTACCAAGGCTGATTTGGATTCCTGTGTCGCCATTCATCCTACGGCAGCGGAAGAATTGGTCACCATGGGTACTCTGGGGCAGGAGCGCCCAAGCCACGGGGGCCAAGCATCCCCCCTTGCATGGCGCGCCAGCGGCCGAACCCACCTTGCAGCAGAGTAAAATGTAATAAATGTGTGCGTATCTTGAGTGGTCATAAAACAAGTTGCAGCAGCGTACCAATTTTCTGTTCTATTATATAGTAACTTCATCCTTTGTGCCCTGTGTCAAGGAAGTTGTGGCGAAACTTCAATCCACAATTATTAATTGTTTTTCCATCATATTTTTGTATACTGTAGATGTATCATCTTGTCTACAAGGCATTCACAAGACGCCTTGGACTTTCGAAAGAAGACGTGCCAATGACAGCATTGTTACTGTGCTCCCCCTACCCTTGTCGCTTTTTGCATTGACGACCATCTTCTGGGGAAATAAAAGCTAAAAAAAACGCGACGAATCTTTTTTTCCGGCCGCCCCCCCCCCCCCCTGCCAGACGCCGTCGTCGGCGTCGAAGGCGAGCTCGGTGTCGGAGCACTCGGGCTGCCAGTCGCCCGGGCACCCGAGCTCGGACTGCAGGCTGCCGGCGACGGCGACGCTGGCCGGGTCGGGCGTGTGGTCGGCACGGCCCGCCGAGGGCGTCACGGTGACGGTGAGCCGCGACGGCGAGGACGCCTGCGACGATCGCTGACGTGCGGCTGTTCTTCATCTCGGATCCCCCGATGAGTGACGGACTTCCTACGGTCCGTTAACGAAGCTAGATCAATCTGGTTGCACCTTGCCAGGAAGCCGAGCGATCTGCAAGTTTCTTGCAGATCGCTCGGGCCGAACGAGGCGATGTCTCGGCCAGACTGCGGCCATGGACGACCAGGGCGCCAGGGCCGATCGACCGTTGCTTGGAAGTTGCCTGTGCGGGGGCGTGCGGTTCGAGGTCACCGGACCGGTCCGCGACGTGTTCGCCTGCCACTGCTACCGCTGCCAGAAGACCTCGGGCAACTTCGTGGCGGCGACGGCGGCGCCGCCCGACGCAGTGCGCTTCGACGCCGACGACCCGCTGCGCTGGTTCCACCCCGCCGACGACCCGAACGTGTCGTACGGATTCTGCGAGCGATGCGGTTCGTCGCTGTTCTTCCGGGTCGAGGACGGGCCGGCCCGTTCGATCTCGATCATGGCCGGCTCGCTCGACGGTCCGACCGGCTTGCGCACCACCGAGGTGTGGTTCGCCGCCAACGCCGCCAGTCACGTGATCCTCGACCCGACCGTCGTCCACCACCCGACCCAACCACCACCGCCCCCGACGACACCCGACGCATGACCAACGCGTGCGGGGCGATTTCCGCACCGAGATCGCTGCCAACGGGATCGTTAGCGTCACCGCCATGAGCTGGCACCGGGTCCTCGACGGCATCGACTTCGGGGAGGGTCCGCGCTGGCACGACGGCCGGCTGTGGTTCTCCGACTTCTTCCAGCACACGATCTGCTTCGGTCGGCGACGACGGCGTCCGGCGGATCGAGGTCGAGTGCGACGGCCAACCGTCGGGCCTCGGCTGGCTGCCCGACGGCCGGCTGCTCGTTCGTGTCGATGCTCGACCGCCGGCTGATGCGTGTCGAGGCCGACGGCTCGATCGTCGAGCACGCCGACCTGTCGTCGTTCGCCGAGCATCCGTGCAACGACATGGTCGTCGACGCACCAGGGCAACGCGTACGCCGGCAACTTCGGGTTCGACCTGCACGGCGGCGGGCAGATGGCGACCACGTCGATCGCCCTGGTGCGCGCCGACGGGACGGTCGAGGTCGCGGCCGATGGCAGCGCGTTCCCGAACGGGTCGGTGATCACCGACGAGGGCCGCACGTTGATCGTCGGGGAGACGTTCGCCGGCAGGTACACCGCCTACCCGATCGGCGACGACGCGACGCTCGGCGACCCGCGGACGTGGGCCGAGGTGCCCGGGTCGGCGCCCGATGGCTGCACGATCGACGCCGAGGACGCGATCTGGTTCTCCGACGCCGCCGGCCGACGGGTCGTCCGGGTCCGCGAGGGCGGCGAGGTGACCCACACGATCGAGACGCCGCAGCCGACGTACGCCTGCATGCTCGGCGGCGCCGACGGGCGCACGCTCTTCGCCCTCACGTGCGCTGACTCCCACCCCGATCGCGCCGCCGGCACCGCCACCGGCACCCTGCTCACCATCCGCGTCGACGTCCCCAAACATCCGACCGCCCTCCCCTGACACCCCCTCCGCACAACCTCCAAAATCGCGCGCCGTAGTCGCCGCTCAGCGCAACGATCCGCGGACAGAACCGCCGACCACCTCCCACCCCTGCGAAATCGCACGCTCCAGTTGCGCTCAGCGCAACGATTCGCGGACAGAACAGGGGATGCCGGAGATTTTAGTTGCGCTCGCAAGGATCTGCCCCTAGATTCCGGTCCATGACTGCAACCGAAACCACCACCCTCCCCCTCGGCGTCGGCACCTG
>CAVOZQ010000020.1:0-89991 GCA_963700945.1 uncultured Alphaproteobacteria bacterium
ACCCTGATCGTGCCGGGACGGCAGCCACCATGCGGTCCCTCGAACCACATGGCAAACCAATTTGCCGCACCCATGCATTCGACGACGATGCTTCGCCAGCGATCGGTCGCCGGATGTGACGGCCTGCGTGACGACCAAGGCTTTGCGGCTCGGAAGTCCGCTTTCGGTACCCTGAATGGCCTCAGCCGTTCGCTGCAGCAGCAGCCCGGAAAGCCCGCTCCCGATCGGCATTGCTTGCTGCGAGAAGTCCATAAGCATTGCTTATCGAAACGCACGCAATGCGGCCATGCCGGCGCATCTGGCGCGACGGAACCCAAGAATCGTCGCGCTATGTGCGACGAATCCGAGGCATGTCGCGCTATACGCGACACGAACCCGGGAAATGTCGCGCTATACGCGACATTAGCAATGCTTATGTCGCGTATAGCGCGCCAAATCGACGAATCGGCCGGCAAACGAACCCGCCGATCGACGAGCGAACCCGGGAATTCGACGAACGAACCCAGCGATCGCACGAGCGAACCCGACCAGCGGCAAACGAACCCGAGCGGACGAGTTGTCGCAACAAGAGCGTAAAGCTGTCATCGAAACAAGCGTTTGAGGTGGCCAGATGACACACCACTCGAGGCAGAGTCGCGATGCCCCTTCGGGCGCGGCCACATTGCCCAAACGAACCCGCCCGCTCTCGGCAGGGCCGGGCTTGGTCGGGCGGGGCCAGATGGGCAGGTGGAGCTTGCCTGCGGGCTTGGTCAGGCTCGGTGGTAGGGATGGCCCGAGAGGATGGTGCTGGCCCGGTAGAGCTGCTCGACGACCAGCAGCCGCACCAGCATGTGCGGCCAGGTCAGCCGGCCCAGCGCCAGGCGCCAGTCGGCCCGCCGCAGCAGCGCCGGCTCGAGCCCGTCGGCGCCGCCGATCACCAGCGCGACCTCGCGGCTGGCATCCCGCCAGCCGCCGAGCCGCGCCGCCAGCGCCTCGCTGGTCGCGAGCTCGCCCCGCTCGTCCAGGGCGACGAGCACGTGTCCGGCCGGAATCGCACGGTCGAGGCGCTGCGCCTCGTCCTCGCCCTTGCGGGGCAGCAGCTCGAGGAGCTCGACCGGCCACGGGCAGCGCCGCCGGTAGACCTCGATCAGCCGGGCGAGATCGCCGTCACGGTTGCGGCCGATGGCAAGGATGGTGACCTTCATCGAGGCCGCCGCGGCAGGGCCTTCGCCACCGGGCCGCTACGGCTCAGCTCTCGCTGGCGCCGCCGCGGCTCGCCACCCCGAGACCGGCGTCACGCCGCTCCGGCGGCGGCGCCATCTGCCACAACCGCTCGATGTCGTAGAAGGAGCGCGTCTCCGCCCGGAAGAGATGGACGATGACCTCGCCCGCATCGATCAGCACCCATGAGCTGTCACCCAGGCCCTCGGCACGGATGCCGTCGAGGCCCGCGGCCTTGAGGCGCTGGATCAGCTTCTCGGCCATCGAGGCGAGGTGACGCTGCGACGTTCCGGTGGCGACCACCATCTGGTCGGCCATCGTTGTCTTGCCCGCGAGATCGATGACGACAGGCTCCAACGCCTTGTCGTCCTCCAGCGACTGGAGGACGAGCGGCAGAATGTCCGGCCCATCGACCGGCTCGGAGGCAACGGCTGTTATGATCGATTCTCCAGGTCACGAGTTCGGGCACCTTCCGGCGCGAATGGCCGTGCTGGATGCCGGATGGGGCGGAAGATGGATATAGGCCCAGGCAGGCGTCGCCTTGTCCTTCAAAAGATGAGCATCCCGCTCGTCGAGCCTAGCCTCAGCGAAACGCTTGCCGGCCTTGCTCGTCAAGGAGCTGCGAGAATAGGGCGTTCGATCGAAGACGGCAATCGGCGCCAGCGCGAAGATGCGCTCCCAGTGCTGCCAATTGGCCAATTGCAGGAGATTGTCGGCCCCGATCAGCCAGAGAAAGCGGTGCCCCGGTCGCTTCGTGAGCCGGCCCAGGGTTTCGGCCGTGTAGGTCGTGCCGAGCCTCGCCTCGAGGTCCGAGACCTTGATCCGCGGATGCCGCGCAGCATGCCGCGCGCCCGCCAGCCGCTCCTCGAACGGTGCCATCCCGGCCCGGGGCTTCAACGGATTCTGCGGCGAGACGAGCCACCACACCTCGTCCAGCGCCAGCCGCTTCAATGCCTCGTTGCTGACATAGAGGTGACCGTCATGTGCCGGGTTGAATGAGCCACCGAGCAGGCCGACGGCGCGCCTCTGAACTCCGGATTCGTGCGGTTGCGTCGCCGGCCGCCGATAGAGCCGCGGGCCGCGGCGAAAGCCGAGCGGCGGCCCGCCAACCGCCCCTGCGGCATCGCTCACCCGCACGATGCCGGTCACGCCGGCCGCGTCTGGCCACTGCCGCGCACGACGTACTTGAAGCTCGTCAGCTGCTCGACACCGACTGGGCCTCGCGCATGCATGCGCCCGGTGGAGATGCCGATCTCTGCCCCCATGCCGAAGCAGCCGCCGTCGGCGAACTGCGTCGAAGCGTTGTGCATGACGATGGCACTGTCGACGCGGCTCAGGAATGCCGCCGCAGCGTCTTCGTCTTCGGTCACAATACTGTCGGTATGATGCGAGCCGTAAGTCTCGATATGGGCGATGGCGTCGTCGAGCCCGTCCACCAGCTTCACCGCCAGGATGGCATCAAGATACTCGGTCCGCCAATCGTCCTCGGTTGCTGCGGCCACCCGATCGTTCAGCGCCTGGACGCCCGCGTCGCCGCGCAGCTCACAGCCACCCGCCAGCAGATCATCGAGCACCGGGGGCAGCATTGTGCCTGCCACCGCCCGGTCGCAGAGCAGCGTCTCCAGGGCGCCGCAAATGCCGGTCCGGCGCAGCTTGGCATTGAGCACGATGGCGCGAGCCATCGCCGGATCGGCGGCTTCGTGCAGGTAAACGTGGCAGACGCCGTCCAGATGCGCGAAAACCGGCATCCTGGCCTCGGCCTGGACCCGCTCGATCAGCGAGCGTCCCCCGCGCGGCACGATGACGTCGATCAGGCCCGCCATGCCGAGCATCAGCCCTACGGCCGCGCGGTCGGTGCTCTGCACGAGTTGGATAGCGTCTACCGGCAAACCGGCCGTTTCCAGCCCTTCCATGAGGCATGCATGGATGGCTCTGGCCGAATGAGCGCTCTCAGAGCCACCCCTTAGGATCACCGCATTGCCGGCCTTGAGGCAGAGACCACCAGCGTCGGCGGTGACATTGGGCCGGCTCTCGTAGATGACACCAATGACACCCAGTGGCGTGCGTACGCGGGCGATATCGAGCCCATTAGGCCGCTGCCAGCGTGCGATCTCCTGCCCAACCGGGTCACCGAGCTCGGCGATCGAGTCGAGGCTGGCGGCAACGCCCTCGATTCGCCGGTCGTCCAGCGCAAGGCGATCGAGCATGGCGGCTGTCAGTCCTTTGGCGCGGCCAGCGTCGAGATCGGCGCGATTGGCAACAAGGATGGCTGGCACCCGTGCCCGAATGGCCTGCGCCGCCGCACGCAGCGCTTCGTCCTTGATAACCCGCGGGCTGGTCCCGAGCACCGCAGCGGCGGCACGGGCACGTCGGCCCATCGCCTGCATGATGTCGGCCAGAGGTTGCTCGAGAACAGTTGCCATCGACGTTTCCAACTCGGCTTCGATTATCCAGCCCGCATAGCAGCAAACCACGGACTGGGGCCAGTCTCCTCAATCATCCACCCTGCCCGCTGGCGAGATAGCTTGCGATGGTGCGCCGATGGCGCTCGAGGTTCTTGTAGCCGAGCATCGGCTCCGGCAACTCGTCGAGGCGCGCCACCAGCTTGGTGGCCAGTGACCGGTCCGAGGCTACGGCAGCCAGCTTTTCGACGAAGGTCAAGATCGTGAACAGCACGGCCCGCGTTCTTGGCAATCGGGTCAGGGTCTGTCGCTCGACTCGCAGCCAGAGACGATCACCCGCTTCGGCCGCCGCGACGTCGATGGCGGCGTGCCGGAACGCATGGCTCGGTTGATGCAGGCTCGGATCGTCGACGATCGACCAGTTGGCCCGCCAGACAGGGTGACCAAGGGCAAGTCGCTCGAAGAAGAGACCGATCGGGCGACCGATCGCTGGCTCCAGCCCAGGCACCGGTGCGTGAATCTCACCGATCGGCCGGCCGATTTTGTCGCCGAGATTCCAGCGCGCTGGAAAGGCGACGAAGGCCGCCACCAGCCGATAGCCGCGAGGCCCCGGCACCAACATGCAGAGGTCTTCCTGGACGGCCAATCCGACTCGCACCAATGGCGGCGCCATCGCGGAATCGAGGCCGATATCGGGATGATGCCTCGCCAGATGGGCCTCGAGCTGCTCGGCGGCCTCGGCGGCAGCGGCCTCACCTTCGTCCAACTGTCGCCAGATGTCGGCACCGGCAGCCAGAAGCCGGCGCTTTTCACGCGTCTCTGCTGCATGATGTCGGGTCTGGACCAGCCAATCCGCCAGATCCAAGGCGTGCAAGCCCATCGAGAAGCGCCACGGCTTGGCCAGCAGATCATGCAGGATCGACGCGAGCACGGGCTCCAGTGCCGCCGTCACAACAGCACGAGGTCGTCGCGATGGATCATCTCGTCTCGGCCGCGGTAGCCGAGCAGCGCCTCGATCGCATCGGTCTGATGACCCTTGATCTTCCTCGCATCGGCCGCGTCGTAGGCGACGAGGCCTTTGGCCACGGCAATCGCGTCGCTAGTTTGGACGAGCACAGCGTCGCCGCGCTCGAACATACCTTCGACGTCGAGCACGCCCGCGGGCAGCAGGCTCGATCCGCGCCGCAACGCCCGCATAGCCCCCTCATCCACCGCGAGCGTACCCAGCGGCTTGAGGCTCGCGGCAAGCCAATGCTTCTTCGCGCTGCGCGGGTTGCTGGGGGCCCGGAAGACAGTGCACCGGGCACCACCGAGCAAGGCGCTGAGCGGACGTTCCTTGGCGCCGCTGGTCAAGACGACCGTGCAGCCGCTCTGGGTCGCGATCTTGGCAGCGACAAGCTTGCTCGCCATGCCGCCCGTGCCGACCTGGCTGCTGCTGCCGCCGGCCATGGCCTCAATCTCGGGCATGATCGCCTCGACCTCGGCAATATGCGCTGCGGCCTGATTTTGCGTGGGATCAGCGGTATAGAGACCATCCACATCTGAAAGCAGCACCAGGGTCTCGGCACCCGCCATCACGGCTACCCTTGCGGAAAGGCGATCATTGTCGCCATAGCGGATCTCGCTTGTGGCAACGGTGTCGTTCTCGTTCACCACCGGCACGACACCCAACCGCAGCAGCGTTTCCATTGTCGCCCGGGCGTTCAGGTAACGGCGCCGGTTCTCCGTATCATCGAGCGTCACCAGGATCTGTGCCGTCGCCAGGTTCTGTCCGGCAAGGCTCTGGGCCCAGGCGCCAGCGAGCAGAATCTGCCCGGCCGCCGCCGCTGCCTGCTTCTCCTCGAGCCGCAACGGCCGCCGCGGCAGGGCGAGCGAGCGCCTGCCGAGCGCAATCGCCCCCGAGGTCACGACCACGATCTGACTGCCCCGTGCCCGCAAATCGGCTATGTCGGCGGCCAGACCATCGAGCCATCGACGCCGGACATGGCCACTGGAATCGACCAGAAGAGCAGAGCCGATCTTGAGCGTGACCCGCCGCTTGGCCAGCGCCTCGACCGGCGTCATGGGCTCGTCGCCTCAACCTCGCGCTCGGCTTCGCGTCGGGCGCGGATGTGACCGAGGATCAGGGCCAAAATGGGGCCGATCCCCAGCTTCGCGGCGCCGGAGATGCAGTGTACGGTCCGCCCCGCAGCTGCCTCCAACCGTGCCTTGCGCTCGCCGATGACGTCCGCCGTGAGCGCATCGACCTTATTCAGGCAGAGGATCTCTGGCTTGTCGACCAGCCCGTGCCCGTAGGCCTCGAGTTCGTCCCGGACGATGCGATAGGCTTCCTCGGGCGCCTCGGCCGTGCCGTCGATCAGATGCACAAGGCTGGCGCAGCGCTCGATATGTCCGAGGAAGCGGTCGCCCAGCCCGACCCCCTCGGACGCTCCCTCGATCAGTCCCGGAATATCGGCGATGACGAAGCTGGTGTCGTCGAATACGACGGTGCCGAGCTTGGGCTCCAGCGTCGTGAACGGATAATCGGCGATCTTAGGGCGAGCACGACTCACGGCGGCAAGGAAGGTCGACTTGCCGGCATTGGGGAGGCCGACCAGCCCGGCATCCGCAAGGAGCTTGAGCTTCAGCCAGATCCAGCGCTCTTCGCCAGGCCAGCCCGGGTCTGCCCGGCGCGGCGCCCGGTTGGTCGATGTCTTGAAGCGGGCATTGCCAAATCCGCCATCGCCTCCCTTCGCAAGGACGATCCGCTGATCGGCCTCGGTGAGGTCCGCGATCAGCGTTTCCCCGTCCTCGGCGAAGACCTGCGTACCGACGGGCAGCTTGAGAATGATGTCGTCGCCGCTGGCTCCCGTCCGGTCCTGACCAGCGCCGCCCATGCCGCGCTCGGCCTTGAAGTGCTGCTGGTAGCGAAAGTCGACGAGCGTGTTGAGGGACTCGTCGGCCACAGCCACGACGTCACCGCCCCGGCCGCCGTCGCCACCGTTCGGACCACCGAACTCGATATATTTCTCACGCCGAAACGAGACGCAGCCATTGCCACCATCGCCGGACTTGATGAAAACTTTGGCGGAATCAAGAAAGCGCATGGAGAGGTGCCAAACAAAAAAGGGAAAGGCCAAGGCCTTTCCCTCCGCTGCCGCCCGAGTGGCCGGTAGCTGGACGTCGCCTAAAGCCTACTCGGCAGGTTGGGCCGCAGGCGGCATCACGTGAACATATTGCCGCTCACCGCTCTTCTTGAAGGTCACGTGACCTTCGACCACGGCAAAGATGGTGAAGTCGCGCCCGAGACCAACGCCCTTGCCGGGATGGTACTTGGTGCCGCGCTGGCGAATGATAATGTTGCCTGGAATGACGTGTTCGCCACCAAACTTCTTCACGCCGAGCCGCTTGCCGGCCGAGTTGCGACCGTTGCGCGAGCTGCCGCCCGCTTTCTTGTGTGCCATTGAATGCTCCTCGTAACCGTCGAGATCAGGCTGCGATATCGGCGATCTTGACCACGGTGATGGATTGCCGGTGACCCGTCTTGCGGCGAAAGTTCTTCCGGCGACGCTTCTTGAAGATAACGATCTTCGGGCCCCGGGTCTGCTCGACGACCTCGGCCGTAACCTTGACGCCCTCGAGGAGCGGCGCGCCTACCTTCGGCTCGGTGCCATCGCCGCCTATTAACAGAACCTCGTCGAAATCGACCATACTGCCGACATCGGCGTCGAGCTTCTCGATCTTCAGATACTGGTCCTTGGCGACGCGGTATTGCTTGCCGCCGGTCTTGATCACTGCGTACATCGAATTGAACCGATCAGGGATGGATGCAGGGAACGGCGCACACAAAAACGCCCGCGTTGCCCTCTGCGAGTCAAATTGGGTTATAACCGCTAGCCGCCGGCTGTCAATTGGTCACTCGACCGGGCGTCTCAGCCGCGAATCTGTTGTTTCCTCACGTCCGCATTTCGGTTCAGACGCTTGCCCTCCAATTGACGCAGGCATTGAGCAGCGGTTGGTGAACTGAAATCGAGAATACGCCGATCCCGGTTGCGGCGTTCGTGCTACAAGGTGACCGTAGGCTCGACACTATGGCCACGTTGGCTTGATCGCGCCAACTGCTTGCACCCTTTCGTGACCGCGAACGTTCGTGTGCTCATGACGCCGACTCCGACCATCGGAAGCCACTCTTCGCAAACACGTCGATACATGCCAGACGCGCACGGCCAAGCAAATGTACGAGATATATAAACCGGAGATCAATCGGACAAGAAGGGACAGATCGGCGATCAACGCCGCCAGCGGACCATCCCGCCGTGGCAAAACTATCCGACAGAGGCCCGACAGCCTGTCCCTGGCTGAGGCCAGTTCGACACGGCGCTGATTGAGAAGCAATCCTGGTCGGAGTGGCAGGATTTGAACCTGCGGCCCCCGCCTCCCGAAGACGGTGCTCTACCAGGCTGAGCTACACTCCGACAACGTTTGAGGACATAGAAGAAACGGTTGGCTCTCGCAAGCGTCGATGAGCGCGCGACTTGCAGGCCAGATCATTTCTGCGGCAGCGGCAGCGGCAGCATGTCGATCTTGGCGGCCAGGATGAAGTCATTCTTGTGCAGGCCATCGATCGCGTGGGTCTGCAGGCTGATTGAGACATAGCCCCATCCCAGGCAGATGTCCGGATGGTGCCCCTCCTCCTCGGCAATCGCACCCACGCTGTTCACGAAGGCCAAAGCATCTGAAAAGGTGCGAAAATGGAAATCGCGCTGGATGCGCTTGCCATTTGCGCTCAGCTGCCAACCAGGCCTGTCCGCAAGGTAGGCGATCGAAGCATCTCGCCCGAGGGGTTCGATATCACCACTGCAGGGGCTGCATTGAAGCTTGGCCATTCCTGATTATCCGTTTTTCTCATCCAGCGATGATGGCCCGATACGGGCGCGGCTTGGCCTGCAGCGCGGCCCACATCAGGCGCTCGGTTATGGTGTCGAGTTGGTAGCGGCGGTTGAAGCGCCAGGCGAAGCTGGCGAGGTAGCGCTGGGCGTGTTTCTGGCTGACGTGGTGGTATGTGCCGGCGAGCGCCGTCTTGATGTTGCCGAGCGTCGTGTTCACCCAGTTGAACGACGGCCACTGCGCTGCCTTCTTGCCACTGCCGCTGAGCATCGGGAAGTGGTCGCAACCGGCGGCCTCGACGCTCCGCCAGCACGACAGGCCGTCGCTGACGATGTTGGTGCCGGTGGCGAAGCTCGACCGGGCCAGCTTGGCGATCTCGGCTTTGCGGAAGCCCTTGACCACGAGCAGCTTCAGGCGCCTCGGCTTGCGGTCGAGGCTCGTTTCGACCGCAGCGACGAACGGTGTCTTGCCGGCCGCACCGCGCCCACGCTTGCCGCCGCTGCGCACGCCGCCGAGATAAGCGTCGTCGAGCTCGACCCGGCCGCTCATCTTCGGCTTGCCGGCGTCGCGTTCCGCCATGGCGGACATCAGCTTCTGCTTCATCAGCCAGGCGGTCGGCTGCCGCACACCCAGTCGTCGCGCCAACTCGATCGAGCTGATCCCGCCCTTGGCCTGCGTCAACTCGTAGATCGCGCGAAACCACGTCGTCAGCGACAGCTTCGTGCTGTGGAAGATCGTGCCCGCCGTGAACCCCGTCTGATGCTTGCAGGCGTTACACTGGACCTGCTTCCTGCTCTTCATCCGCGAATACTTTTCACAGCCGCACCGCTCACAGATAAAGCCGCGGCCCCAGCGCATCTCGAACAGCACCGCCAGGCATTGCGCCTCGGTCCCGAACCGCGCCCGAAACGCCAACTCGCTCAATCCACGCATCTTGGCCGCCAGATTATTCACTGTGCTCGCCTCCAATCCACCATAACCACATGATTCTGCTAGCATAGCTCTAGACGAAAATAATGGATAATTAGGTGGCCATTCGATCACTCATTTACAA
Organism: uncultured Alphaproteobacteria bacterium; assembly: GCA_963700945.1. Classification (GTDB taxonomy): domain Bacteria; phylum Pseudomonadota; class Alphaproteobacteria; order Geminicoccales; family Geminicoccaceae; genus SLRI01. The sequence goes on from CAVOZQ010000020.1 coordinate 9,523, forward strand.
CTCCCGGTCAGTGGAGCCCATGAAATAGGTTGATCTTGAACCCAGCAGCTACGAGAAGATTTGAGCTACGATCATTTGCGCACGCACAGGCCGCGGAGAGGGATGGCAGGCTCCCTCTCCGCGCTGAACAGACAAATACCCGGTCACTGACTCCCCCGATCGGGCACTTGCTCGCCATGCTCGTCGAAACATCGTCTCACATGACCAGATGATGGTGCCACGATCGTCAGCTTTCGCATTGATGTGAGTCAACGCAGGCGAGCTTGGCGAGCGAGTAGCTGCCCACTTGGTTGCTCTTCAATCGCGAATATAGACGTGGTTGGTGATACCGTTCATCGCCGCCGGCCCGCTTGCCGCTGTGACATAGACTTCGACCATCTTGTTCATCTCGGTGATGATGTACTCAGTGGCGCCTCCCGGTGCCATCAAGGTCATCTCCGGGGTGACGGCGATTCGCACGTTGGCGTTTCCAGCCTTAACGAGCTTGATCCAAGCCGCCTCGGCTCCGAGCGGCACGAGCCCTGGCCCGAACAGGACATCCACCTGCTCGCTGCCGTGCGAGACGTGCACGATGTTCCCCATATGGTTGGCGCCGACACCGCCCGGGTAACCGATCGACGTCCGTGCCCGCAGCGTGAACGTCGCATCGACGTCCGGATCGAGATAGTTGAGATAGGCGGTATCATCCCCGAAGACGACAAGCTCGACGGCTTGGTGGCGCTTGGCAATAAAGTTGCGCTCTGGCCGGGGCAACTTGAGGTTCATACCCGGCCCTGCGGCGAAAAACACTTGCCCTTCGCCGTCACGAATAAACCAGATGCGACGCGCACCTACACCCGGGGGTACGAGACCAGCTGGCACGGTGATGGTCCTGTCGAAACCATGGCTGACGCGCAGCACCTTGCCGAAATCCGCTGCTGAAATCGTCCGATCGAAGTTCACCATGCGAGTAGGCACGGCACCACGCTGCACGGCTACCGGCGAATACTCGCCATTGTTCAGTCGGCAGTAGAGCCCATTCCCGAGGTAGTAATCGCCACCACCCGAGGTTGGAAGGGCGCCAGGACCCGCGGCATAGTGAACAAGCCCGTCAATGGTGCGAAGAGGCTCGGTGGTCCGAGGGGCCAAATAGAGCGGATCGTTGATTTGTATCCGCGCAAGCTCGCCCCTGGCGTCGCCTTCGCCGTTCCCGAGCTCGAGGCGAACGTCAAGCATCTCACTGCCACCGTCCGGATCGGGCGCTCCAATGCTTATCGGACGGGTAAGCTTGGCCGCATTCTTCGAGCCAATATCAATGAGGAAGCCACGAAATGGGTTCTCCTGCGAGACATGGCCGTCCGCCTTCTCCTGTGCCGGCCCTTTGTTGTCACCCGCAAGCAGGAGAATGTTCTTCTGCGGCGAGCGCAGTTGGATTGACGGCTCGCTCCAGCGGTTGAAAAGCCAGGCGCCGGTGAAAAAAGCATCACCATCCTGGCATCGACCGAGCTCGGGCTCCAGGCGGGTACTCAGTGGCGCAACATTGTCGCAGCCTAAAAACGTGCGTTGAACGACCGAGCGCGAATGGACGCGGTTGCTATCCCGATAGGGCGTTGGGCACCAGTGGGTGATGCAGCCGATAAAGTTGTTGCCAATACATGCGCCGGCGGAACCACTTTCACTTTCGGAATACTCTTCGAAACCTGTCTCGACTACCTCGACGTCACAGTCGATGAGGTTGATTCGGGCAGCACTCTTCAGCTTGATGCCAACGCTACCGGGCAAGGAGTTTGTGCCGCCGCCGCCGGCTGGCGCATTCACCTGAATGCGCTGCAGGATCATATTGTTTATCCAGTTGGTCGCGCTTGCCGCGCTACCGTCGAGCAGGATGCCGTAGGTCGCAGCCGACCCGAGCTTGAACGACACTTCGGAAACAAGGCTATCGCCGTAGTTTACGCCTAGCCTGGACGCCCTATACCGTATACCATTCGAAAGAAGGCGAAATCTGCTCCCGCCATAACCACCGCTCACCTTCTCGACGACACACTCGTTGGCGTCTATCAGCTCCACACACCAGCCATCCGCCGTGCCGCCGTAGAAATTGACGTCGCTGAGGCGGAACTCATGCCCCCAGACCTCCACGCCGCCCACGGCCATTCGAATGCTCAAATTACTGAGCATCGACCAATTCCAGTCGTCCGTCGCCCCAGCTTCTACGGTGAACGCACCCTCGTTCCTGCGGAAGGCAAAGGCGCGTTCGCCTTCTGGGAGCAGTTCGACATCGTCGCGTCCGGCGCCAAGAATCGTTCGCAGAGGAAGCACGTCGATAGGCGTAGCGAGACGATAGCGGCCTGGCGGAATGAAGACGGCCCGATGGGCAGCTAAGGCGACAGCGAACGCGGGCGAATCGTCCGTCACCGCGTCACCGCGGGCTCCAAAATCCTTGACCGAGATCGCGTCCGAAAGCTTGCTCGCGATTCGCCGATCGACTGCACCCTCGCCGACCATGCGGGCGGCAATTCCACTGAGCGGAGCCTGACGGGTCAGGCTGCCGTCCTTGGTCGAAATAAGAATCCGATCCTCGCCCGTCAAATCGCCCGCTGACGGCAGTTCGTGTATCTGAGCAGTTGCCATTAGGCGACCTCCGTGATGATCTGAATGGCTGTTTCCGTAACGATCGACGCGGCATTCTCGGTGACGAGAACCGTTTCTGAGCCGCCCACCGGCGGCATCGGAACCGCAATGCGCGCAGCTTGCGTGGGCCGGAGCAACCGCAGGCCGCTCGCCGTCAGGCTCAGTGCCAGCGGCATGTCAGGCGCGACCGATAATATAGGCCACGCAGGCTTCGCTCTCTGCAATGAAAGCGATGTGGGTATCGTCGCGCTGCAGAGGCACATCGACATAGATACCCGGGTGCAGATACGGGCTCGTGTTCAAGTCCGCGACCACGGTTGGATCGCCGATGATGAACCGGCAGGGGCCAGTCGCAATCAGAGTGACAAGCTGAATGCCTTTATTCGCTGGCAGCAAGGCTCGAACCGACAAATCCGCCACCTGGAGCTTGATCGTGCCCTCATGCACAAACCCGAGGACTTGCAGCGGGTTGCCGTTGTCATCAATCGGCAGAAGCAGGCTCATCACGGTCTCCGGGAGCGGTAAGTCGACGGAAAGGGCTCTTGAGTCCTCATTATATAGGGTTTCGATCTCTTGTAAAGGAGAAGTTTCCTATTTTTTACCGTAGCGAATAAACCCCTTTCGCCTAGCATCAGGTGTCTGACATAGTCGTACCAGCGAAAGACGCCTCGGAACGCATGCCAAGTCGCCGCCGGTTATTGATTTACAGCCACGACAGCTTCGGCCTCGGCCATCTCCGCCGGTGCCGGGCGATCGCGCACGACCTTGTCGACCGTTACCCTCAGCTTACGGTATTGATCCTTTCCGGCTCGCCAATCATCGGCAGCTTTGATTTCAAATCGCGAGTGGATTTTGTTCGGGTGCCCGGCGTCATCAAGCTCAAGAATGGCGACTATACTTCTCTAAAGTTGAACCTGAATTTGAGCAAGACACTGGAAATCCGCCAATCAATTATCACTCATACAGCAAGCATTTTCGATCCGGACATGTTCCTTGTTGACAAGGAACCTCTTGGGCTGCGCGGCGAGGTAGAAGAGTTCCCTCAAGCTTCTTAATCGGCGTGGGAAGCGATGCGTCGTCGGCCTTCGCGATGTGATGGACGAGCCTAAGGCATTGAACCGCGAATGGCGACGCAAGGGCGTGCTGCCTGCCCTACACCGCTACTACCGTGACATTTGGGTCTACGGATTGCCTGAAATCTTTGATCCAATTCGCGAGATAACGGGCATGAGCAGCCTCGCGGATCGGATTAGCTTTACAGGTTATATTGAACGAACTGCCGGCGATGCGGACGTCTCATCCGCCAGCTTTCCGCTACCGGCACGACCCTACATCCTCGTGACGGCGGGCGGCGGCGGTGATGGCGCCGGCCTCATCGACTGGGTGTTGCGAGCGTACGAAAGCGACGCCTCAATCCCTTATCCGGCGCTCGTCATTTTTGGACCATTCATGCATCTTGAGCAACGACTGGCGTTTCAAGAGCGTGTCGACCGCCTGCCTGCCGTGCATGCGACAACTTTCGAGGCGAAACCGGAAGTACTCTATCAAAAGGCCGTCGGCGTTGTAGCAATGGGTGGCTACAACACGTTTTGCGAGGTTCTTTCATTCGACAAGCCGGCGCTGATCGTGCCGCGGACGGAACCGCGGCAGGAGCAATCGATCAGAGCAGAACGTGCCGCGGGAATGGGTCTGCTTCGGGTTCTCTCTGAGAACGAAAGCCATCGCGCTGATGTCATGGTAGAAGCACTGCATCAAATCTCCGAGTGGCCACGCCCGAGCAGGGAGGTGCGTTCCCGGCTGCTCGGCGGCCTAGACCGTATCGCCGAACTCTGCGCACCCGCGTTCGAGTCCAGCAATCGAGCCGCCAGCTCCGCCTGAACACAGGATGCAGCCCCAAATTGCCCTTGTCCTGAAAGGCTACCCGCGGCTATCGGAAACCTTCATCGCCCAGGAAATTCTCGGACTGGAACGCGCCGGGCTGAACTTGGTGCTCGTCTCCTTGCGCCAGCCGACAGATATCAAGCGGCACCCCATCCACAGCGAGATCAAGGCGCCAGTCGTCTACCTGCCTGAGTATCTTCACGAAGAGCCTATTCGCGTATGCCGTGGGCTTTGGGCGGCGGCTCGAAACGGCAGCTTGGGACGAATCCTTGGCAGCTTCGGACGTGACTTTATCCGTGACAAGACACGCAATCGATTCCGCCGCCTCGGCCAAGCAGCCGTTCTGGCGCGTGAATTGCCGCCGAGTGTCCAAGTGCTCTACGCTCATTATTTGCATACACCGTCGTCTGTGACGCGCTATGCTGCGAAGTTGACGCAATTACCGTTCGCAATATCTGCCCATGCGAAGGACATATGGACAATTCCCGAGTGGGAAATAATGGAAAAGCTGGAGGATGCCGCCTGGCTGACGACATGCACGCGTCTTGGCTTTCTACACCTGCAACGTCTCGCTCCAACCGCCAAGCTTTTCTGCCTGCCACATGGAATTGACTTGCTTCGGTTGTCAAGGACACTAACCACCAGCGTTCAAGAGGAGGAGTCATGCGAACACCCGATCCAGCTGTTAACGGTTGCGCGGGCGGTCGAGAAGAAGGGGCTCAATGTGCTACTCGAGGCCCTGTCGCGCTTGCCGGCTGACATCAATTGGCGGTGGCGTCACGTCGGCAGCGGACCGCTGCTGCCAGCTCTGCGGTCGTTGTCTGTCGAACTGGGTATCGAGAGCCGTGTCGAGTGGCTCGGCGCCCTAGCTTTCGATGACGTATTGAGAGAACTACGCAAGGCAGACCTCTTCTGCTTTTCGCCCCGGGTTGCTGCTGATGGAGACCGTGACGGTATCCCGAACGTTATTGCAGAAGCAATGTCTCAAAGCCTGGCTGTCGTCTCATCGCGGGCGGGCGCGGTAGAAGAAATCGTCGAGGACAATGTGACTGGCCTGCTGGTTCCCCCGGATGACCCAGACGCCCTGGCAATCGGCATCGAAACCCTGCTTCGCGACCCTTCGCGTCGACGTGACATGGGCCATGCGGGCCGACTGGTTATCGAGAACCACTTTGCTGCCGGTCCAGGCATCATGCACATTGCTAAGGCTCTAACGGCCGCTGCGGCAACCAGGCCATAGAGCCGATGCGTGTTGCCTTCTATTCGCCGCTCAAAGCCGTCGATCACCAAGTGCCCTCCGGCGACCGGGAGATGGCACGGGCGTTTTTATCGGTGCTCGAAGATCTCGGTCATGACGTCACGGTTGCCTCGAGGCTGCGCAGCCTCGACAAAGCCGGGAATCGAACAGTCCAACAACGAATCAGGGAAACAGCGACAGGTGAGATCCAGCGCCTTGGCGAAATGCGCAATGAGAAGAATCAACCAGAACTATGGTTCACCTACCATGCATATCATAAAGCGCCCGACCTGCTCGGCCCCATAGTCGCTGCAACGCTTGATATTCCTTACGTCATCGCAGAGGCGTCAATTGCCGGGAAGCAAGCTTCTGGGCCCTGGGCCGATGGACATCGCGCGACGATCCGTGCCGTCAACGCCGCCAACGCAGTGCTCGCGATGACTAAGGTTGACGCTGGTGAACTCAAAAAACACATGGTCGATCGAGCGCGCCTCTACCTTTTCCCACCGTTCCTCACGACCGACTGCTTGGCTTTTGGCGGCCGCCACGAAGCGCGGCGTGTTCTCGCCGAGAAGCTTGGCCTTCCCGACGACGCCGTCTGGCTCGTGACAGTCGCCATGATGCGTCCCGACATCAAGCTTGCATCCTATCGTCTGCTGGCCGAGTCGCTGGCCTGTCTGCCACCCACTAACTGGAGACTAGTTGTTGTCGGCAGCGGCGAAGCCGCATCGGAAGTTCATCGCCTTCTCTACGCTGCCGCCGGCGGCAAAGTCAGCTTCCTTGGAGAGCTAGCCCGCGCCGACATAACGAGCGTCTTGAGAGGTTGCGACGTCTTCGTGTGGCCAGCACTTCGAGAGGCCTATGGCATTGCAATTCTCGAGGCGCTCGGAGCGGGGTTGCCGGTGATTGCCTGCGATGAAGGCGGCGTTGGCGATTTGATCGGCCATGAAGAAAATGGCCTTTTGGCAGAAAAACGGTCGCCGCATGCGCTTGGTCGGCACCTCGATCGACTCATCCGCGACCCTGCTAGCCGACAGCGCCTCGGCTCAGGCGCGTCCAGCCGGGTTTCGGCAATTCATAGTCGTCGCGCAGCCGGGATCAGGCTTTCCTCGATCCTTGAGAACGTCAGTCGCGATCGCTCCAACGCCCCGCAGTCATCATGCAATTGATTGTTCTTCGCCATGGCGCAACGCAGTGGAACCTCGACCGTCGTATCCAAGGCCACCGCGACCCTCCACTGGCGCCATCAGGCAGGGCGCAAGTGGTGAAATGGATGGTACCGAATGCTTGGCTCGATTTACAGTGCTGCGTCAGTCCGCTACGTCGCGCTTTGGAAACAGCCGCACTTCTCGGATTCCCGAACCCAAAGGTCGAAAAAGCTCTCATCGAGATGGACTGGGGTCAATTTGAAGGTCGCACCTTGACCGACCTTAGGGCGGCGGGCGGCCATGACTTCGCTGTAAACGAGGCCGCTGGCCTTGATTTTCGACCGCAAGGCGGAGAAAGCCCACGGGAGGTGATGGTGCGGACCTCGAAATGGCTACAAAGCCTGTCGTCGCAGGGCCGCGGAACTGTCGTTGTAACTCATAAGGGTGTCCGCCGTGCCCTGCTGGCTCTCACAACCGGCTGGGACATGCTTGGCCCGGCGCCGCTGAAGCTTCGCGACGAGCAAGCGATGCTTCTCGAACTGAAGTCTTACGGGCAAGCGCAGCTGAGCGGTGTCCATTCACTTGAGGCGACAACGTGACAACGAACGGAAGCGAAGTCGCCTTCTGGTGGCGGGACGATGATGCCGGCAGGTATTCCAACCAGTTGGAATGGATGCTTGAACTGGCGGCTTCAACGCGGATTCCGCTGGGGCTTGCGGTTGTGCCCGCACTTCTAGATGCAGCTACAGTCTCTCGAGTGTTGGCTGCACCGGAGGTGTTCGTCCTGCAACATGGCTGGGCCCATGCCAACCATGCTATGGTCGGCGAGAAGTCGATTGAATTGGGGGGCTCCCTCGATTGGCAGTCCGGCTGTGTGCAACTTGAAAATGGGCGCCTTGCACTCAGGGCGGCCTTCGGAGACCGATTTCTTTCTGTCATGGTTCCACCGTGGAACCGGATCGATGACCAGTTCATGCGCAATCTATCCGCGGTTGGATATTCCGGCGTGTCTACTTTCGCGGATGATCGTCGGGGCATCAGCCATCATCTAATACATGTCAATACTCACATCGACTTAGTTGATTGGCAAGGAGGCCGGAGAATGAAAGGCCTCGACACGATTAAGGGAGAGATAGCGACGCTCCGCAAAAAAAATTGCATAAATTCAGTCGGAATTCTGACGCACCATCTTGAGATGACTCCCGAAAACATGAAACAACTCGCGCGGTTATTTGGACATATGGATGGCCTGTCGAACTGCCATTGGGTTAGCCCGCTACAACTTTTCCTTTCGACGTGAGGGCACCCAAAATGCAGTCTTTGATATCGGTTCGTGACTTGCACATTTCTTTTTCAAGCGATGAAGGTACGGTGGAAGCCGTTCGCGGCGTATCGTTTGACATCATGTCGAACCGCACAACTGCGGTGGTTGGCGAGAGCGGCTCAGGAAAAACCGTTCTTTCTCACGCAATTCTTGGCATTCTCCCCAAATCAGCGAGGCTTACGAAGGGTTCAATTTTGTTCGCGGATCCCGAGAAGCCGGGCCCGCCCGACGACCTGGCGGCGATGGATCAGGACGGCGAGCGACGCCGCAGGATTCGAGGCGGCCGAATTGCCATCATATTTCAGGAGCCGATGAGTTCATTGTCGCCACTTCACACCATTGGCGACCAAATTAGTGAAGCCTATCGATTGCATGTCGCAGATGACGCTCGAGCCGCGAATGACGCGACGCGCGAGGTGCTCGATAAAGTTGGGTTCCCTAGGGCCGACAAGGCATTCAGCACCTACACCTTCGAGCTTTCCGGTGGGTTGCGTCAGCGGGCCATGATCGCCATGGCGCTGATCTGCCGTCCGGCACTACTGATCGCCGACGAGCCTACCACAGCGTTGGATGTCACGATTCAGGCGCAGATTCTTAAGCTTATCGAAGATCTCCAGGCCGAGCTCTGCATGGCCGTGCTGTTCATAACTCACGATCTCGGAGTGGTGGCCAATGTCGCTGATGATGTCGTCGTACATGTACCGTGGCCGGGTCATGGAGAGTGGTGGGCGCAGGGACCTGATTGGCAGGCCGCGCCACCCCTATCTCGAAGCGCTCTTGCATGCGGTCCCTACTATCGGAATGGACCCCAACGAGCGGCTTCAGTCGGTTAGTGACCAGTCAGAACCGGCACGTAATGACGAAGCTGCCAGGCAAACGGCCACACCCGTAGCGCGCGATGGCGACTGGCTGCTGCGGGTCGAAAGACTGAACAAGACGTTTTACACGAGGCGTTCCGGACTGTTTGGCACAGATCAACAGGCCGTGGCCGCGGTCGTCGACGTGTCATTCGATGTCTTGCGCGGCGAGTGTCTCGCAATCGTCGGGGAAAGCGGCTGTGGCAAGACGACCGTCAGCAAAATGATCATGCGTGGACTGACACCGGATAGTGGACGGGTGCTGTATCACGACGGGTCGCATGAGATCGATGTCCTCAAGCTGAACGACCAGGACTTGCTCGCATTCAGGCGCAAGCTTCAGTATATTTTTCAAGATCCGTTCGGGTCGCTCAACCCCCGGATGACGGTTCGCGATATCATAGCCGAACCACTTGTGATTCACGAAATTGGGGATGACACAAGTCGGCTCGAGAAGGTGGGACAGCTTCTCAAGGAAGTGGGCCTCGATAGTCGATGCGCGAGCCGCTACCCGCACAGCTTCTCGGGCGGGCAACGGCAGCGGATCGGCATTGCTCGTGCGCTCGCCCTGCAGCCCAACCTGTTGATCTGCGACGAGCCGGTCTCGGCGCTGGATGTCTCGGTGCAAGCGCAAATCCTCAATCTGTTGAAGGACCTCCAGGCAGAGTTCGGCCTGACTTATCTTTTCATTTCCCACAACTTGGCTGTCGTTCGCTATCTGGCCAGCCGGGTCGCGGTCATGTGCGCTGGACGAATTGTCGAGATGGCATCTGCGGCGACGCTCTTCGACGACCCTAAGCATCCCTACACGCAAGCTCTGCTGGCGGCCGTCCCGGAGCCGGACTTGGAGCGACCACTTGATTTCGACGCGCTTATCGCTGGCCGCGCATCAGACCCTTTGGCTTGGCCGCCACCATATCGTCTGGACGGTCAAGGGGGACAGCTGGTAGCGTGGACCGACAAACATTTAGTGCGGGTAGGCAAATGACCGGAAATCACGCGCTCAGGACAGCAATGGCTTTCGGTCTTGGGCTCATGGCTAGCGCTATCGTGGCATCAACAGCACTCGGAGCGCCGCCATCGAACCCTCGCATTTTGAGCGATATTCCTGAGATTGGCAAGCAAGGTGGCGATCTGCGCATGCTGGTCAGCCGCACCAGAGATACGCGGCTTCTCTATGTTTATGGCAATGCGAGATTGGTCGGCTACAATCTCGATCTGGAGTTGGAGCCAGATATCCTTGCTGACTTCACTGTCGAGGAGGGGCGAATTTTCACTTTCCGGCTTCGCGAAGGGCACCGCTGGTCTGACGGCGAGCCATTCACGACCGAGGACTTTCGATTCTATCGGGAAGATATCGCCAACAACGTGGCGCTGTCTCCTGTCGGACCGCCGATCAATCTCATCGTCGAAGGCCAGCCGCCAATTGTCGATATCATTGACGAATTGACCGTTCGCTACACTTGGCCTCTGCCAAATCCACTGTTCTTGGGCGAGTTGGCTGCGGCATCGCCGACCTTCATTTACGCTCCTGCTCACTATCTGAAGCAGTTTCACGAAGCTTATGCTGAGCTTGGCGAGCTCGAACGTTCGGTAACGGAAGACAATGCGCGTGATTGGGCACAGCTTTTTCAGCGTCGCGAGCGCATGAGCCAGTTCGACAACCCTGATTTGCCAACCCTGCAGCCGTGGCGCCTGACCACCCCTTCACCCGCAGAACGGTTCGTCGCTGAGCGGAACGAGTACTTTCATCGTGTCGACGAGAACGGTGTGCAACTGCCCTACATTGATCGCGTCATTCTCGACGTCGTCGACAGCAAGTTGATCCCGATCAAGACGGGCGCCGGCGACACTGACCTGCAAAGCCGTGGACTGGCGTTTCGCGACTACACCTTCCTGCAGGAGAGCGCCGCACGCAGTGGCTTGGAGCCGCGGCTCTGGCGGCAAGCGCGTGGCGCTCATCTAGCGCTCTATCCCAATCTGAACGCTGCCGATCCCACGTGGCGAACGCTGTTCCGTGACAGCCGCTTTCGCGAGGCGTTGTCGATCTCAATCGATCGCGAGGCGCTGTCTCAGTACCTGTTCTTCGGATTGGCGACGCCAGCCAACAACACGGTCCTTCCGGAAAGCCCGCTTTACTCAGAGGACATCGCAAGCGCCTGCCTTGGACACGATGTCGTTCGCGCCAATGCACTGCTTGACGAGCTTGGGCTGGGACAACGCGATAGCAGCGGCACACGTCTCCTGCCTGACGGCCGTCCGCTTGAGCTCGTTGTGGAAACCGCGGGAGAAGACAGCGAGCAAGCGGATGTCCTGGAGCTTGTCGGCGACGATTTTGCCAAGCTCGGCTTCAAGATCCATACGCGCCCCACGGAACGCGAGGTGCTTCGCAACCGAATCTTCTCCGGCGAAGCCCTCATGACGATTTGGTATGGACTAGAGAACGGCGTGCCAACGGCGGACATGAGCCCCAAAGACTTCGTGCCGGTCAATCAATACGATCAGCCGCAATGGCCGAAGTGGGGGCAGTACTTCGAGACGAGAGGCGAAGCTGGCGAAGCGCCCGATGAGCCGGTACCGATGCAGCTACTCGAGCTCTATGGCGATTGGCGGGCAGCGGCAGATAGAGCCGGTCGCGAGGCCGCATGGCGCGAAATTCTGGAGCTTTATGCGCCACAATGCTACACGATTGGCCTGATTGCCAATGTATTGCAGCCGGTCGCAGTGCGGACCACTCTAAGGAATGTGCCGAAAGAGGCCATCTACAATTGGGAACCGCACGCTCAGATCGGCATCTATCATCCCGACACCTTTTGGTACGACAATTGAGATGGGATGCGTTTACGTAGCCAGAGGCTACTTTCGATGGCGCCTTCCGGCAGCGGTAATGCGTGGAGCGTCGGCCTGTTGAGCGACTTCGGGCATGCTTCGCGTGACGAAGCTGCTGGAAAACATGAGCTCGTAGCCGCCGCTCGATAGCAAGGCACCGACCAGAAGCTGCTCGTTGTAGCCTCGCCACGCCCACTCGCCAGGGTAGGCGAACGGCAAGAACACATCGTGGAAATGGATGACCGTACCTGCTGGCAGGCCTGGCAGGATACGATTGACGAGCCGGTCGACATCGCTACCAGGCATCGCGATGTGGCTGGAGTCTACGAAGAGGATATCACCAGCCGCCAACATGGAGAAGGCAGAGTCCGCGGCCTCGTCGATCGGAAGCGCGAGATGCCTGACGCGCAGGCCCTCAATATCAGCGCGCGGCGCGGGGTCGACGCACAGGTGGTCCGCCTCCAGCTCACCATCGACAATGGCGCGTGCCATCACGCGCGTCGAGTGGCCGCATCCGATTTCGACAATTCTACCAGGCCGTAGATCGCGGACCATGACGTAGGCGGCACATGCATCCAGGCGCGGAAACCAGTCCTGCTCGAAACGAGGCGCCGGCCGCTCGCCCCCAAAGCGCGAGAACGCTGCGCCGAAATGCTCGATTCGCTCGAGCACATCGGCAAACCTTTGCGCCGCGGCTGCAAACATCGGCTCCAGAGCCGGGTAGTCGCAGGGCCGCGTAGACGCGGCATATCGATAAGGAATGAAGAATCCGGGTCGCCCGCTCACGGCCGCAAGATCAGCCCCTCGGCTGCGACCACTGATCCCGGGCACGCGCGAACCATTGCTGCGGCGATTTGGTCCATGAAGGCATCATCGTGCTCCGGGTCATGGTGGAATGCTACCAGTCGACCAGCACCAGCTGCCTTGCACAATCGGGCGCCTTGCTGCCAAGTCGAGTGCCCCCAACCGGCAAATCTTGGATATTCCTCTTCCGAGTATGTGCAATCATAAACTACAATCGAAGCACCTTTTATGAAGTCAACAATCGGCTCATCACGTTCGTCACCGTAATGCTCAACGTCGGTTATAATGCACATTGCTTGATCGTTGAACTCGACTCGATAGCCAGTAGCGCCCCCTGGGTGATTGAGGGCAAGCGTGCGCAGTCGCACACTTGGAAACGGCTCGAGAACATCGCCCGGCCGAAAATCGTGAAATGAGACGCAGGCGTGCAAGATGTCGAGCGGCACCGGAAACAGGGGCGGCTGCATCAGCTGCTTTAAAACGTTCTGCAGAGTCAGGCCATGTGCGCCCAAATGGCCTGCCCAAAACTCGAAATGATTGTTGCCGTCATAGGCCGGACGAAAAAAAGGCAAACCGGCAATGTGATCGAGGTGGGTGTGCGTGAAGAACAGATGAGAGAGCCGATTGTCTCCATTCGCGAGCAGTTCATTACCGAGTGCACGAAGCCCGGTGCCGGCATCGAAGATCAACCGATAATCGTCACAGCATACCTCAATGCAGGAGGTATTGCCACCATAGCGAAGCCGGTCTGGCTGAGGACACGGAACCGTGCCACGAACACCCCAGAACCGCATGGTGAATTGTGGGCGCGTCATCGCGAGTCCCGACTCCCTCCATTGCCGGCAATGTGCATGGCGGGAGACTGCTCCGCTGATCGACCAGCGACGCCTGATGCCCGCCGATAGATGAAGTAACGATCGGAGGCCACACCAGCGGGTGGCGCAAGGGGCTCGAGCGCCGCAGCTGATAGCTTCTGGTCGCTGACAACCATTCCTCCCGGCGCGAGGAGCGCTGGCAAGCGGCTGCTCAGATCAGCTGCAACGCGCCGATTCCGCACGGCATCGCCCGTGCCGATATCGCTATGCACGAGTGCCGCGCCGTTCGGCCATCGCTGCACGGCGTCGAGCAACGTCGCTTCGAGGGAGCCAATGATAAGGTCGCCCTCTGATGGCCAGCATTCGGGGTGAGGTTGCGGGTCTCGCTCGAAGACGACCACGCGCCGGCAGGGCAACGCTGTGCGAAGGTGGTCGTAGGTTCGGCCATTGCCGAGCCCGAGCTCGAGGACGATCCCCGGTATGCCCGCAATGGCACGCACCGCCTCGTCGAGACAGGCACGCTGCGCCTCCAAACGTCGAATGAAGCTGTCGAGCCGACTCATTCCAGCAAAGTGCCCTCTGGCCGACGGAGGCGATCACCTACGATAGACCGTGGCATGCGCAAGGCCTGTGATGAATGTTACAACGCAGCATCGGGAATGCCGCGACAGTTGTCAAAATCGCCGCGTGTAGCGCACGCCGATCCCCATCGCCGGGTCAGCACTTGCGTCGTGGCCTGGTTCATGTTGCAGCATCAGCCACGTCCCAAGCGTGTCGTCTTCCGCCAACGCACGCTGATAGGCCAGTTCGAGGCGCAACTCGCGACCGCTTGGCGTGAGTCCGACCTGCTCTTGCACCCGCTCGACATCACCGCTTGACGTACGAGCGACCGGCACGTCGAGTGTTGCGGACGCACTGGAAACGCGAAGAGGTTGGCCAAGAACCAGTCCAAGGCGATCACCGTCCTGGGCGACATCAGCGGCGATGACCCCTAGCGCAAACGCATCGGACTGCACGGCGCTCCAGTCGCGCAGCAGTCCAGAGTTGTCGTCCATTTGGCTGACACCGATGGTCGCCTGGGCAAACAGCTCGATACCGGCGAGCGCTCGATAGCCGAGCCGGGCGGTGCCGAGATGTGACGCGGCCCCATCGCTGAACGCAAATGCCCCGGACGCACTGCTGCCAAGCAAGCTCTCGGTCTCGTCGAGGTATGCATAGCTCACCTGAAGGTCGAGCGCGTCCGACAGCCGATAGCCAGCACCGACCGTCACCAGTCGTCCAGCGAGGCCGTCGTCGTTGTCCGAATCGGTCTGCAGCACCGTGGTGTCCAGAAGGCCGGCGTGGATAACCAAGTCGTCGGTCGCGACGATCCGGAACATCGCGCCGCTGCCCCGATCGACGATCGCATCGGCTGGAGCGAGCAGGCTATCGCCATCGAGAAAGAGCCCCTGCGCACTGGCGGCGTGAGGCGTGGCGCCGACGGTCGAGGGCGCGAAGCCGAGGCCGACTGTGGCGCTTCCCACGCTGCTTTCGAAGGGCTTGAGAGCCAGCCTTTCAAATGCCGGCCCCGTGTCGGCTCCGGCGCTGAGCATCGCAGCGCGAGCGCTGCCGGCGACGGGTTGGTCGCGTGCTTCGCTGAAGGACAAGCGCGCGTCGACACCCAAGGGCGACAAGGCCGTGACGGGCACGCTCCGCGTGCTCCGGTCCTCGATCAGCCGGGACTCGAAATCCACCGCGCCACCGCTTTGCTGGATCAGGCGCTTGAAGTTTGCCCGGTACGGTCGATCATACTCGTCGAGCACCATGCCCTGGGCGAGGGTCGCGTTGCTGCTCAGCGCATCGCCGAACGACGTCCCGAGACTGAGCCGGCTGTTCTCGATCGCAAACCGTTGGCCATCGACGTCCGTCCCGGCGGCAACTTGCTGCCGCCCGATCGGCTGCAGCGCCCGCTCGAGGTTGATCAAGCCGGTGCCGAAGGTTTGGTCGGTGCCACGCGGGCCCAGGTCATCGGCAGTCCGAACGAGGATCTCGCCCACTTCCTTCATCGACAGGCTCGGGAATGCGCTCTTCACCACCGCCGCAGCGCCAGCCACGTGCGGCGCTGCCATCGACGTTCCCGTGAGCCGCTGATAGCCCTCGTCGCGATAGGTGCTGTAGACCTCCACTCCCGGCGCCACCAGGAAGTATGGCGCCACGTCACCAGCCTTGTTCGTAGAACGGAAAATCGCACCGTTGCGATCCACCGCCCCAGCGACGAGCATGCCGCCGCGTATTCCCGACGCATTGGCCAACCGCCCCGGCGCCAGGGGCTCAGCAATGCCGTCATTGCCGGCGGCAACGACCACGAGAGCGCCGCTATCGATGATCTTTGCCAGGGCATTCCGGTAAGCATCGCTAACGGGGCTATCCTTGCCAATGCTCAGATTGACGATATCCACGTCCTGCTTTCGGGCATGGTCCAGCGCGGCTGCAACGTCACTGTCGAAATAGCCGCAGCCAGGGCTGGCGCAGAGGCTGCTGTCGCGCAAGTCGGCGCGAACCGCCACCAACGTTGCGTTCGGTGCCACGCCGCGCATGCCGCTACCGTCTACATTCGCGGCAATGATACCGGCCACGTGGCTGCCATGGCCGCTCTCATCCTCCAGCGTTGAGCGGCGGCCGGTCACGATATCGATGCTGGCAGACCGGTCGATCCGGCCAGCGAACTCCGGATGGTCGAGTGAGATGCCGGAGTCGATCACCGCTACCCGGACATTTTGGCCGGTGGCACCCGCGGCATAAGCGATGTCGGCGCCGATTCGGGCAATGCCGTAATTGGCCGAACTTTCTGCCTGGCCGACCGGTTGACTGGCCGGTCGATCTGGAAGCGAAACCGGATCGGGTGTGCTGACCGTTCGAACGCCACCGCCGCCGGAACTGCCACCGCTCGACCCGCCACCGCCACCGCTGCAGGCGGCGAGGAGCACGATCGAAATCGCGAGAGAAGAAACCAGCGAGCCCTTGAATGAGCAGGCAGCTGCAATGTGGCGCCGGAATTCGTGGGCAGCCGATCGCGCCACCATGGCATCCTCCCGAAACGGTCTTTAGTGCCGTTAGGGTTACCGTAACGTTCTTTGCCGTAAAGGTGGAGCCTTGCCAAGAGCCCCCTTTGCTGCCCCATGATATTGTTTCGGCGGATCCGCCGAAGCCGACTAGCGGCGGACGTCGACCACGAGCTTGCCCGTCGTCTGTCGCCGGCGCAGCCGGTCGATGGCCGCCGGAGTCTCTGCAAGAGCAACGACCTCGCTAACCTCCGGCCGAACGGCTCCCGACCGACACCAGTCGAACAGGTCGCGGAAGCCTGCCCGCAAGCGCTCCGGGTCGTGACGACGATAGCTGCCCCAGTAGAAGCCGAGCGCGGCAATGTTCTTCACGAGCAGGATGTTTGCCGGGATCTGCTGCACCGTGCCCGAGGCAAAGCCGATCACGACGAGCCGCCCTTCCCAGGCGATGCAGCGCATCGACGCTTCGAAGAGCGCACCACCAACGGGGTCGAAGACGACGTCGACGCCGCGCGACCCGGTCAAGGACTTGATGCGCTCGACGAGATCTGGCGCTTCGCTGTCGATCACATGATCGGCGCCGTGCTCGGCTGCCACAGCGATCCGCTCGGCGCCGCGCGCCGTAGCGATGACCGTGGCGCCCAGCGCCTTGCCGCACTCTACCGCGGTCAGTCCGACGCCCCCGGCGGCGCCGTTCACCAGCAGCACCTCGCCGCGAGCCAAGCCCGCTCGCCAGACGAGCGCGCCGTAAGCCGTGCCGTAGGCTATCGCAAATCCGGCAGCCGTTATGGAATTGAGCTCGTCCGGCAGCACGATCACATCGTCGGCCCGCGCCACCACCTGCTCGGCAAAGCCTCCATGGTCGACCAGCGCCAGAACACGCTGGCCGGGGCTCAGCCCACTGACCCCGACGCCCACTGCGTCGATGCGTCCGGCGACCTCGAGCCCGGGAACGAAAGGCAGCGACGGACGCTCCTGGTAGCGCCCTTCGAGCATGAGCGCGTCGGCGTAGTTGATGCCGGCGGCATCGACGGCGATGCGCACGTGGCAGGCACCCGGCTCCGGTGCCGGCAAATCCACCAATTGCAGGCCGGACGTCCCGGCAAGCTCTCGGGTGAGAATGCTCCGCATGCTTGTCTCCGACCGGCTTCCTGCCACAGATGGACACGACCGACACCACTCGGAACGTCGGCCTCGCGAGCGCGGGCTTGCCCGTCGAACCGGGTCCGCCCTTTACGACTGGCAAGAACGCCATCTCGAGCGTATCTGCAAGCCCATGAAGGTCGATACGACGCGCGGCTACTTCGCCATTGGAGCGGAGCGGATCTCCAAGGCCATGAACCTCGGCAATCTGGTTCGCTCGGCCAACGCCTTCGGTGCCAGCTTCGTTTTCCTGATCGACGCCCAGTACGATCGCAAGACGGCCAAGTCGGACACCTCGCAAGCGGAGGTGGCGTTGCCGGTCTACGATGTGCCGCACCCCGCGGCACTGCAGTTGCCACGCGGCTGCCGGCTGGTCGGCGTCGAGCTCGTGCCGGATGCGGTCGATCTGCCGAGCTTCCGCCACCCGCTTCAGGCCGCCTATGTCTTCGGCCCCGAGCGCGGCAGCTTGAGCCCGGAGCTGCTCGAGCGTTGTGACCACGTGGTCCGCATACCGACCCGGTTCTGCATCAACCTTGCCGTTGCCGGCGCCATCGTCATGTACGATCGAATGGTGTGTCTCGGCCGGTTCGCCGAGCGACCGGTGCGCACCGGTGGGCCGCATTCCTCACGCAACGGTCTTTCGTGAGTGGCCGGGCAGGTTTATGTAGACGAAACCTTAAGTAGCACCCGGCATTGACCGGACCTTCTCATTCGCTATCGCAAGGACGCTCATGCAACGATCGCTCGCATTCGCCGCCTGCCTTGCGGGCCTGCTCGGCGCCGCCGGAGACGCGCTCGCCCAGGCGCCGCAGTTCCTCGGCAACTTCCGCGACTGGTTCCTCTACGCTTACGACGAGGATGGCGGCAAGATCTGCTACATCGCCAGCAAGCCCACGGAGGAAGCCGGCAATTGGAACCGCCGCGGGCCGGCTGCCGTGCTCGTCTCGCGGCTGCCAATCGCGGAAGCAAACGAGCAGATCAGCGTCCAGCCCGGCTACGAGTTCAAGACGAACAGCACGGTCGAGCTCAAGATCGGCGACGACGAATGGCGGCTGTTCACGCAAGGTGAGCATGCCTGGGCCAACACCAGCGACGAGGACCAGGCGATCATCCGCGCCATGCAGGCAGGCTCGGACATGACCGTCCGCGGCACCTCGCGGCTCGACACGTACTCGCTCGACACCTATTCGCTGCTGGGTTTCACGGCTGCGCTGAATGCGATGCGCGATGCCTGTCCCGACTGAAACCTCGGCGATGCCGGGAGCCGCAGACAGCGGCGCGCGAGCGGCGCGGCGCGGTAATGCGACGCCAGCGCTCAAGCCGCTCGCTGCAGACGGCAAGGCCGAGCCTGATCGGTCTCGATGCGCCCATGCTCCAGGCTTTGATCGGGACACTCGAACCGGTGACTCCGCGGCAGGCGGCGCTCCGGGCACGACAGCTGTTCCATTGGATCTACCATCGGGGCGCCGCCGATTTCGAGGTGATGACCACGCTGCCCAAAGGGCTGCGCCAGCGCCTTGCCGATGGCTACTCCGTCGCCCGGCCGGCGGTGAGCGCGATGCAGCATTCGGCGGACGGCACGCGCAAGTGGCTGCTGCGTTTCGCCGACGGCCAGGAGGTCGAGATCGGTCTTCATCCCCGAGGAGGACAGGGGCGCGCTCTGCGTCTCGACCCAGGTGGGCTGCACGCTGAGCTGCAGCTTCTGCCATACCGGCACGATGCCGCTGGTCCGCAACCTCGGCACGTCCGAGATCGTGGCGCAGGTTCTGGTGGCGCGCGACGCGCTCGGCGAATGGCCGACGGCCGCCGAAGGCCGGCTCTTCACCAATATCGTGGTGATGGGCATGGGCGAGCCGCTGTTCAACTACGACAACACGGCAGCGGCGCTGCGCCTGGCCATGGACGAGACCGGGCTCGCGATGTCGCGGCGGCGGATCACGCTGTCCACGTCGGGTGTGGTGCCCAAGATCGCGCAGTGCGGCACCGAGCTCGGCGTCGGCCTCGCGATCTCGCTGCATGCGGTGCGCGACGAGCTGCGCGACACGCTGGTGCCGTTGAACCGGAAGTGGAACATCGCGACGCTGCTCGAGGCCTGCCGGCACTATCCGACCAGGCGCCCGATCACCTTCGAGTATGTCATGCTCAAGGATGTCAACGACAGCGACGCCGAGGCGCGCGAGCTGGTGCGGCTGCTGGACGGCATTCCCGCCAAGGTCAACCTCATCCCTTTCAACCCTTGGCCAGGAGCGGTCTACGAGTGCTCGTCGAACAACCGGATCCGCGCCTTCGCCGCGATCGTCGAGGCCGCCGGCTATGCCTCGCCGGTGCGCATGCCGCGCGGCCGCGACATCCTCGCCGCCTGCGGCCAGCTGAAGACGACGAGCGAGCGCCAGCGTCCTCAGCGATCGGCTGCCTGATGACCGTCCAAGGCAGCGCGAGGCGGCCGTCGTGAAGCGCTTTCTGGTCGGCTTCCTCGCGACGATCGGCGCCTTGGCGCTCCTTTTCGTCGTGGGCGCCGTCGGCGCCGGGTTCTGGCTGTTCCGCAGCTTTGCCGACGCCCCGCTGCCCGAGCGGATGGTGCTCAGCATCGATCTCGGCGAGGCGCTCGACGAGGCCGTCAACCTCGAGCCCCTGGCCACGCTCAGCCTCGAGCAGCCGCTGGAGGTGAGCGAGCTCGTGCTGGCGCTGGAGCGAGCGGCGCGTGATCCTCGGGTTGCCGGGCTGGTCGCCAGGCTGGATGCGACGGATCACGGCTTCGCGGTGGCCGAGGAGGTCCGCGCCGCCGTCCAGGCCTTCGCCGCCAGCGGCCGGCCGACGGTGGCCTGGGCAGACAGCTTCGGCGAATTGGGCGCCGGCAACGAGGGCTACTTCATCGCCACGGCCTTCGACGAGATCAGCCTGCAGCCCGGCGGCCAGGTCGGCCTCACCGGGCTCGTCGCCGAGGTGCCCGTTCGTCAAGCCGCTGCTCGACCGGCTGGGCATCCAGGCCGAGATCGTCCGGCGCAGCGACTACAAGACCGCGTTTGAAAGCGTCACCGAGAGCGGCCTCACGGAGGCCAACGCCGACGATGCTGAACCAGCTGCTCGACGGGGTCTACGGCGAGCTGGTCGACGGGCATCGCCGAGCGCCGCGCGCTGACCCCGGCCGCGGTCGAGCAGCTGATCGACGAGGGGCCTTTCGATGCCGAGGCGGCGCTGGACGCCGGGCTCATCGACGGCCTCGCCTACCGGGACGAGGTGATCGATGCGGCGCTCGACGGCGGCCGGTGAGGCGGCCGAACTGGTGCCGCTCGAGGCCTATGCTCGGCGGGACGACAGCGAGCCGGACGAGCCTGACGCAGTGGCGGCACTGATCGTGGCGCAGGGCATGATCCAGCGGGGCTCGGCCGGGTTCGAGCGGATGATCGGCGCCGACGATCTCGCCCAGACGCTGGCCGAGGCGCGCGAGGACGACGCGATCGACGCGGTCGTGCTGCGGCTCGACACGGGCGGCGGCTCCGCGGTGGCGTCCGAGACCGTCGGGCGCGCCGTGCAGCTGCTGCGCGACGCCGGCAAGCCGATCATCGTCTCGATGGGCAATGCGGCGGCCTCCGGCGGCTACTGGATCGCCATGGGCGCCAGCCACATCGTGGCCCAGCCCGGCGACCTACACGGGCTCGATCGGGGTGATTGCCGGCAAGCCCGACCTGGCCGGTGCCTGGGAGCAGCTGGGCGTCAATTGGGCAAGCGTCCAGCGCGGCCAAAACGCCGGCCTCCTCTCGGTCAACCGCCCGTTGGATGCCGAGGGCCGGCAACGCCTGGAGCAGAGCGTCGAGCATCTCTACGAACGGTTCAAGGCGGGCGTCGCCGCCGGGCGGGGGATGACGCCGGAAGCCGTCGAGGCCGTGGCCCAAGGCCGCGTCTGGCTCGGCGCCCAGGCCTTGCCGCTCGGCCTGGTCGACGAGCTGGGCGGGCTGCCCGCGGCCCGGGCGGCAGCCGGCCGTCTCCTGCAGCTGCCCGAGGATGCGCGGGTCGAGCTGCGCCGCTACCCGCCGCGGCGCTCGCCGTTCGAGCAGCTGCGCGGCCTCGCCGATAGCCCCTGGCTCGGCATCATGGCCGACGCCATGACCTGGCTCCGCATCACTGCGGCCCCTGCCCCGGTCGAAGCGCAGCTGCCACGCATCCGGTAGCAAGGCGCAGGCCGGGCGGAGAAGCCAGCTGCCCTTTAGCAAGCTGCAAGGCGCACAATCGGGACTCCGGGCCCTGGGCCAGGATAGCTCGCCGGCTGCTGACCATCATAGGTATGTTAACCTATCACAGCCGCACTGTCAATTATCCGTCGGGTTCGTTCGGCTCATCGCCGCTGTGTGAGCCGCGACCGGCCGGCGGGCGCCGGATCACGGCGCGAGCGCAGCGCCGCTGCGGCGCGGTGCCAGCGCCGGGTGCGACAAACCGTTCCCTCGGGTTCGACCCCGAGAGCTCGGGTTCGTTCGTCGGATTGTCGGGTTTGCTCGCCGTTGCCCGGGTTCGTTCGTCGCGCCGAGGGGCCAATCTCGGGTTCGTTCGTCACGAATTACGCACTATACGCGACATAAGCGATACTTATGTCGCGTATAGTGCGTCATTTTCAGGATTGTGTTGCGCATGGCGCGTCGATCTCGGGTTCGTGTCGCGTATCGCGCGACAGTCTCGGGTTCCTGTTGCGCCATATGCGACAAGATCAGCCGCCAGCATCGCCATCCATAACGAATCGTTATGTACCTGGAGCATCCGTCATTGACGGCGATGGGCGCATTTCCAGAAATTCGATGCGCAGATGCCGAAAATGCCCGGACATTTTTTGTCCGCGGCCGCGACTTTCCGGAATTGCGGCGGCGGTGGCTCCCGAAGGCGGGTCGGCCAGAAGGCGAAGGCGGCGCCGTTAACCGATTTTTGACCTTTCTCGGCTAGAGTCGTGAATGGTGGAGAAGGTGTGCCCCGGGTGGCGGGTGCGGGGGAGGCTCTGGGCATGTAGGGTGTCGGCCGAGTTGGGCGGTCGGGTACGGATCGGTGCCAGGGATGATCGGGCGCGGATTGACGCCGGCAGGAATGAGCACGGATAGACACCGGGCATGATCAGGCGCGGACGGGCACCGGGAATGATCAGGCACCGATAGGCGCCGGGAACGATCAGGCACTGATAGGCGCTTGACATGATCGAGCGCGGGTAGGTGCAGCCTGCCGTGCGCCGCCAGAACTGCCGAGAATTTCGGCTCTTCTTCCGACAGCATTCCGGTGGTTTGCGGACCGACGCTCGACGCCGGCATGACGCGGCACAGCGCGCGTCGGAAAAGCCGGACCCTCTTCCGATAAATCGTCGGTCCTGTCGTGAAATTCCTTGTTTTGCCAAAGAACTACGCGATCGCGGTCGAGACCGGCTCGCGGCAGAGCGTCGCCCTGCGACGGGAGGTGGGGTTGGTGCGGTTCACGAGCGGCGGTAGGATCGCCGGTCTATTTTTGTGGCGGCCGGAACGGCACGGTCAGGGCAATGGAGGCGAAAGAACGTGTCGGGATCTTGGCCGCGGTCGAGCGCCCGGGCGGCCAGCATGGCAGCCCTGGCCGCGTGGCGGATCGTGCGGCACGCGGTCGATTGCCTTTGACTGTGGCGCGCCTCTTGGAGCGGAGCGGATCAGCAGATGACGAACGAAACGACAGCCGCCGGTCGAGCGAAGGCGCCAGCACAAAACGAGCCCGAGCCCGCGACTGAAGCCTCGGCGGAGACTCGAGACGTCGGCGAGGTTCTGGCAGAGCTGGAAACCGACCCGCGATCGGGCCTGACGCAGGAGGAGGCGGACCGCCGACTGGCAAAGCACGGCGCCAACCTGATCGAGGAGGAGGAGCGCAGATCCTCGGCACGCTGGCGGCGGTCTACGGCTGGTTCGTCACGCCGATCGGCTGGCGCTACGCGCTGGCCGTCTGGGCCTACGCGCTGGTCTGGTTCCTGATCAACAGCGCGCTCAAGAGCCTCGTCCAGCGGATGATCGACAGCGGCGGCGCCAGGCACGCCCGGCACCTGCATCGGGTGCAGAGCTCGATGCACGCGCACGGCCACCTCAAGTAGCCCGGGCGAGGTGCGCAAGCAGCGAGCCGCCGTCTCGGGCCGGGAAGACGGCGGCGCTGATTCGGGATAACGTCATCATCCATCCCCGGTCGGCAGACGACGGCTTCGCGATGGCCGGCGATCCGGTGCTGGACTGGCTGAAAAGCGTCCGACCGATCGCGAAACGTCCCTTATTTTTGGCAGGCGGGCGCATGGTCTCGGAAAAATGGGCAAACCAAGCCGGATAAATCGGCTTGAGTTTCGGACTATATTCCTTTATTGGCCCGAAATAGGTCGCTCATTAGAGGAAAATCATCATGGGTTTTGCGTCCAACGGGATTCGAGATGCGTTCGAGGGACAAAGCGAGGCCGGGTTCGTGGCCTGGACCTATGCCAGCTACGACCCGCTCGAGGAGATTTTGCAGCCCGGCTACTTCAACGGCTTCGGGCGATCTCCTGCTTGGAGCCTATCGGCCGGTCGGCCTGCTTGAGGCGGGCGCCGGGCGACCTGGTCTATGTGGGCACGCAGCCGCGACCGGCATCGAGCCCCTGGGCGACGCGCCATCAGGGAAATGAAATTCGCCGGGCATTGCTCATGGTCCGCGGCCGCGACGAACAGGGAATCATGCGGATGCGGCTGGTGCAGGATTATGGCCGGCCGGAGGATGCTGACTCTCCCCTGATGCAACCCAAGAAGCCACGCGGTCGGCCGAGAGCGACTTGATGGCGTGCGTATGCTTCGTCGGGCTTCGTTCGATCGGTGCTCATGGACCTCCATGTCCACTCCGCGCCGATCGCCTCGCTCTCCTCGCCTTCGGCCGCCCTGAAGCCGCTCTCATGACAAGAGTGAGTGACGGCGCCGCCCCGAGCGAGACGAGCAAATGACCGATACGAGCTTCGATCCGTTCGCCCTGCCGACCGACTTCGACCCGCTGGCCTCTGCCGCACCTCCGTTGCCCCGAAAGCGACGCCGGGCAGCAGGCGAGGCCGAACCGGAACGGCCGGCGCCGCCACCGACCGTCGAGCAGCGGCTGCAGGCGCTGGAGGACGAGGTGGCGATCCTGAAGGCCAGGCTCGACGGGATGGACAAGGCGATCGAGACGCGGCTCGACGATCAGATGGGGCGGCTCGTGGTGAGGGTGGCGGAGATGCTGGAAGCGGAGCGGCTGGCGCTTGCCGGTGCAGTGCTGCCTGGGCGGCGCCGGCGATGACGGACGCGGCTGACACTTCTGGAAAATGCACGGAAGGACCGGGTGGTTTGCCGGTCGCCTGAGGCGAAGGGCATTCTGCCTTCGAGCTGTCGCGAATTCTTGCTTGGCCAGCGATGACGGGTCAGATTGCCGTGCAGCCGAACGGCAGGGATCGCTGAAGTGCCATGGCCAATGCCGTTCTGACCCACAAGCCGGCTTCGATCTACGACGATCTGCCGGAAGTCCGGTATCATTTCCCGCGCACCTATTTGCGGCAGGTCGAAGCCGCGATCGGGGATTTCGTCATCTATTATGAGCCAGGGCGAACGGGGCTGGGTGATCGCGATCGCTCCGGGCGGCAGAGCTATGTGGCGGTGGCTCAGCTGCAGCGGATCGAAGCCGACTTGGCGCGGGCGGATCATTTCTACGCCGTGATCGAGCCCGGCTCGTATCTCGCTTTCGATCGGGCCGTGCCGTTCCTGGAGGGTGGCCGGTTCTACGAGCAGATCTTGAGGCGCGAGGACGGCAACGTCAGCAAGGGGGCGTTCGGACGCGCGGTTCGTGCGCTGGCGGAAGAGGAATTCGCGACGATCCTCGCGGCAGGCTTCAGGCGCGAGCTCGACTTTCCGGAGTCGGAGTGGGACCTGCCCGAGCCGGCCGAGATGCCGTCGATCGGCGATCTGCAGCAGCATTTCGAGCTGGCCGAGCCGCCGGCCACCTTCGAGCGGCCGATCGTCGAGCGGGTGCTCAGCCGGCCGGTGAGGGACGCCGCGTTCAAGCGCGTGGTCCGCGAGGCCTATGGTGCCACTTGCGCGGTCACCGGGCTGCGGCTGACCAACGGCCGTGGGCGGCCGGAGGTGCAGGCAGCGCATATCCGACCGGTGGAGCAGCAAGGTCCGGATTCGGTGCGCAACGGCGTGGCGCTCTCGGGCACGGTGCACTGGCTCTTCGACCGTGGCCTGATCTCGATCGGCCCGCCGCCGGGCTACGAGATCCTGGTGTCCCGCAAGGGCCTGCCCGATGCGATGCAGCGCCTCGTCAATCCTGACCGGCGGCTGAGGGTGCCGCCGTCGCCGCTGCTGCAGCCGGCAGAGGTTTTTCTGGATTTTCATCGCCACGATATCTTCGATCGGGCCGGATAAGCGGTCAGCCGGACGGCGGAGCCACGTGCGCTCGGTCGCCCCGCCGCGACGGGCGTTCCGGGTGGGTATCGTTCCTGGCGTTCTTCTGCTTGCCTGCCACGCTCCGCTGCCAGTCGATCCGGTTGGTCGGCAGCGACGCGACATCTCGGTCTTTCGGGACGACGGCCGTGCCACCAAAGAGTGTCGCCACCATCTCGACGAGGTGTTGACCGTGCAGGTTTTCGGCCAACGAATGCCAGCGATCCTTTTTCTCTCTGCCGGCCTTTTCGTAGAGCCTTATCTGATCGAGATGGGTCGCCTGCCGGCCAGCGACCTCGGCGCTGGAGAGATCGTGCTCGCCGCCTCGGGCCGTTACTTGCCAGCGGAGTTGCAGGCCCTCGCGCGCGACC
The DNA here is from genome assembly GCA_963700945.1 of uncultured Alphaproteobacteria bacterium. GTDB lineage: Bacteria > Pseudomonadota > Alphaproteobacteria > Geminicoccales > Geminicoccaceae > SLRI01. The sequence goes on from CAVOZQ010000020.1 coordinate 35,991, forward strand.
AGTTCGATCACCGACTGCGCCACCGCGTTCTTCAGCTTGCGGTCGTGCGCTATTGACTGTCGCAGTGAGGTCGATCGTGGCGCCATCGGACTTGGCGATGTTGAGCATGTTGAAGTGCGCAAATTTGTTTCTGATGTCGATGACGCCGCCAAAGGGCGGACCGAACAGGCGGGCAATTTCCTGCTCGATCTTTTGGTCTTTCAGTTTCCGCCGCGCCTCGATGATTTGTCCCCTGCGGAGATACCGGCGACCGTCTTTGTTCAGCGCATCGGCGGGTGCCGAGCGCGCCTGATAGATCAGCGCCAGCATCGCGAAGTAGAGGTCGCGCTCGAAGAGACCGGCGAAGTCGAGTAGACGGCCGAGCACCGCCATCATCAAGCGATGCAGCCTGACGTGGTTGACGAGGCGGACATGCGCGGCCGCGTGGCGGTGGCGGGACACCTCGGGCAAGACCTCGACATAGCGCTGCAGGTCGCCCGCAGTGAATGCCTTGCGCCTTTTCGCCCATGTCTCGTGCAGCCTCTCGCGCTCGCGCTGCGCGGCCGCCACCGGCCCGACCTCGGCCTTCAGAACATCGTCGACCGTCTCGCCCTCGACCTTGTGGGCCGCGAAAAGCTGCTGCAGCGGCGGCAGGTGGCCGAAACGCATGATCTCGCGCAGGCCCCGGCGGGGCAGCAGCTCGTCCTGGTTCTCGCCCTCGGCCTTGAAGATCCGCTCGAAGCTCGCCTTCGACGCATAGAGCTCCTGGAAGGAGTCCAGGACCTGAAGCGCCTGGGGGCCGGTGAACTTGGCGTCGTGCATGTCGAGATAGAGGGTGAGCGTTCGCATCACCCGGTCGACATCGGCGTCGCCCGAGCGCTCCGTGCCTGCCGCCTTGCCGGCGACAATGTCCCATTTGCGGATCTGGTGCAGCAGGCGGCCGACATCGTCCACCGGAATGAGGTGCGTCAGGAAGTAAAGCAGAATTTGCCATTGCGGTGCCGAAATCGCGTCGCCTTCGATGACCGGCCGCAGCAGGTCGCACTTCTTTTTGGGCAATCGCTCATCGGCGCCAAGCTCGACGAGAAAGCCGAACTTCTTCACCTCAAGATACCGGGCGAAAGCCTGGGCGAGGACGTCGATCAGCAGCTCCTCGATGAACGCGGCCTGCTTTCTCGCCTGCTCGCCGTCGCTCTTGTAGCCGCGCTGGACGCGCATCTCGGAGGCCGTTTCGCGCGACAGCCTGAAGTAGAAGTCGCGCAGCTTCTCACCCTCGCCCAATCGACCGAGGGTGCGCGCCTTGGCGGTGATGATCAGTCGCCGATCGGCGTCGCCTTTGCCGTGCAGTGCTTTGGCCGCGTTCTCGGCGCGCTCGACGGCGCGATCGATGAAGCTATTGATAAAGTCGCGGCGGCAGGGATCGGCCACCCACTGCCGGAACGGGTGCTCGTAGAGCAGCTTGAGCCCGACATATTGCGCATGGATTGCCGGCGAGTCCTCGATCTGCTGGCGGTTGACCGGCTGCGGCAGGCGCAGCTCGAAACCGTTCTCGCCGCTGATATTGGCGGCGCGGTCGAGCAACCGCCGGAAGCGCGGCAAGGGCAGGTCATCGGCACGCTCGGCGAGCTTCGCCTTGGCGACCGCGTTGAGCAGCCGCTTGTTGGACGGCCAATCGAAAAAATGGTGGAGATGCGCCGCCTTCAACGTCTCGACCAGCCGCTTGCCGCGCTCCTTCAAGTCTTCTTGCCACAAATTCTCGAGCGCGCCCCAGAGATTCTGGTCGGCGGTGATCTCGGGCTTGCGGGTGAACTGAAAGGCTTTCGCGAAGCCGCCGAGGCCGTTGAAATGGAAGCTGTTGTGGCGGAGCTGGGCGAGACCTTCGAGCGCCAGCTTAAGCGTGGCGCGTTGGAAATCGTCCTCGCGATCCTTCAGGAGGAGTTCGGCGCGATTGCCCAAGAGCACGGCGAGCTTGCCGGCGTGGTGGTCGAGATCGAGCCCTTTCGGCAGATCGCGAATGCCGTCCGCCAACAGGATGTCGTTGGGAAACGACCCGTCCGGCGACGCCCAGTCGCGCAGGGTCTGCGCGGCCAGGGCCAGGCTGTGGCGCCAGATGCGGACGAAGGCCTCGTTGCGCTTGATCTCGGCCTGGCCGGCGCTGCTCCAGTAGACGCTGTCTGCCACATCGGCCGGCCAATCGGTCAGCACGTGGGCCGGTGCATCGCCCTCGCTCTCGGCCGTGGCCGCGTCGCTCTCAGTCGCCTCTCCCAGGCGCGCCGCCTGTCGGGCGGCCGCCTCGTAGTGCAGCACCTTGCCGAGCCGGACGAGGGCGGCCACCTCGCGATTGGCCGAGGCATGGCCGAGCATCGCCACGAGCCCGTCCAGCGTCGCCGGCAGGGTGGCCGAGACCGGGCGGCGACGGTTCCCGTGCTCCTTCTTGTTCTTGCCGTGCCGCTTCAGCCGCCGCCGGTAGAAATCGCGGATGGCGAGGTGCAACGCTGCCAGCCCCGGCGCCTCGGCCTGGGCCGCCTCGATGCCCTGGTCCGGAAAGAGCTTGCCGAACGCGGGATGGAGCACTTCAGCTGCGGTGTCGGCCCCGACCCGCCGGTACTTTTCTTCGCGTGCCTCGGCCGCTTCCCTGATCGCTTTCGCGACGTCGCCGGCCGTCTGCCGGTACTGCTCGACATCCGCATCGGTCCAGGTGGGCGGCACCTTCGTCACCTGAGCCAAGGAGGCGACGTTCCTCGAGATGCTCAGCGCGCGCCTCTCGATCCGGCCGCCTTCACGCTTCTGGTCCGTGCCGAGCCGGTATTCGGCCTCGTGCAGATGCTCGTGGATGCGGGCAGCGATAGCAGCGGCGTCGATGGCACCCGGCGCCGCCTCGCCCGCAAAGCGGCGATACCAGCGCCCGCGCGGGTCGGGATCGGGCAGCCGCTTGCCGTTCTTGAACCTGGGCCTGGCCTCGCCCTTGGGATAGGGGTGGATCTTGAACCACCAGAGCTTCCGCAAGTCGTCGTCGCTATCGGTCGGAAGTCCGGGCAGCAGTGCCTGCTCGACCAGAAGCTGCCACGCGGCTTGCCCCAGCTTGTCGCGGAGCGCGCGCTGTGCGGCGGTCGGCTGGCCCTGGCCCTTGGGCTTGGTGGCGATCTTGTCGATGGTGGAGATCCACTGGGCGATGACGAGCTCGTCATGGCTCTCGGCGAATGGCGGGATCGGGCGCTCGGGCGGATCGCCGAGCGTCTTCTGCAGCGGCAGCTTGAGCCGGAGCAGGCGGGCGTGGCCCGCGCCTGGGGCGATGCTCTCTCCGTAAGGCCTGACAATCCGCATCGACGTTCCTCCCTCACAGCGACCATGGCCGAAACGTCGCCGCAGGCATACCCTGTCATGCATCAGGCATGGAGAGCCGGCGATCTCGGCGGGCGGAATTGGCCGGACATCGTTCGCGCAAGAGCCAACTTCTTGACACATAACGAAAATCCAGGTTACCCTCGGATCACGAAGGGAACAAAGGGAGCGAATTGGTGTCGACTGGATTTACTCGCGCAACCGCTCGGAAAAACCCTGTCGACTTAATCGGTTCTGCAAGGTGAGTTGCATCGACCACGCCCACTGAAGGGCGACTGCACCCGCCTAGCCGTGAGCGCGGGTTGACACTGTTCTCGAGTAGGTTGCATCGACCACGCCCACTGAAGGGCGACTGCACCCAAAAGGCCGTATGGTCAGGTCAGCACATGAAGCCAGGACGGCATACGTTGCATCGACCACGCCCACTGAAGGGCGACTGCGGCTCGTCTTGCTATCGATCGAGCGATCATTTGCGAGTTGGGCGCGTTGCCGAAGCCAGACGAGAGGGGCGGGCAGCAGGGCGGTAGACAATTGGGGCTGAGATGGCTATGTTTGGACAAAAGGAGATGTCCATGCAGCCGCTCGCCCTTCATCCGCAGCCGTCCGAGTCGCCCGTCGAGGCGAGTGGCTACACGTCGGCCGAAATCCAGGCGATGCAGCGGACGGTGGGGAACATCTTTGCCCGGTGGGGGGTGACGGACGGCGAGGCGGCGGTGATCCTGGGCGGGATCTCGGCCAAGACGTTTCGGCGGTGGCGGGAGGGGGCGTATGGGCGGGTCAACCGGGATCTGGCGGATCGGCTGTCGCTGGTGATCGGCATCCACAAGGCGCTCAGGATCATCTTTCGCGAGCCGGCCATCGGGTATGGCTGGATGCAGCGGCCCAATGCCGAGCTCGGCGGGGTGACGCCGGTCGAGCTGTTGCAGCGTGGGGGGATGGGCGATCTCGAGCGGCTGCGGCGCTATCTGGATTCGGTCCGGGGCGGGTGGTGAGCTCGGTCGAGGCGGGGCCGGCCGCACCGGTCTCGCGCGTCGCCTGGGCCGAGACGCACCGGCTGGTGATGGCGCAGTTCCCGCGGATCGATCTTTACGACGACGTCGCCGATCCGCATGACTGGGAGGCGCTGGCGATGGCGCAGGCGCGGACCAATCCGCGCATTCTGGAGGAGATCGGCGATCTGTCGCTGGTGCCGGTGGAGCGGCGGATCGGCGGGCCCAATGCATCCTGGGTGATGGCGGCGTTCACCCACGTCTCGAAGGACCGGACCTCGCGGTTCAGCGACGGCAGCTACGGCGTGTATTATGCGGGCGAGAGCCTCGAGACGGCGCTGCGTGAGCACACGCATCACCTGGGCCGGTTCTATGCGGCGGCGGCGCTGGAGGCGGGCTGGCTCTCGGAGGTGCGGCAGCTGGTCGGCTCGATCGATGCCGAGCTGCTCGATCTGCGCGGCGACGGGTTCGCGGCGCTGCTCGACCCGGACGACTACGGCCCGTCGCAGGCCTTCGCCCGCCAGCATCGCGGCGATGGGGCGAACGGCATCGTCTATCCGAGCGTGCGGCATCGCCCGGCACGTGCATCGCCGCCTTCCATCCCGACGTGGTGACGCCGCCGGCGCAGGGCGACCACTACCGCTACTACTGGGACGCCGATGCTGGTGATGGGGGGCGCATCACCTATGCGCGGAAGCTAACCGGCGATCGGGCGATCTACCCACTATAGGCGGCTGCCACTCCCCCAAAGGACCGGATGGGCCCGGGAAGGCGTGCCTTCCCGGATTTTTTTCCCTTTCCTGCCCCTATCGTTCTGCTCTGGCGCCAAGGGCCGCTTGTGCCATGGCAGTGCTTGGTCTTATGAGTTGGGGCAACGCAAAAGGGGGAGGCTTCGATGCCCAAGATCACGCTCGACCGTCGCCGTGCTTTGCAGACCGTGGGGGCTGCTGCCGGGTTGGCTGCTGGAGGTTTGCCGGCGCCGTTCGTGCGGGCGCAGGGCAGCCCTGTGCAGATGATCAGCCATCGCTATCCGGCGCTCGAGCATCTATGCCGAGAAGATGCGTGAGGCGCGTGCCCGGGGTCGAGGTCAACACCCAGCTGATGCCGTTCGACAAGGCCAACGAGCTGGCGACGATCGCGCTGTCGTCGGGCGCCAACACCTTCGACATCGTCTACGCCAGCGACAGCACCGTTCTGAAGTATGCCAAGAACGGCTGGCTCCGGCCGATCGACGATCTGTTCGAGAAGTACAAGGAGGAGTTCAGGCTCGACGAGTACCCGGAGATCCGTGATCGACACCTATCAGTTACGACGGCGAGCTGTTACGTCGTGCCGGGCACGACCAATGTCATGCTGTTGTTCTACCGCACGGATCTGTTCGAGGAGGCCGGCAAGCAGCCGCCCGAGACCTTCGAGCAGTACGTGGAGCTGGCGGCCGACGTTCAACACCCCGCTCCGCGCCGGCACGATCAGCTGCCTGAAGCCGGTCGATGCCGCGCTCAACGAGATGCACTGGTACATCAACGCCCTCGGCGATGGCTGGTTCGACGACGGATGAAGCCGATCTTCAACCAGGAGGCGGCGTCCGCGCGATCGAGATGCTCGACCAGGTCACCGACTACGCCCAGCGGGGCTTCACCTCGGCGGCCAATGACGAGTGCACCATCGCCCTGCAGCAGGACGTGGCGGTGATGGGCATGCAGTGGGCGACCCGCGGCGGCGTCCATGGACGATCCGGAGAAGTCGCAACGTGGTCGGCAAGATCGACTGGGCGGCACCGCCGCAGGGTCATGCAGCGGCTGGGCTCGGACGGCTATGCCATCTCGGCCTTCTCGACCCAGGACCCGGACACCCTGTTCAAGATCATCGCCACGGCGTCCAACCAGGAGAACATGCGCGGCGCCGCCGCCATGATCCTGCCGCCGCGCGCGCTCGTTGCTCGACGATCCCGAGCTGCAGGCGCAAGAACCGGCACTATCCGGCCTCCTGGCCTCGCTCGAGATCGGCCTCGCCTTCCCGCGCCTGCCCGAGTTCTACGAGGTCGGCGAGCTCATCACCCGGCGTATCCTCCAGGCCGTGACCGACGAGATGTCGGTCCAGGAGGCGCTCGATGCCGCCGCCGCCGAGACCGAGGACCTGCTACGAGCCGCGGCTACTACGACTGATCGGCCGGCTACGGCGACCAGACCGGGCGGCCCCGGCGGTCGCCCGGCACATCCCCGCGGCAGCGCCGTGGAGGCGGCATCCCGATGCGCGGCCAGCGTGGCCTGTGGCTGTTTCTCGTGCCGAGCGGCCTGGTTCTGGCACCCTGGTGCTGCTCTACCCGCTCGGCTATGCGATCTATCTCAGCCTCTTCAACTACTACCTCGGGGCGGCGAGCGCGACCTTCATCGGCCTCGGCAACTACGTCGGCGCTGCTCGCGGACGAGCGGTTCTGGTCGTCGCTGTCGAACACGTGCTGCTGATCGTCGGCTCTGCGGTGACGCTGGAGTTCGTGCTCGGCCTCGCCGTCGCCTTCGGCCTCTACAAGCTGACCTTCGGCGTGCGCAAGGCTCAATCGTGCTGCTCTTCCTGCCGCACATCGTCACGCCGGTGGTGGCGGCACTGTTCCTGCGCTGGATCTTCATGGGCCGCTGGGGGCTGATCGACGGCATCCTGATCAGCTTCAACATCTTTCCGCCGGACTGGCTCGGCAGCCCCGACTGGGCCCGGTTCGTGGTGGTGCTGGCCGATGCCTGGCAGTTCACGCCGTTCATGATCCTGGTGCTCTACGCCGGGCTCAACACGGTCGACCAGAGCCAGATCGAATCGGCGCAGATGGACGGCGCCGGCAACTGGACGCTGCTGACCCGGGTCATGCTGCCGGCGATCAAGGCGCTGATCGTCTTCGTCCTGGCGGTCCGGACCATGGACGCGTTCCGCTTCTTCGACAGCGATCTACGTGCTGACCGCGGGCGGCCCGGGCACCGCGACCGAGACCATCACCATCTACACCTATGCCCTCGCCTTTCGCCTGCTCGAGGTCGGCAAGGCCTCGGCGCTCGGCGTCCTGACGCTGCTGATCGTGGCGCTGCTGGTCGCGGTGCCTGATCGCGGTCGTGTACCGGCGTGAGCGGGGCGCCTTCTGATGGCGCCCCAAGCCGGCATGAGCGGGATGCCTTCTGATGGCACCCGGATGCACACCCAGCTGATCCTGTTCGTGGCGCTGTGCGCGTTCACGGCGGTGCAAGCTGACCCCGATCTTCTGGGCGTTCCTGACCTCGATCAAGCAGCCGGTCGACGCCTTCGCCGTGCCGCCCAAGCTGATCTTCGAGCCGACCTTCAAGTTCCACTACGAGGTCTGGGTCGAGCGGGCTTCTGGCGCTTCCTGATCAACAGCGTGGTGATCGCGGTGGCGACGGTGTGCGGTCTCGGTGCCGATCGGCACCATGGCCGCCTAGGCCTCTCGCGGATGCAGGGGGCGGCAGCCGCGGCCTGCTGTTCGGCCTGCTGGCGATCCGGATGTTCCCGCACATCCTGCTGGCGATCCCGTTCTTCGTCCTGGCGACCTTCGTCCGGCCTGATCGACACCTATCTCGTCATGGTCCTGGCCCTGGTGGCGATCAACCAGCCGTTCACCATCTGGCTGATGCGCAGCTTCTTCCTCGACGTGCCGATCGAGCTCGACGAGGCGGCCTGCATCGACGGCTGCAACCTCTGGCAGACCTTCACCAAGGTGGCGCTGCCGGTGGTGCGGCCCGGGTCTCTGGGTGACCGTCGCTGTTCAGCCTGCTGCTGGCCTACAACGAGTTCCTGTTCGCGCTGGTGCTGACCGGCCCGAACGACCAAGACGCTGCCGGTCGCGATCGCCGAGTATGGCGGCTGAGGACATCAACTACTGGTCGCTGTCGGCGGCCGCCGCGATCGGCATCATGCTGCCGATCGTCGTCTTCATGAGCTTCATGCAGCGCCATCTGGTCCGCGGCATCGCCATCGGCGCGGTCAAGGGATGACGCTCCGATGACCTCGACAGGCCCGTTCGCGGGCGCCATCGACTGCGACGTTCACCCGAGCGTGCCGGGGATCCAGGCGCTCGTTCCCCATCTCGACGCCTACTGGCAGGAGATGGTCGACGTGCGCGGCATCGACAGCCTCGAGAGCCGCAGCTACCCGCCGCTTTCGCCGTTGAGCGCCAGGCCCGACTGGCGGGGCGCCAATGGCCGGGCGGGCGAGAGCGTCGAGCCGTTCCGGGAGCAGCTGCTCGACCGGTGGGGCGAGGGCCACGCCATCCTGAACTGCCTCTACGGCGTGCAGATCCTGCACGACGAGGCGATGGCGGCGGCGTTCACGAAGGCCTTGAACGACTGGATCGCCAAGGAGTGGCTGGACCGGGAGCCGCGTCTTCGCGCCTCGATCGTGCTGCCGATGCAGAGCCCGGAGCTCGCGGTGGACGAGATCGAGCGGCGGGCGGGCGATCGCCGCTTCGTCCAGGGCCTGGTCCTGGTGATGGGCGACATGCCGCTCGGCAAGCGGCTCTATTGGCCGGTCTATCGTGCGCTCGAGCGGCACGGCCTGCCGCTCGCCGTCCACACCGGCAGCGCCTATCGGCGGGCGGTCACCGCGGTCGGCTGGCCCAGCACCTATGTCGAGGACTATGTCGACCAGGCGCAGGCCTTCCAGGCGCAGCTCGGCAGCCTGATCAGCCACGGGGTGTTCAGGGAATGCCCGGGGCTCAAGGTGGTGCTGAGCGAGTCCGGCGTCACCTGGCTGCCGGCCTTCCTCTGGCGCTTCGCCAAGAACTGGCGGGGCGTGCGGATCGAGGTGCCGTGGGTCGACCGCTCGCCCGAGGAGATCGTCCGCGACCATGTGCGGTTGACGCTGCAGCCGCTCGATGCGCCGGACGACCCGGCGACCATCGAGCGGGTGCTCGAGCATCTGGGCTCGGACGAGCTGCTGCTCTTCTCCACCGACTACCCGCACTGGCAGTTCGACGGCGACGCGGCGCTGCCGGACTGGCTTTCCGCCGATCTGCGGCGTAAATTGATGATCGACAACCCGCTGGCGACCTATCCGAGGCTGGGAGCCCAGGCATGACCCTCGACGTTCTCGACACCGACCACGGCAGCGATGTGCTGGAGCGCCCGAGCGCGCGGCGCCGCGCAAGGCGCGGGCCGGCATCATCGATTGCGACGTCCATCCGACCGTGCGGACGCCGCAGGATCTCGCAGCCCTATCTTTCCAGCCGCTGGTGGGAGCATTTCCAGACCTTCGGGCTGCGGCCGAAGCACGGCATGGCCCTGGCCGACCCCTACCCCAAGGCGCAGCCGCGCGCCGCGCGCCGCGACTCCTGGGCGCCCAATGGCGACCAGCCGGGCAGCGATCTCGCCTTCATGCAGGAGCACTACCTCGATCCGTACGACGTCGAGCTGCGGCATCCTGAGCCCGCTCAACCCGACCGGCCAGGGCGACCAGAACATCGACTTCTCGATCGCCATGACGCATGCCGTCAACGACTGGCAGCTCGACGTCTTCACCCGACCGGAGCCGCGCTTCAAGGCCTCGATCGTGGTTCCCTACGAGGATGGCGCCGCCTCGGCGCGCGAGATCGAGCTTTGCGCCGAGCGACACGGACTTCGCCCAGGTGCTGATGCTGACGCGCACCGCGAGCCGATCGGCAAGCGCTACTGGCCGATCTTCGAGGCCGCCTGCCGCAACGGCCTGCCGGTGGCGCTCCACGTCTTCGGCTATAGCGGCCACCCGGTGACCGGCACCGGCTGGCCGTCCTACTACGTCGAGGAGATGACCGGCCACTCGGCGGCCTGCCAGGCGGCGGTCACGAGCCTCGTCCTGGAGGGCGTGTTCGAGCGCTTCCCGACGCTGAAGGTGATCATGATCGAGGGCGGCTTCGGCTGGCTGCCGTCGCTGGCCTGGCGGCTCGACAAGCACTGGCAGCGGCTGCGCACGGAGGTGCCGCACGTCAAGCGGCCGCCGTCGGAGTACATCCGGGAGCATGTCTGGGTCACCACCCAGCCCATCGAGGAGCCGAAGGACGAGGCGCAGCTCCTGGACATCATGGACTGGATCGGCTGGGACCGCCTGCTGTTCGCCACCGACTATCCGCACTGGGATTTCGACGATCCGGCACGGGTCCTGCCGCGCGGGCTCGACCCCGACAAGAAGCGGATGATCGAGGCCGAGAACGCGCGCCGGCTGTTCAAGCTGGCCTGACCGGCAGCGACCCATGCCCCGGCATATCGTGGCGACCGCCAAGGAGATCCCGGAAGGCGGCAGGAAGCTGGTGACCATCGGCAACCGGCCGATCGCCGTCTTCCACACCAACGGCGCGTATTTCGCGGTCTACGACCGGTGCCCGCACGAGGGCGGCAGCCTCTGCGCCGGCAAGCTCACGGGCCTCGTCCAGTCCGACCGGCCCGGGCGACTACCGGCTCGAGCGCAGGGGCGAGATCGTCCGCTGCCCCTGGCACGGCTGGGAGTTCGATCTCCGCACCGGCCAGTCGTACTGCGACCCGCGCCGGTTCAGGGTGAAGAGCTACGAGGCCGGCCTCGCCGGCGCCGGCGAGGTGGTGGAGGGCCCGTACCAGGCCACCACCTTCAAGGTGAGCGTCGACGAGGACTACGTCTTCGTCGAGGTCTGAGCGCTGCCGTCCAAGACAGCGCGCCTCGGCCCGAGAGCCACTCCCCCCAAGAAAACCGGGATGGGCCCGGGAAGGCGTGCCTTCCCGGAGCTCTTGCAGCCTGCTTCAGACCACCCGGACGTTCAGGGTGTCCACGCCCTCGATGTAGCCCACCAGGACATCGCCGCGCTGGACGGGGCCGACGCCGGACGGCGTGCCGGACATGATGAGGTCGCCAGCCGCCAGTGCGAAGTGAGCGGAGAGATAGGCGATCATCTCCTCGGTCTTCCAGATCATCTGGTTGAGGTCGCCCTTCTGGCGGAGCTCGCCGTTGACGGTCAGCGTGATGGCACCTTGGGCCGGGTGGCCGATCTCGCTGGCGGGGATCAGCGGGGTCATCGGCGCGGAGCGCTCGAAGGCCTTGCCGATCTCCCAGGGGCGGCCCAGCTTCTTGGCCTCGCCCTGCAGGTCGCGGCGGGTCATGTCGAGCCCGACGCCGTAGCCCCAGACGTGGTCGAGCGCGTCGGCGATGGCGATGTCGACGCCGCCACGGCCGAGCGCGATCACGAGCTCGATCTCGTGGTGCACGTCGGTGCTCATCGGCGGGTAGGGAAACGCGCCGCTGAAGTCGATATTGTCCGGGTTCTTCTGGAAGAAGAAGGGCGGCTCGCGATCGGGGTCGTGGCCCATCTCCACCGCGTGGGCGGCGTAGTTGCGACCGATGCAATAGATCCGGCGCACGGGAAAGGTGGCGCTCGAACCACGAACGGGTGCAACCGGCTGGCTGGGCGTCTCGACCACTTGGTGGCTCATCGAAGTCTCCGGATGTCAGCCGGGCGCGGCTCTCGGCCGCGCCGGCAGGGAACGAGAAGGGTCATATCAGGGAGGGGCCGTGCCGATCTCCCCGACCATGGCGTTCATGGTCGTGGCGCAGGGTCGCATGGAGCGCAATGCTTTCAACCCGGCGCGAGCACCCGCAATGCCGCGAGGCGCTGCCGGGGCAGCGGCACAGGCGCCCGACATCCGGCGAGCGCGCATCGGTTCCCCATTCGAGCTGCCGCCGCAGGCCAGTGCGAGCCGCATGACGCGGAGGTCAGGAAAAAAGGGCGCCAGACGATCAGATTGCCCGTCAGCGTTGCTCTGGGGCTTCGGCGAAGATCGTGCGCCAGTCGCCCTTCATGCTGATGACGTGCCAGCCGCTGCTGCTCGCTTCGTTCATGCCAGCGTGAGTGGCGCCGACGATCGCGATCAGCTGCTTCTCGCCGTCACCCGCCGAGCGCAGCACCGCATCGCGTCCCTTTCGGGAGGCGATGCGGCTGGCGTTGGACGGCGTGTCAGCCAGGCACTCTTGCCTGGGCGGCGACGGTGATCAGAGGTTGGCCTCGATCTCGTCGTCGGCGAGGTGGAGCTCCTCGATGCACTTGTCGCCGTTGTTCTCCTCCATGGCCTTCTGGGCTGCCGCCAGATGCTCCATGGCCTTGCCCTGCTTGTCGCTGGACAGCTGCATCATCTTCTCTTCGATGGTCGCCATGTAGTCCTCGCAGCTGACCTGCGCGCTCGACACGGCGGGCCAGGTCGCGACGGCGGCTGTCAGCATGGCCGCGCCAAGGATGAGTTGCTTCACGGACGTTCCCCTTCTGGTTGAACTAAATTGCAAACAAACCATGTTTCAATTGCATTAACCGCCCTTTTTGTCAATAATAAATCCTCGCATGTCGACGATTTTCACTGCATGGCATGTTGATGGCGGATCGGTGACAAGTATTTAAGTGAATAGATGGCGGATAAATTCTACCATCAATGAAAGATCGATTGCCGTGACAACTGGAAGAAACAAAATCTGGGCGCAACACAGCATTGACGACCAAAGGTTACTTTGGCGTCGTCGGCTGGAGTCCGGCACGTCGCGGCCGAATCACCGCATCGCCATGCTGCCAGAGCAGGCTCCCACGCTCGACGCGCCCCCTCGTCAAAACGCGATCTGCAACCCCAGGACCGGCCCGTGGATGGTCAGGTCCCAGTCGAACCTGTTGCGCCCGCTGCCGTCCTCGAACTTCTGCTTCAGCGCGCGGTAGCCGGCGAGCAGCCGGGCGTTGTCCTGGCCGAACAGGCCGAACTGGTAGCCGACGACCCCGAACGCCTCGGCGCTGTACTGGTCGCTGGTGCTGATCCCGCCGACATCGCCCGCCAGCACCAGGCTCCAGCGCTCGCCCAGACCCCAAATCGTGCGCAGGCCGACGATCGGGTCGACCCACTGCTTGTCCGCCTGCGTCTTGCGCGTTGCATTGATGTCGAGGTCGGGGAGGTCGAGCTGGCCCTTCAGCTCGTTGTCCAGGTAGGTGTAGCGGATGCCGGCATAGGGATCGACGGTGAGCGCCAGCGGCCCGGCGGCACCCAGCGCGCCCAGCTGCCAGGTCCCGGCGCGGTAGGTCCCGGCCAGGGTCTGGATCAGCATGTTGGCGGTGGCGTCGATATCCAGCCGCCCGTCGCCAACCGCCCCGCTGTCCTCGAGCTGCGCGAACACCGTATCCGAGAGAATCCCGAAGCGCCCCTTGCGCACCTCCGCCTTGAGCATCGCCGCGATGTTCAAATTGTCGAGGACGTCGTTGAAGTCGGCGTCCACCTTCGCCTCGACCCCGCCAACCGCCACATCGCCGTTCAGCGCCGTCGCCCAAACATAAGGCGTCAGGCTGATCTCCCAGCCATCCCCCGTCACCGCCTCCGCCGCAGCAGCGGGAAGGCTGACCAGAACGGCCGCGGCCATGGCGACGATCGAGAAGAGCCGCAGCCGCGCCACGCCGAACAACCTCATTGGCCGATCCCCAAATTTACTCATCCTCGAAGATCCGATTCCAGTCGTCCTTCATGCTGATGACGTGCCAGCCGCTGCTCTTGGCCTCGTCCATCAGCGTCTTGCGGGAAGGTGCCGAACTTGGTGTCGGGCAGGCCGTTCGCCGGCCCGTAGGCGTATTCGCGCTCGGCGTCGTCGTGGAAGACCAGCATCATCAGCCGGGCGCCGTCGCCGGCGGCGGTCCATTGCAGCATCTCGCGGTCGCCGGCGGAGTTGCCGAAGGCGGCGATCGGCCGCTTGCCGATGAACGTGTTGATGCCGACCGGCTTGCCGTCCTTGTCGTCGATGAAGTCGATCTCCGGCAGCCGCATCAGCACCGGCTCGCCGTCCTGCATCTCGAACTTCGTCTTGATGCTGGAGCCGATCACCTGCTGCGCTGGAATGCCGTAGACCGCCTCGGTCATCGGCCGCATGAACTCGATGCCGCCGCCCGAGACGATGTAGGTCATGAAGTCGTTGGCCCGCAGATAGTCGAGCAGCTCGACCATCGGCTGGTAGGCCAGATCGGTGTAGGGCCGGTCGAAGCGCGGATGCTTCGCCGTCTGGAACCAGTCGGTGACGATCGTCTCGAAGTCGGCCGTGCTCATGCCGGCATGGGTGGCGCCGACGATCTCCATCAGCCCCTTCTCGCCGGCTTCGCCCAGCGCCTCGAGGTCGCCCTCGAGCACCGCCTTGAAGGGCTGCTGTGTCCTGCCATTCGGGGTGGTCGGGCGCCAGCGCCTTGACCCGGTCCAGCGCGAAGGCGAGCTGGGTGTACATCGGGTGCTCGGTCCAGAGCGTGCCGTCATTGTCGAAGGTGGCGATCCGGTCGGCGGGTGCCACGTAGTCAGCGTCGCCCTCGGTCGTCACCCGCTCGACGAAGGCGATGATCGCCTGCTTGTTGGCGCCGTCGTTCCACGACGGCAGCGGGTCGGACTGCGCCTGGAGCGGCCAGGGCATCGCCAGCAGCGCGAGCGCAGCGGCAGCGCAGCAGATCAGGCCGCGCCGGTGGATCGGGACGAATTGGCTCGGCATGCCGGATCAACCCCGTCAATTGGCGTTCTGGTCGGTCGAGCATGTCCATGACCTTGTCGATCGAGAAGCTGCCAGGCCGCTGGCGCGGCGGGAAATCGCGGAAGGTGGCCAGTTGCTCGCCGACGATGCGTTGGGCGGGCAGCAGCACGAACAGATGCTCGACGAACCAGCGATCGTAGCCGCCCGCCTCGAGCTCGGCGCGCTCGAAGGGGTCGGACCGCAGGTTGAAGATCTTCGGGGCGCGCAGCGGCACGAGCGGCTGCATCCAGACCTCGAGCCCGTGCGCCTGCTGCTCCATGAACACCGCCTTGTACTGGTCGTAGCGCAGCCCGGCGAGATCGCCGTCATCCGTCCAGTAGAAGAACGAGCGCCGCGGGTCCTCTGCCTCCGGGTCCGCCAGGACGGCGCTCTGGTCGTAGCCGTCGATATGCACCCGGAACGTCGCGTCGCCGGTGGCGCGACCTTCGAGCAGCTGCGACTTGATGTCGGGCTCGCCAGCCGCTGCGAGCAGGGTCGGCAGCCAGTCCTCGGCGGAGAAGATCGCGTTGAACTCGCTGCGCGGCGCCACCTGGCCCGGCCAGCGGATCAGCGCAGGAACGCGGTAGCCGCCCTCCCAGTTGGTGTTCTTCTCGCCGCGGAACGGCGTTGTGCCGCCGTCGGGCCAGCTGAAGGTCTCGGCCCCGTTGTCGGTGGTGTAGATGACGATGGTGTTGTCGGCGATACCCAGCTCGTCGAGCTTGTCGAGCAGAACGCCCACATGCCCATCGTGCTCGACCATGCCGTCGGGGTAGATGCCGAGGCCGGTCACGCCCTGGGATTCCGGCTTCAGCCGGGTCCAGATGTGCATGCGCGAGGGATTGAACCAGGCGAAGAACGGCTTGCCCGCCGCATGCGCCCGGTCGATGAAGTCGAGCGTGGCGCCGAGGAACTCCTCGTCCACCGTCTCCATGCGCTTCATGTCGAGCGCGCCGGTGTCTTCGCAGTTCTGCTTGCCCCAGGGTCCGAAGCGCGGGTCCTCGCCGGGCGTGACCTCGGTGGTGGCCTGGCAGCGCATCACCCCGCGCGGCCCGAAGGTCTCGCGGAACACCGTGTCCTTGCGGATAGTCGGGATGCTCCGGCTCGTCCTCGGCGTTGAGGTGGTAGAGGTTGCCGAAGAACTCGTCGAAGCCGTGGACCGTCGGCAGGAATTCGTTGCGGTCGCCGAGATGATTCTTGCCGAACTGGCCGGTCATGTAGCCCAGCGGCTTCAGCAGCTCCGCGATGGTCGGATCCTCGGGCTGCAGGCCCTCGGGCGCGCCGGGCAGCCCGACCTTCAAAAGCCCGGTGCGCATCGGGCTCTGGCCGGTGATGAAGGCCGCACGACCGGCGGTGCAGGACTGCTGCGCGTAATAGTCGGTGAACAGGCCGCCCTCTTCGGCGATCCGGTCGATGTTGGGGGTGCGGTAGCCCATCTGGCCGCGGTTGTAGGCGGAGATGTTCCAGTAGCCGATGTCGTCGCCCATGATGACGAGGATATTGGGCTTTGCCGCCGGCGTCCTGCGCCATGGCAGGAGAAGCGATCGACGCAAGGCAGACCGTCGCCGCGGCGGCCACGTTTCGTATCGATCTGCACATGGTCTTCTCCAGTTCTGGCTCCGCGCATCGGCGACGCGCCACCTTCGATGCGGGTGGGCGGCGCGTGCCCACCGATGGGTCGCGTTAATTCACACGGCTGAGCTCGTCGCATGAGCAGGCTCGTCGCTTGTCCGAACGTACTGTCGCTAGCGACGTGATCCGCCGGAAAACGCATGCTCGGTCGTGATGGCGGCGCACAAGCTCGGTGCGCCGCCTCGGTCATCACGCCGTCAGGCGCCCGGATATCCCGGGCGCCTGACGCTGGTTCACGTCAACCGGACTCAGTGGCCCGCGTGGCTGGTGGTGTTCATGTTCTTCACCTGCTGGATGACCTGCTCGAGGTTGTAGCTGGCCGGATCCTGCATCGGCGGGAAGTCGCGATAGGTCTCGAGCTCCCTGAGCCACAGCTGCTGGCCGAGCGGCAGAATGTTCCAGTCGTAGACATAGGCCGTCATGGGAGCGGCAATGGCGCCGCCCATGCCGAACAGCGTCTTTATCTGCTGCCCGATAGACGTCTCGAACGGGTCGCGCTTGATGTTCACGACCTGGGTCCAGTGGTAGGGCATAACGCCGTTGATGAAGCCGGACGGGTCATCCGACACCATGGCGAAGTACATCTTCCAGTTCTTGTAGCGAACCGCCGACGGATCCTTGCCCGAGTAATACATGAAGTAGTCCCGCGCCGCCTTGTCGGATTCGCCGGTCAGGTACGCCATCTGGTTGACGCCATCGAGGGTCGTC
The DNA here is from genome assembly GCA_963700945.1 of uncultured Alphaproteobacteria bacterium. Taxonomy (GTDB): domain Bacteria; phylum Pseudomonadota; class Alphaproteobacteria; order Geminicoccales; family Geminicoccaceae; genus SLRI01. The sequence continues at coordinate 53,135 of CAVOZQ010000020.1, forward strand.
TTGACGATTCCGGGATACGCGCCCTGCTCCAGTTGGGCCTTCAGATCGTTGCCCTTGGGGCCACCGGCGGCCTCGACCAGCGTCGGCAGCCAATCGAGCGATGCGAAGGTGTCGTTCAGGACGGTGCCGGGCTCGATCTTGCCGGGCCAGCGAATGACCATCGGCGCCCGCATGCCGCCTTCCCAGGTGCTCAGCTTGCCGCCCTTGAACGGGGTCGTGCCGCCATCGGGGAAGGTGATGGTCTCGGCGCCGTTGTCGGTGGTGAAGGCGATGATGGTGTTGTCGAGCTCGCCCATCTCCTCGAGCTTTTGCAGCACATAGCCGATGTTGTCGTCCATCTGCTTCATGCCGGCTTCGTTGACGCCCCAGTCCTTGCCGCCGGGCTCACCGACCATGGCCAGATACTCGTCCGACAGGACGGTGGTGATGTGCATGCGGGCCGGGTTGTACCAGACGAAGAACGGCTTGCCGGTCGTCTCGGGGTCGTTGCGGTCGAGGAAGTCGATGACCTGGGCGGAGATCTCCTCGTCGATGGTCTTCGAGCGTTCCAGCGTCAGCGGACCTTCGTCCGTGCAGGTCTGGTTGGCCGAGGTTCCATCGCTCGACGTGCAGTGTATCACCGGACGCGGCGGCGTCAGGCAGATGGTCGTCGCCGGGTCGACGGCGCCGGGCACTTCGGCCAGCCCGGGAATCGGCGTGTTCTTGCACGGTGGCGCGATGGTCTGGTCGGTTGCTGACGTATTGATGTCGGGGAAGCTCACCCCCTGCATCGCGTCGAGATGATAGAGATACCCCCAGAATTCCTGGAAACCGTGGGCGGTCGGCAGGGCGTCGGTATGGTCGCCCAGATGGTTCTTGCCGAACTCGCCGGTGTTGTAGCCGAGATCCAGCAGGAACTTGGACAGCATCGGCGTGCCGGGTTGCAGATAGCTCGGGCTGCCGGGCAATTGCGGCATGATCATGCCGGTCCGGAGCGGCTGCATGCCGGTGATGAAGGCGTTGCGCCCGGCGGTGCAGCTCTGCTCGGCGTAGTAGTCGGTGAACATCGCGCCTTCCTGCGCCGATGCGGTCGATGTTGGGCGTCTCGCCGACCATCAGGCCGCGATGGTAGATCGACGGCTGCATCCAGCCGATGTCGTCACCCATGATGAACAGGATGTTGGGCTTCTTCTCGGCGTCCTGGGCGACCGCCGGGGTCGGCTGGCCGGCCGAGGCGAGCCCCAGCGCCAGAGCGCTGACACAGGCTGTCCGGACTGACCAGGTGCTGGCGCTTGCCATTCGCTGTCGTATCATAGGGTGCTAAACTCCTCGATTGAGACCGGAGCTCAAATGAGCCGGCTTGGCATTATGATGATCAGGCACGCCGAGACGGTTGCGACCGCTCGGCGGCAGCAATCAGCTCGGCGATTTCGCGTTCGAGATCGCTCAGGAACTCCTGGTAGTCGGCGAGCCGGCGCCTGGCCCCTGCCGGGATCGACCGCCAAACCGCTATAGGCACGCAGTGCCTCCTCGTAGTCCGCGCAGATCGATCTGAAGGACGCGTCACGACCAAGGAGCCGATGGATGGTCAGCTCGTGCTCGGGAAAGCGCTCGACGATGACGTGCATCCTCGGCATCGGATCGCAGCCAACCTCCAAGAGGCGCCTCAGATTGATGTGCTCGGCAAACCGTCGGCGCCTTTCCGTGCAGGCGGAAGGTACGAACATGTTCGTACCCGACATGCAGGGAGGTTGACGCGCGCTGCATGCGGGCAATTTCATTTGCCTGCGTGCCGCGTGAAGCTGTAGCCCATGACTGCCGCCTTAAGCCGTTGCGTTGACGACCTGCAAGGACATGTTTCGGAGGATTCGTTTGCAGCAGCACGGCTCATCGCAGCCGATCGAAACCCCTTCCGTCGGCGTGGTGGCACCAGCGGCGGCGCGCGCGCAGCTCGAGCGGATCGTGGCGAGCCCGGCCTTCGCGGCGAGCGCCAAGCGCAAGGCGATGCTGCGCTTCGTCGTCGAGGAGACCTTGGCCGGCCGGGCCGACCGGCTGAAGGGTTACACCATCGCGTCGGCCGTGTTCGGCCGTGACGAGACGTTCGACGCCCAGACCGATCCGGTCGTGCGGCTGGAGGCGCGGCGCTTGCGGCGCGATCTCGACGGCTACTATGCGACGGTCGGGGCGGGCGATCCGCTGCGGATCACGATTCCCAAGGGTGGCTATGCCGTCGTCTTCGAAACGCGTGACAGCGGTCGGGAAGCCGACGAGCCCGAGCCAGTCCGGCGATCGCAGAGGAGCCTGTGGCCGCTGTCGACGCGCCGCTTCAGGCCGTGTCGTCCCTCCCTGGCGCGGCGCCGCGTGGCCGGACGCGAGCCCAGCTCGGCGCCGGACTGGCCGCCGTCGTGCTGCTGCTCGCCGTCGTCGGCGCCTGGCTTTGGACCAGTGGCGGCTGGCATGGCTCCGGCGGCGACGCGGACGCGCACGGGCCGGCGGTGATCGTGCTGCCATTCGAGGCGCTCAGCGCCGCCGAGGACGACCGTTACCTCGCCTCGGGCATGACCACGGAGCTGATCAGCAACCTGATGCGGTTCGACGGGTTTCGTCTCTACTCGGTGGCGGCGAGCTTCCGCCAGGACGCTGCCGCCGATCCGAGCGCGCTCGGCCGCGATCTCGAGGTGTCCTACGTGGTGCGGGGCAGCGTCCAGTCGGCCGGCGACACCGTTCGCATCTATGCCAGCCTGATGGATGCGCGGACCGACGAGGTGCTCTGGAGCGAGCGCCTCGAACGGCCGCTGACGCCGGGCAATCTGCTCGACCTGCAGGCCGAGCTGGCGGGCCGGATCGCCTCGACGCTCGGTCAGGCCTACGGGGTCTTGAACGAGGATGCCGGCGGCCGGTTGCGGGCGAGCGCGGCACCCAGCATGCCCACCTACCAGTGCATCCTGCGCGCTTATGAGTATCGGCGCACCTTTCCCGTCGACCTGTATGGGCCGGTGGTCGATTGCCTCGAGGCGGCGGTGCGGCGCGACCCGGACTACGCCGACGCCTGGGCGATGCTGCGGCTGGCTGAAGCTCGACGGCGTGCGGTTCGACCTGTTGCCGGAGGGCCAGGCCGAGAGCCTCCTGGAAGCTGCCCGCGCGACGCCGCGCGGGCCGTGGCACTCGACCCCAACAGCGTCCGGGCGCTGCAGGCTCTGGCGGCCATCACCTTCTACGGTGGCGACTACGCGGCAGCCGAGCGGATCCAGCGCCAGGCGCTGGCGATCAACCCCAATGATCCGGAAACGCTGGTGCAGCTCGGCTGGCGGCTGGCGGTGCGCGGCGAATTCGAGGAGGGCCTCGGCTACGTTCGCCGCGCCATCGACCGCTCGGTGAATCCGCCCGGCTGGTACTACCACCTGATCGCCGTCCACGACTTCATGCAGGGCGACTATGCGGCGGCACTCGCGGCCGCGGAGCAATCGGGCCGGAACGGTTCGGAGATCGGGTTGTCCTTGATGGCCATGAGCCAGGCGGCGCTCGGCGACACCGCAGCGGCACGACAGTCGCTCGCGACGCTGGAGGCCATCGCGCCCGAGTTCTTCGCCGATCCCGAGGCCGTCTATCGCTCCCACCACCCGACGGACGAGATCGTCGAAGCCCTGCTCGCGGGGCTGCGGCAGGCCGGCTGGCACGAGCCGCAATAGGCCGCGATGATCCTCGAAGTACCGGATGGGCCCGGGAAGGCGAGCCTTCCCGGCTGCTGTCCTTCACCGCTGCCCGTCCGGCCGCAGCCGCTGCTCAAGCCTTTCGGGTCGCCCGCTTGAAGACCAGTTTCTGATCCGCGAGCTTGTCGATGGGCCCGTGCCAGGCGTAGGCGAGAAGGGAAGGCTCGTTGTCGCCGACGGTGATGCGGTGCATGCGGCCGGGTGGGTTGAAGATCAGCGAGCCCGGGGCGTAGACGCCCTCGTCGTTCTCGCTCACCGCGCCCGAGAGGGTGTAGTAGCTTTCGGTCAGGCCGTCGTGCGCGTGCGCCGGGTAGGTGCATTTGGGGCCGAACAGGACGACGCCCAGGATCAACTCGGCGGTGACCACCGGCCCGTGCGGGCCCGCGAACTCGGCGTAGGCGAACTTCTTGCCGAGGCCGGGCGGCACCTTTTCGTAGCCGTATTGCCAGGTGAGCTCGGGGGCGATCGCCTCGATGGCGCGGATGATCGACTGGGTGACCTCGCGCCGGCCCTGGTCGAAGGCACGCTGCAGATGGGCGGTCACCGGCTTCTGCTCGGGCTGGCGGCGCAGCACCCGCGGGTTGGCGGCGAGCGTGCGGCCGATGATCTCCCGCACGGCGCGCTGGTGGGTGCGGATGCGTGCCGAGCCGCCGGCCTTGCCGCGGCGGTAGAGCTCCTGGAACTCCTGCAGCAGGTAGCCCCAGTTCGGCACGTCATGCAGCAAGGGCGCGTCCGTCATCGGTTCCGCCAGTGCCGGTTCTCTCGGTCATTCCCCCGCCCTCGCCCAACATGCCCGATGCCGCAGATGGGGACCCGGCGGCTGGGCGCCAAGAGGCGGCGATCGAGGCGCGTCAGTGATGTGCTCGAGCACCGCTTCGGGTGCCGGCTGGGCGTGCACAAGCAACGCCAGTTGGTCCGCTGAGATGCCTGCTGACCAAGGTCACTATTCAATCGGGGCGACTTGCCGACGCCGCTCTATTTGACGGCACGTCATCGTGATTTGACAAACAGCCGATGATTTGCGCAGGTCGTATGCGAGGCTAGGCAACACCACTGCACTGATTCACCCAACAGATGGGGGGTATGACATGCGGTGTTCATCATGCTTCGTCGCCGCGCTCTTGTGCGCGGCTGCCAGCGGCTCAGTCGCGGCGCATCCAGGCGATCCGTGCGACGGATTGGTCCATTGGCCGCTCTATGTCGCCGGAATGCCGGCCGATCCGCTCGCCAGCTACCTTCGGGACAATCCGGAGCTGGCGGAGGCCTTTATCAAGAACAGCCCGGATCAGCGCTACACCATTCCGGCCGGCGCGCTGCGCAGCGGCGACCAGCAGCTGCCCCTGGAGGCGCGCGAGCTCGGCGGTCTCGGCATTGAGCTCGACATCGGTGATCTCGCCGATCTGCTGGCCCGAATCAACGAAGATCCCCGGGCGGTGCAGGACAACGTGCCCGAGCAGCTGCGCGGCATCGCCGGGTTGACGACGACATTGTTCCTGCAGAAGCTCTTGCCGCTCGACGGCGAGCCGGTCGCCGACAAGATCTTCATGGGCAAGATCCGCGACTACACCTATGTCCGCGATCCGGCGAGCGCCGACCCGGGCAAGGGGCGCGGTCACCTGAGCGTCGACACGTGCACCGACATCGACGGCTTCGTGCCGGTCGGCGAGGACCGCCGCGAGTTCTTTCACTGGGATCTCGAGGTGATCGAGGACGGTTTCGTCGTCAACAAGCGCACCGAGCCGAGCGACCCATCGGACATGGCCACCTACGAAGCGCCCTTTCCGGGGATCGACCTGGTGCTGCCGGAGATGACCTGGAGCCCGGCCGATCCGCGAAGCGTCTGGCGGCGCGGTCTCGACCACAAGTTGCACAGCAGCAGCACGTGGCTGGTCGTCAGGAACGTCTACCATCGCAAGCTCGTCGATCCGCTGCTGGTCAGGCTCCCCGACGGTAATCCGCTCTATGGCGTGACCGAGGCCAGCTGTATCGACCTCTTCACCCAGGGCCCGCCGCCGGGCACCTTCGCCGAGCTTGCCGGCAACGACTACTGCCTCGGCCGCTGCGCCCATCCGCCGATCGTCAACAGCGGCGACTGACCGAACGGCAGCAGCGCCATCGCCCGCCAACTGGTGGGGGATGGTGCCGTGCCCGCTACCGCCCGGATCCGGGATCAGGCTTGATGACTGAACCGACGACGCCGTCCGGAGAGGCTCAAGGCCGAGGTGCGCGCACCGGCGTCAGGCCTTGCACTGCGTGCGGCCAGGACGTGCCGGCGCGGTTTCGCTTCTGCGGTCATTGCGGCGCCGCCCAATTGCCACAGAGCGGCGGCGCGTCCACTGCGCCGGAGGCGGAGCGGCGCCAGCTCACCGTGCTGTTCTGCGATCTGGTCGGCTCGACCGTGCTCGCCGAGCAGCTCGATCCCGAAGAGCTGCGCGACGTCATGCGGCTCTACAATACGCTCTGCGCCGGCATCGTTGCCCGGCTGGGCGGCGTCGTGGCCGAGGTCGCCGGCGACGGGCTGATCATCTTCTTCGGCTATCCGCGCGCGTTCGAGGATGCCGCCGAGCGCGCGGTCCTGGCAGGATTGCGGCTCGTCGATGCCGTCAGCCGGCTGCAGATGGCGGTGCCGCTGCGCGTGCGGATCGGCATCGCCACCGGTCTCATGGTCGTCGGTGATCTGATCGAGACCGGTGGGATCCGGCAGCGCGAGATCGTGGGCTCGCCGGCCAATCTGGCGGCGCGACTGCAGAAACTCGCAGCCCCTGGGTCGGTTGCGATCAGCCATGCCACCCGCACGCTGATCGGCGGCGCTTTCACCTGCAAGGATCTAGGGCTGCACGTGCTCGCGGGCATCGACGCCGCGGTGCGGGCGTTCGCTGTCGTCGCCGAGAGCGGCGCCACTGATCGTTTCGAGGCCCGCGCCGCCTCGCCGCTGCCGCCGCTGGTCGACCGAGAGGCCGAGCGAGCGCTCTTGGCCGAGCGCTGGCGGTCGACGAAGGCGGGCGCAGGCCAAGTGGTGCTGCTTTCGGGGGAGCCTGGCATCGGCAAGTCGCGGCTGGTCCGCGACCTGCTGGACCGGCTCACCGGGGAGGCGTATCTCTGCCGCCGCGTCACGGGCTCGCTCCTGCATCGGCACACGCCTCTTCACCCGATAGCGCAGCTGCTGCGGCAGGCTGCCGGCATCGAGCGCAGCGACGGGCTCGCGGCCCGGCGCCGCAAGCTCGAGGTGATGCTGCCCCCGCTCGTTAACGCACGGTCCATCGAATCGGTGCGGCTGGTCGCGGGCTTCCTCGGGTCACCGAGCGATCCCGAAGCCACGCATGACGCGCGGCCACCCGGCCACCGCAAGGACCGGCTCCTCGGTGCCCTGCTCGACATCGTCGAGGCGCGCACGCACCAAGGGCCGATGCTCATGGTGTTCGAGGACTTCCACTGGATCGACGCCACCACGCATGAGCTCGTAGCGAAGCTGGTGGATCGCATCTCGGCTTGGCCTGTGCTCATCGTCGTGACAACGCGGGCCGATCTCGACCTAGCTTGGACCGCACTTCCGCATGTGACCTCGCTTCGCTTGCAGCCGATGGCACCGGCGGCGGCGGGTCAGGTGATGGCCGGGGTCCTGCGCCACCGGACGCTGCCAGCCGATGTTGCTTCGACCATTCTCGCCCGCGCGGACGGCATACCGCTGTTCGTCGAGGAGCTGACCAAGGCGGTGCTCGAGGCCCGCGACACGGCGGTCGGCCAGCCGCCCCCGACGCCGGGTGCGGTGCCGGAGACACTGCAGGCGACCTTGCTCGCTCGGCTCGATCGGCACGCGGACAGTCGTTCCGTGGCGCAGACGGCGGCGGTGATCGGCCGCGAGTTTCCGTACGAGCTCCTGGCGATGATCTCGCCCCTTTCGGCGGCGGCGCTGCACGCGGCGCTGGACGATTTGCTGGCGAGTGAGCTGATCGTCCAGGAAGGCCGGCCACCGCGCGCCTCCTTCACCTTCAAGCACGCGCTGCTGCAGGAGGCTGCCTACGAGAGCCAGCTCAAGCGGCGGCGGCGTGCAATTCATGCACAAATTGCGGAGGCGCTGGCCAAGCACTTTCCGGAGACGCCGCCCGAGGTCATCGGCCATCACCAGGCCGAGGCCGGCGCCGCCGATGACGCCGTCCGGTCGTACGGGCGCGCAGCAGAGCTGGCGCGAGGCCGCTCGGCGAACGTCGAGGCTGCCGCTCATTTCGCACGGGCGCTGCAGCTGCTCGAGACGCTGCCACCCGGGGCGGCGCGTGATCGGCGCGAGCTCGACCTGCAGATCGGCCATGGCGCGCAGCTGATCGCCGTGCAGGGCAATGCCGCGAACGAGGTCGGCATCGCCTACAGGCGGGCATTGGCGCTCTGCCAGACTGTGGGCGAGGCAGGGCCGCGTTTTCGCGTGCTGCGCGGGTTGCAGACATTCCACATGGTCCGCGGCCAGCTCGCCAACGCCCGACCGCTGGGCGAGCGGTTGCTCGACGAGGCGACTCGGGCAGAGGATGTGGATCTGCTCTTGCAAGCGCATCGACCGCATGGCCTGTGCCTGCTCTACATGGGCGAATTCGCCGCCGCGCGGCACCATCTCTCGCGGGCAGTGGCGCTCTACGATCCGGCGCGGCATGCCGAGCATCGCTTCCTCTACGGCTCCGACCCGGGGGTCCTGGCGCATTGCAATCTCGCTTGGGCGGAATGGTTCCTGGACCAGCCGCAGCGCGCCCGGGAGCTCAGCGACAAGGCCCTGGCGCTCGCCGCGCTGCCGGCGCCGCACCCGCACAGCCAAGCCTTCGCGCTGAGCCTCGCGGCGTCGCTCGCGCAGTTCGAGGGCGCTGCCGGGCGGGCGCTAGGGCTGGCCGACGAGGTCATCGACTTGGCACAGCGGCACCACTTCTCCTACTGGCGGTCGTGGGGGCTGGTTGTCCGCGGGTGGGCACGGGCGACGCTGGGCGAGGCCGATACCGGGCTGGGGGAGTGCCGAGCCGGGCTTGCGGCCTATGAGGCGACGGGTGCCGGGTTGATGTGCCCCTATTTCCTCGGTCTCGAAGCCGAGGCGCTGGGCGCCACCGGCCGGCCGCAAGACGCGCAGGCAGCAGCTCGAGCGCGCGCTGGCGCTCGCGGCTGCGGGAAGCATCGGCTTCTACGTGGCCGAGCTGCGCCGGGTCATGGCGGTCATGATGACCGCTGCCGGGGCGCCGCCCGAGGCACGCTACAGGTGCTTGCAGCAGGCGCTGGACGAAGCCCGCGCGCAAGGAGCGGTTGCCGTCGAGCGGCGGGTCGAGGAGGCGCTGCGAGCCGCTGGGCCACTGCCGACACTCGCGGCAGCTGACGGCGGTGCGGGCACCTCCTTGGAGGCACCAGCCGTCGTCTGAGGTCCCAATTTCGGCAGCGCCGTCACGCGACTGCAACACGCCTTCCGGCCAACGCCGACAATTGCCGGCGTCGTTAAGGACGAAACTTAACGTGGCGTTAACACTTGGCGCCTATGATCGCTCGAGAAAGCGCTCAAGAGCTTTGGCTTGGCGGCAAGGCAAGGCCATAATGCTCAAATCGCCGCTGGGCGATCGTGGCGCTGGACCATATTCACGCACTCCGAGGGCAAAATCGCCCGACGGGTGGCCATGGATCGAGGGATGCTCGATGGTTAGCCTCAGGCAGATTTTAGGCCGGCGGATCGGAGTCGTCGGCACGGGCTTCGTGGCCCGTCATTTCGTGATGGAGTTGCTGCGCCGGGACGGCTGGTCGCTCGGCCCCGTGCTGACCGGCCGACCGCTCGACTCGGTCGACGGCATGCCCGAAACGGCGCTCACCGACAGCGTCGACCGGCTGATCGCGGAATCGGATCTGGTGCTCGAATGCACCGGCGACGTGGCCCGGGCGACGCGCCTTGCCGGGCAGGTCCTGGCGGCTGGCCGACCTCTCGTGACCTTGAACCCGGAGTTTCACGTGACCACGGGCTCGGCCTTCGTCGGCACCGGCCTGCTCACCGAGGCCGAGGGTGACCAGCCGGGCTCGATCGCGCGGCTCGCCGAGGACGCGGTCACGATGGGCTTCCGGCCGCTGGTGCTCGGCAACATGAAGGGCTTTCTCAATCATACGCCGACGCCCGAGGAAATGCGCTACTGGGCGACGCGGCAGGGCTTGAGCCTGCCCATGGTCACGTCCTTCACCGACGGCACCAAGCTGCAGATCGAGCAGTGCCTGGTCGGCAATTTCCTTGGCGCCGACATCGCCTGCGAGGGGCTCCTCGGCCCGGCCACGGACGACCTGGCCGAGGCAGCTCAGACCCTCGCCGAGGCCGCGCAGAACCGCGGCGGCCTGATCACCGACTACGTCTTGTCGTCGAAGCTGACGCATGGCGTGTTCGTCGTGGCCGAGCACGATCCGGGGCAGCGCGCGGCACTGCACTACATGAAGATGGGAAGCGGGCCGTTCTACACGCTCGTGCAGCCCAACATCCTGGTTCACCTCGAAGCCTTCAAGACGCTCGAGCGGGTGGCCGCCGGCGGCCCGCCGCTCCTGCACAACACCGCGCAGCCGCGGCTCTCGGTGGCGGCGGTGGCCAAGCGGGCGCTGTCCCCGGGCGAGCGGATCGGCCGCGGCTGCGGCAGCTTCGAGCTGCGCGGGGCTTGCGTGCGGATCGCCGACCGGCCGGATCATCTGCCGATCGGCCTTGCCGACGATCTCGTTATTCGCCACGCCATCGAGCCCGGGCAGGTGCTGAGCCTGGGCGACGTCGAGATCGAGGACAGCCCGCCTTTGGCGCTTTGGCGGGGGATCGTCGCGGCGGCCGGGGTGGCGCCGCAGCGGCGGCAAGCGGCTGGCGGCTGAGATGGAGGTCCAGGACACGCCTATCGCCGACCTCAAGATTATCCGCGCGCGGTATTTCGATGACGAGCGCGGTTATTTCGCCGAGACCTTCAAGGCCCATGTCTTCGACGCCGCCGGCTTGCCCAGCGGCTTCGTCCAGGACAACCACTCGCTGTCGCGGGAGATCGGGACGTTGCGCGGTATGCACTGGCAAGTGGCGCCGAGCGCCCAGGCCAAGCTGGTGCGCGTGCTCCGTGGCCGGGTGCTCGACATCGTGGTCGACCTGCGCCGCGATTCGCCAACGTTTCGCCAGAATCTGGCGGTCGAGCTGAGCGCCGAGAACCGACGGCAGCTCCTGATTCCGCGCGGCTTCGCGCACGGGTTCCTCACCCTCGAGCCGGATAGCGAGGTCTTCTACAAGGTCGACGCGCCGTATAACGCCGCGGCCGAGCGCGGCCTGCACTGGGCCGACCCGGACCTCGCCCTGCCGTGGCCCGACACACCCAAGGTCAGCGTCGTCTCGGCCAAGGACCAGGCCTGGCCGCGCTGGCGCGACCTCCCCAGCCCCTACGCCGACTAGCCGTCCGCCATCACCTCGCGCCTGACGGCCTGAATCACACGCCTCGTCCGGGAGCCCGTGCCATGCGTCTCGCCTACTCGATCAGCGGCTACAAGCTCCCCGAGCAGTTCGCCTGGCTGATGACCGCGATCCGCCATCCAGACGACGTCTACGTCATCCATGTCGACGCCAGGACCCCGCCCGCGACGTTCGCCGCGATGCGCGAGATCGCCGGCACCGGCGACGACGTGATCTTCATCGACCGGCAGCCGATCGCCTGGATGGGCATCTCGCTGGTCGAGGCGGAGCTGCGCGCGATCACCGCTGCCTTGGCCGCGCAGCCGGAGTTCGACTACCTGATCAGCCTGTCGATGCAGGACTATCCGCTGAAGTCGCGGGAGGCCATCGTCGCCGAGCTGGAGGCGGCGCCGGGCCGCGACTACGTGACCTTCGAGCGGCTGCGCGAGATGCCGCTGCACATGCGGCGCCGGCCCTATCTCTGGTCGTTCGAGCGCGAGGGCAAGCTGGTCAAGACTTCCCTGCCGCGCACGGTGCCGCGCGACCTCAAGCTGGCCTGGAAGGGTCCCTGGTGGCGTATCCTGAGCCATGCCACCTGCGCCTGGCTGCAGTCGTCGCCACTGACCCGCCGCTACCGCGAATTCCTGCGCCACACCCAGACGCCCGACGAGTTCTTCTTCCAGAACCTGATCTTGAACACCTCGTTCCCCGACCGGCTGGCCGACGGCAACCGCCACTTCACCGCCTGGTCCGGGACCAGCGCCAGCCCCGAGACGGTGACCATGGCGATGGCCGACCAGCTGCTCGCCTCGCCGATGTGGTACGCCCGAAAATTCGACGAGACGGTCGATCGGGACGTGCTGGCGCTGCTGGCCCGCCATATCGGCGCGCCCTTGCCGGCACATGTCGCCACCGGCGGCGGGGCGAGACCCGAGCTCGCGACCGCGGCTGCCGAATGAGCGTGCCGGCGGCGAGTCGCCGCTGGGGTCGGGCTGCGGCCTGCTTGGCGACGACGGTCGAGCGAGCCGAGACGGCCCTGACAGGCTGCTGCAGAAGACATCGGACGAGGGGCCGGCATGGCGAGTGTCAGGCTTCGTCGGACGGCTGATACAAGGCGCGGCTGCTCCATCGACCGGACTTGGTGTTGCAAGCTGTCGCCCAGGTAAAGAGGTCGTTTGATAGCGGCGGTCTGAATATCGTATTGGCAGCTAGAGTATCCGGCCTCGGCGACGGGCAGCTTCAGCATTCGGGCGAGACTGTCGGCAGCGAGAGCGAGGTGGACGCCATGTGCAGCGCATTCCAGGCCTCGAACGCATGACCCTTACTATGCGGCGACAGTCTTCAGCCATCGCGCGCAGGTGCGCAGCGAGCCACCCCTGGAAGGACTGAAGTCAGGAGACTTCGGCGGGCGAACATCTCGTAGATTGGCTTGCGATGCTCCTGGCTGGCGGCATGCCGTCGTGTCGGGTCACCCGCTCGTCGAGATGAGGTCGCCGCTTCGCCTTGCCGGTGGCGTAGGCGTTCTGGGCAATAGGCGGCCTGATCCGTTGCTCGCGCCACTCGGCCACGACAACGGCGGTGGCGAAGCCCCATCTCAATGTAGATAGGTCACGGGCGAGCGTGCCACCTTTGCGGATGTGCCGTTGGGCGAGATCGACGGCGGCCAGAGATTCCGGGACGCCGGACGCCCTCGACAAACGGCCACCGACCGCAAGGCCGCGGCGGTTCTCCCTCAATGCGGTGCCAACAACGCACAAACGGCTCGGCTGCCTTCTTGTCCAGACTGGCGTCGCAGGATCGGTGCTCGAGGCGTGCGTGGCGCTGGCGCGCTTCTCGCTGCGACAACTGCACCCGACATCGCGGCCGGGCCCGTGATGGTCGCCGCCGGGTCACCCTGGCGCCTGAAGCTCTTCATCCAAGGTCATTAAGGGCCAGGAGGCCTTCGATCCGGTTGGCGCAGGGAGCAGGGCCAGCAGGCCCTGCAGGCAAATCGTCAGCAGGCGGCCGATCCGATCCCGCAAGGAGTGCGGCCAGCAGGACGCGGTTCGTCGCGACGGTAACCGTTTCCCACACCACGTCGTCGATCCCTCCCCTTGATCCGCCAGGAGACGGATCATCCACCCCTGAAAGCTTTGGCCTGAGCAAGACGCCGAAGGGTGAAAGAGCAGGTCGAACTCGATACGCTCGACCCGTTGCTGCCCCGAACGAATGGTGTCGAGCGCCTGCAGCAACAGGGCCGGAAGCAGCCTCTTCAGTGCAGTCGACGGCCGACCGATCGGTGCAGAGGCAGTAGCAACACGCGCCGGGCTTTGGCTCGGGCTTGGAAAGGGCGGCGAGCTTGCACGGCAGCCTTCGAGCCGTACAGGGCCTGCCCGAGCCGTTTTCAGGCTGTTTCATCGGCTTGCGGTCGACCGGCTTTGCTGTGCCGGGCGAGGGCCGATGCCGGGCAGCGGGCAAGTTCGGCGGCGAAGCCGATCGCCGACCGACCGCAGGCGACGTTGGCACCATGCGGGCATTGGAAGCCTTGCGGCCCCATGGCGATGGGTACCTGCTTCGTCGCTGGCCGGCCGCCCCTACAGGGCTGCGGGAGCCCAGCATAGGCTGGACAGACAGGTAGCACGCGTTCGGCGAGATGGGTGACACGCCCGGCATGTCGGAGGCCGGAGGTCGTCGATGCCGTGGCGGGTGGCGGAGACGATGTCGGCACGGCTGAACCCGCTAACACTGGCGGGTCTGACGGGGACCAACACGGCCGAGGTCTACAGGTCCTTCGGGGTCAGCCGGAAGATGGACCACAAGTGGTGCCGGCGCTTTGCCGAGCCCGGCGCCGAAGGTCCCATCGCGAACGGCGCGTTCCGTCGACGAGGCGGCTTGGAGCCTGCGCCGGGCGCTCGGGTGCGCGGAAGATCGGTCACGCGCAGTGCTGCGCCACAGCCATGGCGCCGATGCCGGCGGCCAGGACGATCACCGGCATTCTGCGCCGCAGCGGCCTTCTGCCGCGTAAAGTGCGGTCCGCCCAGCCGCTCGAGCGGTTTGCGGCCGGGCTTCTCTGACGCCCGCCTGGTCTCAGGTGGTCTTGGCGGGTTCGCTCGCGTTTGCCGGCGTCGCTGCCGGCGCTGCCGCAGGCTTCGGGGCCGCCGCCGGCGCCGCCGCGCTCAGGATCTCGATCGAGCCGGACAGCCGGCCGCCACGCTCGACCTCGAGCTCTCCATAACGGATCGAGCCGTCGACACGACCCGTGCCACGCACGAGCAATCGGCCGCGGACCGTCAGCTCGCCCTGGTAGACACCGCTGATCGTCGCCTCCTCGACCGAGGCCTTGCCGTTGGTGAAGCGCCCCGTCTCGGCGATCTCGATGGCCCGCGTGTCGTTGAGCGTCACCTGAACGCTGCCCTCGACGATCAGCAGGTCGCAGGCGGTGATGTCACCCGAAAGGCTGAGACCCTCGCCGACGATCAGACGCTTGCCGGCCGTTGCATCGGAAGCAGGACGGGCTGACGACGCGGCAGGCGCGGCGGCTGCGGCCGGCGTGCGTGCCGGCATCGGTGTCGTCGCTGGGCGGGGGCTCGATGCGGGCTCCGGGGTCGAGCCGTCCTGGTCTTTCTTGCGGAACATTGCTGGGAAACTCCTTGGCGAGATCGAATGAAGGGGCGTTGGCATCGCTTCAGGCTGCTCGTTCTATCAACGGCGATCGCGGTTACCAACCATAGACGTCAGGACTCCGCGGGTATTTATCACAAACCGCTGTAGCCACCGAGCTCCCCGGCCAGCCGGCGGGTGACCGCGAGGCCGAACGCCGTCGGCTCGAGCGCCGGCGCACGATCATGCACCTCGTCGAGCGTCATTCCCATTCGCAAGGCGACCAGCCGCTTGCCGTAGCACAAGAGCGACGGGATCGACTGCATCACGAAGGTGATGGCCGGCAGTATCTCCCGGTAGATCGCTTCCGCCTCGTCGACGCGGCCGGCGCGAAAGGCCTCGACGATTTGGACTTGGCGATCGAAGCAGTCCGGCGCCGGGATCAGCCCGGCGCAGCCGGCGCGCAGATTGTCGGTCAGCTCCAGCCCGCCACGGCCATTGAAGACCCTGACCTTGCCGCCCATTGCTCGGATCACCTGCTCGATCTCGACCGCTGACCCCTCGCCCTTGAGCAGCTGGACGTTCGGGTGCTGCGTGGTCAGCTCGAGCAGCCGTTCCGGCGACAGGCCGACGCCCAGATATTGGGCGGCATTCTGGATGGCCACCGGCAGCGGTGCTGCATCGGCGACCCGACCGAAGAAGCGCACGAGAGCCGCCTCGTCCGGATCGGCCTCGGGCGGCGGCTGGAGGATCACCCAGGTAGCCCCCGCCTCGGCCGCGACCCGGACGAACGCGCTCTGCTCCGCCACGGTCCGCCCGAACACCGTCACTGCCAGCGGCAAGCGGCCATCCAACGCCTCGACGACCAGATGCAGGATCTCGATGCGCTCATCGGGAGCGAGCTTGCCGACCTCGGTCGCGATGCCGAGGCAGGCCAGACCATGCGCGCCGCCGGCCACGCAGGCCTCGACCTGGCGACGCATCACGCCCGCATCGAGCCGCCCACGCGAATCGAAGAAGGCGTAGACGATCGGATGGATGCCGCTTAGAGCCTGCTCGACTGTTCCCGTCACGCCGTTCTCCACAAATCGAGGCGCGCCATGCCTGCCCCGGGGCCGCGAATGGCCTTCGTGATCCTCATTGCCGCGATCCTCACCATGTCGGCGATGACGATCGATATCAACCTGCCGGCCATTCCGGCAACCGCTGCGGCATTCGACACGTCGCTCACCAAGGCGCAGCTCTCGGTGTCGCTGTTCTTCGTCGGCTTCGCCGTGGGCCAGGCCTTCTTCGGCCCGCTTTCCGATCGCTTCGGCCGCAAGCCGGTGCTGCTCGGCGGCATCCTCGGCTATCTCGCGGCAACACTTGCCTGCGCGCTCGCGCCCTCGATCGACTCGCTGCTCGCCGGCCGTCTGGTCCAGGGCCTCGCAGCCGCCAGCGGGCCCATTCTCGGCCGCGCCATCATTCGCGATCGGTTCGAAGGTGCGGAGATGGCGCGCGTCATGTCGCTAGTGCTGGCGGCCTTCATCACGGCGCCCTTGATTGCGCCCTCGATCGGCGCCCTCGTCCTGGAGGGCGGGTCCTGGCGCGCCATCTTCTGGTTCCTCGTCGTCTACGGCAGCGTGCTGCTTGTCCTGGTTCTGGTCTTCCTGCAGGAGAGCCTGGAGACGCCGGATCGAACCGCACTTGCCGCGCCGCGTCTCATCGGCGCGTACCGAGCGGTCCTCACGGACCCGGGCTCCCGCCGCTACGTCGTGATCGTCGTGACGGCGCTCGCGATGCTGCTCATCTACCTCGTCAGCGGATCGCCGATCTTCATGAGCACCTATGGCCTCTCGGCACGGGCGTTCGGCCTGGTGTTCGCCGTAATCGCGCTGTTCTCGGCGCTCGGCAGCCTCGTCAACTCGCGTCTCGTCCGCACGCTGCGCATGGAGGCGATCATTCTCGGCGCCTTCATCGGTGCGGCCGCCGCTTTGGCCGGTGGCTTGCTGCTGGTGCAGCTCGACCTCGCCATGCCCTGGTCGCTGATGGCGCCGTTCGGCGCGTTCTTCTTCTGCTTCAACATCATCGTCGCCAACGCGACGACGCTCGCCATGCGGCCGCACGGCTCCCGGGCGGGTGCGGCCGCATCCGTCCTCGGGGTGATGCAGAGCCTGATCCCGGCCGGCATCGCCACGGCTGTCGCGGCGATCGCCGACGGCACGCCCAGACCCACCTTGCTGGCCATGCTCTGCCTGGCGCTCGCCGGCACCTGGCTGGCGCGTGGCGGCGTCGCTCAGATGACCAAGGCGCCTTCGTGACGGAGCAGCCAGGCCTTGCGCTCGAGCCCGCCACCATAGCCGGTGAGCGAGCCATCGGCGCCGATCACGCGATGGCACGGCAGGACGAGCGAGATCGGGTTGCGCCCGTTGGCGGCACCCACGGCACGCACCGCCTTGGGCCGGCCAATGGCTTCCGCCAACGCCTTGTAGCTCCAGGTATGGCCGACCGGGATCCGGCGCAGCGTCTGCCAGACGGTGGTCTCGAACTCGGTGCCGCTGGTCTTCGTCGGCAGGTCCTCGAGCGCGTCGAGCTCACCGCCGAAATAGGCCGCGACGGCGCGGCCGAAGGTCGACGAGACGGTGCCGACCCGGGATGCCGGCACGATGTCGACAAAATCCAATCGATGCAGGAGCCGACGATCATGCTCGAGAACAATCACGCCGATGGGCGAGACGACGTGCTCGGTGACGAGGTCGGTGGTTGGCTGCATGCCGCCATTATGGCCAGCCGGCCCGCGACGCGCTAGACGAGTGGCGGCCAAGAAGGACCAAAGCAACGATGCACCGACTGGACGAGACCGCCCAGGGCGTCTTCATCATCGCCGCGACGCCGTTCACGGATGCGGGCGCCCTCGACCTCGCAGCCGTCGATCGCTTGATCGCGTTCTACCTCGAGCGCGGCGTTCACGGCCTGACGATCCTCGGCATGATGGGCGAGGCACCGAAGCTGACCGACGACGAGGCCAAGGCCTTCGCCCATGCCGTCCTGCGCCGCGTCGATGGCCGTGTCCCGGTCGTCGTCGGCGCGTCCGCGCCGGGCTTCGCCAGCATGGGTGCGCTGAGCGAGGCGGTGATGGATGCGGGTGCCGCCGGCATCATGGTGCAACCGCCGGCGGCCGCCGCCAAGGGTGACGACGCCGTGCTCGCCTACTGCCGCAAGGTGGCCGAGACGCTGGGCGACGGCGTTCCCTGGGTGCTGCAGGACTTCCCGCTCGTCTCGTCCGTGCCGATGAGCGCCGGCCTGATCCGGCGGATCTTCGACGCCTGCCCGAGCTGCGTCATGCTCAAGCACGAGGACTGGCCCGGTCTCGACAAGCTCAGTGCCGTGCGCGCCGCGGAGACCGAGGGCGCGCGCCGCATCTCCATTCTCACCGCGAATGGCGGCATCTTCTTGCCGTTCGAGCTGATCCGCGGGGCTGACGGCACGATGACCGGGTTCGCCTACCCGGAGATGCTGGTCGGCGTCTACGACAGGTTCCGCGCGGGCGACCGCGAGGCGATGCTCGACCTCTTCGACCTCTATCTGCCGCTGGTCCGCTTCGAACAGCAGCCGGGCCTCGGCCTGCCCGCGCGAAAATACGTTCTCTGGCGGCGCGGCGCGCTCGCGAGCCCGGCGATCCGGGCGCCGGGGCCGGCGCTGACGCCCGACACCCAGGCCGAGATCGAATGGCTGATGCAGCGGCTGGAGAGAGGATTGGCGGCCCATGACTGACGCAATGACCAAGACTGTGAGCGCGCTGACGCTGCAGCCCTTTCGGCCCGAGGCGTTTGCGCCTTTCGGGCAGACGATCGTCGCCCCGCAGATCGGCGAGGAGACATTGCTCCACACGCTTCTGGGTGCCGCCAGGGCAGATGCGGCCCTATGTGCGAAGCTCGACACGCACCCGGCCGGAGCATTGCCATTGACGGCCCCCAGGATGGAGCGCCACGAGCACAGCGAGCAGCTCTTCGTGCCGCTCGGCGACGCCCGCTACGTGATCGCGGCGGCCTTGCCGGGGGCCGACGGTGCGCCGGATCTCGGGACGCTCACGGGCTTCATCGTCGAGGACGGATCTGGCATCTGCTACTCGCGCGGCGTCTGGCACTTGCCGATCACCATCCTGGACCGCCCGACCAGCTTCCTGATGATGATGAAGGCCGTGGGGGATGCGTCGATCGACACCGCCTGGGCCACCCTGCCGACACCGATCACCGTGACCGCCGGCTAGCTCTCGGCATGTCCGAAGCGCTCGAGATAGAGCCGCAGCGAGCGCTGCATGCGCGACTCGCGGATCGCCGCTGGCTCGAGAAAGCCGGCCCAGACGATCTCCCTGTTGTCGATGACCGGTTGCAGTGGCTCGCGCAGTCGGACCTCGAAGATCTCGTCTTGCACGGGGCGGCCATCGCATTCGTAGGCGAGCAGGCTGCGGCGGCGAAAATCCTCGAGCTCCAGGTCGAAGCCGACCTCCTCGCGCAGCTCGCGACGGGCAGCGTCGATCGCCGTCTCCCGCCCGTTCAGGCCACCGCCCGGAAAGGCCAGGCCGTGGCGGTACGATTGTCGCACGCAAAGCAGCCGGCCGTCGTGCCAGACCGCGATGTTGGCACCTCGGGCAAGCTTGCCGACGAGGCGCCAGTAGACCCGCGCGCAAGGGTAGCCCAGCCGAAAGACCGATCGCCAGAACGCGTCGACAATGGCTTCCATCAACGAGCCTTCTTATCGAGCCGAACGAAAGTGCCGCGCGCCGCAGCCGGGGTGACGGCATGGTGACGATCAGCGGCAAGGCGGCGTTGGCCGGCGTGCTGGGCTGGCCGGTGAGCCACTCGAGATCACCGCTCTTGCACAACTATTGGTTCGAGCGCTACCGCCTCGACGGCGTCTACGTACCTTTGGCCGTCAAACCGGTCGATCTCGACACGGTCATTCGCGCCTTGCCCCGGATGGGCTTTCGCGGCTGCAACGTGACCCTGCCGCACAAGGAAGCGATGCTCCGGCTCGTCGACGCCGTCGATCCCCTGGCGGCGGCGATCGGTGCCGTGAACACCGTGCTGGTCGACGCCGACGGGCGCCTGCATGGGCACAACACCGACGGTATCGGGTTCATGGCGCATTTGAGCGCCGTGGTCCCCGAGTGGCGAGAGGAGGTCCGGCGCGTCGTCCTGATCGGTGCCGGTGGTGCCGCACGCGCGCTCGCCGCGACCTTCATCGCCGAGGGCGTGCCCGAGCTGGCGCTCGTCAATCGCACGGCGGAACGCGCCCGGACCCTGCTCGAGCGGCTCGATCATCGAGGCACCCGAGCCGAGGTCATCGGCTGGGACGAGCGTGAGATGGCGCTCGAAGGCACGCAGCTGCTGATCAACACCTCCAGCCTCGGCATGACCGGCCAACCACCCCTTGAGCTGCCCCTCGACCAGCTGCCAGCCGATGCCATCGTCGCCGATATCGTCTACGCGCCACTGACCACGAAGCTGCTCGAGACGGCGAGCCGGCGCGGCCATCGGATCGTCGACGGCCTCGGCATGCTGCTGCATCAGGCGGTGCCCGGGTTCGCGCACTGGGGCGGCCTGACCCCCGCCGTCGACGCCGAGACCCGCGCCGTGGTCGAGGCTGCGCTGTCGCAAGCCTGAGCCGCGGCCATCAGTCATCGAGGCAGTCGGCCAGGCTCCTCGCGAGCTGGAGCAGCAGGTCGGCATAGGCGTCCGGCCCCGGTGCAATCGCATTGCCGAGCGGATCGAGCACACCCAGCCGCGCGTCACTGCCCTCGACCAGCGTCTCGACCAGCCGCGGCTCGAACTGCGGCTCGGCAAAGACGCAGACCGCCTCCAGCCCGGCGATGCGTTCCTGGATCTCGGCGACGCGCGCCGCACCTGGCGGAACGTCCGGGCTCACGTGCACGGCACCGGCGGCCTGAATGTCGAAGTGCTCCTCGAAATAGCGGTAGGCATCGTGAAAGACGATGAACGGCCGACCGCGCACCGGCGCCAGCAGCGCGTCGATCTCGGCCTCGACGCCATCCAGCGATGCGTTGAACCGCTCGAGATTTCGGGCGTAGATGGCCGCATTTGCGGCATCGGTCGCCGCCAGTTGGTCGGCTATCGCCGCTGCCATTTGCCTGCCGTTCGCCGGCGACAGCCAGACATGGCCATCGATCTCACCATGATCGTGATCATCATGCCCGTGTGCCTCATGGGCATGGTCCCCGTGGGCATGGTCGGCGTGCGCATGGTCGTCGTGGTTCGGCTCGAACAGCGCATCCTCGCGAAACGGCAGGAGCTGGAGACCGGCCGCCCCGGCCAGGGCCAGCTGGCGACCATCCTTGCCCAGCGCATCGATCGGCCCCACCAGAAATCTTTCCAGCTCGGGGCCGACCCACAAGACGAGGTCTGCCGACGCCAACAGCTGGGCCTGGCTCGGCCGCAGGCTGTAGGCGTGCGGCGAGGCACCTGGCTCGAGCAGCAGCACGGGCTCGCCGACGCCGTCCATGATCGAGGCGGCGATGCCGGCGACCGGCACAATCGAAGCGACGACGTCCGGCGCGCCTTCGGCCCGGGCATCAAGCGTGCCAAGGCAGACAACCGAGAGAGCAGCCAGCAGCGAGCAGCGGTGCATGGTATCCTTCAGGGCGAGGCCTCGCCGACCAGCGGCGACGAAAACGAGGAAGTGTTTTGACACCGAAATGTCATGTTATAAAATAACGCCAGCGATCGACGCTGGCAAGCGTCGACGGTTGGGTGGACGGCCATCGATTGTCCGAGGAGTGTGAGACTGTGAGCCTGGCGATCGATCGTCGCCTCCACGAGGCAGCCGAGCTTTGCGCGACACGCGGCCAGAGCCTGACCCCGCTGCGCCGCCGGGTCTTCGAGATCGTGCTCGAGGCCGAAAGGCCGCTCGGCGCCTACGACGTGATGGAGATCCTCGCCAGGGATCGCGGCCGGGTGGCGCCGCCGACCGTCTATCGCTCGCTCGATTTCCTGCGTCAGCAAGGTCTCGTCCACAAGGTCCTGAGCGTCAACGGCTTCGTCGCCTGCTCCCAGGGCGCGCGGCCGCATGCCGCCGAGCTCTTCATTTGCCGGCGCTGCGGCAACGCCATCGAGGTCGCGCGCAAGGCCGCCGAGCCGCGCCTGCAGGAGACGGCGGCGGGGATGGGCTTCACCATCGAGAGCGTGATGCTCGAGGTCCGTGGGCTGTGCCAGGATTGCCGCGCGGGCACCGACGAATGAGCCCCACCCTGGTCGCGGTCGAGCACGTATCGATGCGGCTCGGCCATCATCTGGCCCTGGATCACGTCGATCTGGAGCTCAACGAAGGCGAGATCGTGAGCCTCATCGGCCCGAACGGGGCCGGCAAGTCGACGCTCGTCAAGCTCGTCCTCGGCATCCTGCAGCCGACCTCGGGCAGCATTCAGCGGCGCCCCGGCCTCACCTTCTCCTACATGCCGCAACGCCTGCAGATCGATCCGACCTTGCCGCTCACGGTAGGCCGCTTTCTCAACCTGCCGGTCCGCCAGACTCCGGCGAGCCGCGAGGACGCGCTTGCCATGGTCGGCGCCAGCGGCCTCGAGGAGCGGGCGATGGCGGCGCTGTCCGGCGGCGAGTTCCAGCGCGTGCTGCTCGCCCGGGCCCTGCTCCGCCGTCCGGGCCTGCTGGTGCTCGACGAGCCGGCGCAGGGTGTCGATCACCTGGGCCAGGCTGAGTTCTTCCGGCTGATCGATCGGGTTCGCCGCGAGCAGGGCTGCGGTGTGCTGATCGTCAGCCACGACCTGCACCTCGTGATGGCGGCAACCGACCGGGTGGTCTGCCTCAACCGTCACGTCTGCTGCAGCGGCTCGCCCGAGGCGATGGGCAGCGATCCTGCCTATCGGGCACTCTTCGGCTCCCGCGCCGCCGATGCCGTCGCCATCTACCGCCACCATCATGACCATCACCACGGCCTTTCCGGCGACGTCGATGCCAAGCCCGCTCCAGCTGCCGTGCACGGGCCGAACTGATGCTGCCCGAGTTCCTCGTTCGGGCCTGGCTGGGCGGCATCGGCGTCGCCGCCGTCGCCGGTCCGCTGGGCTGCTTCGTCGTTTGGCGGCGCATGGCCTATTTCGGCGACACGCTGGCACATGGCGCACTTCTCGGGGTCACGCTCGGCATTCTCTCGGGTGTCGATCTGACGCTCGCGGTCGCCATGACCTCGATGCTGATCGCCCTGCTCGTCGTCGCCATGCAGCAACAGCGGACGCTCGCCAGTGATACGCTCCTGGGCATTCTCGCCCATTCGGGCATTGCCATCGGGCTCGTCATCCTGGGCCTCGTGGGCTCGATCCGTGTCGATCTCATGGGCTATCTGTTCGGCGACATCCTGGCGGTGAGCTGGCAGGACGTTGCGGTCACCTGGCTCGGCGGCGCGCTGGTCCTCGCCGTTCTCGCACGGTATTGGTCGCGGCTGATCTTCGCCACCCTGCATGACGAGATGGCGATGGCCGAAGGTGCGCCGGTCATGCTGCTCCGGCTCGTCTTGATGCTGCTCATCGCGCTGGTCATCGCGGCAGCCATGAAGATCGTGGGCATTCTGCTCATCACCTCGATGCTGATCATCCCGCCGGCGGCAGCGCGCCAGGTGAGCCGCACGCCCGAGAGCATGGCGATCGCAGCCGCAATCGCGGGCATGCTCGCGGTAACGATCGGGCTCGCCTTCTCCTGGCACGCCGACACGCCGGCCGGCGCCAGCATCGTCGTCTCGGCCCTGGCGCTCTTTGTCCTGGCGCAGGTCATCGGCCCTCTCGTCGCCCGCCGCCAAGGCTGCTAGAGCTTGGCCAACGTGCCGGGTGGCACGACCAGGGGAGGCTGCGGCATGAGCACCGCCGAGCAACGCATAGCCGGCATCAAGCCTGGGCTTCGTGCCTGCATCACGGCCGGCGCCGGCGGCATCGGGCGGGCGATCGCCGATGCGCTCATCGCGCATGGCGCCCGCGTCGCGGTCAGCGACATCAGCGAGGCGGCCTTGGCGGACTTCCGCGCGGCACACCCGGACCACCAGGCCGTCATGGCCGACGCCGGCAGCGAGGCCGGCGCCACCCGGCTCTTCGACGAGGTTCGACGATCGCTCGGCGGGCTCGATCTCATGGTCAACAATGCCGGGATCGCCGGTCCGACGGCAGCCGTCGAGACGATCACCACGGCCGATTGGCAGGCCACCGTCGACGTCAATCTGACCGGCCAGTTCCTTGTTCTGCGCGAGGCCGTGCCGTTGTTGAAAGCGACCGAGGACGGCGCGATCGTGATGATCAGCTCGATCGCCGGTCGGCTCGGCTACGCCTACCGGCTGCCCTATGCGGCGACCAAATGGGCTGTCGTCGGCATGGCCAAGTCATTGGCCATCGAGCTCGGCCCGGACGGCATCCGCGTCAATGCGATCCTGCCGGGCGTGGTCGAGGGGCCCCGCATCGACGGCGTCATCAAGGCCCGCGCCGAGACCGTCGGCGTCACCTTCGAGGAGATGCGCGCAGCGCTATCTCGAGAAGACCTCGCTGCAGCGCATGGTGACAGCCGGCGACATCGCCGACATGGTGCTCTTTCTGGTCTCGCCCATGGGCCGCAACGTCTCGGGCCAGGCGCTCTCGGTCTGCGGCGACGTCTGGTCCATCTGAGCTTGAGGAGAAACCCATGAGCATGGCCGTCGCCATTCTCGGCACCGGTCTCGTCGGCCGGGCCTGGGCCATCGCTTTCGCTCGCGCCGGTGCCTCGTGCCGGCTGTTCGATGCGACACCCGGCGCCGCGCACACGGCCCGCGAGCGCATCGCCATCCTGCTCGACGACATGGTCGAGGCCGGCCTGCTCGACGCCTCGGGCCCACTGCTCGGCCGGCTCGAGCCGGTCGAGACGCTGGCGGCAGCGCTCGACGGCGTCGCCTGGTTGCAGGAGAGCGTGCCGGAGGATCTGGACCTCAAGCGCCGGGTCTGGGCCGAGATCGACGCTCTGGCGCCGCCGACGGCGCTGCTGGCGAGCTCGACCTCGGCGATCGTGCCGTCGACGTTCACGGAGCCTTTGGCCTGCCGGGCACGCTGCTTCGTCGCCCACCCGCTCAACCCGCCCTACCTCATCCCGGCAGCCGAGCTGGTGCCGGCGCCCTGGACCGCGCCCGAGACCATGACGCGCGCCGCCGACATCCTGACCGGCATCGGCATGGCGCCGATCAGCATGACCAGGGAGCTCGACGGCTTCGTCATGAACCGGCTGCAGGGCGCCTTGCTGGAGGAAGCCTTCCGGCTGGTCGATGGTGGCTATTGCTCGACCGAGGATATCGATCGCGGCTTGAAGCATGGCCTGGCGCTGCGCTGGTCCTTCATGGGCCCGTTCGAGACCATCGACCTCAACGCGCCGCTGCGGCGTGCGCGACTACTGCGAACGCTACCAGCACATCTACGAGCGGCTGCACCCGTCGATGCAGAGCCGTGCCGATTGGACGGGACCCGTGCTCGATCGGATCGAGGCGGAGCGCCGTGCCGCCTTGCCCGCGGACCAGCTGGAGGCCCGCCAGCGCTGGCGCGATCGCCGCCTCATGGCACTGGCCGCCCACAAGAAGAGCGCGTCGAGGCGCGATCGGAGACTGACAGGCCATGGACAAGGTCATCATCACCTGCGCGGTCACCGGGCGCCATCCACACGCCGTCGATGTCGCCGCATCTGCCGGTGACGCCGGAGGAGATCGCCGATGCGGCGATCGGCGCCGCCGAGGCTGGTGCCGCCATCGTGCACCTGCACGCCCGCGACCCGGAGACCGGCCGGCCGGACCAGGCGCCGGAGGCCTTCAAGCCGTTTCTCCAGGTGATCAAGCAGCGCTCCGACTGCGTGATCAACCTGACCACCGGTGGTGCGCCCAGCATGACCATCGAGGAACGGGTGAAGCCGGCGGCGATCTTCGCGCCCGAGGTGGCGAGCCTCAACATGGGCTCGATGAATTTCGGCCTGTTCCCGATGCTCGACCGCTTCAAGACGTTCAAGCACGAGTGGGAGCGCCAGCACCTCGAGAACAGCCGCAATCTGGTGTTCAAGAACACCTACCAGGACATCGAGTACATCCTGACCACCTGTGCGGCGAACAACACGCGCTTCGAGTTCGAGTGCTACGACATCAGCCACCTCTACAATCTGGCCCATTTCCTCGATCGCGGCCTCGTCAGGCCACCGCTCTTCGTCCAGTCGGTGTTCGGCATCCTGGGCGGCATCGGCCCGCATCCCGAGGACGTCATGCACATGAAGCGCACGGCCGACCGCCTCTTCGGCAAGGACTATCGCTGGTCGGTCCTCGGTGCCGGCCGGAACCAGCTGCCGATCGCCGCGATCTCGGCCGCCATGGGCGCCAACGTCCGCGTCGGCCTCGAGGACAGTCTCTGGCTCGGCAAGGGCAAGCTGGCGGAGAGCAACGCCGCGCAGGTCCGGGCTGCCCGCCAGATCATCGAAGGTCTCGGCCGCGAGATCGCCACGCCCGACGAGGCACGGGCGATCCTGCAGCTCAAGGGTCCGCACGACGTCCAGTTTTGACAGACACTCTGGGAGAAGTAACGATGCGCATCGAGATCGCGGTCGACGTCAAGACGACGCTCGGCGAAGGGCCGCTCTGGGACGTCGAGCAGCAGCGCCTCTATTTTATTGACAGCTTCGACGGTCGAGTCTTCCGCTGCACCCACGACGGCCGCGAGATGCGCGCCTGGGATGTGCCAGCGAAGATCGGCTCAATCGCCATAAGGAAGGACGGCACGGGTGCCATCTGCTCGCTCGCGACCGGCTTTCATGCCCTCGACTTCGGGACGGGTGAGTGCACCCTGATCCACGATCCAGAGCCCAACAAGCCCAACAACCGGATCAACGACGGCAAGGTCGACAAGGCCGGCCGCTTCGTCTCGGGCTCGATGGACACAATGGAGGAAGGCCCCAACGGCGCCCTTTACCGGCTCGATCCGGACATGATCGGTGACCAAGCTGGAGGATGGCATCATCGTCTCCAACGGCCCCTGCTGGAGCCCGGACGGCAAAACCTTCTATTTCACCGATTCCTGGTCCGGCGAGATCTCGGCCTACGACTACGACTTGGCCACCGGCGATATCAGCAACAAGCGAACCTTCGCCAAGATGACCGAGGCCGGCGGCGGCTTTGACGGAGCTACGGTCGATGCCGAGGGCGGTGTCTGGAGTGCGCATGTCTATGTCGGCAAGATCGCCCGTTACCTGCCCGACGGCACGGTCGAACGGGTGATCGAGATGCCGGTCAAGAAGGTGACGTCTTGCATGTTTGGCGGCCCCGATCTGGACATCCTCTACGTCACCTCTATGGCGAAGCCGCCGCTGCCGCGCTTTCCCAGCGACGGCGTACAGCGCGGCGCATTGTTCGCGATTCATGGTCTGGGATTAACCGGCTTGCCCGAGCCAAGAATTCGGGGCTTGATCGGCGGCCTCGTGCCGGGCGAGTGTCTGACAATCCTTCGCCGCGGCAAGGCGGTGCGCGCCCCGCAGCACATGGCGGGCTGGGCTCAAAGGTGGATGCGCGGTAAGCGCCGCAGCCACTCGTATCCGTGGTCATGAACATCACCACGCCGGATGCGGACAGCTTCCGCCAGAGCCAGGGTCAGATCGCCGCCGATGCCGCCCGCGCGATGCAGCGGGCGCGGCGGAATTTGTAGGCAGCCAGGCTACAAAAAAGCGCCGGCGCGCTCGGAGAGCGGCCGGCTGAGTTGCACCAGGGAGAATGAGGGAGAGGGGGGGCTTGCTCAGTCGCAGGCGTCGGATTTGCCGATGTTGCCGATTTCGGAGCAGGCGGTGGTGTTGACGCCGATGGCGGCGTTGGTGTTGCGGTTGACCAGGGTCAGGTTGTTGAGGTTGCCGCCGACCTTGGCGTGGTTGACGGTGCCGATCGCGGTGCCGGCCTTGCTGTTGACGCCGATGGCGGCGTTGGTGTTGCGGTTGACGAGGGTGAGGTTGTTGAGGTTGCCGCCGACGTCGGCACCGTCGATGGCGCCGATGCGGGTGTTGGCCTCGGCGTTCTTGCCGATCGCCGCGTTGGTGTTGCGGTTGACGAGGGTGAGGTTGTTGAGATTGCCGCCGATCTTGCTGTCCTGGACGCTGCCGATCTTGGTGGTGGCGGTGGCGTCCTTGCCGATGGCGGCGTTGGTGTTGCGGTTGACGAGGGTGAGGTTGTTGGCGTTGCCGCCGACCTGGACGCCGCCCTGCTGGGCCTGGGCGTAGTCGCCGAAGCTGGTGGCGGCGAGCAGGGAGAGGGTGAGGGCGGCGGCGCTGAGCTTGAGGGTGGTCATGGCGGGTCTCCGTCGGTTGGCTGGGTCCTGATCCGTCGTCTGCGGCCGGTGCCGGGGCCTCCCCGGCTGGTGGTCCGCGTCGTTTGATGACCCGAGAGTGCCGCATTCACGCCGGGAGGTAAGGCAGGGGATTTCCGAGCCTAAACGAAGGCGGCCGGGATCGGCGCGCCCTCACTCCCGTGATGCCATGGTCACAAGGATCCGGTTGTCCTGGCGGTTGCCGCATGAGGTGCAGCGAAGCTTGCGCTCGAGGTCCATGAGCCGGGTGTGGTCTGGGCGGCCATGGCTCAGGGCCGTGGGGTAGACACGGCCTTTGTGGCCGCAGGTCGGGCAGCTCACCGTGATCACATGCCATTGCCTGAGATCGGCCAGCCTGATCGCGTAGCGTGGCGGTATGTTCCCATTATGTTCCATAGCCGATCGCTACCGCGCGCAGACGGTGCTGACAAGAGCAGGCAGGCATGAGCGGCTTTCACGAGGTGCAGTTCCCGCCCGACATCTCCTATGGGGCGTCGGGCGGGCCCGGCTATTCGACCACCGTGGTCACGACGGTCTCGGGCCACGAGCGGCGCAACGCCAACTGGGCGATGGCCCGCGGTCGCTGGAACGTCGCGCATGGGCTGAAGAAGCGCGAGCAGGTGGCCGAGCTGATCGCCTTCTTTCGGGCGCGCCGGGGCCGGGCCTACGGCTTCCGCTTCAAGGACTGGACCGACTACCAGGCGTTCGCCCAGCAGCCTCGGTGTCGGCGACGGCGCCACGACCAGCTTCCAGCTGGTGAAGCACTACGGCACGCTGCGCCTCGCCGGCAACATGATCTGGTCCTCGGGGATCACCGAGCAGCGCAACGTGGCGCGCAGCCAGACCGGCGGCAAGGGTGGCGCCAGCGCGAGCCAGACCGCGGTGAGCTACGCCTACACCGCCTCCTTCGCCATCGTCTTCGCCGAAGGCCCGGCCGAGGACGTGCTCCGGCTCTGGGCCGACGGCAAGCTCATCTACGACAAGACCGGGGCCAGCCCACGGTGGCGAAGCGCGGTCTGCGCTTTCGCTTGCATCCCGGCGACGAAACCCAGCTGCCGGATCCGTTGATCGAGGCCCATGTCGGCGAGGGGCAGGCGCCGGCGCATCGCGGGCTGGCGTATCTCGTCGTCGAGGACCTGCCGCTCGCCGACTTCGGCAACCGTATCCCCAACATTACCGCCGAGCTGACCTTCAAGAGCACCGGCGCGCAGCCCTGGCTGCTGGCCGATCTGATCAGCCAGGCCGAGGGCGGCTTCTTCCCCTCGAGCCAGACCAGCGGCCTTGCGGATGACTGGCGACGCGGCGCCGCCTACGTCCTGCGCAGCGACAGCGATGCAGCGCTCGCCGGTATCCGCCGCATCGATCTGCGCACCATGCTGGAAGATCGGCAAAGACGGATGACGGACGTCACCGACACCCTGCCGCGCCACTTTCCGGGCACGCTCTTCTGCGGTCCCGACGGTCACCTCTACTTCAATGTCGGCTCGGGCAATTCCCGGCCGATCGTTCGGGTCGAGCCGGACGCGCTGAAAGAGGTCGGCCGGTTCGGGGAGGCGACCTCGTGGCTGAGCAACACCACGACCAGCTCGGTGCTGCTCGGCTGGCTCGGCATGGTCAGTGCGTACGGCTCGGACGGCCCGGTTGACTTCCTGCTCACCGGCTCGACCTTCAACGATGTCGGCCTGCTGCGTGCCGATGACATGAGCTATGTCTGGGGCGCCGGCGAGCGCCTCGACGAGGCGCGGGTGCGCGGGATCGTCGGTGGGCTGGTCGCCGAGGGCATCGGTGAGGGCTGGCTGCTCGGCAGCGGCACCGCCACCAGCCACACCAGCCTCGCCCTCTACCGCATCCGCGTCACCGCCACCGCCGGTCTCGATCCGCTCACCGGGGCGACGATCGGTGTCGAGCTGGAAAAGGTCGCCTCCTTCGCGCCAAGCGAGATCGAGGCGGGTGCGGCGGGCTTCTACCAGGCCGCCGGTGGCCTCGGCTACGATGCCACCGACGACAGTGTCATCTTCCAGGTGACGATGTCGGAGGGCGGTGTCGCCGGCACCGTCTACACGCTGAAGTGGCGGTCCGGCGACGGCATGGTCTGGAAGCACCGCCGTTCCCTTGCAGATCGTCTATGACGGTCCGTTCTTCAGCCAGAGCCGGCTCACCGGTCAGCATTGGACGCTGATGCGCGGCGACCGGGTGGTGCAGCTCGACACCGCCACGGGCACCGTCGTCAGGGACGAGCTGTGGCCGAGCGATGTGCGCGAGGCGGGGCCGCAGGTCTATGACGCGGTGAGCGACACGCTGCTCGTCGGCGGCACGTATGGCTGGGCGCGGCTGTTCCTCGGCCGGGGCGGTGGCGAGGCCGAGCTTGGCGACCATCATCACCGACCTCTGCCGGCGTGCCGGACTGGACGAGAGCGATCTGGACACCGGTGAGATCACGGAACTCGTGCCTGGCTACCTGCTGGGCCGCGCAGGGGACCGTCCGATCAGCGCTCGAGCCGCTGGCGCAGGCGTTCTTCTTCGATGCGGTCGAGAGCGACGATCGCCTGGCGCTTCCGCCCGCGTGGGCGCGAGCCCGTGGCGACCATCGACGCCCAGGACCTGCTGCCGCTGGACGAGCGCACCGGCGAGGCCTGGCGCGAGCGACGGACCCAGGAGCTCGAGCTGCCCGAGCGGGTCAGCGTCGGTCCACATCGACGGACACCGACTACGGCCAGGGCACGCAGAGCGCCAAGCGGGTCTCGGGATCGTTGGCATCGGGGACGACCGGCTCGCGCCAGCAGCTGAGCCTGCAGCTGGCGATCGTCATCGACGCCACCACCGCCAAGCGGATCGCCGAGCGCACCCTGTTGCGCCTGGCTCGAGCGCAGCGCCTACGAGGCAGCACTGCCGCCCGATTGGCTGGCCCTCGACCCGACCGATGTGGTCGACGTGGTCTTTCCCGTCGGGCTCCACCTTCCGCACGCGGCTCACCCGGGTCGATGTCGGCGCCGACTTCTCGCTGGCGCTGCAGGGCGTCTCGGAGACGGCTGCCGCTTACGTGTCGTCGGCGATTGCCGATGCCGGGCAGGGCCGGTCTGCCGCAGGCCATCGCCGGCGATACGGCGACCAGGCTGATCCTCGTCGACCTGCCGCTGCTGCGCGACGCCGACGACACCGGCGGCCCGGCTCGCGGCTCTACTACCTGATGGCCGGCTACGGCGCGCCGGGCTGGCCGGGTGCCGCGCTCTACCGGAGCACCGACGGCTCGGCCTGGACGCTGACGGGCAGGGCGCTCGGCGAGGCGGCCTGGGGTGCCGCGGCCAATGCGCTTGGGCTCTCCGACCTCGCCCTTCGCTACCGACGAGGTCAACAGCCTCACGGTCTTCATGACCACCGGTGGCGAGCGGCTGGAGAGCGTCACCCAGGACGCCATGCTCAACGGCGCCAACGCGGCGCTGCTGCTCAAGGCCAATGGCGAGCCCGAGATCATCCAGTTCCGCGACGTCAGCCTCAACCCGGACGGCTCGTACACGCTGTCCGGCCTCCTGCGCGGTCGGCGCGGCACCGACGTGTTCGTCGATGGCCACGAGGCCGGCGAGCTGTTCGTCCTGCTCGATGCGGATGACATCGAGACGCTGGTGGTCCCGCTCGGCGATCTGGGTCTGTCACGCTCCTGGCGGGCGGTCGGCTTCGGCAGTCTGTTCGAGGACGCCGAGACGATCGTGCGCGAGCCACACCGGCCGGGACCTGATGCCCCAGGCGCCGGTGCACGTTGTCGGCAGCCGTGACGGGGCAGGGGACCTCGCCATCACCTGGGTCCGCCGCACCCGGATCGGCGGTGAGCTGAAGGACGGCACCGGCACCGTGCCGCTCGGCGAGGCGAGCGAAGCCTACGAGGTCGACATCCTCGACGGACCGGACGGCGCTGTCGTCCGCACCCTCGCCGGTCGACGGTCCCGAGCTGCGACCTACACCACCGCCGAGCAGGTCGCCGACTTCGGCAGCCCGCAGCCCGTCGCTCACGTTCGCGTCTACCAGCTCTCGGCCGTGGTCGGCCGCGGCTTCCCCACCCATGCGAAGTCTCTGATGCCCAGCCCCAATCTCGCCATCCCGCACGTCGCCGCCTGCCCAGAACCAGAAAGAGGTGACGATCAACGACGCCATCGATGCGCTCGACCTGGCGATGACCGCGGCGCTCGAGATCGACGTCACGGCCGGTGGGACGATCGCCATGGGCGACAGCGACATGCGCCGTCATGCGGCGGTTGTGCTCACGGGCACGCCGGCTGCTGCCGTCACCCTGCAGCTGCCGGCAGTCCGCAAGTTTCTCTACGTGCAGAACACCACCGGCCAGGAGGTGACGGTCAGCGGTCCCGGCGGCGGTGCCACGGTGCCGGTCGGTGCCGGACAGAAGCTCCTGGTCTACGCCACCGGCAGCGACGTCCTGCCGATCGAGGCGGCGCTCGGCGCCACCGGCGTCACCCCCGGCAGCTACGGCGACGGCGGCAACGTTCCCCGGCTCACCGTCGACGCCCAGGGCCGGATCACCAGCCTCGCCACCCTGCCGGTGACCGGTGGCGGCGGTGGCGGCAGCAGCGGCGGCTTTGTCGCTGGTGCCACCGGCACGTTCGGCTCCGGCTCGACCTCGGCCTACGCCACCAAGGGCCTGCTCTTCGTCCCCGACCAGTCGATCCTGGTGAGCCACCTGCGCGCCTACATCGACGCCGCCAGCATCGGCGAGGACCACTACGCCCAGATCGCCGAGGTCTCGGGCATCACGGCAGCCGACACGGTCACCGCGGTCCTCGGCACCAGTGCAACGGTCGCCAGCAGCTCTCTGGAGCTAAAGCTCTACCGCTTTCCGTTCGCCACGGCCGTGCTGCTCGAGGCCGGCAAGACCTATCTGCTCGCCACCGTCAACGCCTCGGGCACGGGCACCACCGTCAACCGGGTCGGCGTCATCTCCCGCGGCGGCAGCTCCGGCTGGGACCTCAATGCGCCCGGGCGAGACCGTCTGGGGCACGCCGCAGCTCGACAGCATCGGGCGTCGGTGTCGGGCAGGCGCCGGCGGCGTTCGGGACGGGGAAGTTCCTGATCGCGGTGGAGGGGACGATTGTTTGATAGCTAGGGAGTACGACCCACGACACGACCCGGGCCGACAATCCGTGCGGTATTCTTGCTCGCAACGATCCCGCTTTGCGATCTCGGTCATCTTGTCGTGGTCGTTGTTATCGCCTGGAAGTGATGCGCCGCAGTCTCAGGTAACCGTCGACGTTGTCGGCAGACACGTCAGCGCTGCGGTCGCGGCCACGCCCAGATCGACTTCGCCATCCAGCGCAACGGCACCAGCTTCGCCACCATGCCGATTACCGCCGCGTCACGAGCCGCCAGCTTCATCGCCGCCAGCGAGGCCGTGCTCGAGCCGGGCGATGTGCTGAGCGTGGTCGCACCGGCGACGCCGGATGCGACACTCGCCGATGTCGGGTTCACCCTGGCTTGGGCGCTGGTGGTCTGACGATAGGCCACGCGCTACGACCGCGACGTGCTGCGCGACAGGAGCCGCAGCTTCTGAGCGCTTCTGCTGCTCGAGTGGTTACCGACCGAACAGCTGCTGGAGCGCGATCAGGACAAGAACCGCGCCGGTCAACGCGAGCGCAACGCGGGTGAATGAAACCAGGGTCGCGGCACTGCGCGCCGACCAGTTGGCCGAGACCGGCTCTCGCGAAAACGGCAACCGCGGCGACGCTTGTCAGAACGGCGGCGACACCGATCAGCATCATTGCCGCGAAAGCCAGCCCGGCTTCCGGCACGCCTCGGGCACTGGCGAAGGTCATGACGAACAAGGTCAGCGGACAAGGGATCAGCCCGGCGAAAAAGCCGAATGCAGCGCCCTCGTGATGCTTGCGGGCGCTATGCCCGCGCGTCGCAGCGAAGAGAAGCCACAAGCCCACAACACCCAAGAGGCCCCGACTGACGTCCTCCAGAACTTGTGCGCGTCCGACCTCGCCGAAGGCCAGCGACACCAAGGGTAGGGCCAGAACGACGACTAGGACCGAGACCGCGATATGCGTGGCCGCGAGAACGATGGCGCTGCCGATTGCCCTCGACATGTCGGACCCGCTGCCCGCCACGAAGAGCGCCAGCACCGTCTTCGAATGGCCCGGTGTCAGCGCATGTGCTGCGCCGAAAGCGACGCCGAGCGGCAGGTATGCGGCCAGCATCGCCCAGTCCTGCGTGTCGGCGAACGTGCGCAGCAGGAGCGCGAGCTCGGCCGAGATCTCCCGCTGCACGAAGACCAGCCATCCCCAAAGGCCGAGCAAGAAGTCCCGCGGCATCGGCAAGCATGACTTGGGCTATAGCATGCTGGGCATCGGGTATGGCACGACGGATGGGCTCGTTGAGACGGATTGTGCCGAGCGAGTGTTGACAGCGCATACATCTTGGGTGAGCTTTTGCGCATGGGGATCCGCGATCTCCCCACGAGGCGACAGCCGAAGCTCGCGTTCCACCCGAACCTTGATCCCGAGGAGGAACGCCATGCCTGCGCCAGACGCCATTACGATCGAGAAGCTCGCGAAGCTGATCGGCACCCCCCGCTGCCCTACACTGCTCGATGTCCGCACCGAGGCCGCCCGCGCGTCCGACCCGCGGCTGATTCCGACTGCACGGCCGCTCGCCGATGCCGAGATCACCGTGGACGACCTGGAGCGTCTCGCGCCCACCTTGGCCGGCCCTGTCGTCGCGATCTGCGCCGAAGGACACCGGCGCAGCCAGGGCGTCGCCGCCCTGCTGCGGCGTGCCGGCATGCCGGCGGAATACCTGGAAGGCGGCCATGCCGCCTGGGTCGCGGCCGGCCTGCCGCTGGTCGATCCCGGCAAGATCACCGTCCGCGACGCCGCGGGCCGAACCGTCTGGGTCACGCGCTCCCGGCCCAAGATCGACCGGATCGCCTGTCCCTGGCTGATCCGCCGGTTCGTCGATCCGCGGGCGGTCTTCCTCTACGTCGCACCGGCGGAAGTGGTCGGGCGTGGCCGAACTGTTCGGGGCGATGCCCTACGACATCGAGGACGTGTTCTGGAGCCATCGCGGCGAGCGCTGCACGTTCGATACGATGCTCGATGAATTCGGGCTCGTCGACGCCGGCGCTCGATCGGCTGGCAGCCATCGTCCGCGGCGCCGACACGGCGCGGCTCGACCTCGCGCCCGAGGCCGCGGGGCTGCTTGCCGCCTCGCTCGGCCTCTCGCGGATGCACGCCGACGACCTCGAGCAGCTCGAGGCCGGCATGGCGCTCTACGACGCGTTCTATCGCTGGGCCCGCGACGCGACAGACGAGACGCACAACTGGCCGACGAACCGGCCGGGTAGTGCGACATGACGAAGGCGTCCTCGGCGGCGCCGGAGGCCATTGCTTCGACATCGGACTATCCGACGCTGGCCGAGGCCACGCGCGTCTGGGCGCGGGTCGCGCTCCTGTCCTTCGGCGGGCCCGCCGGCCAGATCGCGGTCATGCACCGCATTCTCGTCGAGGAGAAACGGTGGCTCGGCGACGGCCGCTTCCTGCATGCGCTCAATTTCTGCATGCTGCTGCCCGGCCCGGAGGCGCAGCAGCTCGCGACCTATATCGGCTGGCTCCTGCACCGGACGCGGGCGGCCTGGTCGCGGGCATCCTGTTCATTCTGCCCGGCGTCGTCGCCATCATGGCGCTGAGCTGGATCTACGCGCTCTTCGGCAATGTCGGCCTCGTGTCGGCGCTCTTCTTCGGCCTCAAGGCGGCGGTGCTCGCCATCGTGCTCGCAGGCCGTGGTCCGGATCGGCCGGCGCGCGCTGAAGAACGACGCGCGATGCGACTCGCTCGCCGCGCTCTCCTTCGTCGCCATCTTCGCCTTCGACGTGCCGTTTCCCGCGATCGTGCTCGCGGCGGCGCTGATCGGGTTTGCTCGGCGCCGGCTCGGGCTGCGGGCCTTCGCAGCCGGCGGCGGCCATGGCTCGGTCGGCGGCGCGCATGTCGCCGACGCCGGCGACGCTGCTCGGCGAGGAGCTGGCCGACCATGCCCGCCGCGGCGCGGCGGGGCGCGCTGCGTCGCCGGTGCCTGCGGCACTGGCGCTCTGGCTCGCTGCCGGTCGCCTCGCTCGTGGTCGACGCTCGGCCCGGCAACGTCTTCACCGATATCGCGGTCTTCTTCTCGACAGATGGCCGTGGTCACCTTCGGCGGCGCCTATGCGGTGCTCGCCTATGTGGCGCAGGAGGCGGTCGAGACCTATGGCTGGCTCGCAGCCCGGCGAGATGCTCGACGGCCTCGGCATGGCCGAGACCACGCCGGGCCCGCTCATCATGGTGCTGCAGTTCGTCGGCTTCCTCGGCGCTTTCCGCGACGCGGGCTGGGCGAGTCGCCGATGCTTGCCGGCACGCTCGGCGGGCTGCTCGCCACCTGGGTGACCTTCGCACCGTGCTTCGCCTGGATCTTCCTCGGCGCGCCCTTCATGGAGACGGCTGCGCGCCAACCAGGCGCTGCTCGCCGCCCTGTCGGCGGTCACGGCGGCGGTCGTCGGCGTGATCCTCAATCTCGCGGTCTGGTTCGCCGATCCACGTGATCTGGCGGCAAGTGCTGCTGTCGAGTTCGGGCCTCTCTCGATCGAGCTGCCCGTCCTCGGCTCGACCGACTGGGCTGCGGCCGCCTTGTCGGCGCTGGCACTGGTCGCGGTGTTCCGCCTCGAGCTCGGCATGGCGGCGGTGCTGGGCGGAGCGGCCGTTTGGGGCTCGCTCTGCACCTCCTGGGCCTCGTCGGCGGCACCTGACATGCCGGCCGCACCGTTCGAGCCAATGGCGCGCCCGCGCAAGCTGGCGCGGGCGCGCCCGTGGTCAGTTGATCTGCTTGA
>CAVOZQ010000021.1:0-13440 GCA_963700945.1 uncultured Alphaproteobacteria bacterium
TCGACAATCCCCTGATCCGTGCCCTGGCCCGAGCGTTCCGCTGGCGCAAGCAGCTCGAGGACGGCACCCGGACGTCCCTTGGCGACATCGCCAGGAAGGAGAAGATCAGCTCGAGCTACGTCACACGCATCCTCGAACTCAGCACGCTAGCGCCGGACATCGTGGAATCGATACTCGACGGAGAGATCGAAGGACTGGGGCTGATGCAGCGCCTCGAAAGGAACACGCCGTTGGCTTGGGCGGACCAACGGCACGTGGCTACAAAGCGATAAAGCTCCGGTCGTCGGCGAGGAAGATCGCTCGGCATGGAACTCTTCTCGGGCCCTGGCGGCCGATTAGCGATTTCAACTGATTGCCTCTTTCGCCGCAACGCAGCCCGAAGTCTTGACCTTAGCTTGATGCGGGAATGCCAACCATCATCCTACAAGCCTAAGCTTCTTTCGTAAGCGATGCGGCTGCGCCATCTGTTCTTGAGCATTTGAGGCGGCGATTCTGACGATCGGGATTCGAGGATCGTTGGGATGGGGATGTTGCACCAAAGAGAGCAGCATTTGGTAGCGGAGCGGCAGAGTGGAGCGTTCCGCCTCGAGGTTTTGGAAGGGCCGACGGGTCGGCGTCGCTGGCCGGATGAGGTGAAGGCGCGGCTCGTGGCGGAGACGTTTGCGCTGGGCGTGAGGGTGGTGGATGTCGCTCGGCGTCATGGGCTGCGGCCGCAACATTTGTCGACTTGGCGTCGTTTGGCACGACAGGGAAAGCTCGTGCTGCCGGCCGATGATGGGCCGGTCTTTGCACCCTTGCTGCTCGAGGAGACTGTCTCGGCAGCGGCGCCGCGCGAGCAGGTCGCGGGATCGATCGAGCTCGAGGTGGGCGATGTGATGGTTCGCCTGCCGGTCGACAGTGCCGCCGATCGGATTGCCTCGATCGCGGCGGCACTGCGTGCGTCGCGGTGATCGTTCCGGGCCAGCACGTCCGTATCGTCGTTGCCACCAAGCCTGTCGACTTTCGCCGTGGCCATGATGGTCTGGCGGCGACGGTGCAGCGCGAGCTCGGCCTGGATCCGCACGCGGGCGTGATCGTGGTGTTTCGCGCCAAGCGAGCCGACCGGGTCAAGATCCTGGTTTGGGACGGCTCGGGCCTCGTCATGATCTACAAGCGGTTGGAGCAGGGCAGCTTTGCTTGGCCGAGTATCCGTGACGGCGTGATGCGGCTTTCGAAGGCGCAGTTCGAGGCGTTGTTCGAGGGGCTCGACTGGCGGCGGGTACACGCGCCCAGAATCCGCAAACCGGCTGTGGCAGAGTGACTCGGCAGGGCCCTGAAGACGTGCCGCAAAGCCGCATCGTTGCTAGACTTCGGCCATGTTCGGTGTTGGTGACGACCTCGATCTGACGGCTTTACCGCCCGCCTACCAGGCGGCCTTTGCGGCGCAACAGGCGGCGCTTGCCGCCGAGCAGGCGGCCCGGGCACGGCTCGAAGGCGAGGTCAGGGCGCTCACCGACCAGAAGCAGCGCCTCGAGCATCTGGTCAGGGAATTCCGCCAAGCGCTTTACGGCAAGCGATCCGAGAAGCTCGATGCCGATGCCCGGCAGCTGGCCTTCGAGGACCTCGAGGTTGCGCTGGCCGAAGTCGAAGAGGCGAAAGCGCGATCGACCGGCACATCCTCGCCATCTCGGCCCGCAGCCAAACGCAATCTCGGCCGGCTACCGAAGGAGCTACCGCGGCTCGAGCAGGTGATCGAGCCCGCGAGCCTGGCCTGCCCGTGCGGCTGTGGTGCCATGGTCAGGATCGGCGAGGACGTCACCGAGCGCCTCGACATCGTCCCGGCGCAGTTCCGGGTGATCGTCACCATCCGCCCCAAATACGCCTGCCCGACATGCCAGGAAGGCGTGCATCAGGCACCGGCACCGGCCCATCTGATCGAGGGCGGCCTGCCGACCGAGGCGACCCTCGCGCATGTCCTGGTCGGCAAGTTCGCCGATCATTTGCCGTTGTATCGCCAGGCCCAAATCTATCGTCGGCAAGGCATCGATCTCGACCGCTCTACCCTGGCCGGTTGGGTCGGCAAGATGGCTTTTCACGTCGAGCCCGTCGTCGATCGCCTGGCCGTGCATCTCAAAAGCTCCAGCAAGCTCTTCATGGACGAGACGCCCGTACCGGTGCTCGATCCGGGACGCGGCCGGACCAAGACCGGCTATCTTTGGGTGCTGGCCCGCGACGATCGCGCCTGGAGCGGCAACGATCCGCCCGGCATCATCTATCACTATGCGCCGGGTCGCAGCGGCAAGCATGCCGAGCATCTCATCCAAGGCTTCGACGGCATTCTCCAGGTCGACGGCTATGGCGGCTACAACCGCCTGACCAAGGCCGAGCGGCAAGGCGGCGCACCCCTGGTCCTGGCATATTGCTGGACGCATGCCCGCCGCCAGTTGAAGGAGATCTTCGACCGGGACGGCTCGACCATCGCCGCCGAGGGCCTGGCCCAGATCGCCGCTCTCTACCGCATCGAAGCCGAGATCCGCGGCCGCCCGAGCGCCGAACGCTTGGCCATCCGTGAAAGACGCTCACGGCCGCTGGTCGAAGCCTTCGGCCAGTGGCTCACGGCGCAACGCGCCCGCGTCTCGCACAAATCCCGCATCGGCGAAAAGCTGACCTACATCGCCAATCAATGGGACGGCCTCTTGGTCTTCCTCACCGACGGCCGCGTCGAGATCGATTCCAACGCCATCGAAAACGCTATCAGGCCAGTGGTCCTGACCAGAAAAAATGCGCTCTTCGCCGGCCACGACGAAGGTGGCCGAAGCTGGGGCCGCATCGCCTCGCTGATCGCCACCGCCAAAATGAACGGCATCGACCCCTTCGCCTACCTGAAGGCCACCCTCGAAGCCCTCGCCAACGGCCACCCCCAAAGCCGAATCGACGACCTCATGCCCTGGGCCTTCAAGCCAACGTCAAGCTGAGCCGACAACGGGGCCGACGCATCGCTTACCTTCTTTCTATCTAAGCAAATTCAACTAGAGCGACGGAACAAGAAAGCGCAACTTTCTGGTTCGTGTCCCTGTTACGGAGAGTGCGCCAACACGCTTCGACGAACCGCATAGTACGCTATCGCAGAGGCGGTTCGGCCGACTGCAATAGCCTAGCGATCGGCTGCCGCGTCCTCGCCTAGTCCTTCTTCTTTGTGGAACGCCAATGGGTTCCGAAGCCGCTGACCTGGTTGCCCAACGTCGTATCGTTCAAGATCCAGAATGGGCGATCATCCAGATGCCCGCGATCGCCAGAGCGACCGCAGCGACCTGGGCCACTCGCCCGCCCATCGGTGCCAGCTTCTCGATCGCCACAAAGACGGCGAGACCAGCGATCCAATAGAGGTTCATGATCCCGCCGACGAACAGCAACGCCATCAAAAACCAGCAGCAGCCGAGACAAAAGGCGCCGTGCTCGAGCCCCATGGCAAAGGTCCCGGCAATGCCGGGCCGCCGCCGCTCAACTAGGAACTGCATCGGGTTTCGACAATGCTCCAGGCACACGCGCTTGATGGGGCTGAGCTGATAGATGGCGGCGGCGAGCAGCACCGATCCACCGACCAGGCTGCTGGTGAGTACCATCATTGCCGGTGACACGAGGCCACGCAGTTCGAGAGTCCATTGCAGACTTGTCGCCACGACACTGAATACCGCCCAGACGACCAGATAACCGCCGACGAAAGAGGCGGCGAGCGACGCCGGTGATCCGGCCGCTGTCGTTCGGCGCGCCAAAGCGGTGTAGAGCAGAATGGTGGGTGCCGCGCTCGGCAGCATCATCGCCACCATCATCACCCACCACATGAGAAAGACCAGGACGGCATAGCGGGCCGACCAATCGGCGGGCGCCATCATCATGTCCATGGGTGACCCGCTGGCCATGCCAGCGGGCCCGGCCCTGGTCGTCATTGACGTCATCTCGATGGCCGACATCGGCATGCCAAGGCCGAGCACCGTGTAGATGCCGGTGATCCCGAAGATGATCGCCATCGAAGCGAGCACCACCGCCCGGTCGCGCCGCAGCAGGCGCTCGGCCAAGCCGAGGTCGGCCATTGTCAGGCGCCGCCCGGGTTAGGCGGCGGCCTCGACCACGCCCTTGTGCGAGAGGTGAAGCTCGGCAAATTGGGCGTAGGAGCCCTTGTTCTTCTGAAGGCTGATCGCACCCTGGGTCTTGGTGGTGCCACTCCCCATCTCCGCGAGGCGATACTCGAAGCCATGCGGCAGGTCGATCCGTGCACGGTGCTCGACGCCGGTCACAGGATTGCGAATGGGCTCCGCCTCGAACTCGAAAACGTCCTCGACGACGATTCGACCCCGCCGCCCCTCGATGTCGATCTCGGTATGTATCGGCTTGTAGAGGGTCTCGAGCTTGTGCGGCGACATGGCCGAAAACACCCACCACATGGTGGCCATGTCCTCGGTGTCGGCACCGGTCATGATCTTCTGCAGGGCGTCGCGCTGAGCCGCCGTCGCGCGCTCGTCGATGACGAGTTGCATCTGCCCGTTGCCCTCGTGAATTGGCCCCGGCCATTTGAGGACCATCGCCGCCCGCAGGCCATCCAGCTTGACGTCGCCGTAGTGACCATGGTCGAATTCATAGCCAACGGCTGCTTCGCAGGTTCCATCGGTGGGCAATGCCATGAACTGGCACGGACAACCGTAAGCACAGTTGCAGTTGGCAAGCTCGCGGCCGCGGATTTCCCATGGCGTCATCGTATGCCTCCCTACAAACAGCATATCGCAGATACCGGCCTTCGAACGACAATTATGCGTCGCTTTGTCTCATCTGGCAAGTATCCGCGATTTTTTGACGGGCGGACGAGACGCGAGGAGGCGCCCCGGGGCGGGGAGACCTCAGATATCGGAGCGCTCGGGGCGCTGAACCGGGAGCGGCGCATGACGGCGAGGCGCAAGCAGGAAGCCGTTCCGCGACAATGCCGAAACCCTGGCCGTTGACCTTCAGACACCATCTGCTTTGCAGTCAGGCAAGTGGAGGTGGTATGAACGTCGTGCGCGTCTTGCTCGGCGCTCGGGATATCCCTGCACTCGTCGGTGCTGCTCATGCCTACCCATGCGAATCAAGACCAGCTCAGCTTGTTTCCGGATCGCTGTCGGTTGATCAAGGTGGTGCCGGAAGAGAACAAGCGCCGCTTCTACGCTTTGCGCACCCTCCCTACCCTATTCGGCGACTGCGCATTGCAGCGGGAAT
Organism: uncultured Alphaproteobacteria bacterium; assembly: GCA_963700945.1. Taxonomy (GTDB): domain Bacteria; phylum Pseudomonadota; class Alphaproteobacteria; order Geminicoccales; family Geminicoccaceae; genus SLRI01. The sequence goes on from CAVOZQ010000021.1 coordinate 5,227, forward strand.
GGGGCCGGATCGGCGCAGGTGGCCGGCTACGCCACGATCTCTACCGAGATGAAGGCGAGGCGCTGAGTGCCCTGACCAGGCTGGCGCAGACGAAGGTGCGGCGCGGCTATTCGCCGGCCGACTGATACGGAGGCAAACTGTCTGGTGTGTAGCCCTTTTACGGAGAGAGCGCCACGCCGTCGGTGTCACAGAACCCGCGAGAGTAGCCAATGAATGGTGCAGAAGCCCTGGTGGAAACGATGCTCGCCTCGGGCATCAAGGTGTGCTTCGCCAATCCCGGCACGTCGGAGATGAGCTTCGTCGCGGCGCTGGACACGCATCCCGACATGCGCTGCATCCTCTGCCTGTTCGAGGGCGGGGCCACCGGGGCTGCCGATGGCTACGCCCGCATGAGCGGCGAGCTGGCGGCCACACTTTTGCACCTCGGCCCCGGCTTCGCCAATGGCTGGGCTGTGGATCGTCGTCGAATAGGGACCCCACTATCTATTGAGGCAACCTATTGATCCGGTAGAACAAATTCGATTTAGACCGGGGTCCCATTTGCATGCCGATTCACAGCGGCGAATGGTTAAAACAGTCTTGTGGCCCCGAATTTCGTGGCTTTTGGCTCTTCAGTAAGACTCGTGGTATTCTCCTGCGTCATCTGTACACGCCGATTTGAAAGAAGATTTCGGGGAGACACGGCGATGGCCGGAGATAGGTCTCGACCTGGGCGCGAATTGATGTCGTTCGTCGGACGGATTTACGATGCGGCCGTTTCACCCATTCTCTGGGATGCCATCCTTGAGGATCTTGCCCGCGAGTTCTGTTCCGAATTTGCCGTTCTGACGATACACAATCGCACGAATCAAGAGGTCGTCTTTAACAGCTACTACAACATTGAGCATTGGGCGACGATCGAATGGGCGGCTGTCGCGCGTCATGATCCAATGGCCCCTGTCCTTTATCACCATACTAACCGCGTCGAACACTGTAGAGCGATCAATACTTCCAAGGAAATACACTCGTCCGTTTTCTACACGAGATTGATGCGACCGCACGGAATTGAGTTCCGCATGGGCGTGCATTGTGAGGTTAACGGACCGGTCGGGCAAGCCTAGCTGTCTTCCGATCGCCGGACAATAGATCATACAGTGAAATCGACAAGAGGCGTTTTGGCTCGCTCGTGCAGCATTTCGCTCGGGCAATGCGTATACAATATCTCTTGAGCGGATCGTCCGCAACAGGTGGTATGTTGAATAAAATAATCGACAATTTGCCATTTTCCGTTGTTCTCGTCGATGCACAACTTCGGCTGATTTTCAGCAATCGCTCAGCGACAAGCATGGCCGATCAGCGACGAGGGATTTCGCTTCGACACACAATGCTGTATACTGGAGATGAATTGTCCGACCGTCACCTCCGCCGGGCTGTCGGGATCGTGATCCGGAAAAAAGCCGCTCGCGGCATGCAGCTGCAACGGGATGGACGACGGCCGCTCAGCCTTTGGATCGCTTCGCTCGGCGATGTATCGGGCCCCGATTTCCGCGGCGTGGAGCCGGTCGCGATATTCATCATGGACCCCGATCTACACGACCGAACGGATCCCGGCTTCGTTATGCATCTCTTGAACCTAACTAGGGCCGAAGCCGAATTGGTGACCGGCCTCGTCGATGGCAACAGCTTGCAGGCCGTCGCCCGTCAGCGCGGGGTGACGGAAGGTACGGCGCGCCAGCAATTGAAGTCCGTCTTCTCGAAGCTCGACTGTCGCAGCCAGCCCGAACTTGTGGCCGCCGTTCTGCGGCATCCGATGTGGCTCGCGCACCATGCCGGCGGACCGCCCGGCTGATCGGACCTTTTTTGATCCCGCGAAAGGCGAAATAGCAGCGCCGCGGTTCTATAAGGTTTGGGAGATGTTTTCGTCGGCACCACATGCATGATGACCTCGTGGCAAGCAGATCACGAAGGAGAACCAGAATGAACCGGACTGCTTCTTTAGCGGCAGCGGCAATCCTCGGCCTAACTGCGGCCAGTACTGCTCTCGCTCAGGACGAATTCTCAGGCGACAGGCGTGACCTGGGAAGAACTCACGAGGACGACGACCAACGTGGTCAGTGATCCGATCTCATATCCCAAAGGCGCATCCGAGATCTACGTCGAGACCGGCATCTTCGAGAAGGATGGGCAGACCTCGCTCCACCAGCACCCTGTTCCCATCGTCGTCTATGTGATGGAGGGTGAGCTTGAGATGCGCGTGGATGGAGCCGACCCCATCCGCATGATACCAGGTCAGGCCTTTGTGGAACCCCAGAACCGCAACATGCAGGCGTTCAACGTCGCCAACGGGCCCAGCAAGGTCCTCGTTATCACCATGGGAGCCGAAGGACAGCCTACTGCCGCCGATCCTCAGTAGGCCCGATCCACCAACGCGCACAGGGAGCTTCGAAGCCACGCAAGGAGATTTCTCGGTTCCTCGCCGTGGCAGCGCGTGACAAGGGGAGAACCAGGGAGGTCGACTATCTGCCTTGCCTGCGTGATCGAAGTGGTGAAACGGTCCGAGGGTTCACTGCGGCAGTAACTGGTCCAGCCTAGCTATCGGAGGTCGGGCCGAACGGACGGACTCGAAAAGAGCGCAACGACCGAGGGCGAAGCGCCTGAACGGCTGATCGATGCGCGGAGCTGGGCGACTGACGGGGCCGGACGCTAGGGCCACACATGTCGGATGACGCGCTGATACGTTCTATCTTCTCGGATTGCCCGACTGGGTTCGGATTTGGGGCATCGTCGCGCCAGAATTGGGCGAGTGCGGCGGCACGGCATCGCGGCGCTATATCTTTCCGTCCCATGCGCTCTCCAAAAGAATTCATACGGGCTATGGTAGCAACTGCCGCGCGGCGGTTTTAATGGGGGCAACTCCAATGGGCGGTGATGCGTGCGCGTGTCGGCGGAGGCGCGAGAGCGAGCTTAGGCGAACCAACCATATGAATCTCGTGTCCCCGTCTTTCCAATAGGAGGAGACACCGATGGGCGGATTGGACGGCAAGGCGGCGATCGTAACAGGTGGAAGCAGGGGCATCGGTGCTGCCACAGTGCGGAGTCTCGCTTCGGAGGGCGCCGACGTGGCGTTCAGCTACGTTTCGTCTGCGGACGCTGCGAAGGAGGTCGCCGAGAGTGTCGCCGAGGAATTAGGCCGCAAGATCGTGTCGTTTCAGGCGGATGGGCGGGATCTCGCCGCCAGTCGCGCCTTCGTCGACGACGCGGCGGCGGCGCTCGGCCGTCTCGACATCGTCGTGAACAGCGCCGGGGTCTTTCCTTACAGTGACATCAGCGAGACTTCCGACGACGACTACCAGAAAACGATGGACATCAATCTCAGAAGCGCTTGGTCGACCATCCAGCAGGCAACGAAGTATCTCGAATCCGGTGGTCGGATCGTCAATATCGGCAGCTGCTTTGGCGCCCGCGCGACCATGGCGGGGTTCAGCCTCTACAACATGACCAAATTCGCCGTCCAGGGACTGACGCGCTCCTGCGCGCATGATCTAGGCCCCAAGGGCATCACGGTGAACGCCGTTCATCCGGGGCCGGTCGATACTGATATGAACCCCGCGGATGGCGATTTCGCCCCCACGGTGGTGAAGCTGGTGCCGCTCGGCCGGTACGCCAAGCCCGAGGAGGTCGCGGCAGTCGTGACCTTCCTGGCATCGCCGGCGGCGAGTTTCGTCAATGGCGCCGTCGTCGAAGTGGATGGGGGCATGAACGCCTAGGGGCCGCCCCGGTAGTCCATTGCGTACAGCAAACGATGGCGCCCCGCGTCAGCTTTACCGTATCATCGCCAGCCGTTTGGCACGTCGGCATCGTGGCCGCTGTGCATGACCAATCACCGCGCCTACTGTTTGCAAGCGCGGTGACGCTTGGGTCGACTTTACCGCGGAAATGCCTTGCAGGGTTCGCCTGGAGCAGTCTGGGACGATCTCGGCAAAGCGGTAGCGATCGCCTACACCCTGATCGAGACGGCCAAGCTCAACGGCGTCGATCCGCAGGCTTGGCTGACCGACGTCCTGAGCCGCATCGCCGACCATAAGATCACCCAGATCGACGAACTGCTGCCTTGGCGTTACGCTGCAATCGCAGCGCAGCTAACGGACGCGAAACACCGCTAGGGCGGCTCTGGCGCATGCTCTCCATGGAGGCAGCGAGCAATGGCAGAAAAGCGAGCATACGCTATTCACAGCGACGAGGAGCCGGCGCGGCTGGACAGGCAGGCCGCCATCATCCAAATTGACCAGTTCCTCCCGCTGATCCCTGACACGCCGAACGGTCGCTTGCTCGACGCCGGCTGCGGCTCCGGCTCGATGGCACGCCTGTTGGGCCGCACACGGCTCGACGCGGCCATCACCGGTATCGACATCCGCGACTCGTATCTAGACTACGCGCGCCGCAAGGCCCGTGAAGAAAGCGTTGCCAACGTCGAGTTCGTCGAGGGTAGCTTGCTCGATATCCCGTTCCCGGACGAGCACTTTGACCTCGCCTGGGCCTGTCTCGTCCTGCACTGGCTCGCCCCCGATGACGTGCCGCGAGCGATGCGCGAGCTCGTGCGTGTTGTCCGGCCGGGCGGGTGGATCGTTTGCGCCGAGCCAGATGGCGTTGGCACCAATCACTATCCCATTGAGCCAGACCTTGCCGAGCAATGGCGCAAAGTCACCACCAGCTTGTTTGACCCAGACATGGGGCGTCGTTTGTACCCGACCATGCACCATGCCGGGCTCGACCCCATTGCCGTCGACATCCGTCCCTACTTCTTCCATGCATTCGGCGAGATCAATCCCGACGTCCTGAATGTCATTCTTGATTCGTTACGCTCGGCGTTGCCACGGATCGCAGAAATCCTCGGAAGCCAAGACGCCGCCAACCGAATGCTCGACCGGATCGCCGAGCAGCACAAGGATCCAGCGACTACGTTTCTCCCACTTTGGGTTGTCGCAGTCGGCCAGAAAGCCGGTTGACGACCGGGCTGCCGCAAATTGCGGCATTCGAGCCGCCATAGACCGGCAATCTTTCTGTTCGAAACGAGCTGGTGGTCAGAGCGAGCGTTCGCCAATCAACGGCGGAGCCGGCAGGCGCTGACGGATCACCACCCGACAAGACCGATCAAGGGCGGGCAGACCAAACGCTCACATCCTACGCCCGTCCTCCCAGCCGCTTCCGCAGCTTCGACCATCGCCGCCGGCCGGAGACGTTCTTGACCGCGATGGCGACGGCTTTCTTCTGGCCGACGAGGACGACGAGCCGCTTGCCGCGGGTGACGCCGGTGTAGAGCAGGTTGCGCTGGAGCATCATGAAGTGCTGGGTGGTGACCGGAATGACCACGGCGGGGTACTCGGAGCCCTGGCTCTTGTGGATGGTGACGGCGTAGGCGGGGCCAGCTCGTCGAGCTCGCCGAAGTCGTAGATCGACGGCGCGGCCGTCGAAGCGGCGGTGAGCTCGCCGGCGTCGGGATCGACCTCGCAATGACGCCGATGTCGCCGTTGAACACCTCCTTGTCGTAGTCGTTCTCGATCTGCATCACCTTGTCGCCCGGCGGCGAAGCGTCCAGCCGAAGCGCTCGACCTTGCGCTCGCCCGCGGGATTAGAGCTGTCCTGGAGCACGAGGTTGAGGGCGCGCGTGCCGAGGCCGCCGCGGTGCATCGGGCTGAGCACCTGGATGTCGCGATGGGATCGAAGCCGAACGCGCGGGATGCGCTCGCGCACCAGCTCGACGATCGTCGGCACGCGCGGCCTCGGGGTCGTCGCCGCGATGAAGTAGAAGTCGCGTGCTCGCCATCGCGGCCTCGTCGAGATCGGGCATCTCGCCCTGTTGATCCGGTGCGCGTTGGTGACGATCCGGCTCTGTCGCGGCCTGGCGGAAGATCTCGGTCAGCCGGATGACCGGCCGGCCGGAGTCGATGACGTCGGCCAGGACCGGCCCGGGCCGACCGACGGGAGCTGGTCGACGTCGCCGACGAGCAGGAGCTGGGCGCGCGTCCGGGAGCGCCGCGAGGAGCGAGCGGATCAGCTGGACGTCGACCATCGACGCCTCGTCGATCACGAACAGGTCGCCGTCGAGCGGGTTCGCCGGGCGCGCTTGAAGCCGCCGTCTTGCGGCTCGAACTCGAGCAGGCGGTGGATGGTCTTCGCGTCGGGCCCGTGGCCTCCGACAGCCGCTTCGCCGCGCGGCCCGTCGGCGCGCAGAGCAGCGACCTTGCGGTTCTTCGGCGCGGAGGTGGGACGATCGCGTTGACGATCGTCGTCTTGCCGACGCCCGGGCCGCCGGTGATGACGAGGACCTTGGCGCCCAGCGACTGGCGGACGGCCTCGCGCTGGCTCGGGCGGAGGCGATGCCGGTCTTTTTCTCGACCAGGCAGCGCCGGCGCCGGTCGATGCGGCCAGGGCGGCTTGCCGCGCGAGCTGCGGAGGCGCGCGGCGATATTGCTCGGCCCGATGCAGCCCGGCAGGAAGATACACGGCGTGGGGCCCAGGGTGTCGGCGATCACCGCGTGCGCTGAGGTCCTCGAGGGCGGGCGGACGAGTCCGCCGGCGACGTCGAGGAGTCGCCTCGGCGGGCGGCATCAGCTCTTCGGCGGTAGGGCGCAGTGGCCCTGGTCGGTGGCTTCGCGGAAACGCATGGAGGAGGCCGGCCCGCACGCGGGGCATCGGCGGCGGGATGCCGAGCTGCGTGGCGATCTGGTCCGCCGTCTTGAAGCCGATGCCCCGGATGTCGCGGGCGAGCCGGTAGGGGTTCGCTCACCATCGATGGCCATCGTCGCCGTAGGTCTTGAAGATGCGGACGGCGCGCGCGGTGCCGACGCCATGGCTGTGGAGGAAGACCATGATCTCGCGCATCGCCTTCTGTTTGTCCCAGGAGGCCTTGATCGGCCTGCGGCCGGCCCGATGCCGTCGACTTTGAGAAGGCGGCGCGGGTCGTTCTCGATGACGTCGAAGACCCGCGCGCCGAAGGCGGCCACGAGTTTCTCGGCGTAGTGGGGGCCGATGCCGCGGATCAGGCCGGAGCCAGGTACTTCTCGATGCCTTCCGCCGAGGTCGGTGCCGAGCAGCGCAGGAAGTGCGCCTTGAACTGTTGGCCGTGCGTCCGGTCGTTGACCCATTCGCCCGAGGCGGTGACCCACTCACCGGCGCTGATCGTGGCGGCATGGCCGACAACCGTGATCAGCTCGCGGTGCCCGCGCGCCTTGACCCGCAGGACGCAGAAGCCGTTCTCGGCGTTGTGGAACGTCACCCTCTCGACGAGGCCAGCGAGGACCTCGCGATCGGTTGCCTGATTTTGGTTGCTCAGCATGCCGTGCGGCAGGACGCCCCTCCCTTCAGGCAGTCCTGTCAGCTCTGCGCGCGGCTAACGCCGCCGTCAATTGGTGAGCCCTCACCGCATTAGACAGGTCGCTGATCTGAGAGAACGAGCAGCTTGCCGTCAGCGGCCGAGCAGACGGGCGATGAGCCTGCCGAGGCTGCGGCCGCGGCTGTAGCTGGGTGCAAACCCGAAATCACGCTCGAGCGCGTCGAGGTCGAGCTTGACCGCATCGGCGAAGCGGCCCTTCAGCGCCTGTGCGGGGACCAGCTTCTCGAAGCGGGCCGCCTGGTGATGATCACCGGCGAAGTCGACCACAAGATCGCCGCTGGTCCGATTGATCCGCACCCGCTCGCTGCTTTGCGCGAGGATTTCATCCAGCTGATCGAGCAGCGGCTTGTCCTTGAGCCGCTCGATCTCGTCCTGCGCCACCGGCCGGGCCCAGCCCGGCGCTTCCCCCAAGGCCTCGGTGAGTATTTCCGCAATCGTGGTTGAGGAAGCTCGAAGGAGATCGGGTGGATGGTGAGGATCTTCGGCCAGCGCTTCGATCAGCTCGCCGAGCTGGGGCACGAAGCGATCGAGATAGGTTCGATAGAGGGCGGTGCCGATGCCGGCGAGGGCTGCCCTTGCCGGGGCCTCGGGCATGGTGCGCGGCCGGGCGCCGTCGATGTGGCAGACCACCATCCGCTTTCTGAGGTCCGGCGTGACCGCGGTGACGTCGCGATTGGTGCTGATCAGGATTGGTGCGTAACCGGAGCCGCTGTCGTGGTCGAACTTGACGAGGTCCGGGACGTATTGGCTGAAGCGGTCGCGGTTGACGTCGTCGACGATCAGCGGGATGGCACCGAGCCGCTCGCGCAGGCCGAGTGCGCGCTGGGTGGTAAAGTCTTTCC
>CAVOZQ010000022.1:0-113450 GCA_963700945.1 uncultured Alphaproteobacteria bacterium
AAGACTTGGCGGCCGGGCGAAATCGAGCCGGTGGTCCAGTAGCCGCAGGCTATCCCAAAGTCATGATGGGGCGCGGGGAAGATCATCTTCCCCGTTTTTCTTCACTTCACCCCAAAGACGGCAGCTTCAATCCCATTTCGTCGGCGCATTGGATCGCCTCGTCGTAGCCGGCGTCGGCGTGGCGCATGACGCCGGTGGCGGGGTCGTTCCAGAGCGTGCGCTCGAGGCGGCGGGCGGCCTCGTCGGTGCCGTCGGCGACGATGACCATGCCGGCGTGCTGGGAGAAGCCCATGCCGACGCCGCCGCCGTGGTGGAGCGAGACCCAGGTGGCGCCGGACGCGGTGTTGAGCAGTGCGTTGAAGAGCGGCCAGTCGGAGACGGCGTCCGAGCCGTCCTTCATGGCCTCGGTCTCGCGGTTCGGGCTGGCGACCGAACCGGAATCCAGGTGGTCGCGGCCGATGACGACGGGGGCCTTGAGCTCGCCCGACTTGACCATCTCGTTGAAGGCGAGGCCGAGCTTGTGGCGGAGGCCGAGGCCGACCCAGCAGATGCGGGCGGGCAGGCCCTGGAACTTGATCCGCTCCTTCGCCATGTCGAGCCAGTTGTGCAGGTGCTTGTCGTCGGGGATCAGCTCCTTGACCTTGGCGTCGGTCTTGAAGATGTCCTCGGGATCGCCCGAGAGCGCGGCCCAGCGGAACGGGCCGATGCCGCGGCAGAAGAGCGGGCGGATATAGGCCGGCACGAAGCCCGGGAAATCGAAGGCGTGCGCGAGGCCCTCGTCCTTGGCCATCTGGCGGATGTTGTTGCCGTAGTCGAGGGTCGGAATACCTGCCTTGTGGAAGTCGAGCATCGCCTGGACCTGGTGGACCATGCTCTGCTTCGCCGCCTTGGCGACGGCTTCCGGGTCCTTTTCCTGGCGGTCGAACCATTCCTCGAGGCGTCCAGCCGGCGGGCAGGTAGCCGTGCAGCGGGTCGTGCGCCGAGGTCTGGTCGGTGACGACATCGGGCCGGACACCGCGCTTGACCAGCTCTGGGAAGATCTCGGCGGCGTTGCCGAGCAGGCCCACCGAGAGCGGCTCTTTCTGCTCTGGTCGAGCGCTCGATGAGCTGGAGGGCCTCGTCGAGGTCTTCCGACGCGACGTCGAGATAGCCGGTCTTGAGGCGCATCTCGAGCCTGGACGGCTGGCACTCGACGGCGAGCATCGAGGCGCCGGCCATGGTGGCGGCCAAAGGCTGGGCGCCACCCATGCCGCCGAGGCCGCCAGTGAGAATCCAGCGTCCGGCGAGGTTGCCGCCATAGTGCCGCCGGCCGACCTCGACGAAGGTCTCGTAGGTGCCCTGGACGATGCCCTGGCTGCCGATATAGATCCAGGACCCGGCGGTCATCTGGCCGTACATCATCAGCCCGAGCTTATCGAGCGCGTTGAAGTGCTCCCAGATCGGCCCAGTGCGGGACGAGGTTGGAGTTGGCGATCAGCACCCGTGGGGCGTCGGTGTGGGTCTTGAAGACGCCGACGGGCTTGCCGGATTGCACGAGCAGCGTCTCGTCCTCTTCCAGCGTCTCCAGCGCCGCCACGATCCGGTCGTAGGCCTCCCAGTTGCGGGCCGCCCGGCCGATGCCGCCATAGACGACGAGGGCTTCCGGGTGCTCGGCTACCTCGGGGTCGAGATTGTTCATCAGCATGCGAAGCGGTGCCTCGGTGAGCCAGGACTTGGCCCTGAGCGTCGTGCCGTGTGGGCGCCTTGATCTTGCGGCTGTTGTCGAGGCGGGCGTCGCTCATCGCTCTTCTCCGAAGGCGAGCATGGCCTCCAGCAGCTGGAGCAGCACCGGCTGCAGCGCCTGTGCCTTGTCGTGGTCGTAGGCGTAAGGGCGGGTCCTCGTGCATGTAGGCGCGCTGGGCCAGCTCCATCTGCACGGCGTGGACATGCTCCGCCGGCCGGCCGTGGTGGCGGGTGATCCAGCCGCCCTTGAAGCGGCCGTCGGTGACGTGGCCGAGGCCGCTTTGCGCCATCACGGCCTCGAGCCGCTCGCGCAGCGCAGGCGCGCAGGAGCGGCCGTCATTGGTGCCGAGATTGAGGACCGGCAGCTCGCCCTCGAAGAGCCTCGGGACGACGGAGCGGATCGAGTGGCAGTCGTAGAGCAGGGCATAGCCGTGCGCGGCCTTCACCCGCGCGATCTGGTCGGCGAGCGCCCGGTGGTAGGCGTCGAAGCAGGTGCTGCGGCGCTCCTCGATCTCGTGCGCGTCTGGCTCCTCGCCCTCGCGGTAGAGCGGCTCGCCGGCGAAGGTGGTGGTCGGGCACAGGCCCGTCGTGGCCTGGCCCGGGTAGAGCGAGGTGCCCGACGGGTCGCGGTTGACGTCGATGACGTAGCGGGAGAAGACGGCCTGGACGGTCGTCGCCGGCAAATTCTCCGCGAAGGCGTAGAGGCGGTCGATGTGCCAGTCGGTGTCGGGGAGCGTGCGGCCGATCTCGGTCAGCCGGCGGCGGACGCCGTCGGGCAGCTCGGTGCCGGCATGCGGCAGGCTGAGGATCAGCGGCGAGCCGCGCTCCTCGACTCTGACGGTCGTCATTTGGTGTCCTCCAGGCCTGGCAGGATGGTTTCGTTGCCGGCGGTGATAGCGCCGGCCGCCACCAGGGCACGTGCTGCCTCGATGTCGGGGGCGAAGTAGCGGTCGGTGGTGTAGGTGGGCACGATGGCGCGAAGAGCGGCATGCGGCAGCTGCAGGCGCGGCGAGGTCAACACGGGGCTGTGGACGTCGAGCCCCTGCCCTGCCGCCAGCAGCTCGATGGCGAGGATCGCCTCGACGTCGTCGGCCATGGCGAAGAGCCGGCGTGCCGCATGGGTCGCCATCGAGACGTGGTCCTCCTGGTTGGCCGAGGTCGGCAGGCTGTCGATCGAGGCCGGATGCGCCCGCTGCTTGATCTCGCAGGCGAGTGCTGCTGCCGTGACGTGGGCGATCATGAAGCCCGAGTTGAGGCCGGGATCGGCCACCAGGAAGGGCGGCAGGCCCGAGATCGAGCCGTCGGTCAGCATGGCGATGCGGCGCTCGGCCAGGGCGGCGATCTCGCTCGTGGCGATCGCGATCTGATCGGCGGCGAGTGCTATGGGCTCGGCGTGGAAATTGCCGCCGGAGAGCACGTCGCCGCTATCGGCAAAGACCAGCGGGTTGTCGCTCACGGCGTTGGCCTCGGTGAGGATGACGACGGCGGCCATGCGCAGCTGGTCGAGGATGGCGCCCATCACCTGGGGCTGGCAGCGGAGCGAGTATGGGTCCTGCACCTTGCCGCAATCGAGGTGGCTGTCGCGGATGGCGCTCGCCTCGATCAGTTGGCGGAACGCGCCGGCCACCTCGATCTGGCCCTGCATGGCCACGGATCGCGTGGATGCGGGCGTCGAAGGGCGCGTCCGAGCCGCGGGCGGCGTCGACGCTCATGGCGCCGGTGACCAGCGCCGTCTGGAACAGACGCTCGATGCGGATGAGGGCGGCGAGTGCGAGTGCTGTCGAGACCTGAGTGCCGTTGAGCAGCGCCAGACCTTCCTTCGGGCCGAGGGTGACGGGCGCGAGACCAGCTGCCGCCAGCGCCTCGGCTGCCGGCAGCGTGCGGCCCTGGTGCCGGGCGTCGCCGACGCCGAGCATGGCTGCCGTCATGTGCGCCAGCGGGGCCAGGTCACCCGAGGCGCCGACCGAGCCTTTCTCGGGGATGACCGGCAGCACGTCCTGGTCGAGCAGCGCCAGGAGATGGTCGAGCGTGGCCTCGCTGATGCCGGAATAGCCGCGCGACAGGCTCGCGGCCTTCATTGCCATGACGAGCCGGACGATCGGATCGGGAAGCGGTGCGCCGGTCCCGGTGGCATGGCTGAGAACGAGGTTGCGCTGCAGGGTCTCGAGGTCGGCCCTGGCGATGCGGGTCGAGGCAAGCTTGCCGAAGCCCGTGTTGACGCCGTAGACGGTGCGGTCCTGGGCGACGATCGCCTGCACGGCTGCGGCACTCGCGCGAATGGCGGGGCGGCAGGCCGCATCCAGCGTCACCGCGGCGCCGTCGAGGATCGCCCGCCAGTCGGCGAGCGTCGCGTGGCCCGGGGTCAGCTCTACCATTTGCGCCATTGTCCCTCCCGCAGCACCGCGAACAGCGGGTTGTAGCCGATACGGTAGGCCAGCTCGGCCGGGGTTTCGATGTCGAAGATGGCGAGATCGGCGCGCTTGCCCGGCTGCGATAGTGCCGATCTCGTCCTCGAGGCCGAGGGCCCGGGCGGCATTGCGGGTGACCCCGGCCAAGGCCTCCTCCGGCGTCAGGCGAAAGAGCGTGCAGGCCATGTTGAGGGTCAACAGCAACGACGTCAGCGGCGAGGAGCCGGGGTTGCAGTCGGTGGCGATGGCGATGGGCACGCCGTGGCGACGGAGGAGATCGACGGGCGGCAGCTGCGTCTCGCGCAGCGTGTAGAAGGCGCCGGGCAGCAGCACGGCGACCGTGCCGGCCTTGGCCATGGCGACGACGCCGTCTTCCTCGAGGTATTCGAGGTGGTCGCACGAGAGCGCGTGGAACTCGGCGGCGAGGACCGCACCCTTGAGGTCGGAGAGCTGCTCGGCGTGCAGCTTGACCGGCAGGTCAACCGCCCTCGCCTTCTCGAAGACGCGGCGGATTTGCGCAGCCGAGAAAGCGATGCCCTCGCAGAAGCCGTCGACCGCGTCGGCCAGCCCGGCCTTGCGCACGGCCGGGATGATCTGGTCGGTAATGAGCCGCACATAGGCGTCGGGATCGCCTTTATGCTCGGGCGGCACGGCATGGGCGGCCAAGAGCGAGGTCTGCACCTCAACGTCGCGCTCAGCACCCAGGCGGCGCGCCGCCTGCAGCATCTTGACCTCGGCATCGAGCTCCAGGCCGTAGCCGGACTTGACCTCGATGGTGGTGACGCCCTCGGCGAGCAGGTGGTCGAGCCGGGGCAAGGCGCCCTCTACCAGCTGATCGACAGTTGCCGCACGCGTGGCGGTCACGGTCGAAAGGATGCCGCCGCCGGCCCTCGCAATCTCTTCGTAGGTGGCGCCTTCGAGGCGGAGCTCGAACTCCCGCGCGCGATTGCCGGCAAAGACGATGTGGGTGTGGCAGTCGATCAGCCCGGGCAGCACCCAGCGGCCGCCGAGATCCGCGGTTTCTTCGGCGGCGGGCGCCTCGGCGGTCGGCCCGAGCCAGGCGATCCGGCCGTTCTCGATCAGGATTGCCGCGTTCTCCATGGCACCATAGGCGGCGCCACCCGGCTGCATGGTGGCAAGCCGCGCATTGGTGAGCGTCAGCGTTCTCGGTTCCGGCATGCGTCCCCCGCTTGGCGATCGGCCACGGCGCCTATCCGGGCTTGTGATCGCCGGGCATTTCGGCGCAGGGTTGGGCACGGAGGCGGTGATGAGCAAGCTCTTTTTCGATTCGGCACTATTGCCCGAAGGCTGGGCGGCAGATGTGGCGATCCAGGTCGGCGACGACGGGATGATCCGCGAGGTCAGAGCGGGCGCCGAACCGGATGCGGTGCGGGAGGCGATTGCTGTGCCAGGCATCGCCAACCTGCACAGCCACGCCTTCCAGCGCGGCATGGCCGGGCTCGCCGAGCGGGCCGGCTCGGGACCGGACAGCTTCTGGACCTGGCGGGAGGTGATGTACCGCTTCCTCGACCGGCTCTCGCCGGACGATGTCGAGGCGATCGCGCGCCAACTCTATGTCGAGATGCTGGAGGCCGGGTTTACAGGCGTCGGCGAGTTCCACTACCTGCACCATGACACCGACGGCAGCCCGTATGCCGACGTGGCCGAGATGGCCGAGCGGATCGTCGCGGCCGCGAGCACGACAGGCATCGGGCTCACCCTGCTGCCGGTGCTCTATCACCAAGGCGGGTTCGGCGCGCAGACGCTGACGGCGGGCCAGCGACGCTTCGTCATGCAGCCTGATCAGCTGGTCGACCTGGTCGCCACGCTCAGGGCGCGGCACCCGGGGATCGTCGTGGGCGCGGCGCCGCATTCCTTGCGCGCAGTGACGCCCGAAAGCCTGATTGCCGTGGCCGCGGCATTGCCCGAGGGGCCGCTGCACATCCACGCGGCGGAGCAGGTCAAGGAGGTCGAGGATTGCCTCGCCTGGTCGCGACAGCGGCCAGTGCGCTGGCTGCTCGACCATGCACCGATCGACGAACGCTGGTGCCTGATCCATGCTACCCATCTCGACGACATGGAGGTGACCGATCTCGCCGCGTCGGGTGCTGTCGCCGGCTTGTGCCCGGTGACCGAGGCCAATCTCGGCGACGGGATCTTTCGCGGCGTCGACTATCTCGGGGCGGGGGGAGCCTTCGGCGTCGGCTCCGACAGCCACATCCGCGTCGATCTGGCGGACGAGCTCCGGACGCTGGAATATGGGCAGCGGCTGCGGGACCGGGGGCGCAACCTGCTGGCAGCGGGCGGAGACTCGGTCGGGCGAACGCTGCTCGAGGCGGCGGCCAAAGGTGGAGCACAAGCGCTGCAGCAGCCGATGGGGGCCATCGCAGCAGGGAACCGCGCCGATTTCGTGACGCTCGACGTCGATCACCCGGCATTGGTCGGCAAGAGCGGCGACGATCTCATCGACGGCTGGCTCTTCGCCGCCGGGCGCTCGCCCGTGGCGTCGGTCTACGCGGCAGGCAGACGAGTGGTCGAGACCGGCCGGCATGTCGCGGCAGAGGCGACAACGCGGCGGTTCAGAGCGGTGATGCAGCGGCTACTGGCTGATGCTTGACTGGCGCGGTCGAAACCGGGGCCAAAGATAGTCGCGGCTGTCGTGCTTACTGCAGAGCTAGGGGCGATGAAGACGAGCACCTATGCGCTGCGCTTGCCGCCGTCATTGAAGATCGCGGTCGATCAGGCCAGCAAAGAGGGAAGACGGTGGATTTCTTCGTCGAGCGACGCGACCGCGCCGATATCGATGCGGCAAGGCGCCTATTGCGGCGAACGGGTGGACAATCGGCGGCACCGGACGATGTGCTCTGATGGCTTGATCGGGCAGCAACTCTTCAGGATCAGGGAATGACATTCACGCAAGACATCTGGCAACGAACCACGCGCCTGCGCCGGGCGATCGACGAGTTGCCGTTCAATCGCGAGCTGGCGGCGGGGACGTTGTCGCGGGATCGGTTCAAATTCTACATCACCCAGGACAAGCTCTATCTCGACCAGTATGCCCGCACGCTGGCAATTGCCGGGGCCCGGGCGCCAGAGCTCGCCGCGATGGACAAGTTCGTGGGTTCGGCCCTGGGCGCGCTTGCGGTCGAGCGGGCGTTGCACGGCCAGTTCCTCGAGCAGTTCGGCATGAGCGAGGCAGATATCGCCGCGGCCCAGCCCTCGCCTTCCTGCCTCGCCTACACG
This sequence comes from uncultured Alphaproteobacteria bacterium, assembly GCA_963700945.1. Classification (GTDB taxonomy): domain Bacteria; phylum Pseudomonadota; class Alphaproteobacteria; order Geminicoccales; family Geminicoccaceae; genus SLRI01. The sequence goes on from CAVOZQ010000022.1 coordinate 7,374, forward strand.
AACTTCCTGATCGCCGCGGCCCATCACGAGTCCTGGCCGGTCTTGGTCGCCGCCATCCTGCCGTGCTTTTGGATCTACCACGACGTCGGCGCACGGATCGCCACGGAGACGGTGCAGGACAATTTCTACCAGCCCTGGATCGACACCTATGCCGACGATGCCTTTGCGAGTTCGGTCCAAGAAGTGATCCGCATCACCGACGCGGCCGCGTCTGCTAGCGGAGCTGCCGAGCGCGAGGCGATGGGCCGGGCCTTTATCCGCTCGACCCAGTACGAATGGCTGTTCTGGGACAGCGCCTATCGGCTGGAGGCGTGGCCCGTCGAGGCCTGAGCCTTCGGCAGGGTGACCGCCACCTCGAGGCCGCCCTGCGCGGCATCGGCGAAGGCGAGCTTGCCGCCATAGGCGCCAGTGATGTCGCTGACGATGCCAAGGCCGATGCCGTGGCCAGGCGTGCCGGCATCGAGGCGAACGCCACGGGTGCCGAGTCGGTCGCGTGCGTCTGCCGGCACGCCCGGCCCGTCATCGGCGACCGTGACGCGGACGCCGTCGGCCACCAGTGCAGCAGCTATCTCGACCACATCCACGGCCCACTTCGCAGCATTCTCCAGGAGATTGCCCAAGAGTTCGGCCAGGTCGTCGGCATCGACGGCGACCGCAAGCGCGCCGTCGATATCGACCGTCCAGGACAGCCGCCCGCCGCGCGGCGTGCGCTCGAGGGTCTGCACCAGCTGGCGCGCGATCGGTGCCAGCGGAGTCACGGCTTGGGCGCTCCGGCTGCCGGCGATCCGGGCACGGGCGAGGTCGCGATCGATCTGCCGCTGCATGTCGCGGGCAAGACCCTCGATGGTCGCGGCCGTCTCCGCATCGCCCCGGCCGCGCAACGCCGTTGCCTCGGCATGGAGGATGGTGAGCGGCGTCTTGAGGCCGTGCGCCAGGTCGGCGGCCTGGGCGCGGGCGCGGGCGATGGTCACCGACTGCGCCTCGAGCAAGGCGTTGACCTCGTCCACCAGCGGCTGAACCTCGCCCGGATGATGCCCCTCCAGCCTCGCAGTCTGCCGCGTCCGGACCAGGCCCACAGCGCGACGCAGCTGCTCGAAAGGGCGGAGCCCGAACCAGACCTGGGCGAGCGCGGCGGCGATCAGCACGAGGGCGAGGAGCGCCAACGCCCAGGAGAGCTGGGTTGCGAACGCGGCCCTCGCGGTGGCGAGCGAGGCCCGGTCGATGGCGACGGCGACCCGGATTTGCCTTTCGTCTCCAGCGGCGCCGAGGACGAGCGGCCGCTCGTGGACCATGAGCAGGGCACCGCCCGGTCCGGCCAAGTCGTGGCGGTGGATGCTGCCGGGCCTGAGCGGGTCCGGCGGCAGGGCCAGGGCATCGTCCCAGAGCGAGCGTGAGCGCAACAGTGTGCCGGGTGGAACGCTTTCGACCTGCCAGTAGAGCCCACTCAGCGGCACCTCGAAGCGCGGATCGACGAGGTCGGCATCGAGCGTGATGGCGCCGTCCCCCGTGATCGCGAGCTGGCCTGCCAGCTGGCGGACATAGGTCGCAAGCTCGTCGTCGATGCGGCGCTCCAGATGCCGCTCGAAGAGCACCGTGAGCCCGATCCATGCCAGCGCGAGGGCCACGAAGATGGTTGCTGCCTGGGCCAGGACCAGGCGCAGGCGCAGCGAGCGGCCGGTCATGCGCCCTGGGGCTGAATGGTGTAGCCGAAACCGCGGCGGGTCTCGATCAGCTCGACGCCCAGCTTGCGGCGCAGCCGGCCGACCAGCACCTCGATGGTGTTGCTGTCGCGATCCTCGTCCTCGCCATAGAGCTGGTCGACCAGCTCACCAGCGGAGACCGTGCGCCCGGCCTGCAGCATGAGGTAGTCGAGCAGCCGGTACTCTTGGGGCGAGAGGGCCTTGGGCACGCCGTTCACCGTGACCCGCATGGCGCGAGGGTCGAGGCTGACCGGGCCGATCTCGAGCACGGGCCGGCCGTGCCCGGCAGACCGGCGGATTATGGCGCGCAGCCGCGCGGTTAGCTCCTCTGGTTCGAACGGCTTCGGCAGATAGTCGTCGGCGCCAGCGTCGATGCCCTCGACCCGCTCCTTCCAGGTGCCGCGGGCCGACAGCACCAGGACCGGCATGGTCCGGTCGTTCTCGCGCCAGCGCTTGAGCACGGTGAGCCCGTCCATGCCGGGCAGGCCGAGATCGAGGACCACGGCGGCGTAGTCCTCGACGTCGCCCTTGAACCAGGCCGTCTCCCCGTCGGCGACCCGCTCGACCCGATAGCCCTGCGGCTCCAGAAGTGCCGTGACGGCATCGGCAATGCGCGGATCGTCCTCGACCAGGAGAATGCGCATCAGTCGACCTCATGCTCCAGCACCCGCCCGTCGGCAGCGTTCACCACGAGCTCGACCACGCGGCCCTCGCGGTCGATATACTCGATCTCGTAGAGCCAGAGACCGTCGTCGCGGTCGAACTCGGCGGCGATGATCTCGCCGTCGATCACGCCCTCCAGCCGCTCGAGGATGGTGGCGAGCGGCAGCACCTCACCACGCTGCAGGGCGGCTCGGGCTCGGTCGTGGTCCTTCTCGTCGGCGCGCGCCGGCCCGGCCCAGGCGGCGGCGAAGACGGCAACCAAGGCTGCGGCCCAAACGATGCGGCGCGGGTGGAGGATGCGGGTCTGCATGGGGGCAAGAACCTAGTCGCCGCAACCTGACAAGACGCTGACAGGCCCGTTCAGGATGTGGTCAGGGCAGATAAGATAGGGTCCGCAGCGTCGGTCGACCGGCCGATCATGCAACAGCCAAGGAACCACGGATCATGAAAAAGATTCTCCTCCTCGCCACCGCCGTCGCACCGCTCGCTTTCGCCCTTCCGGCGCTGGCCGACGACGACGACGCACGATGCCCCGAGATCGCCTCGGACCAGTGGCTGAGCATCGCCGAGGTCGAGGGCAAGCTCAAGGCGATGGGCTATCAGGTGCGCGAGATCGAGCGCGACGACAACTGCTACGAGGTCGAAGGCACGGACGCCAATGGCGCCAGCTTCGAGGCCTATGTCAATCCCGAGACCGGGGCCATCGTGCCGCGGCGCGAGAGCCGCTCATGAGCCGCAGTGCTGCAACAGAGACCGAAGACGGCCGCGCGATGCGGCCGGTCGAGGCCGGATCGGACGGCGAGCTGGTTCGGGTCTGGGATCCCTTCGTGCGGCTCTTTCACTGGACGCTGGTCGGGCTCTTCGCCGCCGCGTATTTGACCGGCGAAGAGCTGGAGCTGGTGCACGAGGTGCTGGGATACGCGATCGTGGCGCTGCTGGTCCTGCGGATCATCTGGGGCGTCGTGGGTACCCGCCACGCCCGGTTCACGGACTTCGTCTACAGCCCGCAGGCGGTGCTCGGCTATGCCCGCGACGCCATCACCTTCCGGGCCAAGCGCTATCTCGGGCACAACCCGCTAGGTGGCGTCATGGTGCTCTTGATGATCGCCGGCCTCTTCGTCACCGCCGGCTCTGGCTGGCTCTTGACCATCGGCGCCGGCGACCATCACCTGCTCGAGGAGGTGCACGAGGTGGCGGCGAACGGCATGCTGGTGCTGATCGGCCTCCACATCGTAGGGATCGCCTTCTCCAGCTTCGAGCACGGTGAGAACCTGGTCCGCTCGATGGTGACCGGGCTCAAGCGAGCCACATGATGATGATGCGGATCGTGCCCACAGGTCGGGCACGATCCGCTCGCGCGTCAGTTGCCGTGGCCGGCGCCGTGGCCCATGGCGCCATCGACGCCGTAGCTCACGGCCTCGACCTGGACCTCGAGCTCGACAGGGCCGGCTTCCTCGAAGGTGAGCGTCAAGGGATAGGTCTCTCCCTCGACCAGAGGGCCCTGCAGGTCGAACAGCATGACGTGCAGGCCGCCCGGCTGCAGCGCCGTCGTCTCGCCCGCGGGCAGGTCGATCGCCTCGACCTGGCGCATCCGCATGACGCCTTCGCCGTCCATGTCATGGGTGTGCAGCTCGACCCGCGCGGCCTTGGGGCTCGACGCCGCCACGATGCGGTCGGCGGCGCCGCCATTGGTGACCGTGAGGTAGGCTGAGCCGTTCGCCTGGGTGGCAGCCGTGGCGCGCGACCAGGGGTGATCGATGGTCATGTCGCCCACTTGGACGTCATGGGCGAAAGCGGTCGTGGCGAGGCCGACAAAGGCGACCGCGAGTGTGGTGATACGCAGCATATTCAGTGCTCCGACAGCCATGGCGACCTCATGCGAGGCGGCCCGGCGTGTTTTGGACGAATGAGATGAAAGTGGTTGCGGGCCTCAAGCGGCCGGCGGCGGACCGCGGGCCGGCAGCGGTGGTGCTGTCTGAAGCGCCAATGGCTCGTCGCGCTCGGCAGGTGCGGGCCGCATCGATTGCGGCGCCGGCAGCATGAGCGCTGCCATTATGGGTAGGTCGACAGTCGCCACCAGCTTGCTCGGGGCGCAGATCGGACAGATCTGGTCGGTCTCTTTCTGGTCCTCGACCGGCGTGCCGTCCGGATTGACCCAGACGAGCCCGGCGCCCGTGCAGATGACGAAGGGCGCGTCGCCGATGCCGCGGGCGGCGAGCTGACCGAGGCCGAGAAACGGCACGACCAGCTGCAGCAGCATGGCCAGCAACGCCGCCCGCGCGATGCACGGCCGCGCTTGCGGTTGCCCGTATCTGGAGCGAATGATCATGCCCCGCAGTTTCCTGCTTCGGGCCGCTCGGGAAAAGTGGCGAAACGCCTCGCCCGGGCGCAATCGGCCGGGCGGGCGCTCAGGGGCGGAAGCGCTTGCGGACCTCGGACAGCGCCTGTGCGTGGGCCTCGAAGCCCTCGTAGGTGGCGAGCACGCGGGCGTGGTGGGCGGGCTCGGCGAAGCCCGCGCGGGTGATGTGGCCGAGGCTGGTGCGCTTCATGAAATCCTGCACGCCCAGGGCCGAGAAGGTCTTGGCCCAGCCGCCGGTGGGCAGCACGCAATCGGGGCCGAGGCAGAAATTCGCGATGGTCATGGGCGTATTCTCGCCGAGCAAGATCTCGCCGGCGTCGGTGATGGAACCCAGATGCTGCCAGGGCTCGGTCGAGAGGATGCCCAGATGCTCGGGCGCGTAGTCGTTGGTGAAGCGAACGGCCTCGTCCCAGGATGGGGCGAGGACGATGCCGCCGCACCTCCCGCCGAGCACCTCTTTGATGTAGCCCTGCCGCTCGGCCCCGAGATTGGCGATCAGCTCCGGCAGGCGGGCCATGGCCTTCTCGGCAATCTCGCGGCTGTCTGTGACGAGATAGGCGCTGCTGTCCGGCCCGTGCTCGGCCTCGATCAGCAGGTCGAGGGCGGCGATGTCCGGATTCGCGGTGGCGTCGGCCAGCACGATGGACTCGGACGGACCGGCCGGCAGGCCCGTGTCGATCTTGTCGGCCAGATGGCGCTTGGCGGCGACCACCCAGGGGCTGCCCGGGCCGACGATCTTCACCACCTTGGGCAGGGTCGCCGTGCCGAAGGCGGCGGCGGCCACCGCCACCGCGCCACCGACGCGGAAGACACGGGTAACCCCGGCTTCCTTGGCAGCAAAAAGGGAGGCGGCGTCGATGCCGCCCTCGGGCGTCGGTGGGGTGAGCACGATGATCTCGGGCACGCCCGCGACCACGGCCGGGATGGTGGTCATCATCATCACCGACGGAAAGGCGCCCTTGCCGCGCGGCACGTAGCAGGCGACCGAGCGGATCGGGGTCCAGCGCTCGCCGGCGAAGGCGCCCTTGCGGATCTCCATGATCCACATCTCTTCGGGCTTCTGCCGTTCGTGAAAGCGTCGGATATTGTCGATGGCGTAGCGGATGGCGTCCTTGACGTCGCCGGCCAGCGCCTTCTCGGCGGCATCGAACTCGGCCTCGGTGGCCTCGAGGCCGGAAGGGTCGAGGGTGACCTTGTCGATCTCGGCAGCCAGCTCGGCGATCGCGTCATCGCCCCCCTGACGCACCCGATCGACGATCCCGGCGACGGGGGTCATGAAGGACGAGAGGTCGGCCTCGGTCCGCTCGAGGAGGGCCGCACGCTCGGCGGCGGTCAGCTTGTCGAGCTCGAAGAGATTGATCATCGCTGGTCAGTTCCGCTTGGACTTGAGAAGTATGTCGAGGCCGACAAAGCGGTCGAGGAGCCAGATCGCGGCAATGGCGATCACGAGATAGACGACCGAGACGGCGGCGAGGTCGGGGGTGATGATGTTGCGGATGGCGTTGTAGACCAGGACGGGCAACGTGACGATCCTCGCATCGACCAGCATCAGGCTCACCAGGAACTCGTTGACCGCGAGGATGAACATGATCAGCGCGCCGGTAAGGATGCCGGGTGCGACGGCCGGCAAGGTGACCGTGAAGAAGGTGTGGGTCGGCGGCGCGCCGCAGTTCATGGCGGCATTCTCGAGGTCGGGGTCGAGGTGGTTCACCGACGCCGCCACCGCCCAGATCATGAAGGGCAGGTTGATGACGCAGGCCGCGAGCCCGATCGGCCAGACCGAGCCCAACAGGCCCATGCGGCCGAAGAGCAGCATCAGCGCGATGCCGGAGACGACGAGCGGCACGGTGAAGGGCAAGAGCAGATAGAGCTGCAGGCCGGTCGGAAAGCGGATGCGGTAGCGGGCGAGCGCCAAGGCCGCCAGCGTGCCGGCGGGCACGGCGAGGAGCGTGCAGACCAGCCCCACCCAGAGAGAGCGCTGCAGCGCCGCCAGGAACTCGGGCTGGGTGAGCAGCGCCTGATACCAGCGAAGCGAGAAGCCCTCGGGCGGAAAGGCGATCAGATTGCCGCTGGTGAACGACATCACGACGACGACGATGGTCGGCATTGCCAGGAAGACCAGGTCGAAGACGACAATGGCGACGAGCAGCATGGTGAAGGCTGAGCGGCGCATCAGGACCGCCTCACGTAGCCTAGCGTGCCGAGGCCGAAGAGCGCCAGCATGAGCCCGGCGAAGGTGGTGCCGGTAAGCGTCAGGACGATCGCCAGCGCACCGCCGAGGCCCGAATCGGACAAGCGGAAGAAGGCGTCGTAGATGCCATTCGCGATGAAGTCGTTGCGGCCACCGCCCATGATCGCCGGCATGGCAAAATCGGTGAGCGTCAGGGTGAAGACGACGACCGATGCCGCGACCAGGCCGGGTCGCACCAGCGGCAGGACAATGTGCAGGAAGGTTCGGGCCGGGCTGGCGCCGAGGCTGGCGGACGCCAGCTCGACCTCCTCGGCGACTGCGGTGAAGGCCGGGGCCAGCATCAAGACGGCAAACGGCAGCATGTACTGAACGAGGCCGAGGATGACGCCCGGCAGCGTGTAGAGCACGCCGATCGCCGGCAGGCCGAGGCTGGCGAGCACGGTGTTCACCAGGCCCTGCTGGCCGAGGACGATGAGCCAGCCATAGGCGCGAACGACCTGGCCGATGAAGAAGGGCAGGAAGAGCGAGACGAGCAGGAGCTTCTTCAGCCAGGGCCTGGGTGTCCTGACCATCAGCCAGGCATAAGGCAGGGCGATCAGGAGGGTGAGGACGGTGGTGGTGAGCGCGGCGCCGATGGTCCGCCAGGCGAGCACGGCGTAGACCGGGCGCGCCCAGAGCGTTTCGAAATTGGCGAGGCTCCAGGTCTCGCCCATGCGGAAGGTGGCGCGGTCCAGGGTGCGGAGCGAGGCGTCGACCAGCGGCACGAGACCGATCACGAGGAGGCCGGTGACCAGGATCGCCGGCAGGAGAAAGAGCCAGGGAGCGAGCCGGCCACCGCCGTTGGGCAGGAGCCGCGCGCGCACCGCCTCGATGGCATCGAGGACGAAGAGGCCCGGGCTGCGCGATTCGCTTCCCGGTTGCGATTGTCGCGCGGCGCTCCCGGCGCTAGGTACGGGCTCACGCATTTTCAGAGCGGGGTCGCATGGCCCTGCGCAACCGGAGTGGCTGTCGCATGTGGTTCTCGGACGAGGACGAGAAGAAGAAGGGCGAGGAGACGCCGAAGGCTGGATGGTCGAGGAGCGGCTGTTCAAGAGCCGGACCGTGCTGATCACCGGCCAGGTCGAGCACAAGATGGCCAAGGCTGTCACCGCCCAGCTGCTGGCGCTGGCGGCCGATGGCGACGACTGGATCAACGTCTTCGTCAGCTCGCCGGGCGGCCATGTCGAATCCGGCGACATGATCTACGACATGCTGAAGTTCGTGGGCCCCAAGGTGCGGGTCATCGGCACGGGCTGGGTGGCCTCGGCGGGCGCGTTGATCTTCGTCGGCGCGGCCAAGGAGAACCGCTTCTGCCTGCCCAACACGCGGTTCTTGCTGCACCAGCCCTCGGGCGGGATGATGGGCACCGCGACCGACATCGGCATCCAGGCCGAGCAGATCATCAAGATGCGCGAGAGGCTGAACAAGATCTTCGCCATGGAGACCGGCCAGCCGCTCGAGCGGATCGCCAAGGACACCGACCGCGACCACTGGATGTTCCCCGAGGAGGCGATCGAGTACGGCCTGCTGTACAAGGTGATCCGGACCAAGGGCGAGCTGGGCTGAAGGCTCTGATCGCGTCGGCAGCAGCGTGATCAAATAGCCCTCTCTCGGTCGAAGCCGGCGGCGCCGATCCGATTGCAGTCGGCGCCGCCAGTTACTGCCAGAAGCGTTGAAGATCGAGAAAGCTTCGTGCTCGGGAAGCTTGCCAATTGAGTGGATGCCGACCCGGACGAAGGCGGCACCAGCTTCGCTGCCGGCTTCCCTTCTCTGGAGAATACGATCGACGTCATTTCGCCATTCGCGAGCACGTCCAAAAGATCTTCGAGAATGTCGGCCGCGATCTCGATGTCGATGTAAACCTGTCCGGTCATTCCGAGCCCTTCTCGATGATGTCGACCAACTGATCGCACTGATTCAAACGCTCGGCGCGGCTGCGCCGCTGCCTGCAGCAGTTTCCCGCAGGTTGTTCACGGGGAGAGGCCAGCCTCCCCATTGACACAGCGCCAAATCAAGAGGGGGCGTGGGGGAAACCATTTCCCCCACAAGCTCTTCCCGTCAGCTCTGCATGATCTCCTTGAATGCCTGGAACCAGTCGCTCTCGTGCTCGACCAGGACCTGGGTGGGCACCGAGATCAGGCGCTCGAAGTCGGCAGCACTCTGCGGGAAGGCCGGGTCGCCCGCGAGGTCGGCGGGCGGGGTCAGGCCGGGGCGCAGGCCCGGCAGCCCAAGGCCGTCCATCCAGACCTGTTGGCCGTTCTGGCTCATCGCCAGGTTGACGTACTCCTTGGCCCAGTAAAGCTCATTCTCCGGCAGCCCTTGGGGAATCCACATGGCATCCGTGTCGACCTTCGCCCCCTCCACAGGCACGGTCCAGGAGACGGGGATGCCGTTCTGCTTGGCCGCCCGGGCGTTGGAGAGGATGGTGCAGGCGACGTCGATCTCGCCGTTCTGGAACCAGGCGGTGAAGTCCGGATCCTCGCCCAGGAGCGGCTCCTGTTCCTTCAGCTTGCCGATGAATTCCCAGGCCGGCTCCATGTTCTCGGGGATGTCGGCGAGCGTGCCGCCGCCCGCGATCTGGGCCGAGGGATGGAAGCCGATGCCGTCATTGTAGAGGGCGACCCGGCCCTTGAAGCGGGGGTCGAGCATGATGTTCCAGCTCGTGGGCGGGCCGTCGGGGAAAGCCTCGTCGCGGAACGCCAGCACATAGACGTAAGAGTACATGTTGATCAGCGGGACACCGTCGAAGCCAGCGGGACGGGCAGCCGGAAGCATCTCGGCAAGGTTGGGGATGTCGCCCAGGTCCTCGGCAACCCCGCGCAGGGCCGACTTTGTGGCGTTGGTCGAGGTGTCCCAGTTGACGTGGATCGGCGGCGGCCGGCCCTGGTCGACGGCGGCCCAGATGCGCGGCTGCAGCTCGTTGTCCTCGGTCAGGTCGTGGCGGACCGCGATACCCGTGGCCTCGGTGAACGGCTGCGACACACCCTGGTCAAGCGACTTCGACCCAGACGCCGCCCCAGGCGCGGACGATGAGCTCGGCGGGCTTGTCCTGGGCCAGGGCCGGCTTGCGCCAGACCCAGGGCGCGCTGATGGCAGCGCCGCCGAGTGCTGCGGTCTGCAGCAGCCGCCGGCGGCCGATGATCGGCAGATTTCTTGGCATCCGAGATGTCCTCCTTTGTTGTTCTGTCAGTCGGGGAAAAGCAGAAGATGGGCCGATGACCAGCCGACGGCCACCGGCGACCCCGGCTCGTGCCGCCCATGGCCGGCAGGGTCGTGGTCAAAGAGCTGCAGACGCGCGTCGCCCAGCGCTGCCACCTCGACCTCGTAGAGCGTGCGGTCACCTTCGAAGACGGTCTCGGTGACGATGGCAGGCAAGCTCACGTCGGCCGTCTCGTTCGCTGCCAGGAGCCGGAGCTTCTCGGCGCGAAGGGCAGCCGCGACGTTGGCTCCAGCGGCGAAGGTGCCCATGGCTTCCAGCTCGATCGTGCCGATTCGGACGACGCAACGATCACCGGCGCTGCGGACGACCGTTGCATCGAGGAAGTTGGTGAGACCGAGAAAGCCCGCGACGAAGCGATTGGCGGGATTGCCATACGTTTCGGCCGGTGGCGCCGATTGCTGCAGCCTGCCCTCGTGCATCACCATCACCTCGTCGGACATGACGAGCGCCTCGCGCTGGTCGTGGGTGACGTTGATGGTGGTGACGCCGAGCTCGCGCTGGATGCGGCGAAACTCGAGCTGCATGTCTTCCCTGAGCTTCTTGTCGAGGGCCGCCAGCGGCTCGTCGAGCAGCAGGATATCGGGCTCGAAGACCAGGGCCCGGGCAATCGCGACGCGCTGCTGCTGGCCGCCGGAAAGCTCGTGCGGGCGGCGGGAGCCGAGGCCGCCGAGCCGCACTAGGTCGAGATAGCGCTCGACCCGCTCGGCCATGCCGCTCTTCGGAAAACGCCTCATGCGCAGTGGGTAGGCGACATTGTCGAAGGCGGTGAGGTGGGGAAAGAGCGCAAGCTTCTGGAACACCATGCCGATCGACCGCCGCCAGGGTGGCACGGCCTCTATGCGCGAGCCGTTGACCTCGATATGGCCGGTCGATGGTGCGATGAACCCGGCGATCATCCGGAGCAGCGTGGTCTTGCCGCAGCCGGACGGGCCAAGAATGGTGAGGAACCTGCCCGCGGCGAGATCGAGCGAGACGGCCTCGACCGCAATGGTCTGGCCGAAGCTCTTGCCGACACCCGAAAGCCGTACCAGGGGCTGCACATCCACGCCCTAAACATTTGTTCCGGAACGCGCGAAAAGTGCCGATAGTTTGCCAACTCGGCAAGTGAAGACTTCGGCTAGGCTTGGCTCGGCTTGGGCGGCGCCATGTTGCGGCGGGTGTAGGCCGGCGTGAAGCCCATCTTGACGATGTTGTGGTAGGAGATCTGCGGGTCGCCCGGCACCTCCTCGCCGGTGCAGGTGCCGAGCAGATCGCAACCGAGATCGAGGGCGTGAAGGATGCGCTGCCGCAGCAATGCCGACTGGCCGTTGCGGCCTCGATTGCCGGGTGCGGTGGCACCCCAATCCAGCCAGCCGATGCCGTCCTCGACGTAGAGCGCGCCGCAGCCGGTGGGCTCGCCCCTCTCGGCCGTCATGAAGACGTGCCAGTTGGGCCGGCCGATGATGCTGGCCACAAGCCCCTCGCCAGGCTGGCCCAGATCGAAGGCTGCAGCCGCGATCCGCCCAAGCGCCGGGGCGTCCGCCGGCGTCGCCAGCCGCACCTCGAGATCGGTGGCAGCATTGGGCGGCAGCTCGCGGCCGCGGCTGAACTTGACCCAGGCACGAGTGGTCTCCAGGCCCCTGGCCTTGAGACGCTGGTCGAGGTCGGCTGGCGCCGCATCTGGGTGAAGATGGACGAAGTAGCGCTGGATGCCGGAAGCATGGTAGACGCCGACCAACTCGTCGAGGAGGCCGTCGTCGGCTGGCGTTTCGAGGCCGAGACCGATCGTTCGATTGGCGACGATGGCGCTGGCCGGCAAGGTCGTGAAGGCCGAGGCATAGGCGCCACCGAGCGCGCGGCTGACACGGCCGAGACGTTCAGCCTCCTGCTCGAGGGCGTGGTTCATGTCCATGAGAGCGCGCTGCTCGATCCATTCGAGCGCATGTTCCATGACGATCGCTCCCTCCCGCTCTTGTCGCGCTGCCCGACAAGCGGCAGCTTTATGCCGTCCCCACGAGCCAGAGCGAGCATGCCATGATCGAGCCCATTGACGCCACCTTCGACCTCGCCGGCCGCAAGGCCCTGGTGACCGGGGCCAGCCGAGGGATCGGCGAGGCGATCGCCGATGGGCCTGGCCCGGTTCGGCGCCGACGTTGCGGTGACGGCGCGCGACGTGGCGCGGCTCGCCGAAGTCTCGGCCGAGATCGAGGCGCACGGCCGGCAGGCCTTTCCCGTGGCCATGGATGCGCGCCGACGTCGACGCCATTCGTCGTGGTGTCGGCGAGGCGACGGCGGCGCTGGGCGGGCTGACCTCCTGGTCAACAACGCCGGGATGGAGGAGGTCTGCGCCTCGCTGGAGGTCGAGGAGACGCTCTGGGACCGCATCCACGAGACCAACCTCAAGGGCGCCTTCTTCACCGCCCAGGCGGCGGCTCGGGCGATGCGCGACACGGCGAACGCGCGAAAGGCGGCACGATCCTCAATGTCTGCTCCTTGACCTCGGCCGTGGGCGTGCCGACGGCAGCACCCTATGGCGCTTCGAAGGCCGGCCTGCTCGGCTTGACCCGGTCGCTCGCCACCGAATGGGCACCCTTGGGCATTCGGGTCAACGCCATCGGGCCCGGCTACTTCCGGACGGCGCTGACCGAGATGTTCTATGCCGACGCGGCGTGGCAGCAGGCGATGCTGGCAAAGATCCCGGCCGGGCGCTTCGGCGATCGGCGCGACCTGGTGGGGGCGTCGGTGTTTCTCGTCGTCCGATGCCGCCCGCTACGTCACCGGCCAGATCCTCTATGTCGACGGCGGCTACCTGGCGGCGATCTGAGCCTCAGGCAACCCGCGCTTTCGACTGTTCCTGCAACGCCTGCAGTACCACAGCCAGCTTGGCGGCGAGCCTCGCATTGCTCAAGACCAGCGCCACGTTGGCGTCGACGCTCTTGCCCTTGGTGAGGTCGACGATCCGCGCCAGCAGGAAGGGCGTCACGTCCCTGCCGCCGATGCCGGCCGAGGCGGCGACGCGCATCGCCTCGTGGATCGCCCCTTCGATCAGCTCTTCCGGCAGCGCTGCATTCTCGGGGATCGGGTTGACGATCAGGGCACCACCGCCGAGGCCGAGCCGCCTTTGTACCTCGAGGCCCCGCGCCATGGACTCGATCTCGTCGCAGCGCAACGGCACCGGCAGGCCGCTCGAGCGGCAATAGAAGGCCGGGAACTCGTCGGTCCGCCAGCCGCAGACCGGCACGCCCTTGGTCTCCAGCACCTCGAGTGTCTTCGGCAAATCGAGGATCGACTTGGCGCCGCTGCAGACGACGGCGACCGGTGTCCGCGCCAGCTCCTCGAGGTCGGCCGACACGTCGAAATCACGCTCAGCGCCGCGGTGCACGCCACCGATGCCGCCGGTTGCGAAGACGCGAATGCCAGCCATGTGCGCCGCGATCATCGTGCCGGCGACGGTGGTGGCCCCGAGCTTGCGATTGGCGATGCAGGCCGAGAGATCGCGGCGCGACACCTTCATCACGGTATCAGCGGTCGCGAGCTCCTCGAGCAACTCGTCGTCGAGGCCGATGCGGATCCGCCCGTCGGCGATCGCGATGGTGGCGGGCACGGCCCCTTCGTCACGCACGGCCGCCTCGAGTGCCCGAGCCGTCTCGAGATTGCGCGGCCGCGGCAGGCCATGGGCAATCAGCGTGCTTTCGAGGGCGACGATCGGCCGGCCGGCCTTGCGGGCGGCGGCGACCTCAGGATTGAAGGCGAGCAAGGTCTGCATGCGCCGTAGTATCGAACCGCAAGGCCGCCTCGCGCAAGCCCGCGTTGTCGACTGCCGACTCGCCGCTGATCGCCAAGGCAGCGGCAAGACGGCCGATCCGGGCGGCGGCCGGTAGTTCCAAACCGCAAAGCGAAGCAAAGAGCGTGGCCGCGGCCATCGCATCGCCCGCGCCGGTAACGTCGCGGGGCGTCACCGGCAGCGGATCGAGCTGGACGCGACCAGAGGCGTCGGCGAGGTCGAGCCCGGCGGCACCGCGCCCCATGACGACAGCTCGGGCACCGGACGCGACCAGCCGAGCGGCATCGGCAGCGCCGCAGAGCACGACAGCCTCGGCATCGTTGGTGATCAGCAGATCGACTTTGCCCAACCTGCCCCAGAGCCTTCGGGCCTTGCTGACGGAGACAGTGTCGACAGCGACCAGGGGCGGCCGCGCTGGATGGTCGAGGAGGTGGGCGATGCAGGCCTCAGGCAGGTTGGCGTCGATGAACCAGCCATCGGCGGGGTGTTGGATCGCCGGGTCGAGATCCGCCGGCGTCAGCGTCTCGATGACGACCATGTCCGCGAGGCCGAGCGCCAGGTCGCCCGTGGGCTCGAGCACCGCCCAATAGCAGGCCGAGGCGGCGCCGGGCGGTCTCTGGACGAAAGTCCGATCGATGCCCATGGCGTCAAGATCGGCGGCGAGCGCGTTGCCCGCGGCGTCGTCACCGAGCCGGCTCACGAGGCTGACCCGGCCGCCGAGCCGGGCGAGCACGGCTGCAACGTTGCGCCCAACCCCGCCCGGGGTCTTGCGTGCGGTGACGGGGTTGGAGGTGCCGGCAACCAGCGCCACCGCCGCATGCAGCCGCACATCCATGGCGACGGCGCCGAAGACGGTGACGGCGGGCATGGAGCATGTCGTCCAGGGCGACGCCCCAGCGGCCTTTGTGGTTGCCTGCCATCAGGTGCCCCTGCCCTGGCCAGCTCAGCCGCCCTGAAGCGCGGATTCGTACCAGTCGACGATCAGCTGGCGCTCCTGCGGCTCCATCCAGGTGAGGTTGGCGGGTGGCATGGCGTGGCTGCGGCCGGCCTGGAGGTAGATGGCCTCGGCCCAGCGCGCCACTTGCGCCTCGCTCTCCAGGATGACGCCCTTGGGTGCCGCGGCGATGCCAGGCCAGAAGGGCTCAGTTGCGTGGCACATCGAGCAGCGGCCCAGGATGGTGTTGTGCACGTCCGGGAAGGTCTCGACGGCGGCGAACCGCTCTTCTCGGGTCGACATTGCCTCGCTCTCCTCGACGGGCGCGGGCGGCAAGGTGGAGAGCCAGACCACGGCGAGAAACAGCACGGTGGTCGCGGGCCAGGTCCAGTACGCCCAGCCCTTGCCGGCGTGCATCATGTTGAAGAAATGGCGGATGGTGACGCCCATGAGGAAGACCAGGCTCGCGATCACCCAGTTGTAGGGCGTGGCGAAGATCAGCGGGTAGTGGGTCGAGAGCATCAGGAAGAGGACGGGCAGCGTCAGATAGTTGTTGTGCAGCGAGCGCTGCTTGGCGACGCGGCCGTATTCCGGGTCCGGCGTCGCGCCGGCCTTGAGTGCCGCCACTACCTTCTTCTGGTTGGGGATGATGATCATGGCGACGTTGGCCGTCATGATGGTGGCGGTGAAGGCACCCAGATGGAGCAAGGCGGCCCGGCCGGTGAAGAGTTGGGTGTAGAGCCAGGCCATGGCGACGAGCACCACGAAGAGGACCAGCATCAGCCGCGTGTCGTCCTGGCCGATGGGTGACTTGCACAGGCGGTCGTAGATCACCCAGCCGAGCATGATCGAGGCGAGCGACACGGCGATGGCGACCGGCACCGACATGTCGAGGACAGCGGGATCGATCAGGTAGATCTCGGCGCCCAGGTAGTAGACGAGAATCATCAGCGCCATGCCGGAGATCCAGGTCCAGTAGGCCTCCCACTTGAACCAAATGAGATGCTCGGGCAGGCGCTCGGGCGCCACCATGTACTTCTGGATGTGGTAGAAACCGCCGCCGTGGACCTGCCATTCCTCGCCGGTGGCGCCGGGCGGCAGGTCCGGCGACTTGCGCAGGCCGAGGTCGAGGGCGATGAAGTAGAAGGACGAGCCGATCCAGGCGATCGCAGTGATGACGTGCAGCCAGCGCACGGCCATCTCGAGGCCATCCCAAAGCACAGGCGAGCCGGTGGGCGACAACAGGGCGAGATCGATCATCGGCTCCTCCGCGATACCGGCCGTCCGGCGGCCGCAGCGGCATTATCGCGAAATCGGCAAGGGCGCCGAGTGCTTTCGTGCCGCAGTACAGCGGCCGTCTTCCGCTCAGGTCACCGCGGCCCGGGCGCGATAGCGCGGCTCGTCGTAGAGGCGCTGCTCCATGATCCGGCGCAGGCGGCGGACCGCTTCGTGCACATCGGCGTGGCGGACGTAGAGGGGTGCGAACCCGAAGCGGATGATGTCAGGCTGGCGGAAGTCGGGAATGACGTCGTGGGCGATCAGCGCCTGGGTGATGGCGTAGCCGTGCTCGTGGGCGAGCGCGATCTGGGCGCCGCGTTGCTCCGCGTCGCGGGGACTCGCGAGCGTGAAGTCGTGATCACCAAGTTCCGCTTCGACCAAGTCGAGGAAGGTGGTGGTCAGGCTCTTTGCCTTGGCGCGGACCTGATCGAGCGGCGCCTCGGCGGCGATGCGCGTGCCTTCCTTGAGTGCCTTGAGGCTCAAGATGGGCGGCGTGCCGGCCTGAAAGCGGCGGATGCCGGGGGCCGGGGCGTAGCTGTCGGCGAAGGCGAAGGGCTCGGCGTGGCCGAACCAGCCGGTGATGGGGTTCTGTGCAGCCTCGTGATGGCGGCGCGCGAGGAAGAGGAAGGCCGGGGCGCCGGGGCCGCCATTGAGGTACTTGTAGCCGCAGCCGACCGCCATATCGATGCCGCGGCGGGCGAGGTCGACGGGCAGCACGCCGGCGCTGTGGGCGAGGTCGACGACGACGAGGGCGCCTTCGCTGTGCGCGGCCTCGGTCAGGGCGGCGAGATCGAGAATGCGGCCGGAGCGGTAGTCGACATGGCTAGCCATGACGAGGCTTGTGTCGGCGGTGATGGCGGCGGCCAGGTCTTCCGGCGCATCGACGAGCCGCAGATTGGCACCGGTGAGCCCGGCGAAGCCCTGGGCGACGTAGCGGTCGGTCGGGAAGTTGCGCCGGTCGGCAAGGATGGTGGCACGGCCGGGGCGGAGGCTCCGGGCGGCGCCCAGGAGCTTGAACAGGTTGACCGAGATCGAATCGCCGACGCTGACCTCGTCGGCATCGGCGCCGATGACGGCGGCGATGTCACGAGCGATGTCGGCGGCGAAATCGAACCAGCCGGCCGTGTTCCAGCTCTTGATGAGATCCCTGCCCCATTCCTCCTCGATGGCCCGGGCAACGACCGCCTTCGCCGCTTTGGGGCGCGCGCCTAGCGAGTTGCCGTCGAGATAGACGACGCCGTCCGGTAGCTCGAAGCGGTCGCGGAAGCGTGCCAGCGGATCGGCTTGATCGAGGGCTTCGGCAGTAAGTGCGCGCATCAGTGTCGTTCCTGCGGCCAAGACGTGATCCAAGCCGTCTAGTTTCAGGGGCTTAGTTCGGTATGGGACCCCAGTCGTACCAGTTGGAGCGTATCTGGATCGGGTTTGCGGTAGATGAGGATGAGGTCGGGCTTGATGTGGCAATCGCGGTGATCCTGCCAGTCGCCGGTAGGCGAATGATCGCAATAGCTGGCCGCCAGGATCACGTCCTCGGCGACGGTGCGCACCAGCAACACGCGGAAGGCGTCGGACACGGTAAGGCCGGTCGCGGCGAGAATGTCCGCCACCTCGTCTTTGGTTCTTGGCGTCGATACGTGCCCGCATGACGGTGTTGGCGGTCATTGCCCGGGCCCCTCGCCTCAATTCGTGAGCTACAATCGAGCTCAAATGGACCACGAAACGGCATCTTTATTCCAGAGCCCTCCACGCTAATACGGTATCAAGAAGCCCAGTGGGGCCGCGGGGAGGCGAGCCTCCCCGCCCTTCCCTTCCTTCTTCGGAGCTCGTTTTGATCGAATGGCAGGACGAGGGGATCGTGTTGAGCGCTCGGCCGCTGGGCGAGCGGGATGCGGTTTTGTCGGTGTTGACGTTTGCACATGGGCGGCATGCGGGGTTGGTGCGTGGGGGTGCGGGCAAGCGGCAGGGGGCGTTGTTGCAGGCGGGCAACCGGTTGCAGGTGGGGTGGTCGGCCAGGCTCGAGCAGCATTTGGGCGCGTTTCAGGTGGAGCCGTTGCGGCTGCATGCGGCCAGGGTGATGGGCGATGGGTTGGCGCTGTTGGGGTTGGGCGCGGCGGTTGGGCTGGTGGAGATCGGGGCCGGTGAGCGGGACCCGCATGGGCTGCTCTATGCGGCGCTGTTGAAGCTGGTCGAGGAGCTCGGGCCCGGGCGGGGATGGCTCGAGACCTATGTGCGGTTCGAGCTGGTGCTCTTGGGTGAGCTGGGCTTTGCGCTCGATCTGCAGAGTTGCGCGGTGACCGGGGTGACCGAGGGATTGGCCTTTGTGTCGCCCAGGACGGGCCGGGCGGTGAGCGCGGCGGCGGCGGGGGAGCTGGCGCCGCGACTCCTGCCGTTGCCCGGATTCCTCACTGGGACAGGTGAAGCGGACGATGTGGCGATCGCGCATGGGTTGCGGCTTGCGGGGCATTTCCTGAACCGGCATATCCTGCAGCCGATGGACAAGGCGATGCCCGAGGCGCGGGAGCGCCTGGTGGCACGGCTCGTACGAGATGACGAAGATGACGGCGGGGTGACTTGATGGCGGTGGCGAAGGCTTCGGGTGGCGGTGGCGGCTCGGTGGTGCCGATCGAGCTGAAGACGGCGCTGTCCGAGCGCTATCTGGCCTATGCGCTCTCGACCATCACCTCGCGCTCGCTGCCGGATGTCCGCGACGGGCTGAAGCCGGTGCAGCGGCGCCTGCTCTACGCCATGCTCCAGCTGCGGCTCGATCCGGCGGCGGGCTTCAAGAAGTGCGCCCGCGTGGTCGGCGACGTCATCGGCAAGTACCACCCGCACGGCGATGTCGCGGTCTACGACGCGCTGGTGCGCCTGGCCCAGGAGCTTCGCGCAGCGCTACCCGCTGGTCGACGGCCAGGGCAATTTCGGCAATGTCGACGGCGATAACGCGGCGGCCATGCGCTACACCGAGGCCGGCTGACGGCGGTCGCGGCCGCGCTGCTCGATGGCATCGACCAGGACACGGTCGATTTCCGCGCGACCTACGACGGCAGCGAAGCGCGAGCCGGTGGTGCTGCCGGCGGCCTTTCCCGAACCTGCTGGCCAACGGCGCCAGCGGGCATCGCGGTCGGCATGGCGACCAGCATCCCGCCGCACAATGCGGGCGAGCTGTTCCGGGCGCTGGCCTTCATGCTGGAGCGGCCGCCGAAGCCGGGCCGGCTTCGGTCGCCGAGCTGATGGCGTTCGTGCGCGGGCCCGGATCTGCCGACCGGCGGCGTGCTGATCGAGCCGCCCGAGGTCATCGCCGAGGCCTATCGCGACCGGCCGCGGCTCGCTGCGCCTGCGGGCGCGCTGGGAGGTGGAGGAGCTCAGCCACGGCCAGTACCAGATCGTCGTCACCGAGATCCCCTATCAGGTGCAGAAGGCGCGGCTGATCGAGCGGCTGGCGGAGCTGCTGTCGGCGAAGAAGCTGCCGCTGCTCGCCGACCTCCGCGACGAATTGACCGAGGACATCCGGCTCGTCCTGGTGCCGCGCTCGCGCGGCGTGCCGGCCGAGCTGGTGATGGAGCAGCTGTTCCGCCAGACCGAGCTGGAGACCCGGCTGTCGCTCAACATGAACGTGCTGGACGCCCAGGGCGTGCCGCGGGTGATGGGGCTGGGCGAGGTGCTGCAGGCGTTCATCGACGCACCGCATGGAGGTGCTGGTCCGGGGCTCGCGCTTCCGGCTCGGCAAGATCGACGACCGGCTCGAGATCCTCGACGGCTATCTCAAGGTCTTCCTCGACATCGACACGGTGATCAGGATCATCCGCGAGGAGGACGAGCCCAAGCCCGTGCTGATGCAGCACCTTCGAGCTCACCGAGCGGCAGGCCGAGGCGGTCTTGAACCTGCGCCTGCGCAATCTGCGCCGGCTCGAGGAGATGGCGCTCGAGAAGGAGCAGCGGGGGCTCCGGAAGGAGAAGAAGGCGCTCGAGCAGCTGCTCGCCGACCCGGCCGCCAGGCGGGCGCATCTGGCGCAGGCGATGCGCGCCGGGGCCGAGACCTGGGGTGGAGGCGAGCTCGGCCTGCGCCGGACCGAGCTAGGTGCCGCACCGGTGCTGGATGCAGCCGCGCTGGAGATGCCGGTCGAGCGGCTGCCGGTTACCGTGATCTGCTCGACCAAGGGCTGGATCCGGGCGATGCGCGGCCACGTCACGGACCGTTCCGAGATCAAGTACAAGGACGGCGACGCCGAGCGCTTCGTCATGCCGGCGACCAGCGCCGACAAGCTGTTGGCGGTGGCGTCGGACGGGCGCTGCTACCTGATCGCCATCGACAAGCTGCCCTCTGGCAGGGGCCTGGGCGAGCCCTTGAGCCTGCTGGTCGAGTTCGGCAAGGGGGTTGAGCTGACGGCACTCCTGGTGCACCGCCCGGACGGGCGGATCGTGCTCGCCAGCCGGGGCGGCCGCGGCTTCATCGCGAGAGAAAGCGAGATCGCGGCGCAGACCCGGGTCGGCAAGCAGGTGATGAATGTCGAGGCCGGCGACGCGGTGGCGGTGGTCAACCAGGTCACGGGCGACAGTGTCGCGGTGATCGGCACCAACCACAAGCTCCTGGTCTTCGACCTCGACGAGCTGCCGGAGATGACCCGCGGGCGCGGCGTCCTGCTGCAGCGCTACAAGGACGGCAAGCTCGCCGACCTCACCACGCTCGAGCTCGCCCAGGGCCTCGCCTGGCCGATGGCCTCTGGCAACCGCATCCGCCACGAGAAGGACCTGACGGCCTGGGTCGGCAAGCGCGGCCAGGCCGGCAAGATGGCGCCCTCGGGCTTTCCCCGCGACCAGAAGTTCCGCCAGGTGCCGGCGGCAGCGCTGAAGGACGAGGGCGAACGATAGCCTTGCGTCGGCAGCTGATTTTGGACCATTGCGCGCCACGACTGACGCGCGAGGCCGCCGCAAGCAGCTGAAACCAAGCGCCTCTCCTGTCCTCTCGCGCTGTCTCGGCACGGCCTGTCCGGCCGTGGATCGTCATATTGCCTCGCGGCGGCATGGTTCTATGGTTCGGCTGACATTTGTGAGCCAAGGGGAGGATCGGCATGGGCGATCTCGACGGCAAGGTTGCGATCATCACCGGTGCGACGTCGGGGATCGGCACGGCACTCGCCCGGGCATTCGCCGCCAAGGGCATGCGGCTCGTGCTCACCGGCCGCCGCCAGGACAGGCTCGACGCGCTGGGCGCGGAGCTGGAGCACGTGCGGCTGCTGGCCGGCGACATCACCGATCCGGCACTGCCGCAGCAGCTCGTCGACCTGGCGACCGGCGCCTTTCGGCCAGCTCGACGTCGCCTGCAACAATGCCGGTCTCCTCGCCTTCGGCACGATCGAGGAGATCGATCTCGAGCGCATGGCGCAGATGGTCCGGGTCAATGTCGAGGCGGCCTTCCGCTTCGCCTACACCGTGCTCCGCCACTTCAAGGCGCAGAACCAGGGCCATCTGGTCAACACCTCCAGCGTCGCCGGCACCAAGGTCAGAACGACCATCGGGCCCTATGCCGGCACCAAGCACGCGATCGAGGCGCTGGCCCATGCGCTGCGCCTCGAGCTCGCCGAGACCAACGTGCGCATCTCCAACATCCAGCCCGGCCTCGTCTCGACCGAGATCTTCGACCACATGCCGCCGGAGGCACACCCCGGCCGGCAGCAAGCGATCTCGCAGCCGCTAAGTCCGGAAGACGTTGCCCGCGCCGTCGTCTTCATGCTGGAGCAGCCGCCGCACGTCTCGATCCCGGCCCTGATGATCAAGCCCACGAGCCAGGCGGTCTAGGCGCGGGAGAAAGCCACGATGACCACGCCCACCGCCTCGGCGGTCACGCTGACCCGGCCGAGTGCGCTGGACGAGGCGCGCCGGACGCTGCTCGGCGATCTGTTTCAGCCCTTGGGCAAGCTCGGCATTGCGGCGGCCTTCGGCACCTCGGCCGGGGTCGGCGGTGCAACAGTCGATTTCGTTTCCAAATTCAAGGGCGAGGAGTTCACCGCAGGAGGCGGCCTGGCGGCTGGTCTGGCTGGCGCTCAGGGATGCGGTCGACGACCTCGCCGATGCGGCCCGCTTCTCGACGACGGCGAAGGATTCGATCGACACCAACCATCTCTTGCAACTCGGCGGGGACAAGGTCGATCTGGAGCGGATCGAGGTGCCGTGGACGTTCCTGCAGCGGCCGGCGGATTTGCCGCTGCTGCCGGTGATCGCGGGCAATCTGGAGGCAGCGCTGGTCTATCTCGGCACCGAGCCGCATGCCGCGCGGGCGGCAGCGGCGCGGCTGCCGGAACGCTTCGGGGCCTTCTTCTACAAGCGGGCGATGCAGCAGCGCGAGCGGCTGGACCAGCTGCGCGATCTCCTGCAGTCCGAGCCGGCCGTCGCATTGCGCCGGCAGCTCAATTGGCTGGCCTATGGCGCCCATCTGGCGAGCGAGCTCGATGCACCGCTCTTCGCCGGCCCCTACTCGCTCCGCCAGCTCTACCAGCCGCTCCGGGGCTATTGGACCGAGCGGCTGGAGGGCGAGCACGGCCAGCAGAAAGAACGCCACCACGTGGTCGATCTGGCAGAAGCCTTCGATGCCTGGGCTCGAGCCCTTCGACAAGAACGATGCGCTCCGCGTCGTCGCCGGCGGGCCGGGCTCGGGCAAGTCGAGCTTCGTCAAGTGGTGGGCGGCGCGGGTGATGCAGCGCGAGCCGATGGTCCCGACCCTGCTGGTGCCGCTGCACTACCTGAAGACGCTCGATCTCGAGCGCGAAGTCGGCGATTACGCCAAGCTCTGCGGCTTTCCCGCCAATCCGCTCGACACCGACGAGGGCGAGCGCCGCCTGCTGCTCATCCTCGACGGCCTCGACGAGCTCGACGCGGACCAGAAGGGCGGCCGCGATGCTGCGGCGGCGCTGGTGACGGCGGTCCACCATTTGCTCTTGAAGAATAACCACAGCTTCGAGATCCAGGTCGTGCTGGCCGGGCGGGCGCTGATCGTCGAGAGCCTCGAAGGCGAGCTCAATCGCGAGCGGCAGATCTTCCACGTGCTGGGCTACGCGCCACGCGAGGCGGACGACGCGTGGGACGATCCGAAGAAGCGGCTGAGAAACGATCAGCGGCAGGACTGGTGGCGCGGCTGGGGTAGCCTCTCGGGTGAGGAACTTGCGGGCCTGCCCGCCGAGATCGCGGGCAACAGGAACCTCGCCGATCTCGCTGACCAGCCGCTCTTGAACCACCTCCTGGCGATCACCCGGGCGGCCGACCCTGCGGCGCTCGATGGGTCGAGCAGCGTCAACAGCGTCTATGCCGGCCTTCTGCGCCATGTTTGGGAGCGGAGCTGGGGCGAGAAGCGGCAAATCGCCGACGTCAAGCCGCTGAAACCCGAGCAGTTCAACCGGCTCTTCGAGAGCATCGGCCTCGCTGTATGGCAGCATGGCGGCGGCCGCAGCACGACGCTCGCCGATGTCGCCGAGGTGGCGCGGCTGGAGAAGCTCGATACGGTGCTGCCCGCCTTCCAGGAGGGGGCGAAGCAAGGCGCGCTGGCGCTGCTGACCGCCTTCTTCTTCCGGCGCGCCGGCAGCGACGATTCGTTCGAGCTGACGCACAAGACCTTCGGCGAGTATCTGGCCGCCTGCCGATTGGCACGGCTCATCGACGACCTGCACCGGCTGCTGCCGGCGGGCGATATCGACGATGGCGAGGGGCTGCGCCGCTGGTACCGGCTGACCCATGGGGCGCGGATCACCGTGGAGATTCTGGACTTCTTGGAGGAGGAGCTCGATCGCCCCAGCTTCTCGAACGAGCTGCGCAGATCAAGGCAGCAGCCGGTTCTGGAGCCACGCAGCCTCGACGCGATCAGCACACGACGCGACACGCTGATCGAGCTGTTCAACGCGAACCTCGTCAAGGGCATGCCCTTCGAGGGGGTCGACGGCTCAGGCCAGCCCAAAACCTACCGCCAGGCCGAGCGGTTCACCGCAGCGGCCGAGCTGGCGCTTGTCGCGGCGATCGGTGTGTGCACGCGCCTGATGATCGAGAAGACCGAAGGCCTGAAGCCAGAGGAGCGCCGGCAAGCGGTCGGGTGGTCGCCTGTCTGGCCGGATCGTGACCAGGAAGTACGCACCAGCGCCTGGGATCTGCTGCGGCGACTCGAGGTCGGCACTGCGAACGATTAATGCGCACGGGGCTACATGCAGGGGGTCGATCTCGACCACCAGATGTTGCGTACCGATCTCGCCGAGGCAGGCTGGGCATTTGACCTCAGCGCGCCAACCTCAGCCGAGCCACCTCGGTACGCGCCGACCTCAGCGGCGCCAACCTCCGCGACGCCAACCTCAGCCGACGCCAACCTCACGGCGCCGACCTCACCGGCGCCGGCTCAGCACTCGAAACCGCGCGCAATGTGGACTGGGAGCGCGTGCCGCCCGATCTGCCCGACACGTGATGGTGCGCACGGTAGCTGGCCGCGCGCCGCCGGCCCGGCGTTGGGCGTCGAAGCGCCAACCGTCAGGGTAGCTCAGATCGCTGAAGGAACGGTGGGGCACGGGGAGGCGATGCCTCCCCGCTCTTCACTTCTGCTCAGGTGTCGAGAAAGCTCCGGAGCTTGCGCGACCGGCTCGGGTGCTTGAGCTTCCGGAGCGCCTTCGCCTCGATCTGGCGGATGCGCTCGCGGGTGACGCTGAACTGCTGGCCGACCTCCTCGAGCGTGTGGTCGGTGTTCATGCCGATGCCGAAGCGCATGCGCAGCACGCGCTCCTCGCGGGGGGTCAGGGTGGCGAGGACGCGGGTGGTGGCGTCGCGGAGGTTGGCCAGGGTCGCGGCCTCGAGCGGCTGGACGGCGTTCTTGTCCTCGATGAAGTCGCCGAGGTGGCTGTCCTCCTCGTCGCCGATCGGGCGTCTCGAGGCTGATCGGCTCCTTGGCGATCTTCAGGACCTTGCGGACCTTGTCGAGCGGCATGTTGAGCTTGTGGGCGAGCTCCTCGGGCGTCGGCTCGCGGCCGTACTCGTGCAGCATCTGGCGCGACGCGCGGACCAGCTTGTTGATCGTCTCGATCATGTGCACGGGGATGCGGATGGTGCGCGCCTGATCGGCGATCGAGCGGGTGATCGCCTGGCGGATCCACCAGGTGGCGTAGGTCGAGAACTTGTAGCCGCGGCGGTACTCGAACTTGTCGACCGCCTTCATCAGGCCGATGTTGCCCTCCTGGATCAGGTCCAGGAACTGCAGGCCGCGGTTGGTGTATTTCTTGGCGATGGAGATGACGAGGCGGAGGTTGGCCTCGACCATCTCCTTCTTCGCCCGGCCGGCGTCGCGCTCGCCCTTCTGCACCTTGGCGACGATGCGGCGGAACTCGGCGATCTTGCAGCCCGGTCTCCTCGGCGATGGCGGCGATGTCGGCGCGGAGGTTCTCGATCTCCTCGTAGTTCGTCGAGATGAACTCCGGCCCAGCCCTTGCCCTTCAGGCCGGCGACCCTGGTCATCCACTCGGGATCGAGCTCCGAGCCCATGTACTCGGCGAGGAAGAGCTCGCGGCTGACCCGGCTGGTCACGGCCAGGCGCATCAGCTTGCCTTCGAGGCCTTGCAGCAGCTTGTTCATGTCGAACAGCTGCTCGACCAGGCGCCTCGACCCGGCCGTTGTTGAGCTGGACCTGCTTCATCAGCTCGACCACGGTCTCGCGCGCCGCCTCGTAGTTGCGGTCGAGCTCGGGCGCGACCGCCTCGGCCGCCTGCAGCGCCGCCAGCCGCTCGTCCTGCAGGTCGCGCAGGCTGCCGTAGGTCTCGGCGATGCGGTCGAAGGTCTCGAGCACGCCGTCGCGCAGCTTGTCCTCCATGGCCGAGAGCGACAGCGGTGTCGTCGTCGAAATCCTCTTCCTCGCTCTCGCCGCCTTCGACCTTGACGGCCTCGGCCTCGTCCTCGCCAGACGCCGCTGCGTCCGGCCTAGCCTCGCCATTGCCGGCGGTGCCGCGGCCTGCCGTCGCGGCGCCGCGCCGTTGCCGGACGTGCCGCAGCGGCAGACTGCCGGTGGCTGGCGCCGCCGCGACGGCGGCTTTGCCGTCGCCCTCGGCTTCGGGCTGCGGCCCGGCGTCATTGGTCGCGTCGAGATCGATGATGTCGCGCAGCAGCACGCGGCCGTCGCGGATCGCGTCGCGCCAGCCGATCACCGCGCGCATGGTCAGCGGGCTCTCGCAGAGCGCCTCGAGGACCATGTTGCGGCCGGACTCGATGCGCTTGGCGATCTCGATCTCGCCCTCGCGGGACAAGAGCTCGATCGTGCCCATCTCGCGCAGGTACATGCGCACCGGGTCGTCGGTGCGGCCGAGATCCTCGTCGCCGATCGTCTGGGTCTTGCTCTCGCCCTCGTCCTCGGCGTCGCTCTCCGCTTCCGCCTCGCCCTGCTCGTTCTCGTTCGCGGCGGCGGGCTCGCCCTGCTGCTGGCTGTCGCTGCTCTCGTCGCGCGAGACGCCGATGCCCCGAGCCTCGAGGCCGGAGATCAACTCGTCGATCTGTTCGGGATTGGTGTCGGGCGGCAGCGCCGCGTTGAGCTGGTCGAGGGTGATCGAGCCCCTGGCCTTGGCCTGGGTGACCAGCCGCCGCAAGGGGGCCGCGGACGCCATCAACGCCTCGAGCGAGCTGCCGACGTCGTCCTTGCCCTTGGGCTTAGCGGTAACCGCGGCCTTCGCCATGCACCCTCACTCCACCTTGCGTTCCCGGACGATCTCGCACCACCCGGGTAGCCATTGAACACCAACGAGAACCACACACGCTAGGGGCAAGCCCGGCGTCCCCGCCGTCTCGCCAAACCGTCTCACCGACACCTTTTGGCCGAGCGGCGCCGGCACCCGAATTGTGCCGCAGCCCCGCGCAATCCCCCTCAAACCCGCAATCCCGATCGGCCGTTGCCGATTGCACTGTCAACCGACACGCATCCGATCGCTCAATACCCTGCCGGTCTTCACCAACTCCCACGTCCGAACCGCTCAGCGCGACCCGGGTCACCTGATGTAGGCTGGCTGGCCCACCGGCCAAGCTCAGCCGTCGTCTTCTCCACCGCCACCATTTAACAAACGATCCAGCCGTTGCCCGGCGAGCACATCGAAGCTCCCCTTCGCCAGGGCGTCCGCGACTGCTTCCCGCTCCATCTCCGCCGCCAATCTGGCCCGCCGCCGCGCCAGCATATCGGCCAGCTCGACCCCGAAATCGGTGCCATCGTCGCCCGACGTCGCCACCAGCGTCGCAAAGGCCTCGCGCGCCGCGTTAGCCACGCCTGCAAAACCGTATCGCGTGAGGTGGTTATCGAGACTCGCTGCGTCAAGATGCGCATCGCCCGCGAGCCAGTTCAATACCTCGCGGCGAGCACCATCGGCGGTACCGTCCAGGACGAGGCTGTCGAGATCGTCCGCGTGGCGCTCGAGCAGCATCGGGTCGCGCAAGAAAGCGCCGAGCAGCAGCAGGAACGGATAGCGCTCGGTCTGCTGGATCGAGGCCTTGAGCTCGGCCCGCCCCGCCCCCTGCAATCCGGCACCCTGCCAGCCCCCCGCGTCCCGCGACCGGCTGGCATTGCGGCCGACGGCCGGGCCGCGCCCCGCGCCACCGCCAGAGCGGCGGCCGAGCCCTCGGCCACGGGCATAGAGGAGGTCGCCGAAATGCCGCTTCAGTCCGTCACGCAGGCCGACATCGCCGGTGAGCCGGACATAGTCGAGGAGCCGGCGCCTGAGGCCGGCGAGCTGCTCCGGCGTCTCCACCGGGGCCGCATTGTGCTCGGCCCGCCAGATCATCTGCGACAGCGGCACGGCGCTCGCCAGCAGCTCCTCGAACACCGCCCGGCCACGCGCCGTGCAGCAGGCTGTCCGGGTCCTCGCCGGTGGGCAGGACGACGAAGCGCAGCGTCTGACCGCCGGCCATGATCGGCAAGGCGCGGCGGATCATGCGCAACGCGGCGGCGAGCCCTGCGGCGTCGCCGTCGAGGCAGACATAGGGCTCCTCGCCGTAGCGCCAGAGCAGCTTGAGCTGATCCTCGCCGATGGCCGTGCCGAGCGGGGCCACGGTGTTCGGAAAGCCCGCCTCGTGCATGGCGATGACGTCGAGGTAGCCCTCGACGATGAAGATCTCCTTCTTCTCGCGCGCCGGCTTGCTCGCCAGATCGTGGCCGTAGAGCAGGCTGCCCTTCTTGAAGAGCGGCGTTTCGGGCGTGTTCAGGTACTTGGCCTTGGCGTCACCCAGCGCCCGGCCGCCGAATCCGACCAGCCGCCCGCGCTGGTCGGTGATCGGGAACATCAGCCGATGCCGGAAGCGGTCGAACGGGCGTGCCGCCATCCTCCGGCGCGATGGCGAGCCCGGCCTCGACCTGCGCCCTCGGCGGAATCCCTTTGGCCTCGAGCGCCCGCACCATGGCGTCGCGGCCGTCGGGCGCGTAGCCCAGGGCGAAGCGCGACTGCAGCGCCTGCGGCACGCCACGCCGCTCGAGATAGTCGCGGGCGCCGCGGCCGCCGGACGCCGCCAGCTGCTCCTGAAACCAGCTGCGCGCAGCCTGGTTGGCGGCGAGCAGCGGATCGACGCGCTCGGCGCTGGTCTCGGCCGAGGCCTGGCGGCGCAGTGGTGCCGCGATGCCGGTGAGGTCGGACAAGCGGCGCAGCGCCTCGGCGAAGGGCAGCCCCTCGATCGCCATGATGAAGTCGATGGCGTTGCCGTGCGCGCCGCAGCCGAAGCAGTGATAATTGCCCTGGTCCTCGAAGACGTAGAAGGAGGGCGACTTTTCCTGGTGGAACGGGCAGAGGCCCTGGTGCCGGTTGCCGCGGCGGATCAGCCGGACGTGTCGGGCGACGATGTCGACCAGCGGCAGCCGCGCCTTGAAGTCCTCGAGCTCGCCGTCACCAGCGCGGCTCACGTGGCTTCCAACGCGAGCTTTCGGGAGTCCCGCTGCCGAGGGACGATCATGCCCCACGGGTCAAGCAGTTCCCACGGGCTCGGCGCCCGTCGCTCAAGCAAGCTTCTGGCAAACCCGCCGCTTGGCCCTGGCGAAATCCATCTCGCCATAGTAGCGCTCCTTCAGCGCGGCGATGACCCGACCGGTATCCTTCAGCCGCTTGGCCCCGACCTCGCCGATCATCTCGTCGACCGCAGCGTCGATCTCGCTGTCGCTCATGCGCTGCGGCAGGAACTGCTCGAGCACCGCAATCTCGGCCTGCTCCTGCTCGACGTCGTCGAGCCGGGCGGTCTCCTCGCAGCGGGCGATATCGATCTCCCGCTGCGCCACCATGTCACGCAGCATCGCCTCGATCGCCGCGTCGTCGAGTTCCTCGGCAACCCCGGCCTCACGAGCGCAGTGATCGCGCTCCTTGAGCGCCACGAGTACCAGCCGCAGCGTGGCCGCGGCTTCGGAATCCGGCGCAGCCTTCAGTGCCTGCCCGAGCCGTGCCCTTATCGACACCTGACCAACCCGCCCATGTCTTCCGCCCTTTCGAACCTCTCGGCCCTGGAGCAGCCATTCATCCCGGCGCCCCGTGCTGTCACGCGCGATCTCCGCCGCGCGGAAGGGTCGTCGCTTGACCGCCAGAAGCACGATGCTACAACCCGGCGACCGCCTCGTCACCGGCCGATTTTCGTCCGCGTCCCTCCGGCCTGACACGTTGCGAGGCCGGCGCGATGCAGCTGGCGGACTCTCCTCGCCACTGTTTCGATCGTCTCGAAGATCCTGGTCGATAGAGCGGGGTCATTTTTTACGTAGATTGGCCCAGCGATGCAACATGGTGCCGCCGCGCCCTCCGGCATTCTCGCCCTGGAGGACGGAACGATCCTCGCCGGCCGCGGCTTCGGCGGCGCAGCCGTGGTCACCGGCGAGCTGGTCTTCAACACCGCGATGACCGGCTACCAGGAGATCCTGACCGATCCGTCCTATGCCGGGCAGATCGTCACCTTCACGTTCCCTCATATCGGCAATGTCGGCACCAACGACGAGGATCGCGAGGCGTTGACCCCGGCGGTCAAGGGCGTGGTCACCCGGGCCCCGGTGACCCGCCCGTCGAACTGGCGCGACCGGCTCGATCTCGGTCGGCTGGCTGGAGCGGCACGGCATCCCCGGGATCGCCGGGATCGACACCCGGCGCGTGACCCAGCGGCTGCGCGACCAGGGCGCGCAGAAGGCCTGCATCGCCCATGTACCGGGCGGCGTCGCCGACGCCGGCGCGCGCTGGTCGAGCTGGCGCGCGGCCTGGGCCGGCATCGAGGGCGCCGACCTGGCGCTCGAGGTGGCGGCCAAGCAACGCTACGACTGGGACGAGGCGGCCTGGGACCCGGCCACCGGCTACGGGCGCAGCGACGGCAGCGGACCGCACATCGTCGTCGTCGATTACGGCGTCAAGCACAACATCCTGCGCTCGCTCGCCCGCCGCGACTGCCGGGTGACCGTGGTGCCCGGCACCACTGCCGGCCGAGGCGATGCTGGCGCTCGAGCCGGATGGCATCTTGCTCTCCAACGGCCCGGGCGATCCGGCGGCGACCGGCGTCTATGCGGTGCCCGAGATCCAGGCGCTGATCGAGACCGGCAAGCCGGTCTTCGGCATCTGCCTCGGCCACCAGATGCTCGGCCTGGCCCTGTGGCGCCCGGACCGATCAAGATGAAGTTCGGCCATCATGGCGCCAACCATCCGGTCAAGGACCTGGCCACCGGCAAGGTCGAGATCACCAGCCAGAACCACGGCTTCGCCATCGCCGACGCGAGATCTGCCGGAAGGCGTCGAGGTGACCCACCGCTCGCTCTTCGACGGCACGATCCAGGGCCTCAGGCTGAAGGACCGGCCGGTCTTCTCGGTGCAGTATCATCCCGAGGCCTCGCCCGGGCCCGAGGACAGCGCATATCTGTTCGATCGCTTCCTCGATGATGTCCGGCAGGTGGCCGCCGGACCGGAGCCACGCTGAGCCCTCATGCCCAAGCGTGACCGACATCCACTCGATCCTGATGATCGGCGCCGGCCCGATCGTCATCGGCCAGGCCTGCGAGTTCGACTATTCCGGCACACAGGCGCTCAAGGCCCTGCGCGAGGAGGGCTACCGGGTCATCCTGGTCAACTCCAACCCGGCCACGATCATGACCGACCCGGAGCTGGCCGACGCCACCTATATCGAGCCGATCACGCCCGCGATCGTGGCCAAGATCATCGAGCGCGAACGGCCCGATGCGCTGCTGCCGACCATGGGCGGGCAGACCGCGCTCAACATCGCCCGGGCGCTCGACGAGGACGGCATGCTCGGAACGGTTCGGGGTCGAGCTGATCGGCGCCATCGCGGGCGGCGATCGACAAGGCCGAGGACCGCGAGCTGTTCCGCGAGGCGATGACCGCGATCGGCCTCGAGATGCCCGATGAGCTTCATCGTGCGCAGCGCTCGACGAGGCCAGGGCCGCGCTCGAGCAGACCGGCCTGCCCGCGATCATCCGCCCGTCCTTCACCCTCGGCGGCACCGGCGGCGGCATCGCCTACAACCGCGAGGAGTTCGAGCACGATGGTCGTCGAACGGCCTCGACGCCTCGCCGATCCACCAGGTGCTGGTCGAGGAGTCGGTGCTGGGGTGGAAGGAGTTCGAGATGGAGGTGGTGCGCGACCGCGCGCGACAACTGCATCATCGTCTGCTCGATCGAGAACATCGATCCGATGGGCGTGCACACCGGCGACAGCATCACGGTGGCGCCGGCGCTGACCTTGACCGACAAGGAATACCAGCGGATGCGCAACGCCTCGATCGCGGTGCTGCGCGAGATCGGGGTCGATACCGGCGGCTCCAACGTGCAGTTCGCCATCGAGCCCGACGACCGGCCGCATGGTCGTGATCGAGATGAACCCGCGGGTCTCGCGCTCCTCGGCGCTGGCGTCGAAGGCCACCGGCTTTCCCATCGCCAAGGTCGCGGCCAAGCTCGCCGTCGGCTACACGCTGGACGAGATCCAGAACGACATCACCGGCTCCACGCCGGCCTCGTTCGAGCCGACCATCGACTACGTCGTCACCAAGATCCCGCGCTTCACCTTCGAGAAGTTCCCGGAGACCGAGCCGCTGCTCACCACCTCGATGAAGTCGGTGGGCGAGGTCATGGCGATCGGCCGGACCTTCAAGGCGAGCGCTGCAGAAGGCGCTGCGCTCGCTGGAGACCGGGCTCGTCAGGGCTCGACGAGGTCGAGCTCGCAGGCCCGGCAGCGGCGACGCCGGACGCGGTCCTGCGCGCGAGCTGGCGCGGCCGACGCCGGACCGGCTGCGGGTCGCGGCCCAGGCCTTGCGCGACGGCCTTCGGCACAGACGAAATCCAGCGGATAACTGCCTACGATCCCTGGTTCCTCGACCAGATCCGCGAGCTCGTCGAGACCGAGACCGGGTCCGGCCGAGGGGCTGCCCGAGCGATGCAGCCGGGCTGGCGGGCGCTCAAGGCCGACGGCTTCGGCGATGCGCAGGCTCGCCGCAGCTGAGCGGGCTGCCGGAGAGCGAGGTCCGCCGCCAGCGCCACGACCATGGTGTCCATCCGGTCTTCAAGCGGGTCGACACCTGTGCCGCCGAGTTCCAGGCCGCACGCCCTACATGTACAGCGCCTACGAGGACGGCTTGTGGGCCGGGCCGGACGGCGCGTGCGGCGGGGCCGGGCCGAGCCGGAATGCGAGAGCCGGCCATCCGACCGGCGCAAGGTGATGATCCTGGGCGGCGGCCCCAACCGCATCGGCCAGGGCATCGAGTTCGACTATTGCTGCGTCCATGCCGCCTTCGGCCTGAAGGAGGCCGGGCTCGAGACCATCATGGTCAACTGCAACCCGGAGACGGTGTCGACCGACTCCGACACCTCCGATCGGCTCTATTTCGAGCCGCTGACCGCCGAGGACGTGATCGAGATCGCCCGGGTCGAGGCGCGGCGCGGCGAGCTGCTCGGGGTCATCGTCCAGCTCGGCGGGCAGACGCCGTTGAAGCTCGCCGCCGCGCTCGAGGAGGCCGGGATCGCCGATTCTCGGCACCTCGCCCGATGCCATCGACCTGGCCGAGGACCGCGAGCGCTTCCAGGAGCTGCTTGAGCGCCTCGGGCTGCGCCAGCCGGCCAACGCCATCTGCCGCAACGAGCAGGAGGCGGTGGCAGCAGCGCTCAGAGCTCGGCTTTCCCCTGGTGATCCGACCGTCCTACGTGCTCGGCGGGCGGGCGATGCGGATCGTCCACTCGCCAGGACGACGTCGCGGCAGTTCGCCGCGGAGGCCGCGATCGCGGCCGAGCACGGCCCGATCCTGATCGACCGCTACCTCCAGGATGCGATCGAGGTCGACGTCGACGTGCTCGCCGACGGCGAGACCGTCGTCGTCGCCGGCATCATGGAGCATATCGAGGAGGCCGGCATCCATTCCGGCGACAGCGCCTGCTCGCTGCCGCCCTACTCCATTCCGGCATCGGTGCAGGACGAGATCCGCCGCCAGGCCGAGGCGCTGGCCCGGGCGCTCGAGGTGCGCGGGCTGATGAACGTGCAGATGGCCGTGCAAGGACGACCGTGTCTCGATCCTCGAGGTCAATCCGCGCGCCAGCCGCACGGTGCCGTTCGTCGCCAAGGCGATCGGCACGCTCGATCGCCAAGATCGCGGCCCGGGTCATGGCCGGCGAGCGGCTCGCCGACTTCCACGTCAACGGCCCGCCCAGCGGCCATGTCGCGGTCAAGGAGGCCGTGCTTCCCTTCGCGCGCTTCCCCGGGGTCGACCTCCTGCTCGGCCCGGAGATGAAGTCGACCGGCGAGGTGATGGGCCTCGACCGCGATTTCGGCACCGCCTTCGCCAAGTCGCAGCTCGGCCGCCGGGGTAGTGCTGCCGATGAGCGGCACCGTGTTCGTTTCGGTCAGGACATCGACAAGCCGGCCGTGGTGCGGCTCGGCCGCGATCTGGCCGAACTGGGCTTCGCCTTGGTCGCGACCCGCGGCACGGCTGCGGCCCTCGCTGAGGCCGGGATACGCGGTCGAGATCGTCAACAAGGTGCACGAGGGGCGGCCGCATATCGTCGATTTGATCAAGAACGGGACGATCACAATGCTGATCAACACGACCGATGGCCAGCAGGCGATTAAGGACAGCTTCTCGCTGCGACGAGAGGCCTTGATGACCAAGCTGCCGTACTATACGACAGTAGCCGGCGCTCGCTCGCTGGTTGAGGGCTTACGACGCCTCCGTCAGGGTGAGCTCACCGTTGCGCCATTGCAATCCTATGTGGCGGTCGTAAACTAGGGTCTCGACGGCGCTTGTGGCACCGATGGATGCCCGGCGCCGAATTGCCCATTTCTCCTGGAACGATAGTGGTCATGGTCACCAAGATCCCGATGACGCCCGAAGGACATACGAGGCTGAGCGCCGAGCTGAAGCGGCTGAAGAATGTCGAGCGCCCGGCCGTGATCAAGGCGATTGCCGAAGCCCGCGAGCATGGCGATCTGTCCGAGAACGCCGAGTATCACGCGGCACGCGAGCGCCAGGGATTCATCGAGGGTCGCGTGATGGAGCTCGAGGACAAGCTCGGCCGCGCCGAGGTTATCGACGTCGCGGCGCAGAGCGGCAGCAAGGTGATCTTCGGCGCCCGGGTGAAGCTGGTCGACGAGGAGACCGACGAGGAGATCCTCTACCAGATCGTCGGTCCCGAGGAGTCGGATATCCAAAAAGGCCTGCTCTCGATCGCCTCGCCGCTGGCGCAGGCGCTGCTCGGCAAGGAGGCTGGCGACAGCGTCGAGGTGACGACGCCGCGCGGCGTCCGCTATTTCGAGGTTCTCTCGGTGACTTTCGGCGAGGTCCAGCCGGCGCAGTAGGCGCCGACAGACGACGGCCCCGCGCGCCGCTCTCGGCGCCGGCACCAACGGACGGGACGAGGTCATGGCGAGCGAACGGCGCACCCGGCTGCTGATCATCGGGTCCGGCCCCGCCGGCTACACGGCCGCGATCTACGCCGCGCGGGCCAATCTGCAGCCCATTCTCGTGCAGGGGCTGCAGCCGGGTGGCCAGCTCTCGATCACGACGGACGTTGAGAACTACCCGGGCTTCGCCGACCCGATCCAGGGCCCCTGGCTGATGGAGCAGATGGCCGGCCAGGCCGAGCATTGCGGTGCCGAGCTGGTCTTCGACATGATCACCGAGGTCGATCTCGACGGCCCACCCTTTCGCGCGATGGCAGACAGCGGCGACGTCTTCATCGCCGAGGCACTCATCATCGCGACGGGCGCTGTGGCGCGCTGGCTCGGCCTGCCGGGTGAGCAGGTCTACATGGGTCACGGGGTGTCGGCCTGCGCCACCTGCGACGGCTTCTTCTTCCGCGGCAAGCCGGTGGCGATTGTCGGCGGCGGCAACACGGCGGCCGAGGAGGCGCTCTATCTGGCGCAGATGTGCGAGAAGGTGACGCTGATCCACCGCCGCGACAGCCTGCGCGCCGACAAGATCCTGCAGGGCCGTGTCTTCAAGCACCCGAAGATCGAGATCCTGTGGGACCATGTGGTCACCGACGTGACCGGGACGACCGCGCCCAAGACGGTGAGCGGGCTGGTGCTGGAGAACGTCAAGACCGGGGCCGTGAGCGAAATCGCCGTCGAGGCGCTGTTCGTCGCCATCGGCCACGATCCGGCGACCGAGCTCTTCAAGGGTAGGCTGGAGATGGATGGTGACGGCTATCTGGTCACCGCGCCCGACAGCACCCGCACCAGCGTCAGGGGCGTGTTCGCCGCCGGCGACGTCCAGGACAAGATCTACCGCCAGGCCGTGACGGCAGCCGGCAGTGGCTGCATGGCGGCGCTGGAGGCGGAACGGTATCTGGCCGAGCAGGACTGAGACCACGGCCGCGTCAACAAGCGGCCGGACTGCGCGACGTCGGCACCAGGCAGGGAGCGCCAAGCGATGATCGACTGGGACCGGGTGCGGATCTTCCACGCCGTGGCGGCTGCCGGCAGCTTCACGCGCGCCGCCGACCGGCTCGGCCTCAGCCAGTCGGCGATCAGCCGTCAGATCGGCGCACTCGAGGAGGACCATCGGCACACCGCTGTTCCACCGCCATGCGCGCGGGCTGATGCTGACCGAGCAGGGCGAGATCCTGCTCGAGACCGCCAAGGAGGTGGCGCGCAAGATCGCCACGGTCGAGACAACACTCGCCGAGGTGCGCGACGAGGCGGCGGGCCATCTCCGCGTCAACACCACGGTCGGCCTCGGCACGGTGTGGCTGACCTCGCACCTCTACGGCTTCCGCGAGCTCTATCCCGACATCACGCTAGACGCTGGTGGTCAGCGACAGTGACGTCGATCTGGCGATGCGCGAAGCGGACGTGGCGATTCGCCTGCAGCGGCCGACCCAGCCTGATCTGGTGCAGCGGCGGCTGATGACGGTGCATACCCACATTTACGCCAGCGCCCGCTATCTCGAGCGCAGAGGGACGCCCGCGACAGTGGTGGACCTCGATCAGCACAGCCTGATCGCCTATGGCGAGCAGTGGCAGCCGCCGGTGCCAAGCCTCAACTGGATCCTGTCGGTCGGACGCGACGAGGACGACATCCACGGCCGCAAGCCGGCGGTGACGATCAACAACGTCTTCGGCATGCTGCGCGCGTGTCGAATCGGGCTCGGGCTGGCCTCGCTGCCGGATTATCTGGGCGGCACGACGGCGGCGCTGAAGCGGGTGCTGCCGGATCTCGAGGGGCCGAGCTTCACTGCTTATTTCGTTTATCCGGAGGAGCTTAGGTCATCCAAACGGGTCGCGGTGTTCCGCGACTTCCTGCTGGAGAAGGTGGCAGCACAGCCGGTCTGGTGACGCCGGCCCGGACCGAACTTTTGTCCCATGCAAAAAAAAATGACTGCCCCGACGAAAAAGAGGTAGTCATCCAGCCCGCTTCAGATTAGTTATTGCATTGCAGCAAGACGGTGCTCTGAGCGTCTTGGTCGCACGCTGGCTAGCTCAGCGTTGGGTTGAGGCCTTCGGTCTTGGCTCAGAGTGTTCCCTAGGGAGCACTCTCTCAGACATTTAGCCTCCCTGATCTACTTGGCCGGGTCTTCGGACCCGGCTCTTTTTTTGCGCACTTGGTGCTCAAAAATCAGTACGCGGGACAGTGCTGCGCGTCAAGCTGTCGCGACAAAAAAATGTGCGGAAAGTCACCGCGCCGCGAGCGAGGCCGGGGTTCGGCTTGACGAACCGCCTAGCGTCACATGAACAACGGCTCGTCGTCCAGCCCGTCATAGAGCCCGGCAACGAACTCGCCGTAGCCGTTAAAGAGCCGGGTCGGCACCCGCTCGTCGGTGCCGATCAGCCGCTCGGTCGCCTGGCTCCAGCGCGGATGGGGCACCTCGGGGTTCACGTTCGCCCAAAATCCGTACTCGTTGCTGGCCAGCTCCTCCCAGAAGCTCACCGGGCGCGCGTCCGTAAAGGTAAAGCGGACGATCGACTTGACCGACTTGAACCCGTACTTCCAGGGCACGACCAGACGCAGTGGCGCGCCGTTCTGCTTGGGCATCGGCTTGCCGTAGACGCCGGTCGCGATGAAGGCGAGGTCGTTGGTCGCCTCGGCCATGGTCAGCCCTTCGACATAGGGCCACGGATACCAGAACTGGCGCTGGCCGGGCGCCATGTCGACTGTCCTCGAACGTCGTCATGACTAGATACTTGGGCGATGACAGCGGTCGGGCAAAGTCGACCAGGGACTTCAGGCCGAAAGCCGGTCCAGGGCACGGTCATCGACCAGGCCTCGACGCAACGGTGCCGATAGAGCCGCTCCTCGATCGGCATCTGGCGGATCAGCTGCTCGGCATCGAGCGTGATCTCCTCCTCGACCATGCCGTCGATGGTCACGGTCCAAGGCCGGAGCTGCAGCGCCTGTGCCGCCATCGAGATGTTCTTGTGGCTACCGAACTCGAAGAAATTGTTGTAGGTCGTCGCGATCTCCTCGGGCGTCAGCTCGCGCTCGACCTCGAAGCGATCGTTCAGGGGAGCCGGATAGAGCTCGGGCGCGATCGGCCCCTCCTGCGCCCGGGCGGCGATCGTCGGCATGGCGGCAAGCATTGCCCCGGCTCCGGCAGCCCGGATCAGCTGCCGGCGGTTGAGATAGACCGATTCGGGCGTGGCTGCGCTCTCCGGCAGCTCCCACCCCTTGCGCGACCGCGTCAGCATTCGAACATCTCCTGATATGTTCGGCGCATCTAGGACGAACGACGTGCTCACGGACACCAGCGTCGTCCCATCGGCCAAAACCTCCGTCCTGGACAATAGGGTAAGCCCCGTTCGGTTCCAGGCAACAGGTTATGGGGTTTCCTGAATGCGCTGGCGCAGACGTGATCGCGACGCGCGAGACCTCCGATTAGAAAGCGTGCGCCGGCGGGTCCGCGAGTTGGCCGCTGGAGCGGCGAGAGCGGCTCCGACGCTGGTGGGGCTCTGGTGGCGCCGCCTGCCGGGATTGCTCGCGGTCATGGCTGTCATCGCCGTAGCGGCCACGGCCTCGCTTGCCCCGTGACCCGCCGATACACGGCTTCCCGAACCGTGCCGACACCTGTTGAGTGCAGCGATCGAGCTCGAAGGTCAGCGACAGCACACACCGGAAGCGAGGCGGCGTTCTCCCGTCACTCGCCACAGACAGACCAAAGGGTCACCTGGATGACGCGTGCCGTGCTCATCATCGCCTTCAATAGACCCGCGCACGTCGAGCGGATCTGCCGCGCCGTCGCGGCGGCCCGGGTCGAGAGGGTCTATCTCGTTTGTGATGGTCCGCGACGAGACCGGCCGGACGACGTCGCCGCGTGTGCAGCCGTGCGGGCGATCCTCGGCTCGTTCGACTTCGGGTGCGAGGTCTTCGCCGATCTGGCCTCGGCGAACCGCGGCTGCCGCGGCAATGTCGTCGCGGCCCTGAGCTGGTTCTTCGCGGCGGAAGCCGAAGGCATCGTCCTCGAGGACGACATCGTGCCCGCGCCCGAGTTCTTTCCCTTTTGCTGGGAGATGCTGGACCGATACCGGGATGTGCCCGAGATCTGGTCGATCGGCGGGACCAACCCGGTCGGCTGGCTCACGCAATCGATCGAGGCTGATTACTTCTATTCCCGGTTCTTTGAGGCCTGGGGCTGGGCAAGCTGGCGCTCGCGCTGGCAAACCTACGACCCGGCGATGAGCGACTGGCCGCGCTGCCGTCGGCGTTTCTGGGTCGGGAGCGGCTTGGCGGGCTGGGCCATGACCCGGCAGTTCAAGCACTACTTCAACGAGACGTTCTCGGGCAAGATCGATACGTGGGATTACCAGCGCGTGTTCGAGCAGTGCCGGGACAGCGGGCTCACGATCTATCCGAAGCACTGGCTCGTCACCAACGAAGGCTTCGGCAGCGATGCCACCCACACCTCCTGGCCTCGGCCGCACTGGGCTCAGGGTCCCGGCTCCTGGCGGCCACGTCGTCCGCCGGTTGGGCCATCGACGATCGCACCCGACTGGCTCATCGATGAGGAGATTGCCAAGTGGCGCTTCGGGGCCGACCTGAAGAATGTCTGGCTGCGCAAGCATCCGGCGTCCTTCGGCCATGTCAGCCGATGCTTGGCGCTGCTTCCGGGCAGGCGGAAGACGACGGGCTGACGGCGAAGGGCCGGTATCACCCGGGCGGCACCGCGCGGCGCCTGCCGCATGGTCGTGCGCATGCTCAGGCGAACGGCATGGGGCCGGGAAACGACCCGATCGGGACATAGTGGGTGACGAGGCCGCGTGGCGCCCGCCAGTCGTGCAGCAGGAGCGCCGGCGGCTCGAGATAGGAGGCCGGCTCCGCATCGGGCTCCAGCCGCAATGCGAGCGCGGTCGTCGTGCTGGGTGCCACGCACAGCATCGTGCCGGCGAAGCGACGCAGCATGAAGCGGTGCACGTGGCCGCAGACCACCAATTCGATAGCGGGATAGGCGCTCACGATCGACGCCAGCAGGTCGGCGCCATGGCAGCGATAGATGTCGATGAATGGAATGCCGCTCTCGAAGGGCGGCTGGTGCATCATGATGATGGTGGGTCGGTCCGGCTCCAGCGACAGGACACCGTCGAGCCAGTCGGCCGCCGCGCCGTCGAAGAGCCCATGATGGGCGCCCGGAACCGTGACATCGAGGCCGATGACGCGAACGGGACCATGCTCGGCTGCAACGACGTGGAGCGGGCCGCTCACTGGCGGGGCGTCTTCGCTTGCGAAGGCAGCGCGGAACGCCTCGCGCGCGTCATGATTGCCCGGGATGAGAAGCAGCGGCTGGCGGATCGCGCCGAGCATCTCACGGGCCACCGCGTATTCTGCCTCAGTGCCATCATCGACCAGATCGCCGCCGACGATCACCAGGTCCGGCGGCGGCACCATGCCATCGAGATGCCGGATCGCCGCCGCCGCCATGGCGTTGGAATCGACGAGGCCCTGGTAGAGAACGCCTCGCGGGCGGAGATGGAGATCGGAGAGCTGGGCGATCAGCATGGGCCTGCCCGCCCGCTGGCGATCGACGCCCTTGACGCCGCGAGGCGCGCGATCATCTGAAGATCAGCCGCTGCATCAGGCGCCAACGGAAAGCTGCATGGGCTGGCAACCACTTCATCAAGATCAGCGCGCGCAGTGCTTCAGGCGGCAGCGCGCCATTCTCGACGATTTGCGCTGCCCCTTCGAGCGCAAGCGCCTGCTGGCGCGCTGGAAGCGGTCGGCCAAGAACATCCTGGTGCCGCTCGCTGTCATCGGCGCGCTCATCATGGCCGTCATACTCATCGCCTAGGCGACATAGCGGGCCGCCGTGCTGCTGATCGCGGCCGTCCCGGCCGTCAGCAGGGTGCCCCAGGCAATGTCGACGAGGCTCATGCGCAAAGGCCAGTCCTTGAGCGTCGCCAGGTTGGTGAGGTCGTAGGTGGCATAAGCGAAGAAGCCGAAGAGGCCGCCCATGAGGAGCGCTGTCGCCACGCTTTCGGCCCGGACGGCAGGCATCACGGCGAACACGACGATGCCCAGGGCGTAGACGAGGTAGAAGGCGATGGCGGCCCCGAGCTTGATCTCGGGCGCGCGCAGGGAGCCGAGCTCGGACGAGTAGAAGCCCTTGGCGACGACGCCGAGCCAAAGGGTGTCGATCACCGCGAAGACGGCGAGGGTGGCGACATAGGCGATGATCATCTTCATCTCGGCCCCGCCATGCTATTCGGCGGCTTGGGCAACCGGCTCCAGCCCCAGCATGCCGCCGGACTGGCGCCGCCAAAGCGAGGCGTAAAGCCCGTCCTGCTCGAGCAGCTCGCCGTGACTGCCGGTCTCGACGATCTGGCCCTGGTCCATGACGACCAGCCGGTCGAGCATGGCGATGGTCGAGAGCCGATGCGCGATGGCGATCACGGTCTTGCCCTCCATCAGCGTCGCCAGCTGCTCCTGGATCGCTGCCTCGACCTCGGAGTCGAGGGCCGAGGTGGCCTCGTCGAGCACCAGGATCGGCGCGTTCTTCAAGAGCACACGGGCAATGGCAATGCGCTGTCGCTGGCCGCCGGAGAGCTTGACGCCGCGCTCGCCGACAAAGGCGTCGTAGCCCTGCCGGCCGGCGAGGTCGGAAAGCTCCTGGATGAAGTCGTGGGCATGGGCTTTCCTGGCCGCTGCCTCGACCATCGCCTGGCCCGCGTCGGGGCTGCCGTAGCGGATGTTGTCGCGGATCGAGCGATGCAGCAGCGAGGTGTCCTGGGTCACCATGCCGATCTGGCCACGCAGCGATTCCTGGGTGACGGTCGCGATGTCCTGCCCATCGATCAGGATGCGGCCGGCCTCGGGGTCGTAGAAGCGGAGCAGCAGGTTGACCATGGTCGACTTGCCAGCACCGGAGCGGCCGACGAGGCCCACCTTCTCGCCCGGCCGGATGGCCAGATCGAGGCCCGCGATCACCCCGCCTTCCTTGCCGTAATGGAAATGGACGTGATCGAAGCGGATCTCGCCCCGGGTGACCGCCAAGGCCGGCGCGCCGGGGCGATCGACCACCTCGGGCGTGCGGGTGAGCGTGTTGATGCCGTCCTGGACGGTGCCGATGTTCTCGAACAGCGAGCCCACCTCCCAGAGCACCCATTGCGACATCGCGCGGATGCGCATGAC
The DNA here is from genome assembly GCA_963700945.1 of uncultured Alphaproteobacteria bacterium. GTDB lineage: Bacteria > Pseudomonadota > Alphaproteobacteria > Geminicoccales > Geminicoccaceae > SLRI01. The sequence continues at coordinate 49,567 of CAVOZQ010000022.1, forward strand.
GACGGCAATGGCGACCGCGAGAACGCCGAGCGAGATCAGCGACTGGTGCCAGGCGATGACGGCCACGGTCGCGATGCCGGCGAGCAAGGCGGCGTTCAGGGTATGCAGCGAGATGGTGAGCTTGGTGGCCAGCCGCATCTGCCGGTGCACGGTTTCCATGAAGCCGTCCATCGACTCCCTGGCATAGGCCTGCTCGCGGCGGCTGTGAGCGAAGAGCTTGACCGTCTGGATGTTGGTGTAGCTGTCGACCACCCGGCCGGTCATCTCTGCCCGCGCGTCGGCCTGGATCATCGAGACGTGGCGCAGCTTCGGCACGAAATACACGAGAATGGCGATGTAGCCGGCGAGCCAGACGACCAGTGGCGCCATGAGCCAGGGATCGGCGCGACCAACCAGGAAGAGCGCGCCGATGAAGTAGACGGCGACGTAGACCATCACCTCCATCAGCTTCATCACCACCTCGCGGATGGCGAGCGCGGTCTGCATCACCTTCTGCGCCACCCGGCCGGCGAACTCGTCCTGGAAGAAGCTCATGCTCTGGCCGAGCATCCAGCGATGCGCCAGCCAGCGGACCAGCATCGGGTAGTTGCCGAAGATGGTCTGGTGCTCGAGCAGGTTCTGGACGAGCGTGAGCAACGGGAAGCCGATGAGAATCAAAAGCGCCATGCCGAGCAGCATCGGCCCGTGGGCGGCGAAGAACCCCTCGCGCTCGGCACTGGCCAGGAGATCGACCAACGAGCCCAGAAAGCCGAGGAAGACGACCTCCATGATCGAAACGCAGGCTGTGAGCACGGCCATGATCAGGATCCAGGGCGCCACGGGCCGCGAGTAGTGCCACAAGAATGCGAGCAGACCCTCGGGCGGGCGCCCTGGCGCCGCCGCCGGAAAGGGGTCGACGAGCTTCTCAAACAAGCGAAACATCACCGTCACCAATCGTATCTGGGGCGCGCGCCCCCTGCTGTATCGTGCGCGCTCAGGCGTGTGGCTGCCCGTAGGGTCGTCGCGCCCTGCCCTCGGCCAGCGTAAGCGCCCACCAGGCGAGCTGGTCGAGCATGATGGTCATCGCCCGGTCGGTACCCTCGACGTCCCGAGGCGCGCCGGTCTCGCCGAACAGGCTCCAGGCCATCGGGAATGCAAGGCCGTCGCGGATCGTCACGGCGTGCAGCTCGGCGAAGACGAGGCGCAGCTGCTCGACGGCTCGCAGGCCACCCGAGACACCACCATAGGAGACGAAGCCCACGGGCTTGGCCACCCACTCCGCCTTGGCGGCGTCAATCAACTGCTTCAAGGCCGCTGTATAGCCGTGATTGTATTCCGGTGTCACGACGACGAAGGCGTCCGCCGCTTGAAGCCGGTGTCGGAGCGCCTGCACAACCGGCCCAGGCTCGCGCTCGTGACGCTTGGGGAAGTCGATCTCGAGCGGATCGATCACGTCGACCGTCATGTCGGCGCGCGAGCCGATCTTGGCCGCCGCCCATTGGGCGACCGTGTCGCAGAACCGCCCCTCGCGGGTGCTACCGAGGATCAGGGCCACCCTGATCGCCACCTCCGCCATGCCCTTTGTCCTCCTGTGTCGCCGCAGCCCGATGCTTCCCATGAGCGTCAAATCGTCAGGGAAGGTAGAGCGGCGCGGCAGGGTTTCACCCGTCGCCATGGTCTCCGAGCCGAGCTGCCCATCTTTCCCGCCAGGAGAAGTCTCAAACGGTGGTCGTCTGCGACGCAACGGTCAGTGGGTGGTGCCTCGGCTCGATGAGTCCAGCGGCGACCGCTGCCGCGGCCATTTGCTCGGAGCTCTCGGCCAGGACGAAGGGCGTGCCGGCATGCTTCGCCAGTTCGCCGACCGCCCGGTCGCGGCTGCCGCCGGTGACGTCGCGGATCAGCACGAGACAAACGCGATCGGGCCAGCTTCGCAAGACGTCGTCGTACATCTCGGGGTCGTGCTGGCCGCTGTCGCCGATGAGCACGACGGGCAAGTCGGGCGAGACGGCGAGAAGCTCGTTGATCAGATCGATCTTGTGGTCGTGGTCCTTGCGGACGAACGGCGGGCGAAAGCGCAGGCCCCATTCGCGCAGGAACAGGACCGGGCGCCCCGGAAAACGGTGCAGCTTGAAGAACGCCTCAAGCGTGTCGTAGATCACCCACGGGCCGCGGGAGACGTAGAGCAGCGGGTTGTTCTCATGACCGCTTCGGCCGTCGTGCAGCTGCCGGTACAGCTCGGCGACACCGGCGAAGGCGACCCGGCTCTCGGCGCTCTTCAGGAGCATGCGCGAGATCATGCGGATTTTCCTGGCGACGCCGGTCGCAACCACCGTGTCGTCGATGTCGCTGATGACCATGAAGCGGCTGGAGGGCGGCGCCACCAGCACCTCGCCGATCGCCTCGACGGCTGCCGGCTTGATCAGCTGAAGGTGGACCTTGGCGATGGCGCGATGCGGCGGCAGCGGCTGCTGCAGCCGCATCCGCAGGCTGAAATAGCCGTCGCGGTCGGTGATCAGGCCCTGCCGCTGCCCGTCGATGCTGGCGATCAGCCGGGCACCGCTCACCCCGTGCCGCCGCATCCGGCGCACCACGTCCCAGAGGCTGTCGGCAGCGGAAGCGTCGCCCTTATCATGGCCGGTCGGCTGGTACATGACCCGGCCGAGCATGAAGAGCGCGTCCTTCGAGGCGTAGCCGCGAAACGTGTCGATGACGATCGGACCCTGCGGGCGCGTCCGCCGCACCGGCTTCGCCAGCAGCCTGAGCAGCTTGAGAACGGCAGATTGCAGCGTGGACGTCATGATGCCGTAGCGGCGCCTTGGTGGGGCCGTGCCGGTGCGGCTTGCCGATCTGCGGCGATGGCCCTGCCCGCGGCGCTCATGCGGTGCGGGCGAAAGGCAGTTGTCGATCCTGGCACGTATCGGCTCGTCCGGTCTGGCGGCTCGCGCTTACGGCGCACCGCTCCTTGTGCGTGGTGCACAACCTAGCAAAATGTCCGCCCTGGTCGCCCGGACCGTTTGCCGCTTCCATGCCCAAGCCATCAGGCGCCCGTCAATTCCGACCGGCGTGCCACCGAGCATGCGTAGCACGGCCGATGCCCGGGAGCGGCTGGGCTGCGGGCGGCACCCGGATCGTTTTAGGCGTGCCGTGTCTCCGCGCCCTGATCGCTGGCAAGTCGTCGGTGAATGGCTACCTGCGCGAATGTCCACGCCTCGTCGTCAGCTCGGCAAAGGCCATCCCTCAACCGCATCATCTCTTGATCGTACCCGAAATCAACCTCGACGCAAGAATTGTGAGGGGGCCTGGGAAGGCGCGCCTTCCCGGTATCGTCCTTCCCTACGCCACCAACCGCGCATCGAAGCCCGCTTCCGTGGCGCTCATCAGCGCCTTTTTTCCGCGCAGCTTGGTTTGCAGGTAGACGTCGTGGCGCCAGAGGGTGCGGAGGTGTTGGAGGGTTTTCTCGGCGTTGGTCATGTCGAGGTCGCGGCCGTCGTGCTCGTGGCGGAGCATGAGGGTTCGGCGGCCGCCGTGGTCGGCGTCGATGACGGCGATCACCGGCATCGAGGCGGTGCCGGTTTGCGCCAGCAGCTTGGCCTTGACCTCGGCGTAGTGCTCCTCGTCGGCTACCCTGTCGACGACCAGGTGCTCGCCGCGGGGCTTGTAGGAGAACAGGTCGAGCTCGCGCATCAGCTCTCGGGCGTCAGGAAGCGGCGCAGGAAGGCGGTGTCGCGGTCGGTCTCGCGGACCTCGAAGAGCTTGGCGCGGGCCTTCCTTCGAGCCGTCGCCGCCGAAGCGCTGCTCGATGTCGTGCCAGAGCATGAAGCCCGAGGTGGTAGGGGTTGAGGCTGCCGGGGTGCGGGCAGATCACCTGGTTGTGGCGGACCATGAACTCGAGGTGGACGTCCTGGGGCAGATCGAGCGCGGTTCATGATCTGGTGGTGCCAGTAGCTGGCCCAGCCCTCGTTCATGATCTTGGTCTCGATCTGCGGGCAGGAAGTAGCGGGCCTCCTCGTCGACGATGGTCGAGCAGGTCGCTGCTCCCAGTCGGCGAGCTCGCGGGTTGTGGTCGCGGATGAAGAGCAGGAGGTTCTGGTCCGGCTCGAGCGGCATCCTCGAGAGGTCGATCTCGACCGGCTCCGGCTTGGGCGCCAGATGAGCGAACTCGTCCCGCGGCGGGGCCAGGGTCTCGATCCAGTCGAACAGCCTGCTCCGCGGCTGTCGAGACGGCGGATCGCCTGGTTGCGCGAGCGGTTCATCGAGAGCGCGTGGGCGGCGTCGAGCAGGCGCTCGACGGCCTCGGTGCCGATCGACGGGTCCTCGAGGTAGCTGCGCACCCGATCGGCGCGGGTCTTGAAGCCGGCGATGCGTCTCGCCGGCCCGGGTGGCGCTGGTGAAGGTGAAGTTGTTCTTGAAGAAGTCGTTGTGGCCGTAGACGTGGGCGATGGTCAGGACCTGCAGGCAGAGCGAGTTGTCGCGCATCAGATAGGCGAGGCAGGGATCGGAGTTGATCACCATCTCGTAGGGCAGGCCCTGCACGCCGTAGGAGTACATGGTCTTGAGCTGCTCGAAGCTCTTGCCGAAGCTCCAGTGCGGGTAGTGGGATGGCATGCCGTGATAGGCCATGTAGCCGAGCATGGCCTCCTGGTCGCAGACCTCGAATTCCTGCTCGTAGCACGTCGAGTTCGAATTCCGCGACCTTCTCGCGGATGCGCTCGTCCCAGATCTCGAGGTCGCGCATCGTCCATTCGCTCATGGGCAGGTTTTCCTCAGGGCGTGTCGTCGGTGAGGCCGTGGCGGTTGGTGGGGTACCAGTCGCTGTCTATCAGCTGGTCCAACACATAGGGGCAGGCTCTGGGCAGGGCGGATGCGGCCTCGGGCTCGTCGTGGTCGAGGAGGTCGCGGATCGCGGCCGTGCGGGCGTCCTCGAAGAGCTGCTCCAGAAACGGCGTCACGATCGAAATGACGCTTGGTGACAGGACGTCGTCGAGCGCTTGGCGCGCGTTGTCGACCGTGTTCAGCCATTGGCGACGTGGGCGGTCGCCGCGCGAGTATTCCAGCTTCAATAGGTGCACAATCAGTCGGCGGAGTTGGCTCTTGGTCGCCCGCACATCACGCCTCGCCAATTCCTCGACCTCATCGATCAGGTGCGTGAAGTCGAGCGGCAGATTTGGGCGCGAAGCCTCAATCTCGCGCAGTCGCTGGGCCTGCTCCTTCGCCCAGGCGTGGAAGTCGCGCACGTAGAGTTCATCGATGTCGCGCAACTCGGTGGCCATTGTCGTCAGCCGTCGTCCTGGACGCGGTCCTTGGACATGAAGGCCTTGAAGGCGGGCCAGATGTCCTCGCGCCGCTCGATCAGCACCGACTGGAAGTTGTCGGCGTCGAGCTTCTTGAAGCGGTCGAGCATCGAGCTCTCGTAGTAGTGCGAGCCCATCGGCTTGATCTCGCCGTAGCCGAAGAGGTTGCAGGTCTCGCAGAGCTCGGTCGCCGCCTTCATCGCCTCGGCGTTGTCGCGAATCGAAGTTGTCGCCGTCCGAGCAATGGAAGGCGTAGACGTTCCAATGCGCCGGGTGGAAGCGATCCTGGATGATCTCCAGGGCCTTGTTGTAGCCGGACGAGATCAGGGTGCCGCCGCTCTCGCCTTTGTGGAAGAACTCGTCCTCGGTGACCTCCTTGGCCTGGGTGTGGTGGCCGATGAAGACCAGTTCGGTGTTCTGGTACTTGGTGCAGACGAACTGGTAGAGGAGAAAGAAGAAGCTCCGTGCCAGATACTTCTTCAGCCGATCCATCGAGCCCGAGGTGTCCATGATGCAGACCACGACGGCGTTGGATTCCTCGCGCGTGTCGACACGGAGCCGGCGGTAGGTGAGATCGGACTTGTTGAACGGGAAGCGCTCGGCCGGGCTTGCCGGCTCGTCTGCCTCGCGCCCGGGCTCGTCGGCCTGCAGCGCCGAGGTGACGCCCCTGGCGATCTGCCGCTTGATCCGCTGCCTTGGCCGTGCGCTTGCGGTCGAGATGCGACGCGCACTCCCTGCTTGCGGTAGCCGAGCCGCTTCGACGACCCGCTCGGCCAGCGCCTCCTTCAGGATCTTGCGCTCCATGTCCGGCAGCTCGAGGTCCTCGAACATGATGTCGACCAGCTCGTCCAGGGTGATCTCGGTCTCGTAGATGTCCTGCGCCCGGCTCGTTGCCGCCGGGCCCCTGGCCCTGCCCCTGCGCCGGCTTCTGCCCGCCTTGCCGACGACCTGGCCGGGCTCGGTGTCACCGTCGCCGGTGCCCGACGCCGCCCTCGTTGTCGCCGAAGACGAAGCGGTATTCCTTGATGCCGCGGATCGGCACCTTGACCACGCGGTCGCGGTCGCGACCGATGATGCTCTCCTCGGCGATGATGTCGGCGATGTTGTCGCGAATCGAGCGGCGCAGCTTGTCCCGGTGCCGCTTGCGGTCGCCGGCGCTGCGATCCGAACGGAGCGCATCACCTTGCGCGTAGGGGCGAAATACCGTCATGCGTCAAGAGGTGGCCCCTCGCGGCGCCTTTCTCAATCCTTCCAGAGGTGGTTGGCGGCATACTTGAGGATCGTGTCGATGCTGTCCTCGGTGTAGCCCTGGCCGATCAGGTTCTCGACCATGGAGTCGTACTTCTGCCGCTGCTCGTCGTCGCGGGTCCTGGCCTTGGTGATGATCCGGCTGATGTCGCGCACCGAGTTCATCAGCTTCTTCTCGATCGCCTCCTTCAGCGGCTCGTAGCTCTCGTAGTCGACCTTCTCGCCCCGCCGGGTCGCCGCCCAGAGATAGGCGATCACCTCCTGGCGGAAGCCGTCGGCGGCCGGGCCGATGATGGCGATCTGCTCCTCGATCGACTTGAGGAAGCCCTCGTCGGGCTGCATCTCGTCCTTGGTCGCCGGGTCCTTGACCTTGGTCTTGGTGACGTAGGCCTCGGCATGGTCGAGATAGTTGTGGAACAGCGTCTCGGCCTGGCCCTTGAAGGAGAAGACGAAGGCCTTGGTGATGTCCTTCTCGAGCATCTCCAGATACGCCTTGTGCAGGGTGTCCTGGAGGAACTCGAGGTAGTGCTTGCGCACGTCGTCGGCGAGGTCGGCTTCCTTGACCATGCCGATCAGGCTTCGCGGACATTGATCGGGTGGATCGTGTCGTCATTCTGGGCCAGCGCGTGATCCAGCGCCTTCATGATGAAGCGGGTGGAGATGCCGAACAGGCCCTCGCGCTTGGTGTCGTCCTTCGAGTTCCGTGCACGGTCGAGCTTCTTCGGCCGGCCCTTCTCGAGCACCTCCTCGCCGTTGTAGATCTTGAGCTTGGTCATCAGAGTCGCACTTGGCCGACGGCTCGAGCCGCGACAGGATCGCGAACATCGATGCGATCTCGAGGGTGTGCGGCGCGATCTTGGCCTCGAACTTCGAGCGGTCGAGGAACTTCTTGTAGATCTTCACCTCCTCGCTGAGGCGAAGATTGTAGGGCACCTTGACGACGACGATGCGGTCGAGGATCGCCTCGTTGGTGTGGTCGGCCTTGAACTTCTGCCATTCGGCCTCGTTCGAGTGCGCGACGATGCAGCTGTCGACGTAGATCGTGCCGTGCCGGCCCGGGCGCCGGGACGATCTTCTCCTGCGTCGCGGTGATCATGGTGTGCAGGTACTCGGTCTCGTTCTTGAAGACCTCGATGAACTCGACCATGCCGCGATTGCCGACGTTGAAGGCGCCGTTAGAGCTCGAGGACCCGCGGATCGCCCTCGGAGAACCGGTCGAGCTTGGAGATGTCCTCCGAGCCGATCAGCACCGAGGTGTCCTGGTTGTTCGGGTCGACCGGCGGCACGACGCCGATGCCCCGCCTGGCACGAATCGAGAATGACACGGTCTTGATCGGCATCCGCTCGTACTCGCCGTTGTACTCGGTGAGCAGGCGGTGGCGGGTGATCGGGTCGATGTCACCCTCGATCTTGACGCCGAGCATGTCCTCGAAGGCCGGGCGCAGGTGACGCGGCATGAGGCAGAGCGGGTTGCAGTAGTTGGGCGAGCCGTCGATGACGTAGATCGGATCGAGCGATCTCCAGGCCGCGCTTGAGCCGTTCGACCAGGCTAGACTTGCCGGAGCCGACCGGGCCCATGAAGTAGAGCACCTGGCGGGCTTCCTCGCCGCCCATCGCGGCGGAATGGAAGTAGCGGACGATCTTCTCGAGCGTGCGCTCCATGCCGAAGAACTCGTTCTTGAAGAAATTGTAGACCTTGACCGGCTCGTCGCCGAACACCCGCTTGGCGCGCGGGTCGGACTCGAGATCGAGCTCGGACACGCCCTGCCCGATCATCATGTGGTACATGCGGCGATGGGCGAGGTCGGCTAGATGCGGCTGCTCTTTGACGAGCTCCAGATAGTCGAGAAAGGTGCCCTGCCATTCCTGGCGCTGACGTTCGATCCGGTCGTTCTCGATTAGAGCGGCGAAATCGATGTTATCAGCCTGCATCCAAGAAATCCCTTTCAGGTTGCCCGAGCCGTCCGTGAGGCGACCGGATGCCGGCGGCGACGAGCCGGCGCCCACTCACGGGGAAGTTGCAGAGACTGTCGCATAATTTCTACATACGCGAGGCCATCCTTGCTGGCAAGGTAACACCGGGCCGCAGCATTTAAAGTTAAAGTTCGGCATGCTTTGTCAAAATGACGCAAACCATAGTCGTCGCGCTGGCTCGACTTGAAAACTGAAAGAATTGACACGAAGCGACGGTTCCGCGCTCTCGGCATCGAACCGTGGCTGGGCAGGCGCCGGTTTTGGAGTCGTTCTTCTTCCGACAGTGTTGAGTTTATGGATCGTCGGGAGCGGGTCAATAGGCGAAGGGAAGACAGGACGGTGTTTTTGCTTGCGTGCTTTTTGCCATACCACATCGGCATCGTGCATTATCAGCCCCTGCTCCACCGCCACGCGGACGATTCGGGGGCGCGGCGCGCGCGCGCCGGCGCTATTCAGGCGGTGCTCCCGGGGCGATAGTGGCCTCGGCCATCGCCCCGCCATGAAAGGACAGCTTGTGCCCATCCGCCCCCTCAAGACGCGCATCCGCTCGGGCGAGCCGGTCTACGGCGCCTGGCTCGCGCTTGCCGATGCCAACGTCGCCGAGCTGCTGGCGCATGCCGGCTACGACTTCCTGGTGCTCGACCAGGAGCATGGCCCGGGCAGCATCGCCATGGCACAGGACGTGATGCGCGCCACCGAGGCTGCCGGCTGCGCGCTCGTGGTTCGCGTGCCCTGGAACGACCCGGTCTATCTCAAGCGCATCCTCGATGCCGGCGCCACGTCGGTGATGATCCCGATGTTGGAGGACGCCGAGGCGGCCCGCGCCGCGGTCGCCGCCTGCCGCTATCCGCCGGCCGGCACGCGTGGCTATGCGGCGGCCTCGCAGCGCTGCACCCGCTGGGGCAAGGCCGCAGACTACGTCGAGACGTGGAACGACGCGCTCTTGATCATGGGTCAGCTGGAAAGTGCCCAGGCCGCCGCCAACGCTGCCGCCATCGCCGCTGTCGACGGTATCGACGTGCCATTCATCGGGATCAACGACATGGCGGGCTCCATCGGCAGGCTGGGCCAGCTCGACCACCCCGACGTCAAGGCGCTGGTCCTCAAGTGCGAGGCCGACCTGCGGGCCAGCGGCAAGCCGCTGGGCACGGTGCCCTCCGCGATGCGGGCCACGCCCGAGCTGTTCGCCGCCGGCTTTACCGTGGTCGCTGGCGCAGTCGATGCGATGCTGCTGCGCGCGGCGGCACTGGCGGACGTGGCGGCGAACCGGCCGGCGCGCTGACCGCCGCGGAGTGCCGGGCGGCAGCGCCGCAACGCCCACGTTGGAGCCCAGCCGATCAGCCGCACACCGCTACTCGAGGCGTCGCACAGCAGAGCCTGCCGCACCAATGGCGAAGGGACGAGGTTCGGCACGATGATCTTCGTCGATGGGGTAGTCGCACGAGGTCGCGCGGGTCAGCGCCGAGCGTCGATTACCTTTGAGATCATTGGCTCGCGACGGCAAGCTCGACCGTCTGCGGCAGCAACGGGGCAGCGTGCCTCGAGCCAAGACAGGCAGCGACGCCACGGCGCGCCGATTCGGCGACCCGGAATGGCGACGCTGCTGCTCGCGCCGAGCAAGCTCGACGCCACGACCATCGACCTGAGTCGCACCGTGACGGACCGGGCACCATGGCGTCTCCCGGCGGTCTGCCCCGCATGACGATCTGGGCGGCGTTGCCGTGCCAATTCGACTGCGGACATCGTTCGGCGAGTTCGCTCTCCACGGTATTCGGCACGCCACTCGACCTCACCCTCGCCGACTCGCGATCGAAGCGTTTGTCCCGGCCGACAAAGCCACCGCGCAGGCGCTGCGCCGTGCTGCCGACGCCAAGAGCTGAGGCTGTCCCGCCGAAAGCGGTGGCCTTCAGTCCCGAGCGACGATCTTCACCCGTTCACCTGGCACCAAAACCTGGCCGCGATCCAGTCCGTTCAAGGTGATGAAGGTCTCGCGCGGCAAGGCGTCGACGTCCATCTGCCGCGCAAACGTATCGACCGTGTCGCCTTCGCGGACCGTTACGAGCCGGACACGCTGCGGCTTGAGCTCGGCAGCCTCGGCAGCCGAGAGCTGCTCGAAGCTGTTGGCGGTGGCCATGAGGTCGCGCTCCTCGGCATCGCCGAATCTTCCAGTGAGCAGGGCAAAGCGATAGAGCGTCTTGCCGGGCCCCTGCAGCACGACGAAGCCACCCTCGGCGGGGCGGCCGGAGAGCTGCACCTGGGCATAGCCGACCGCTGCGTCGAGGCCGCCCGCGGTGCGGAAGGTGCGGACGTTCTGCAGCCTGGCGTCCTTGAGCCAGACGCGCTCCAGATACTGGCGCGGGCCGCCGGCGCCATCGGCATCGCCGATATCGAAGATGATCAGCCGGTTGTCGCGGCGGCCGATCACCGCCTGCGGCTGATTGCTCAGCTCGTAGCCCTGCGGATAGGCGAATGCGAGGCGCAGCTCCGGATGGGCAAAGCGCTGGCCCATGATGAAGCCCTGCGCCGGGCTCGGCCCGTAGATCATGCCGTCGATGGCGTCGAGCAGTGCGTCCGGGTTGCGCTCGCCGCCGGTGCCGCCCTGGGCGATCGGCCAGGTCGCGTGCCTCGTCGACGCGGTCCGGCGTGTAGGGATGGCTGGAGAAGAAATTGTCGATCGTGCTGCGCTCGAGCGTGGTGCCGGCGATCTTGGCCTGCAGCTCGGCGCTGGTCTGCAGCGCCTCGAGGAAGTCGGCCATGGCCGTCGTGTCGTAGCCGGCGCGGCCGAGATAGCGCACGCCGAGCTGGTCGGCCTCGAACTCCTGGCTGCGCGAGTAGGTCTGGGTGAGGCCGTAGCCGGCCTGCTGGCCGAGCTGGCCCAGGAGCTGCGCGCCCTGCTCGCCGCCGAGATAGGCGCCGGCCAGCGTGCCGAGCACGCCCAGCCCGCCGGTGAGCAGCCCGCCCGCCGTCTGCCGGGCGGCGCTGTGCCGGGCGGTGACGTGGCCGATCTCGTGGCCAATGACACCGGCGAGCTCGGCCTCGTCCTCCGCCAGCGCCAGGAGCCCCCGGCTGACATAGACATAGCCGCCGGGCAGCGCGAAGGCGTTGACGATCTCGCTGTCCAGGACGGTGAAGGTGAAATCGAGCTCGCTCAGCTCGGAGACGGCCTCGAGCCGGTTGCCGACGCCCTGCACGTAGCGCTCGAGTGCCGGATCGTCGACGCTGCCGCCGTACTGGGCCAAAATCTGCGGGTGCGCCTCGCGGCCGGTGCGCACATCGTCCTCGACCGAGCCCGCAGCCAGAATCGGCCCGCCGCCGGCCGGCGCCGTGGTGCAGCCCGAGGTGACAGCCAGCGCACCGGCGAGGGCGCAGGCGAGAAGCGTGGTCTTGAGGCTCGTCACGGCAGAATCTCGATCCCCTGGTGCGTCCAAAGCTCGATCATCGGACCATTCTCGGCGAACAAGGTTCCCCGCAAGCGAACCCGCCGGCCTTCCAGCGCCGACGGATCGAAGCCGGCTTGCTGCATGGCACGCAGCGTGTCCTTGTCGATCCGCGCCGTCGTGTCGGTGCGCCAGTCGGTCCCGAAGTTCAAGTAGAGATAGCGCTGCTGCTCGCTCGCCTGCAAGACGCGGCCGTCGAGCAGCACGAAGCGGCCGAGCGCCAGGGCCGCCGTCTCGACCGCGCTGTCGACGACGACGGCCGCCGGTTCCCGCCAGATCCCGCGCCCGTCGCGCTCGGCGCGCGTTTCCGCCGCGAGCAGCCGCGCGAGCACGGCATCGTCGGCGCCGGGCAGCGGCTGGACCAGTGCCAGCCCGTTTTCGAGCAGGCCTTCCTGCAGCGAGCGTCCGTCCGGCGCCGACGCCTGGGCCGGCAGGCGGCCATAGCGATCTCCCGGCCCCATCGCCTCGACGGTCACCGAGCCCCGGTCGAGCAGCGCAGCAAGTGCCGCGCGCGCCGCGTCAGCCGTGGCATCCGGCACCACGATCGAGGCCAGGACCAGGACGCCGCCATCGGCGAGCCGGAGCTCGACCGAGGGGCCGACGCTGCCGATCGCCGCATCGCCGGCAGCCGCGAGCTCGAGCTCCGCGCCGTCAGGCGGCGCCGCCAGCACCGTCGGGCCGGAGACGATTACGGCCACGCTCGCCAAGACGAGCAGCAAGACCGGCCAAACAAATGCGAAAAGCCGAGGCGAGCTCTGCTTCATGGGCACTCCACGCTCGAGACGGCTGCCAGCATAGGCCGATCGGGTGCCAGAGTGCAGCCTCAACCCTCGCGCGCGCCAACCGAGCATCAGGAGTTGTCCCCGGCCCGCCACCGCTGGTATATCCCTGCCTGTGCGCGCCCGTAGCTCAGCAGGATAGAGCACCAGATTCCTAATCTGGGGGTCACAGGTTCGAATCCTGTCGGGCGCGCCAGCTTCGACAATCGCTTTCCACAGCTCAATTCAAATGTGAGCCGGAACAAGACTCGGCACTGTTTGGCCTCAGTGTGGCGGCCATGGCGCTTGAGGGCGCGGTTACAGTTAGAATTGCCAATGGCTGCATGCCTGTCGCGCGTTATCCGTTTGCCACATTTTCATTTTATTCTCAGGAACTTCACATCGACCTCAATCCGATGGCCGGGAACCGCCGTGAACTGGCGGCATATCCCGTAAGGCGCCCCCTCGCTTCTGCTGGCGCTCTGTCAGAGAAATGTACCTGACCCGGAACTCGCCATCAGGAGGCCATGATGAAGTAATCAAGTCAGTGCCACGCCGGCGGCGACCTGTGCTTCTCCATCAGACGACTCACGTCGGCACAATCGTCTCAGGAGTGCCGACGCCGGAGAGTGTTCCGCAGCTAGGCGGCAGGCCGGATGTTCTGGTTCACACGGAAGAGATTGCCTGGGTCGAACTTCTTTTTCAGCGTGGCGAGCCGCGTGTAGTTGTCGCCGTAGGTCGCCTTGAGGCGCGCTTCACCCTCGTCGTCCATCATGAAATTCGGATAGGCTCCGCCTTCATTGAAAGGATGCACCCCTTCCCAATAGGCCCTGGCCCAGCGTGTCAGGGACGCCGCCATCTGCGGATTGGGATCGATCCCCGCGATGACCATCGACCAGGTCGCGTCGCGGCAATTCCAGGCGGTCTCGGTCTTGCCGACGCGATGCACGGCGCCATCGATCGGATAGAGATGCATTAGCGACATCTCGCTCGGCGTCTTTGCCGCGTGCTCGATATGGGCGGCGATGGCCACATCGGGCAGCGACTTCACGAAGTCACCCTTCCAATACCATTGCATTCCCTTCGGGTAGAGCCCGTCGAACATGCTTTGAACAGCTGGATAGGGCATGGTCCCCCTCCAGTCGAAATGCGGCGCGGGAAGTGCGGCGATGAGCGGCGCCAGCGCCGCTCTGCCCTCGGCTTCCGTGCCGGCGTAGCAGGACATGAGCAGGCAGATGCGCTGCCCCCAGAGTTCCTGCTGAAAGGGTGCAGACGAGGGGATCTTCTTCAAACCGACAAAGGCGCCGAGCTCTTCCGGCGCACTTGGCAGGAAATCGCGATAGAGCTTGAGGATGGCCTCGGCATGTTTTTGATCCCAAGCGATTGGGCCGGCGAAAACCATGCCGACCGGCTGGCACTGGAGGAGAAAGCTTGTGACAACCCCGAAATTGCCGCCGCCGCCACGCAGGGCCCAGAAGAGGTCCGGGTTCCTGTCCTTGCTGGCGACCACGAAGCTTCCGTCGGCAAGCACGACATCGGCTTCCAGAAGGTTGTCGATCGTCAGGCCATATTTCCTCGACAGGTAGCCATGTCCGCCGCTGAGGGTCAGACCGGCGACGCCAGTCGTAGAGATGATGCCGGCAGGTACGGCAAGACCGAATGCGGCGGTCGCGTGATCCATGTCGCCCTGGGTGCAGCCGGCGCCAACCCGCGCCGTGCGGTCGGCCGGATCGACACGCACGCCCTTGATCATTGACAAGTCGATCACCAGCCCGTCATCGACGCTGGCGAACCCCGGTCCATTGTGACCGCCGCCGCGGATGGCGATCGGCAGACTTTCCTCGCGCCCGAAATTCACCGCGGTGATGACGTCAGCCACGTCGGCGCAGCGCGCGATCAGAACGGGCCGTTTGTCGATCATGCCATTGTAAAGTCTGCGGGCCTCGTCGTACTCGGCGTGGCTGCAGCCGACCAGCGTGCCACGAAGGCTCTGCTCGAAGCTGCCGATTGCTTCGCTGTTCATGATGTCCTCCCCGGTTGAACCCGACACCCGTTGACCGAGCGGCCAGGCTCAAGAGGGTAGGTCGCGACCGGGCCGCGGGAAATGCCCGATCATCCGGTTCTATTGCCCGATTGTCCGAATGTGTCCGAGAAGGCTCGACGGTTCCGAAAGCGCACGTTTTCGTGTATGAATGAATTGTTGATGATCTGAATGTTCCGACAGAACTGGTCGTTCGTGCGTCGTGATTGATCCTTTCAGCGAGAGCACAATGCGATGGATGTTCTCTCAGACGTACTCGCAGCCGTCCGCCTGACTGGCGCGATCTTCTTCGACAACACGTTCCATCCGCCCTGGGTCGCAGAGACACCCGAAGTCTCGATCTTCGCGCGCAAGGTCATGCCGGGCGCGAACCATGTCTTCTGCTTCCACACTCTGCTGGAAGGGTCATGCTGGGCTGAACTGACCGACGGCAATCTGGAATCCGTCAGGCTCCATGCGGGCGATGTCATAGCCTTCCCCAAGGACGCCCGCCATACCCTCTGCTCGACCCGGGGCATGCGCGCGGAACCCAATCTGGCGGTCTATCGTTATCCGCGCGACCGGGAACTGCCCTATGTCGTCAACCAGGGCGCCGGCTCCAACACATGCCACTTCGTCTGCGGCTATCTCGGCTGCGACACGCGCCCCTTCAATCCGTTCTTTGATTCGCTACCCCGGGTTCTGCATGCGCGCGGCACGGCCAGCGGTCAGGGCTGGCTGGCACTTCTCGGACGGCAGGCGGCATCGGAGTCGGAAATCCGGCGCGCGGGCGGTGAGACCGTGCTGGCGAAACTGGCCGAACTGATGTTCGTCGAGGTCATGCGCCAGTATGTTGACGGCCTGCCGGAAGAGTTGCGCGGATGGCTGTCTGGCCTGAAGGACACTCAAGTCGGTCATGCGCTCCGTCTGATCCATGGACATCCTGCCAAGGACTGGGCGCTCGAACAGCTCGCGCGCGAGGTTGGGCTTTCCCGATCGGTGTTTGCCGACCGGTTCACGCATTTTGTCGGCGTCTCGCCCATGCAATATGTCGGGCGCTGGCGCATGCAACTGGCAGCGCGACGTCTGGAGAGTCCCGGCGTGAGCATCGCGCAAGCCGGAGCCGAAGTCGGCTACGAATCGGAGGCCGCCTTCAATCGCGCCTTCAAGAAATTCGTCGGCATGCCGCCAGGCGCCTGGCGTCGGGGCCGCGCGTACAACAACGATGTCCCAAATCAAAAGCCGCAACAATCACATAGCAGTTCCCAGTTGCATCCCGTTGGGTGCGCCAGCCTCGATTCTATCGGCAAAGACCGGCTCCATGAGCGAATGGATGCTCCGCCACTTTCGCCAGGCTGACGAAACCCATCTTCCAGGCATCTTTCGGGCAGCCGTGACGGAATTGGGCTGCCGCGACTACAGTGCGGCGCAGGTCGCTGTCTGGGCGGGATTGGCGCCAGCGCCGGCGGTCTACCGCAGGCGGGCCGAGGACGGGCGCTGCTGCATCGTCGCCGTCGATGCGGCGTCGTCGGACCGGCCGGTCGCCTATGCCGACATCGAGCCGGACGGGCACATCGACCACCTCTACTGCTCACCCGCGGCAGCCGGACACGGCCTTGCCGGCAGACTGCTGGACGCCCTCGACGACCAGGCGAGAGCGTGGGGGCTCGCGCGCATTTTCGCCGAGGCGAGCGAGACGGCGCTCGGTGCCTTTCGGTCGAGAGGCTTCAAGGTGCTGCAGCGCCGCGAGCTGGTTGTCGCAGGCGTGGCGATCCACAACCATGCGGTCGAGAAAGAGCTGGCACCGGATATCGCGCGCTATTGGCGCGCCTACACCGAAGCGTCGGACGCAGACGGTCGCTACGACACCGTCTCGTTCGGCGACAGCCCCGAGCTCGCCGACATGTTGCTGGCACTCCTGCTGGAGGGGCGCAAGCGGGCGACTACCAGCCTGGAGCGTGACTATGGTTCCGGCAGCCCTCGGCCGGCGGTGGGCGACTACGCGGTCGTCGTCGATGGACGCGGCTACCCAAAGGCGATCTGGCGAACGAGGGACGTTCGGCTCGGTCCGCTGCACAGCATCGACGAGGCGTTTGCCTGGGACGAGGGCGAAGGTGCGCGGACCCGAGAGTTGTGGCTCGCCGATCATTGCGACGGCTTCGCTCGCCAGGCCAAGGCGCAAGGCTTCGCCTTCAGCGATGACATCGAAACCGTCTTCGAGCGCTTCGAGGTCGTTTGGCCGCCGGAGGTTGCCGACGCCGGGCGAGCCTAGCCTGCCGCTGCGCTCCGTTCCGCTACCGGCTGCCGACCTCGGGCCTACTCGGGCGTGCCGAACAGGCCGTGGAAGCGGCCGAGGAAGCTGCGCAGGCGCTCGGTCTCGGGGTTGTGCAGGACCTCGTCGGGCGGTGCCGGACTGGGCGACCAGGCCGCCGTCCATGAAGACCACGCGGGTGGCGACATCGCGCACGAAGAGCATCTCGTGGCTGACGACCACCATGGTCATGCCGCTCCTTCGCCAGGTCCTGCATCACCGCCAGCACCTCGGCGACCAGCTCCGGATCGAGGGCCGAGGTGACCTCGTCGAAGAGCATCAGCCGCGGCTCCATGGCGACGGCGCGGGCGATGGCGACCCGCTGCTGCTGGCCGCCCGAGAGCTGGTAGGGATAGTGCTGCGCGCCGGTCGGCGAGGCCGACCCGGTCGAGCCAGTGCCGGGCGCGCTCCTCGGCCTCGGCATCGGACAGGCCGCGCACCTTGGTCAGGCCGAGCATGACGTTGGCTTCGGCGGTCATGTGCGGGAAGAGATTGAAGCTCTGGAAGACCATGCCGATGCGGCGCGCGCTGGGCGGAGATCTGCCGCTCGCCGAGCTTGCGCCGCGCGGCCGTTCATGGCGTAGCCGATCGACTCGCCGTCGAGCTCGATCGCGGCCCTGGTGATACTCCTCGAGCAGGTTGATGCAGCGCAGAAACGTCGTCTTGCCCGAGCCGGAGGCGCCGATCAGCGCCACCACCTCGCTCTGGTCGATGTCGAGGTCGATGCCCTTGAGCACCTCGGTCTCGTCGTACTTCTTGTGGATGTCGCGGGCGCTCAGCAGGACCATCGGTCGCTCCGTCGGGCGGGATCAGTAGCGCAGATAGGCGTAGCGCCGCTCCAGCGCCGCCGCGGCCTGGGCGATCGAGAAAGTTGATGATGATGTAGATGATGGTCGCCGCCATGTAGAACTGCAGGATCATGTAGTTGCGGGCGATCGCCTGCTGGTTGGCGAGCAGCAGCTCGACCACGCCGATCACCGAGAGCAGCGTCGTGCCCTTGACGATCTCGAGCGCCGTATTGACCCAGGGCGGCAGCACCCGGCGGACCGCCTGCGGCAGGATGATGTAGCGCAGCCATTGGCCGAAGCGCATGCCGATCGCCTTGCCGGCCTCGTCTGGCCCTGCGGGATCGACTGCACGGCGCCGCGCACGTTCTCCGCGACATGCGACGACGCAGAAGAGCGAGAGGGCGATGACCCCGGCCCAGTAGGGCTTCACCCCGAGCTTGAAGATGGCGAGGCCGTAATAGGTGAAGAGGATCAGGACCAGCACGGGAATGCCGCGCATCACGTCGACATAGAGCCGGGCGAGCAGGCGCAACGGCAAGAAGCCGTAGGTCAGCACGAGCCCGACCGCGAAGCCCAGGATCGTGCCGATGATGATCGTCATGGCCGAGCTGGAGAGGGTGACCATGAGCCCTTCGAGCAGCGACCAGCGCGCCGTCCAGGCTTCGTAGAGGAACGTGCCGCGCTCCAGCTGCCATCTCAGCGGATCACCGCGTAGCGCTTCTCGACCTGCCGGAGCGCTATGGCGATCGCGTAGGCCGTCACCAGATAGAGCGCGCTGGCGGTGAGCCAGCATTCGATGACGCGGTAGGTGTTGGCGTTGATCTGCCGCGCGGTGAAGGTCAGCTCCGGCACGGCGATGGCGGCGGCCAGCGAGGTGTCCTTGAACAGCGAGATCAGGTTGTTGGAGACCGCCGGCAGGGTGATGCGGAACATCACCGGCAGGACGACGTAGCGCTGCCGCTGCCACGGGCGTCAGGCCGATCGCCTTGGCAGCCTCGCCGTAGGCGCGCGGCATGGACGCGAGGCCGGACCTGAACACCTCGCACATATAGGCCGCCGGCATAGGCCGAGAGCGTGAGGATGAACGACTGGATCTTGTCGAGGTTGTAGATGCCGAGCTTCGGCAGGCCGAAATAGACGAAGAAGATCAAGAGCAACAACGGCGTGTTGCGGATGAACTCGACATAGACCCAGGCCGGCTTGGCCAGCCACCAGTGCTGCGAGAGCCGCGCATAGGCCAGGCCAGGCCGACGATCGTGCCCATCAGCAAGCGACACGATCGCGAGGCCGAGGCCGAGCGCCAGGGCGCCGAGGAACGCATCCCAGTTGCGCCAGATGACGTCCCAGTTGAAGTTGTAGGCGATCATACGCGGCGCCCTGGCCTCAGCCGCAGCCGCCGCCGCAGGGATCAGGAGAATTCCTGCGGGAAGCCCACCAACGGGGTCGGCACGTCGATGCCGAACCACTTCTTGTAGGATGCCTGCATGACGTCGAAGTCGACGCCGAGCATGGCTTCGCGGTAGACGGTGTTGACCCAGTTCAGCCAGATCGGTCGCCCTGGCGGACCGCCGAGGCGTAGGAGTTCGGCAGCCAGCCGTAGTCCAGGTTGACGTAGCGGTCGGGCGTCGTCTGCATCAGCCAGCGGATCGCCGACTGGTCGGCGAGATAGGCGTCGACCCGTCGGGCGTTCAGCGCCTGGAGCGTCGTGTCCGGGCTGTCGAACTGGTCGACCGATGGCCTCGGGCAGCGCCATGTGCACCCAGTCCTCGATGAAGACGTTCTGCATGGCGCCGACCTTCGCGTCGCTGCCGGCGGCGAGAATGCTCGTCGAACGTGGTGTACTTGGCGCCCGTCGGCCATCACCAGGAGGCCGACGCCCTCGCGGTAGTAGGGAACGGTGAACGCGACCTGCTGCGCCCGGCCAGGCGTGATCGTCATCCACTGGCAGATGACGTCGACCTGGTCGGTGACCAGGCTCGGGAATGCGGGCGTCCGAGCCCTGCAGCACGAACTCGACCTTCTCGGGATCCTCGAACAGGCCCTTGGCGATCAGCTGCGCCATGTCGATGTCCATGCCGACCAGGGTGCCGGTCTCGTCCTCGAAATGCCAGGGCGGGTTGGTGCTGCCGGTGCCGACGATCAGGTAGCCGCGGTCCAGCACCTGCTGCAGCTTGGAGGTCGAGGTGTCGATGGATTGGGCATGTGCTGCCTTTGGCGCCATCAGTCCGGCGACCCCGCCGGCCAGTCCGGCAGCCCCGCCGGCCACCGCCCCCATGCCGAGCAGCCCGCGCCGCTTGAGCATCGAGAACGCCAGATCCCGCAACTCACCCATGCCTTCATCCTTCCGATTGTTGGTCGGCGGCCCACCGTCGCGCACGAACCGGCGGGCAACCGACAGATCCCAGACCTGTCCACTGACAAAGCCATGCAAGCAACGTGCTAGGGTTTGGCCATCCTGTCTAGGGGGTGTTGGCTGAGGGACCACGAGTGGCCCGCCCGAGCGGCCAGCAATCCCTGGCCGGGCATCGAGCCTTCACCAACGACTTGCTGGCCGTTGCCGCCTCGCGTCGCGCCGGGCGGCCCCGCCGACCCTGCACGACGCGGCCAGAGTGGTCCGCTAGTTCGGCGCGTCCAGCGACGTCGTGTTGGCCACCCCGTCGGCGCCGATGAAAACCACCAGAATGCGAGTCGTGGTGCTGCCGGTATTGGTGCCGTCATGCGCCACGTCGATCGCCTCGAGCAGCGCGTCGCCGGCGACGTAGCGGCGCTTTCCCGCCGGGCCGTAGTCCACGGTCAGCTCGCCTTCGAGCATATAGGCGAAGAGCGGGGCGTCGTGCTCGTGCCAGCCGGTCGACTGGCCGGGCACCATGGTGACGATGCTCCCGGTGATCTCCGGTGCGCCGGGCGGATAGGCGATCTCCTGCCCGAGCACGGTCGTGTTGCCGTGATAGAGCACGGTCGCTTCCGGATAAGGCGTGCGCGCCACGGCAGCGCCCAGGGCCAGGCCCAGTGCCGTCGTGGCCGAAAGAAGGGCGCAAAGCGTGCGGCGCTGCATCGGTTCTCTCCTTTTTGGGCCCATTCGAGGCCGCCTGATAGGTACATCCTACCAGCACCAGCCAGTTGTGACGCCAGTCGATCAGGGCGACAGTTGGCCGAGTTGCCTTCCGCCGCCCTGCCTTGTTCCCTATGGGTAGTGCGCTGGAGCTCGAAACGAGATCGGACCACCGAGTGGAACGCCGCCTCACGACGATACTCGCCGCCGACCTCGTCGGCTACTCGCGCCTGATGGCGGCCGACGAGGAGGGCGTCATCGCGCCGGCTGCGCGCGGCGCGGGCCGAGGTGATCGACCCGGCGTTGGCCGAGGCCGGCGGGCGGATCGTCAAGACCATGGGCGACGGGCTCCTGGTCGAGTTCGGCTCGCCGGTGGCGGCGGTGCGGGCGGCGCTGCTGGTGCAGCGGGCGATGGCGGCGCGGGAGACCGGCCCCGAAGAGCAGCGCCTCACCTTCCGCATCGGCGTCAATCTCGGCGACATCGTGATCGACGGCGACGACATCCTGGGTGACGGGGTCAACGTCGCGGCCCGGCTCGAGACCCTGGCGCCGGCGGGCGGTCTCTGCATCTCGCGTGCCGTGCACGACCAGGTGCGCGGCAAGCTGGACGCGGTGCTGACGCCGCTCGGGCCGCAGCCGGTGAAGAACCTGCCGGAGCCGGTCGAGGTCTGGCGGGTCGAGGTCGAGGGCGTCGAGCCGACAGCGCACCGTCAAGCGCCGGCGCGCGGCCCTCGATCGCCGTCCTGCCCTTCGACAACATGTCGCGCGACGCGGACCAGGATTTCCTCGCCGACGGCATCGTCGAGGACGTGATCACCGAGCTCGGCCGCTTCCGCGATCTCACCGTGATCGCCCGCAACTCCAGCTTCAGCTTTCGCGGCCGAGCCATCGACATGCGCAAGATCGCGCAGAGAGCTGGGCGTGCGCTACGTCGTCGAGGGCTCTGTCCGCCGCTCCGGAGATCGCTTGCGGCTCACAGCACAGCTGATCGACGCAGCGGATGGCAGCCACCTCTGGGCCGGGCGCTGGGACCGGACGATGGCCGACCTGTTCGACCTGCAGGACGAGCTGACCCAGGCGATCGTCACGGCGGTGGCGCCCGAGATCAGCGCGCACGAGCGCACGCTCGCCCGGAAGAAGCCGACCGAGAGCCTGACCGCCTGGGAGCTCACGCAGCGCGCCTATTCCGAGTATTTCCAATACACGGCGGAAGGGATCGCCGCGGCGAAGACATTCGCCACGCAGGCCATCGAGGCTGACCCCGACATCGTTCTTGCGCATGCCCTCCTGGCCCGTGTTCATACCGCTGACGCGATGTCCGGCAGGTCCGATGATGCTGCCGAGAGTCTTCGGCTGGCACGCGCGGCGGCGGAACGCGCGATCGAGCTCGACAGCCGCAGCGACGCGGCGCATGCCGCGCTCGGCTTCGCCCTCAGCATTTCGGGACAGCACGACCGGGCGATCAAGGTGCTGGAGGTCGGGCGCGCGCTCAATCCAAACAACGCCAACACGCTCGTGCATCTCGCCGCTGCAAGACTTCATCTCCCCGACCCGGAGCCAGCTCGAGCGCTGGCAGAGGCTCGCGAAGCGTTGCGCCTCAGTCCGACCGACCCGTTCGCCTGGATCTATGAATGGGTGATCGGCTGGGCGCAGATGCAGCTCGGGGACTTTCAGGCGGCGCTCGAGAGCTTCAATGCCGCACGCGCCCACCCGAAGGCGGACTGGAAACCGGCGCTGAGCGCGGCCATGGCAGGGCTCGCTGCCGGCCAAACCGAGCACGTCGCCGCTTTGCTGAGCGAGGCCCAGTCTCACAAGTCGAACCTCACCCTCGCGGAGGTGCTAATCAGCATAGCCAACTCCGACGCATCGCCGCTGGCTGCGCTCGCCGAGCGGCTGGTCGAGCTGGGCCTGCCGAGATGACCCGCACCCCCATCGACCGCAAAGCTTTCGACGCCGGTCAGAGCTTTCCCTATGGTCGCTCTGCGCGAAACCGCGAGAACAGGACGCGATTGCTCAGTGGACCGAAGACTCACCACCATCCTCGCCGCTGATCTGGTCGGCTATTCGCGCCTCATGGCGGCCGACGAGGAAGGCGTGATCGTCCGGCTGCGCTCAGCGCGGGCCGAGGTGATCGATCCGGCGCTGGCCGAGGCCGGCGGGCGGATCGTCAAGACCATGGGCGATGGGCTTCTTGTGGAGTTCGGCTCGCCGGTAGCGGCGGTGCGGGCTGCCATTTTGGTGCAGCGGTCGATGGCGGCGCGGGAGACGGGCCCCGAAGAACAGCGCCTCGCCTTCCGCATTGGCGTCAATCTCGGTGATATCGTGATCGACGGCGACGACATCCTGGGTGATGGGGTCAACGTCGCGGCGCGGCTGGAGACCCTGGCGCCGGCTGGCGGCCTCTGCATCTCGCGTGCTGTCCATGAGCAGGTGCGCGGCAAGCTGGACGCGGTGCTGACACCGCTCGGACTGCAAGCGGTGAAGAACCTGCCGGAACCGGTGGAAGTCTGGCGGGTCGAGATCGAGGGCGCAGCTACTACAACCACCATCAAATCCGGTGCGCGACCGTCGATCGCGGTGCTGCCGTTCGACAACATGTCGCGCGATGCGGACCAGGACTTTCTTGCCGATGGCATCGTCGAGGACGTGATCACCGAGCTCAGCCGATTTCGCGATCTGACCGTCATCGCCCGCAATTCCAGCTTCAGCTTTCGCGGCCAGACCCTGGATATTCGGAAGATCGCGCAGGAGCTGGGCGTGCGCTACATCGTCGAAGGTTCGGTGCGCCGCGCCGGCGACCGGCTCAGGCTCACGGCGCAGCTGATCGACGCGGCAGACGGGAGCCATGTCTGGGCCGGCCGTTGGGATCGGACCATGGCGGATCTCTTCGACCTGCAGGACGAGCTGACCCAGGCGATCGTCACGGCGGTGGCACCAGAGATCAGCGCCCATGAGCGCTCGCTCGCCAGGAAGAAGCCGACCGAGAACCTGACCGCCTGGGAACTCGCTCAGCGCGCCTACGCCGAGTATTATCGCTACACGCCCGAGTCGATCCTGGCTGCGCGGGTCCTGGCCATTCGCGCCATCGAGGCGGATCCGGGGATCGTTCTCGCCCACGCGCTGCTGGCCCGTAGCCATGCGGCCGACGTGATCGCCGGACGGTCGGCGGATGCAGACGCCAGCCTGCAGGCGGCGCACGTCGCAGCATCGCGGGCGATGGAGCTCGACAGCCGCAGCGAAGAGGCGCATGTCGCCCTCGGCTTCGTGCTGGCGCTCTCCGGTCGGCTGCGTGAGGCGATCGACATCCTGGAGCGAGGGCGGGCGCTCAATCCGAACAACGCGGCGGTTTTCGGGATCCTCGCGTTCGCCCGGCTGCAGCCGACGTTCCAGGAGCCGACACGTGCGCTGGCGGATGCGCGCGAGGCGCTACGGCTGAGCCCGACAGATCCGTTTGCCTGGTCGCGCCACCTGATCGTTGGCGAGGCATTGCTACAGCTGGGCGACTACGATGCCTCTCTCGAGGCGCTCAATGTCGCGCGCAGCGATCAGAACGCGGATTGGAAGCCGGCTCTCGTGGCGGCAGTGGCCGAGCTCGCCAACGATCGGCGGGAGCTTGCAGCCGGTCTCGTGGCCGAGGCCATGGCCCATTCCCCGGCGCTGACGCTGGCTTTGGTCAGGCGCTACCAGCCCTGGCTGTTCACCATTCCGCCCTTGGCCGAGGCCATTGAGCGGCTGGTCGAGCTGGGTCTGCCACGCGGGGAGCCGCCTGAGCCGCAGCCTTGACGCCCGCCACTGGGCGAGGCGTCGCTGGATCGCTTGCTTTCAGCACGAATGGCCCTGGCCGGAGCGCGTCGGCTGACACGCTCCGGCGGAGCGCCTAGTGCCGGAACTTGCGGATTTCGCCGGTCTTGAGGCGGCTGAGATAGGAGTGCAGCTCGCGCCTGACGATCGGCATCAGGACGTAGAGTGCGGCGATGTTGACCACGGCCATGGCGAAGATCGCGGCATCGGAGAAATCGATGACCGGCCCCAGGTTGGCGGCAGCGCCGATCACCACGAAGACGCAGAACATCAGCTTGAAGACAAGCTCCTTGGCGTAGCCCTCGCCGAACATGTAGGTCCAGGCCTTCAGGCCATAATAGGACCAGGAGATCATGGTGGAGAAGGCGAACAGGATGACGGCGACCCCCAGCACGTAGGGGAACCAGCTGAAGCCGGTGGCGAAGGCGGCCGAGGTGAGCGCGACGCCCGAGTTGCCGTCGACGGTGGCGATCATGCCGCCATCGAGCAGGAACAGGCCGGTGTCGGGATCGACGAGAAGCTGGCCTGAGATGGTGATGACCAGCGCCGTCATGGTGCAGATGACGACGGTGTCGATGAACGGCTCGAGCAGCGAGACCATGCCTTCGGTGATCGGCTCCTTGGTGCGCACCGCCGAGTGGGCGATCGCGGCCGAGCCGACGCCGGCCTCGTTCGAGAAGGCGGCGCGCTTGAACCCCTGGATGAGCGCGCCGACGAAGCCGCCGGCAACGCCGAGACCGGTGAAGGCGCCCTCGAAGATCTGCACGAAGGCATCGCCGATATGCTGGTAGTTGACGATGAGGATGATGACGGCGGCGGTGACGTAGAGGATGCCCATGAACGGCACGACCTTCTCGGTCACCCGCGCGATGGACTTGATGCCGCCGATGATCACCGCGAAAACGACGGCGGCGAAAATCAGCCCGGTGATCCAGCCGGGATAGTCACCGAAGATCCCCGCCAGCTGGGCGTGCGCCTGGTTGGCCTGGAACATGTTGCCGCCGCCGAGCGCGCCCAGGATGCAGAAGATCGAGAACAGCACGGCCAGGAACTTGCCGCCCGGCACGCCCTGCTCGATGAAGCCCTTGGAGATGTAGTACATCGGCCCACCGGACACCGTGCCGTCCGGGTACTCGTTGCGGTATTTGACGCCCAGCGTGCACTCGGTGAACTTGGATGCCATGCCGAGCAGGCCGGCGAGGATCATCCAGAAAGTCGCTCCGGGCCCGCCGATGCCGACGGCGACCGCCACACCGGCAATGTTGCCGAGCCCGACAGTGCCCGAAAGGGCTGTCGCCAGCGCCTGGAAGTGGCTGACCTCACCGGCGTCGCGGGGGTCGGAATAGTCGCCCTTCACCAGCGATATGGCATGGCCGAAGCCGCGGATCTGGATGAAGCCGAAATAGAGGGTGAAGAGTGTCGCCGCGACCACCAGCCAGAGAACGATCCACGGGAACTCGGTGCCCGGCAGCGGCGCGAAGATCAGGTTGACGAAGGGACCGGTGACGGTGGCGAAGACTTCGTTGACCGTCTGGTCGATGGTTTTCACCTGCTCGGCAGCCGCGGTGGCGTCCTGCGCCAGGGCAGCGGTCGCGCCGAAGGGAAGCCCGGCGAGGGCGGCGACGATGATTTTTTTCATGTGGATCAACCCTATTTGACGACCGTCACGGGAACGCTCGCGTTCATCACCAATTTGACCGTGGCGGTGCCGAACAGGCGCTGTGCGAACTTGCCGTCGGCTGACCTGGCAACGATGATCTGATCCGCCTTCTCGTCGGTGGCGGTGATGTCGATCATCTCCGCGACGTCGCCGTGGCGGACGATGCCGCGCGCGACGAAGCCGCTCTGCTGCAGCTTCTTGACCGCCGGTTCGACAATCCGGTCCATGGCCGCGTGGATCTCCTCCTCACGGCGCTTGTGCCGTTCGGCGTTCTCCTCCGGCGTCTGGAATGAGTAGGGCGACCATTCGATGACGTAGACGACGATCAGCTCACAAGAGTCGATCAGCTTTGCCAGCTTCTTGGCATAAGCCAGCGCCCGATTTCCTGCTTCGCTTCCATCGACACCGATGACGAGCTTCGCGGTCATTTCATCCCTTTTTTTCTATTCTGGGGTGGCTTGCGCACTATTCATTAATGAACGGTAATGCCGCTTCAGAGCGTTCAGCAAGCAATTTTTTGCAACGGCGGCTGCTGCCGCCGCTCATGGGAAGATCAAGACCGGCCTCTTGCAGGTGCGAATCAGCTCGAGGGTGGTCGAGCCCAGTGCCAGCTGGCGGAGCCGCGAGTGGCCGCTCTTGCCCAGCACCAGAAGGTCGATGTCGAGATCGGCCATTGCCTTGGTGATGACCTTCTCGGGCTCGCCGCTCTGCAGATGCAGGGTGACGTCGAAGCCCGCGCCCTTGAGCGTGCCGCCGGCCGCCTCGAGCCGCGCCCGGTTTTGTGGCGTGGCCCCGCCGACGCTGAGCAGATGGCATTCGAGGCCGCGCAGCACCGAGCCTTCGGCAAGCCGCTCCAGCGCGCGCTCGGTCGAGGGCGAGCCGTCGTAGGCCAGGAGGAATCGATTGATCGGGCGAAAGGCGTGCGAGGCAATCAGCACCGGGCGGTGCATCGTGCGCACGGCGCGATCCAGGTTCGAGCCCAGATGCTCCTGGGCGAAGCCCGCCGCCTCGCCCCGCTTGCCGATGATGGCGAAACGGGTCTCGGGCTCCAGCTCGCCGATGGCCGCGATCAGGTCGCCGTTGCGCAGCCGCACCGCCACCTCGATGCCGGGCGCGGCTGCCTTCAGGCGCGCAGCCGCGTCGTCGAGGATCGCCCGCCCTCGCTCGCGGCCGAGCTGCGCCCGCTCCTGATCCAGCTTCGCCAGCTTCTCCAGCAGATCCGAGCGGGCGCCGAGCTTGAGGCTGCCGCTCAAATCGGCGGGCTGGCTCGACACCTCGTTGCGCCGGCCGAGCACATGGACCAGCGAGATCGGCATCGCCAACCGCGTCGCCGCCCAGGCGGCATGGTCGCAGACGCTCTCGGCATAAGCCGAGCCGTCGATGAACACGGTGATGTTTTTCATGGCCTGCCCGATCAGTGGTTCTGCAGCGCGTCCATCGCACCCGGCTTGTCGTGGAGCGCCAGCCGGTCGACGATGGTTTCGGAAGCCTCGTTCATGCCGACCAGCTCGACCTCCGCACCCTCGCGGCGGAACTTCAAGACCACCATGTCGACCGCGGCAACACTCGAGATGTCCCAGATATGCGCGCGGCTGACATCGATGATGACCTTGTCGAGCGCCTCCTTGAAGTCGAAGGCGCGGTTGAAGTCCTCGACCGAGGCGTAGAACAGCTGGCCCTCGATGCTGTAGCGGCGCGAGCGCCCGTCGGCGCTGAGCTCCGAGGTGACGCGGAAGATCTGCGCGATCTTGCCGGCGAAGAAAACACCCGAGAGCAGCACGCCGGCCAGCACGCCGATGGCGAGGTTGTGGGTCATGACGACCAGCACGACGACGGTGACCATCACCACCGACGAGCTCTTCGGGTGGGTGCGGAGGTTCTTGATCGACGACCAGGAGAAGGTGCCGACCGAGACCATGATCATCACGGCGACCAGCGCCGCCATCGGGATGACGCGGACGAAATCGCCGAGCACGAGGATCAGGAAGAGCAGGAAGACGCCGGCGGCGAAGGACGACAGCCGGGCCCGGCCGCCGGATTTCACGTTGATCATCGACTGGCCGATCATGGCACAGCCGGCCATGCCGCCGATGAAGCCGGTGGCCGTGTTGGCGACGCCCTGGCCAATGCACTCTCGATGGCGGTTGCTGCTCGTGTCGGTGAGCTCGTCGACCAGGTTCGCCGTCATCAGGCTCTCGAGCAGACCGACCACGGCGATCGCCACCGAGTAGGGCAGGATGATCTGCAGCGTCTCGAGCGTGAGCGGAATGTCGGGAATGAGGAACATCGGCAGCGTGTCCGGCAGCTCGCCCATGTCGCCCACGGTGCGCACGTCCATGCCGGTGGCGTAGACGACGGCGGTTAGCACGATGATGGCGACCAGCGGCGCCGGCACGGCGCGCGTCAGGAGCGGCAGGCCGTAGATGATGGCCAGCGCCGCCGCGACCAGGACGTAGGTCAGCACCGGCACACCGATCAGCTCGGGCAACTGCGCCATGAAGATGAGAATGGCCAGCGCATTGACGAAGCCGGTCATCACCGAGCGCGAGACGAATCGCATGACGAAGGCGAGCTTCAAGAGCCCGGCGGCGATCTGGATCAGCCCGGCGAGCACGGTGGCGGCGAGCAGGTATTGCAGCCCGAAGTCGCGGACCAGGGTGACCATCAAGACGGCGGTGGCGGCGGTCGCAGCCGAGATCATGCCGGGCCTGCCGCCGACGATGGCAGTCAGGACCGCGATCGAGAAGGAGGCGTAGAGCCCGACCTTGGGGTCGACGCCGGCAATGATCGAGAAAGCGATCGCCTCGGGAATCAAGGCCAGGGCGACGACCAGTCCGGCCATCAGCTCGGCCTTCGGATTGCCGAGCCATTCGGCCCGGGTGCGGTCAGCCAGGAGCATGCAGGAACGATCCGATCGAGGGGTCAGGGGCGGACGCGAGGCGCAGATCGGGGGGACTGTTCGCCAGGACGACGTCCGCCGGCGGCTCTTTGCCGTCGCGGCACTGCGTCGTTCTGCGGTGTAGCGACGGAATGTCAAGCAGAGGCGGGTGGCGTGCCTGCCTCGCAGGCTGTTATCCGACGGCGCCAGGCGCCATAATGGCCGCCGGCCCGGTCGTGCTGAAGCGGCCCCGACCCAGCGCCGGGATCCCGCACCCGATCGACCACAGCGGAGACGCACGATGGCCTATCTGCACACGACATGGCAAGCCTGGGCGCTGCTCGCCGCCTTGTTCGCGGCGCTCACCGCGATCTTTGCCAAGCTCGGCGTCGAGCAGATCGGCGCCGACTTCGCGACCTTCATCCGCACCATCGTCGTCGTGGTGGCGCTCGCCGCCATCCTGACGGCGACCGGTGGCTGGCAGAGCCTGCGCACGATATCGGCCCGCTCGGGCGTCTTTCTCCTGCTCTCGGGGCTCGCCACCGGGGCATCCTGGGTCTGCTATTTCCGCGCGCTCAAGCTCGGCGACGCTGCCCGGGTCGCACCGCTCGACAAGCTGAGCGTGGTCCTGGTGGCCGTCTTCGGCGTCTTGTTCCTGGGCGAGCAGCTGACGCTTCCAGGCTGGCTCGGGATCGGCCTGATCGCGCTCGGCGCCACGCTGGTCGCCTGGCGCTAGGCTGGCGGCTGATAGACCGGGGTCGGGATGCCTTCCATGCGGGCCTTGAGCTGGAGCGCCAGGATCTTGGAGTAGTAGCGCGACAGGGCCAGGTTGCCGCCGTGGAACCAGAGCGCCTCTTGCGCCGTGGGCTTGTACATGTTGCGCAGCTCGCCCTGCCAGGGGCCGGGGTCGTTGCGCACGCCGGAGCCGAGGCCCCAGCAGGGGCCGACTTTGTCCGCCACGTCGCGAGAAACGATCTTGGCCACCGTCTCGTGCATCGACTGGTAGCCGGTGCACTGGACGATGAGGTCGGCCTCGAGCGTGCTGCCGTCGGAGAGGCGGATGCCGGTCTCGGTCAGCGTCTCGATCTCGACGCCGCTCTTGACCTTCACCTCGCCGTCGATGATCAGCTGCGAGGCGCCGACATCGATGTAGTAGCCGGACCCGGTGCGCCAGGCCTTCATCATGAGGCCCGTCTCGTCATCGCCGAAATCGATGGCGAAGCCGGCCTTGGTAAGGGCGTCGTAGTAGTCGGCGTCGCGCTCGCGGATCGTGCGCCAGA
The DNA here is from genome assembly GCA_963700945.1 of uncultured Alphaproteobacteria bacterium. GTDB lineage: Bacteria > Pseudomonadota > Alphaproteobacteria > Geminicoccales > Geminicoccaceae > SLRI01. The sequence continues at coordinate 80,044 of CAVOZQ010000022.1, forward strand.
GCTTCCGCTGCTGCTCCTCGGCGACGCGGAGCGGGGTCGAGGCGAAGAGCAGGTCTGCGATCTCGGTCGTGATGCCGCGCTCCAGCGCAGCTTCTGAGAAGATGGCGAAGCCGAGATCCATCAAGGTCTCGGACTTGACCACCGTGGTCGGATGGCGCTGCAGCATGGTGACCTCGGCCCCGCCCTCCCAAAGGTCGAGGGCGACGTCGTGGCCGGAGCTAGCGGTGCCCAGCACGGCCGCCCTGGTGCCGCTGTGGTCGCGCCCGTCGTTATGCTCGCTCGAATGGATGACCCGGCCCCGGAAGCGGTCAGCGCCCGGCAGCTCCACCCGGCGGGGCGGGCCGTAGGCGCCGGTGGCGAAGACCAGCTCCTTGGGCTCCAGCGTGATCACCCGCCCTTCCCGCTCGACCTCGACCGTCCAGCGAGCGCCGCGCCGGATCGTAGGCGGCGCGCTTGCAGGTGGCGCTGGTCCAGTAGTCGAGCTCCATCACCTTGACGTACATCTCGAGCCAGTCGCCCATCTTGTCCTTGGGCGTGAAGACCGGCCAGTTGGGCGGGAACGGGATGTAGGGCAGATGGTCGAACCAGACCGGGTCGTGCAGCACCAGCGATCGGTAGCGGTTGCGCCAGGAATCGCCGGCGCGTGGGTTCTGCTCGACGATCAGCGTCGGCACGCCCAGCTGCTTCAGCCGGGCGCCCATGGCGATGCCGGCCTGGCCGCCGCCGATCACCAGGCAATGCGGCTGGACGGTGCTGCCCATGGCCGCCGTCTCCCGGGCACGGGCCTCCGTCCAGGTCTCGCGGTGCCGGTCGGCCCGATGCACGGCACCCAGCGGCCGGCGGCGGCCGACCGGCTCCTCGTGGCCCTTGAGGTCGCGCATGGTCGTGAAGAGCGTCCAGGCCTTGCCGTCCTTCAAGCGGACGATCGCCTCGCCCAAGGCCACCTTCGTCTCGAAGGTCAGCCACGCCTCGACGACACCGTCATCGAGCGTCGCCGCGCGGCTGAGCGCGAAGGCGCCGGGCCCGGTCGAGACGAGAGTCGAAACCAGCATATCCCTGATCGCAGTCGGCCCCTCCAACGTCTTGATGTTCCAAGTGAAGATAAGGACATCGCGCCAATAACAATCACTCGTGAACCCGGCCATAACCGCCTCGACATCGCCCGCGGCGAGACTCCGGGCAAAGCCGTCGAGCCAGCTCGTGGCCATGGCCGTGGCAGTCGTCTCGGGCGCAGGGGTCAGGTCGGACATGGCTTGCCTTCTCTTGTCGATCGAGCGCGGCTGCCCCGCGGGCCCGCCACGGCGACTATGTCGGAAAGCCCCTGGCGCTTCAATCGCCCAGGCCGCGCCGCTGCAGGCTCTGGGCGTGGCTTGACAGACGCTTCGGCAGCGCCCCAAAGTAACTTGTCACACCAGCCCCGCAGCCGCCCCAAGCTCAACGACGAAGGGGCCGGTCCCAGGACATCGCGCCAGCAGCGAGGAGCGCATGGAACCGGCGAAGACGGAGCCGATCAAGCTCGCCGTCAAGGCGGCGACCAAGGTCTACCACACGGCTTCCGGCGACCTCCTGGCGCTGGATCGCTGCAGCCTCGACGTCGGCGCCAACGAGGTCGTGTCGATCGTCGGCCCGTCTGGCTGCGGCAAGACCACACTGCTCTGGTCGATGTCCGGCCTGCACCACCTTTCGGCCGGCGAGATTCTCCTGGACGGCCGGGCGATCGACGGGGCCGCGACCCGAGATCGGCATCGTCTTCCAGGAAGCGAACCTGCTGCCCTGGCGCGACCTCGATGCCAACATCGCCTTCCCGTTCGAGATCAAGCGGCAGCAGCCGGACCGGCAATGGATCGACCATCTGCTGGCACCGGGTCGGGCTCGAAGGCTTCGGCGGCAAGTTCCCGCGCGAGCTTTCGGGCGGCATGCAGCAGCGCGCCGCCATCGTGCGGGCGCTGTCGCTCAAGCCCTCGGTCCTGCTGATGGACGAGCCGTTCGGCGCGCTCGACGCCTTCACGCGCGAGGAGATGAACCGGCTGGTCGAGGAGATCTGGCTGGAGACGCACACCACCATCGTCTTCATCACCCACAATATCGAGGAGGCGATCTTCCTGTCCGACAAGGTCGTCGTCCTGTCGCCGCGACCGGGCCGGGTTGCCGCCGAGTATTCGCGTGCCCCTGCCCCGGCCGCGCTGCTCGAGGTGATGGCGAGCCGCGAGGTGTTCGACCTCACCAATGCGATCAAGGCGGAGATCGTCGGCAAGCAGGTGCCACGCGGCACGGCGGTGCCAGCTTGAGGAAGCGCGAAGCCAGCCTGAGGAAGCGCCAAGGATGAGCAGCGGGGACGCCATTCCGGAGTTTCGCCAGGGCCGGCGCGGCGAGACGAACGAGGTCGGTGTCACCAACCTCTCGGCGCTGACCGCCGGTCGCGGGCATCGGCACGCTCGGCCGAGGTGCTGGCGATCATCGCCCTGGTCGCGGTGGTCGTCATCGGCGGCATCGAGCTCTCGCTCCGGTACTTCGAGGTGCCGCCACTACATCATGCCGCCGCCGAGCCCGATCGCCGTGGCGCTGGTGACCGACTTCCATCTGATCCTGCCGCATCTGGGCCATACCCTGGTCGCAGCTGGTCGCCGGCTTCGCCATCGGGGCCACGATCGGCCTGGTGCTCGCCGCCGTGATCACCCAGTTCCCCTTCGCCGAGAAGATCATCGCCCCCTACATCCTGATCCTCGTCACCACGCCGATGCTGGCGCTGGTGCCGCTGCTGATCCTCCGCTTCGGCTTCGGCTACGAGCCCCGGATCATCGCGGTGGCCCTGGCCTCGGGTCCGATGGTGATGATCAACGCGGCGACCGGCTTCCGCCGGGTCGATCAGCGCCAAGATCGCGCTGGCCCGCTCCTACGGCGCCCGCACCCTGCAGATCTTCTGGAAGATCCGGGCACCGATGGCGCTGCCGATGATCCTGGTCGGCCTGATGATCGGCGCGATCTTCGGCCTCCTGACCGCGGTCGGCGCCGAGATGGTCGGCGGCGGCTTCGGCCTCGGCAACCGCCTCACCACCTACTCGTCGATGATCCAGATGCCGCAGTTCTTCGCGGTCGTGTTGATCCTCTCGACTCTCGGCATTCTCGATCTACGTGCTGTTCTTCCTGATCGGCAAGAAATGGGCGAGCTGGGAGACCTGAGCCCGCTCAAGGCCATTGAGGCAACAACCATGGGGAACGACGCCATGCGCAGCAAAATGGGTTCGAGCACGGGCGGGCTGCACCGCCGCTATTTCCTCCAGGTGACGGCGGGCGGTGCCGTTGTCGCCACGGCACTCGGCGGCCTGAGCCGCCCGGCCAACGCCGTGCCTTATGAGAACCTTCACCTGGATCTCGCCGCGCGGCACGCTCGAGGTGCTGGACGACTACCCCTACTGGATCGGCCAGAAGATGGGGTATTTCAGCGACCTCGTGACCGACATGCAGCCGGGCCCGTCCGACGGCACGGCCACGGTCAAGTTCGTCGATGTGGGCCAGGCCGACATGGGCTTCCCCTCGCCCGGCGTCTTCTCCTTCGCGCTCGAGAACGGCATGGACCTCGTCTCGGTCTTCCACATGGGCGCCCTCGACACGTTCAGCTTCGCGTTCCGCAAGGGCGAGGGCTCGAACGACCTGAAGACGCTCGAGGGCAAGACCGTGCTGCTTGGCTCGGCCGCTTGGCAGGCGATCACCGACCCGATGCTCGCCGCGCAGGGCGTCGACGTCTCGAAGATCACCTATGTCGAGGCCGGCTGGCCCACCTGGGGAACGGCGCTCGCGGCAGGCCAGGGCGACGCCGCGCTCTCCTGGGAAGGACTTCGGGCCGAGTGGATCGCCACGGGCCTCGAGTTCGAGTACTGGCTCGGCGTGCAGAACTCGCACCTTTCCGGCCAACACCTTCGTCGTGCGCCGGTCGGACCTCGAGGACGCCGACAAGCGCGTCTTTCTCGAGGAGTACCTGCGGGCTGGGCGATGGGCCTCGAGTTCGCCTATCACAACCCGCGCGGCCGCGGTCGAAGCCGTGTTCGAGCAGTTCCCGACGCTGGCCTCGAACCTCGGCGCGGAGCTCGGCACCACGTCGATCCTCCAGCAGATCAACGTCTTCCGCGGCGATATGGAAGCCCGCGAAGGCTGGGGCTGGCACGACATGGCGAGCTGGCAGGCCGTTCTTCGACACGATCTACGAGATGGGCCAGATCTCGAAGCCGATCGACGCCGAGCATGTCTTGCACCAACGAGTTCATCGGCCCGGCCAACGACTTCGACCACGAGGCGGTGAAGGCCGAGGCCGACGCGTTCGAGCTCTCCGCCGACATGCAGGCGCTCGACATGGAAGCCATCCAGGCCGGGCTGTTCGACGCCTCGATCCAGGGATAGGTCACGGATTGTGGCGGGTGGTGCAGCAAGCGCCGCCCGCCACCTTCATTCAAACGGGGGAGGCAGAAACATGGCGGACAAGGTGAAGATTCTCGTGGTCGGGCTCGGCAATATGGGCGCCTCGCACGCCAGCGCTTATCACCGCATGGACGGCTATCGAGATCGTCGGCCTGATGAGCCGGACGATCAAGAGCGAAGACCATCCCCGACGCGCTCCGCGGCTATCCCCTGTTCGAGGACTACGATCAGGCCTTGGCCGAAACCAAGCCCGATGCCGTCTCGATCAACACCTATCCCGACACCCATGCCGACTATGCCATCAAGGCCATGGAGGCGGGCTGCCATGTGTTCATGGAAAAGCCCATCGCGACCAATATCGCGGACGCCGAGAAGGTGGTGGCGATGGCCAGGGCCAAGAACAAGAAGCTGGTCCTGGGCTACATCCTCCGCGTGCATCCCTCCTGGATGAAGTTCATCGAGGTCGGCAAGACCCTGGGCAAGCCGCTGGTGATGCGGCTCAACCTCAACCAGCAATCGAGCGGGCCGGCCTGGCACTGGCACAAGAACCTGATCGACAGCCTGATCCCCATCGTCGACTGCGGCGTGCACTACGTCGACGTGATGTGCCAGCTGACCGAGGCGAAGCCGGTGCGGGTCCACGGCATCGGCGCCAGCCTCTGGGCCGAGGCGGCGCAGCAGAATTACGGCCATCTGCACGTCACCTTCGATGACGGCTCGGTCGGCTGGTACGAGGCCGGGTGGGGCCCGATGATGAGCGAGATCGCCTATTTCGTGAAGGACGTCATCGGCCCGAAAGGCTGCGTCTCGATCGTCGCGGGCCAAACCGACAAGGATGGGGGCGACAAGGACGAGGCTGAAGCCGGCGACCTCTCCGATTCAGCCGACATCGACCAGCACACCAAGACCGACGCGCTGAAGGTCCATTATGCCGAGGTGGACGAGAAGAAGAACTTCGTCCGCAAGGACGAGATCCTGAGCATGGCCGACGAGCCGGATCATCAGGAACTCTGCGACCGCGAGCAGGCGTTCTTCCTGGACGCGATCCAGAACGACCGCGACCTCTCGGAATTGATGGACGCCGCCGTCAACAGCCTCCGCATCGTCCTCGCTGCCGAGCAGAGCATCAAGGAAGAGCGCGCGATCACGCTTTGAGGAGAATCGCCTTCATGCCCAGCGCTTGATCGCATCGAGCGAGTTGGTGGGTCCGGTATTGAAGCAGATCCGGGCGGCCGGCGCCTTTGCGTGGACGACGTTGATCAACTGCTCGAAGAGGTGGAACTCGGCCGGGTCGGTCCTGACGCCGGCGCCGATCAGGATGACGTCGAAGGCGGTTTTGGCCAGCGCCGCCTCGACCGTCGCAGCCGCCGTCTCGCCGTGGTCGATGAAGCAGAGCTGCACCGCAAAGCCCTCTTCGTTCATTCGCCCGGCATCGCCTTCAAGCGCGGCCCGCAGCTTCTCGGGCGTCAGGCCCGGCCATTTGGCGTAGTCGACCACCGTCGGATCGAGGCCGATCAGCAGCACGGTCTTGCGGTCCGTCATGAGGTCTCGCAGGGTGGGTTGCTTGTGCAGTAATTCTAACACAAATAGTTTACATGGCAATAGTTGAGACGGAAATCGACGGCCCGCTCGCCCCGCCGGCCTCACTGGGCCGGGCCTTGAATTTCACCAGCGGCGCGGTGAACCGGCTGGCCCAGGCGCTGCTCGCCGAGCACGGGCTGCAGCTGGCGCAGTGGGTGGTGCTCTCCGCACTCTGGCGCCGGGACGGGCTGACAACGGGCGAGCTCGCCCGCTACACCGGCAACGCCCTGCCGGCGACGTCACGAATCGTCGATCGAATGGTCGAGAACGGGCTGGTCAGGCGGCGCGGCGATCCTTCGGACCGGCGGACGGTGCACGTCCACGTAACGGAAAAGGGCCGCGCCCAAGCCCATCTCGGCGATTTCCACGAGCGGCTGAACGCCATGCTGCTGGAAGGGCTCGGCGAGGCCGAGCGGACGGCGCTGTTTGCGATGCTGGCGCACGTCGAGGCCAATGCACGAGCGGCGATGGACGACGCCGCTGCGACGCTCAGTCCATGATGTTGTAGCCGCCGTCGATGAAGACCGTGTTGCCGGTGATCAGCTTGGCAGCGTCGGTCGCCAAGTACGCCGTGGCGACGCCAACATCGTCGATCCCCACGAGCGATCGCGTCGGTGCCTTGTCGGCGGCCGTGTTCAGCAGCTCGTCGAAAGCCGACAGGCCCGAGGCGGCGCGGGTCTTCAGCGGCCCGGGCGAGATGGCGTGGACACGGATGCGCTTCGGGCCGAGCTCGGCCGCGAGGTAGCGCGTCGTCGCCTCGAGCGCGGCCTTCACCGGTCCCATGATGCCATAGTTCGGAACCACCTTCTGGGCGCCGAAGAAGGTCATGGTGAAGAGCGCACCGCCGTCCTTCATCAAGGGCTCGGCCAGATGCGCCATGCGCATGAAGGAATGGCAGGAGACGTCCATGGCCTGGAGGAAGCCGTCCCTGGAGCAGTCGACAACGCGGCCGTGCAGGTCGTCCCTGGGCGCGAAGGCGATCGAATGGAGGAGAAAGTCGAGTTTACCCCACTTCTTGTCGATGGTCTCGAACAGCGCCTCCAGCTGGCCCTCGACCATGACGTTCAGGGGCTCGAAGATCGCCGCCTCGAGCTCCTTCGCCAGGGGCTCGACATGCGGCTTGGCCTTGTCGTTGTAGTAGCTGAGCGCCAGCTCGGCGCCGAGAAAGCGAAAGGCGCGGGCACAGCCATAGGCGATCGAATCCGCATTGGCGATGCCGACCACGAGGCCCTTCTTGCCGTTGAGCGTGAGGCTGTCGGCGGGGAACAGGGGGGCATCGGCCATCAAGCGTCTCCAGATCAATTCTTTCGCACTGCAGCATAGCGCCGCAGCCCGCGCCCGGCGAGCATACTGCGGCGAAAGGCTTCAACCTATCTGGCGCCGTCGGCCTCGATCGCAGCGGCGATGCTGCCCGCCAGCTCGACCAAGGTGGCGGCGAGCGCCTCCACCCTGGCGTCGAAGGACTTGGCGATGCCCGGCGTCGCCGTCAGCCGCTCACGGCCCGCGGCGGCGAATTGCTCGTCGGTGCCGGCGAGCAGCGTCCAGCGCGCATCGAGCAGGGCCTCGCCGTCCGCATCGACCTCAAAGCGCACCACCTCGACACTGACGCGAAAGTCCGGCTCGCGATCGCGCCGGCCGGGGGTCGGCCGGACATTGGCGCGGCCAAAGCGGTCGCCGAGCGCGTCGGTGACGACGGTGGTGATCTGGCCGGCGACAGGCTCGGCCCAGGCGTCAAACTCGGCGAACGCCACCTCGGTGGCGCCGCGCCTGACCACGATGGGCGAGCGGTCGGCATAGGCCGCCACGATTGCCTGATCGACGAAGATCACCGGACCATCGACGACTGCCGGTGCCGGCGGCCCGGCATCCATGAGATAATAGCGTGACGGCGGCGTGCCGCTGCAGGCGGCAAGCGCAACCGCGCCCAGGAGAAGCAGCAAAGAACGGCGGATCATGGCTGGGTCTCCTGTCGGCCGCGGATCAGCGCATCCGGGTGACGCTCGAGATACTCGACCAGGAGACGGAGCGCCCGGGTCGTGCCGGCGAGCTCGCGGCTGGTCTGCAACAGCTCGCCCCACAGCGGCGAGCGCGGGCCGATCGTTTGCTCGAGGCCGCTGATCGCCAGGGTCGACTGGCCGGCCGCGGTCTCGATGCTGCCGGCCGCCCGCTGCAACGCACCAATCGACGGCTCGAGCCTGGCGTCGAGGCCGGCGGCCAAGGCGCGCAGCTCGTCGCCGGCATCGACCACGGCAGCCAGCGCTTCGCGCAACTCGGGCCCCGCGATCAGCGAGCGCAGCTCGTCGCTGACTGCGCCCACCGTATCCAGCATCTGGCGGATCTCCGGTGCCGTGACCAGCGCCCGCAGCTCCGCCAGGGTCGCCGTCAGCTCCGCGACCACCTGCTCGAGCGGCAGGGCTGCCATCCGGTCGAGCAGCGTCTCGACCGTCCCCCGCAGCTCGTCGGCCAGCGACGGTGCGGTCGGGATTTCCGGGTAGCGGCCGCCCTCCCCGAGCTCGGCCGGCGCCGCATCGGGAACGAAGGCCAGGGTCACCCGCTGCGGGCCGCCGAGCGGTGTCGCCGACTTCGAGCCCGGCGCGCAGGCCTCCGGCCACCAGGCGCCGGGCGAGGTTGAGAACGGCAGGGGCGTCCTCGGGCCTGCCGCCGTCGACCGTAATCCGTTCCGGCACGACGTCGATCACCACCGGCACGTCGATCACGGCGGACGAAGTGTCGATCACCACGGCCACCTCGCGCACCGTGCCGACGCGGATTCCCTTGACGGTGACCGGCGCGCCGACGCTGAGCCCGCTCACGTCCTGATCGAAGCGAACCATGAAGCGCACACCCTCGGGCAGCGTTTCGGGCGCTGCACCGATAGCCGTCGTCAGGCGCTCGATCAGCGCGTCGCTCGCAGCCTGCGGCAACTCTTGTGCCTCCGAGGCGCCTGCGTGAAGTAGCCCGGAGACCAGCAGCGCCACGGCGACAGCTGCCACCGGCCGCAGGGCGTGCCCTGACAGACGATGCCGGCGGCGTGGGCCACGGCGATTATTGCGTTGCAACATAAATGCCCCTTCCTATCTTAAGGGGCATACATCCTTGAGCGAAGGACGGCATCATGTTCGGCAGCAGCTATGGCGCTTATTTGATCGATTCGTGGCAACGATCGATCCTCTTCGCCGACGTGATGCGCGAGCGCGGCAACCAGTTCGTCGAGCACTACCGGGCGGGCAAACCGCCGGTGCTGGTCTTCGAGCACGAGACGGTGATGGACGGCGCCGACCTGCCCCGCCCCTGCAATTACTTGCTGCTCAAGATCAAGCCCGAGCCGGGCGTGCCGACCGATCCGACCAAGCGGCCTTTCGTCATCTTCGATCCGCGCGCCGGGCATGGCCCTGGGATCGGTGGGTCGAAGGAGGCGAGCCAGGTGGGCGTGGCGCTGCGCGCCGGCCATCCGGTCTACTTCGTCTCGTTCCGCCCGAACCCGGTCGAGGGCCAGACCCTGGGCGACATCGCGCATGCCGAATGGCACTTTCTAGAGAAGGTGCGCGAACTGCACCCCGATGCCACGGCCAAGCCGGCCATCGTCGGCAATTGCCAGGCCGGCTGGGCGATCATGATCCTCTCGGCCTACGCCCCGGACCAGGCATCGGTGATCGGCATCTCCGGTGCACCGCTCTCCTACTGGGCGGGCGTCGAGGGCAAGAACCCGATGCGCTATCTGGGCGGGCTCTTCGGCGGCAATTGGCTGGCGTCGCTGACCTCCGACCTGGGTGCCGGCATCTTCGACGGTGTCAATCTGGTGAGCAATTTCGAGAGCCTGAACCCGGCCAACACCTATGTCGGCAAGCCCTACAATCTCTACCACAAGGTCGACACCGAGGTTGAGCGCTACCTTGGCTTCGAGCGCTGGTGGGGCGGTCTCTTCCTGCTGACCAAGGAGGAGATCGAGGAGATCACGTCCGAGCTCTTCGTCGGCAACAAGCTGACCCAGGGCAAGATCGTCGCCGCCGACGGCACGCGCATCGACCTGCGCGCGATCCGCGCACCGATCGTCGTCGTCTGCTCCGAGGGCGACAACATCACCCCGCCGCCGCAGGCCCTGAACTGGATCCTCGACCTCTACGACGACGTCGACGAGATCCGCGCCAACGAGCAGACCATCGTCTACACGGTGCACCCGACCGTCGGCCATCTCGGCATCTTCGTCTCGTCCAAAGTGGCGCTCAAGGAGCATGCCGAGTTCGTCGACTCGCTCGACCTCATCGAGACCTTGCCGCCCGGCCTTTACGAGATGGTCATCGAGGAAGAGCACATCGAGAACGAGGGCAAGGCTGCCGAGCATCCCGAGTACAATGTGCGCTTCGCGGCGCGCACCTTCGAGGACATCCTGGCCTATGACGACGGGCGCGAGGACGAATTGCCGTTTCGGACGCTGGCAAAGGTCTCGGAGACCAACCAGGGCCTCTACAGCCAGCTGATGAGCCCGTGGGTCAAGGCGATGACCAACCCGCAGCTGGCCGAAGCGATGCGCCTGATGCATCCGCACCGGCAGAGCAACATTTGGCTCTCCGACGTCAACCCCTGGATGGCCGGGGTGAAGTGGGCGGCAGAGCAGGTGCGCGAGCGGCGGGCCGAGCTGCCGGCAGACGATCCCTTCCGCGCCGCGGAGAAGGCGTGGGTGGACCGAGTCGAGCAGGGCATCGAGAGCTGGACCGAGGCCCGCGACCGGATGGTCGAGCAGGTGTTCAAGACAGTTTGGACGCAGCCCTGGATCCGGGCGATGGTCGGCGAGGAGGCTTCCTACGCCGACGTCAAGAAGCCGCGGGCGAAGAGCGAGAAGGCCTTCCACGAGCTGGCCGCGCTCAAGCTCGCTGCGTTCAAGGACCGCGAGGAGGAAGGCAGCTTCGCCGAGGCCATTCTCAGGGTCGTCTATGCCGCGATCAAGGCCTCGGGCGGCATCGATGCCCGTGGCTTCATCGCCGCCCGGGCGGTCTGGCAGAGCCATCCGCGACTGTCCGCAATACCGCGTGATGCGTTCATGGCCGAGGCCAAGGAGGCGGCATTGATGGTGGCCTTCGACGAGGAGCGGGCGCTGACCAACTTGCCGTTGCTCCTGCCAACCGAGGCGGATCGTCGTGATGCGCTGGACATCCTGCGGCAGATGGCTGCCTGGCGACCGAAGATGCTGCCTGAGGTTGCGCAATTGATGAAGCGCGTCGAGACCCTGCTCGAGCTGCCGACCGAGGCGCTCGAGGCGCCGCAAGCGGCGCTGGCCGCGCCCGAAGCGGCGCCCGACATGGCAGCCGGGTCGCCAGTTGCGGCCCCCGCCCGAGCCGAGGTGACAGAGATGGCCAAACCCCGGACTTAGGCCAAGAAGCCTGCCGCCAAGGCCGCGCCCGGCAAGGAGGCGTCGGCCACCGCGGAGCGGCCGGCTCCCAGGCGAGCACCCGCACGGCGGACGACGGCGAGGCGGTCGGGCAAGACGCTCCAGTGATCCGAGGCCGGACTGCGGCCATTCGATCCTGAGCATCGCTCATGGACAGGAGGATCGCCGCGAGCTGACTGGTGCCGCTTGTTGGAGAGGCTCGTTCCGAAGAGGTACCAGCCGTGCACGCGGGCTTCGTCCAGTATGCGAACGTGCTTTCGATTGTGGGCGATATCTCCCAGGTGGCGCTTGCCGAGCGGGATCGCGAGATCAACGACAAGCCACGCTTCGGTGACCTGGCGCTGGTCGGTGCCATGGGCGGCGGCGACGGGGACGAGCAGCGGCTCGCCCAGGTGATCCGCCTGGATGACCGTGTGGCCTAGGTCCAGGTGTTCTCCGGCACGGCTGGGCCCTCGACCAAGGCCACTGTCCGCTTTATCGACCATCACCGCAGGTGACCTGCTCGGCCACCATCCTGGGCCGGGTCTTCGACGGCACCAGCGTGCCCATCGATGGCGGCCCCGATCGTTCCGTACCGCCATGGATCGGGTGCCGTCCAATAGTGGCTACATGGGCGATCTCTACTCGCCGATGGCCCGCCGCTTTGAGAAGGCCTGCGACTTCAAGGGTGGCGGGTCGGTCACGGTCGTCTCGGTGGTCACCATGCCTGGCGGCGACGTCACCCACCCGGTGCCGGACAACACGGCCTACATCACCGAGGGTCAGTTCTACCTCGAGAACGGCCAGATCGAGCCGTGCGGCTCAATTTTCGAACTGAAGCGGCACGTCATCGGCAAGCGGACCCGCGACGACCACGGCGCCGTGATGAACACCCTGATCCGCCTCTACTCGGGCGCCCGCGACGCGGCGCAGAAAGAGGCGATGGCCTTCGATCTCTCGCTCTTCGACCACAGGCTCTTGAAGTTCGGCCAGCTCTTCGAGGCACGGTTCATGGACATCGCCGTCTCGATGCCGCTCGAGGGCGCGCTCGATCTCGGCTGGCAGACGATGGTCGAGTGCTTCGCGCCCGAGGAGCTGATGATGAAGGACGAGCTGGTCGAGAAGTATCATCCGGCCGACGCCAGGGCCCGGCACGAGGCGGCTGCCTCTTCCGAAGCGGCCTAGAACGCGGTCGCAACCTTGGCGCAACGGCCACTGAGCAAGACGGCGCTCGACCTCAAGCGCCGGCAGCTGCTGGCCGAGCGCAACAACGCCCGGCAGCGCGTGGTCGAGATCGAGGCCAAGCGCGAGGCGCTGCTTCGCGAGGCGGGTGAACGCGTGCCGATGCTGGCCTTCACCGGCATCACCCTGGCCGGGCTGAGCCAGATCAAGAGCGCCAGCTACAGTCGACGCAGCGTGGTGGGCGTCATGCTGCCGGTGGTAAACGAGGTCGAGATCGACACCCGCGACTACGGGCTCCAGCGCCCGCGGCCGAGACGCTCTGGGGTCATGGCCGCTGGACCCGGACCATCGCCCGAAGCTGGCAGGAGCCCGGGCTCGGCGTCGAGCGGGTCTTTCCCTGGGTGCGCGAGGCGGCCGAGCACCCGACAATCGAGGAGGACGCGTAGGGTCGCCCTCGGCATCGTTTTTGCTCTCGTATTGTCGAGCAAGAGCCTGGGCTTTGAGTGGGCGGTCCTTTGCCGGCCAAAGGCTCGTGACCAATGCGCACGTTCTTGCCTGCCGACTGGCGGACTGTCACAATACCAACACAAAGGGCTGCCACACGCGTGGCAGAACCCCGCTCCGAGGAGGGACACAATCAGATGAGCGATCAGAGCATTGCCAAGGCCGCGCGCATTCGGCGCCGCCGCTTCCTGCAGACCACCAGCGCCGGTGCCGCCGTCCTTGCAGCACCCGCAATCATCAGCCCGAAGGCGCTGGCCTCGTCGGGCGAGATCAACATCATGATGTGGTCGGACTACCTGCCGGACAGCTTCCGTGAGAGCTTCACCAACGCCACCGGCATCACCATCAACTTCACCGGCATCGGCTCGAACGAGGAGATCATCAATCGCCTCAAGGCCACCCGCGGCCGCGGCTTCGACCTCGTCTCGCCGACCATGAACCGGGCACCGCTCTGGGCCGAGCTCGACCTCCTGCAGCCGATCGATCTCTCGCGCGTACCGGTCGACAACGTCAATCCGAACATGCTGGCCCAGGGCAGCGAGATCTGGAATCTTGAACGGCAACGGTCCGCACTGGGTGCCGCACATCTGGGGCACCGAGGGTATCGCTTGGCGCACCGATCAGTGGAGCCCGGAGGGCGAGTTCCCGAGCTACGGCGACGTCTGGGACGACGCCAATGCCGGCAAGACCATGGGCCGCGGCCACTCGATGATGCTCGGTGCCGGGCTCTATCTCGAGCGGATCGGCGAGCTGGCGCCTGGCTCGATGTGGCAGGCCTATATCGACGAGAACGACATGCGCGAGACGTGGGGCAAGCTCACCGAGTACTGCATCTCGAAGAAGCCCAACATCAAGCTCATCTGGAACGACGCCGACACCCAGAAGAACGGCCTGATGAGCGAGGGCGTGGTCGTCGGCCAGACCTGGGACGGCCCGCCCATGTCGCTCAAGACAGCGGGCGAGCCGGTAATGTACCGGGCGCCGATCGAAGGCGCGATGGCCTGGGTCGACGGCATGACCATCCCGATCGGGGCGGAGAACATCGACGCCGTCTACGCCTTCATCGACCACTGCTACCAGGCGGAGCCGGCCGGCCGGGCGATCGACACGCACGGCTACAACTCGCCCGTCATCGGCGCCGAGCAGTACGCCAACGCTGACTACGCCAAGAACTTCGCCGATGCCTATCCGGGCGATGCGCTTGGCCAACCTCAACCCTTGGCCAGCGGAGACGCCCTGGTACGCGGACATCCGCGCCGAGTACGTCAACCGCTTCCTCGCCGCCTGACAAGACCTTGGGGCATCGGCCATACCGGCCGGTGCCCCTTCGGTCGCTGGCACGAACCTTGCTCATCAAATCATACGAATAACGAGAGCGGAGCCGGCGGATGGCAAGTGGCGTAAGCGTCGAGTTGGACCAACTCCTCGTCCAGTTCGACGACTTCGTCGCGGTGCGCGACGCCAACGTGAAGATCGAGCCCGGCGAGTTCTTCAGCTTCCTCGGCCCTTCGGGCTGCGGCAAGACAACCATTCTTCGCACCGTCTCGGGCTTTCTCCGGCCGACCAAGGGCCAGGTCCGGATCGACGGCAAGGACATGAGCCGGATCGGCCCGAACAAGCGGCCGACGGCGCTCATCTTCCAGAATCTGGCGCTGTTCCCGCTGATGACCGTCTGGGAGAACATCGCCTTCGCGCTCGAGATGAAGGGCGTCGATATCGGCCGAGCGGCGCAAGCGGGCCGACGAGCTGCTCGTCACTGATCGCGCTCGAGGGCCAGGGCGACAAGCTGGTGCACGAGCTCTCCGGCGGCCAGCGGCAGCGGGTCGCGATCGCCCGAGCCCTTTGCGCCGAGCCCTCGGTGCTGCTGCTCGACGAACCCCTCTCCGCGCTCGACCTCAAGCTGCGGCAGCACATGCGCACCGAGCTTCGCACCATCCAGCGCCGGGTCGGCCTCACCTTCATCTACATCACCCACGACCAGGGCGAGGCGCTCACCATGTCCGACCACGTCGCGGTGATGCGCGAGGGGGTGATCGAGCAGATCGGCGACGGGCGGACGATCTACGACGACCCGGCAACCGCCTTCGTCGCCTCCTTCGTCGGCGAGAACAATGCGCTGCCCGGCCGCGTCGACGCGATCCGCGACGGCGTGGCGCTGATCGAGACCAGCGTCGGCAGGCTCGCCGGCCGGATCGCCACCGCCGCCCGCGGCACGCTGCAGCCCGGCGCCGAGGCCATCGTCTTCATCCGCCCCGAGGCGCTCGACATCGACGCCGACGGCGCGCCGCCCGAGGCGACCATCCGCACCACCGTCACCGGCGAGGAATTCGAGGGTCCGAACGTGCATCTGCAGCTGGCCCATGCCAGTGGCACCGAGCTTCGCGCCTCGCTCGTCAACAAGGGCACCGCCAAGAGCGCTCATGTCGGGTCCGAGATCGATCGTCGCCTTCGACCCGATGAAGGCCGTGGCCTTGCCCTCCGGCGCCCTCTCCGAGGAGGAGTAGCCCGGACGATGTCGCGCTTCGCCTCCTGGGTCGGCGAGTTCTTCGAGCGCAATGGCGGCGTGCTCGGCGTCTACATCCTCGTCTGCGTGACGCTTCTGGGTGCTCTTCCTGATCATCCTGCCGCAGCTGGCGATGATCGATTTCTCGCTCCGCTACGACCTGCCGGCTGCCGCGCGCGGCGGGCCCGAGGATGTCTGGACGCTCGAGAACTACCGCTATTTCCTGTTCGGCCATTCGGGCAACCCGGACGGCTGGAACAGCGTCGACGTCATGGTGTTCGTCCGCACCATCATCGCCGCTGCCTGCGTCACCATCCTCAACCTGGTGATCTGCTACCCGGTGGCCTTCTATCTGGCGCAGGTGGCGCAGGGCCGCGAGGCGCGCATCCTCGCGGTGGCGCTCGTCATCCCCTACTGGATCAACGAGATCCTTCGGGCCTTCGCCTTCCGGATCATCTTCGGCTCGACCGGGGTCATCAACTCGACCCTCGCGACGCTGGGTCTGATCGACCAGCCGATCGACTTCATCCGCGCCGACGTGGCCCTCTATGCCGGGCTCGGCTACGCCTACGTGCTGCTCATGGTCTTCCCGCTCTACAACGCCATCGAGAGCCTGGACAAGAACCAGATCGAGGCCGCGCGTGATTTGGGCGCGCCCTGGTGGCGGATCCACTCGCGGATCGTCATTCCGTTCGCCAAGCCCGGCATCACCTCGGGCTGCACCATGGTCTTCATGCTGGCGGCCGGCGCCCTGGCCGCCCCGCAGATCCTCGGCGGACCGTCGAGCCTGTGGTTCACCCAGCTCATCTACCGGCAGTTCTTCGAGAGCGTGAACTGGCCGCGGGGTGCCGCCTACGCCATCATCCTGCTGGTCGCCTGCACCGTCCTGGTGCTGCTCGTCATGCGCCTCTTCAAGGTGCGGCTGGGCGAGATCGGCCGATGAGGATGCGCTGGTCGCAGGTGCTGATCCTCGGGCCTACCTGGGCCTCTTCTTCCTCTATCTCTTCGGGCCTCTGGTGATCATGTCGATCACCGCCTTCAACAGCTCGGCCTTCCCCCGGATCAGCCCCTGGGAATGCCTGACCTTCGAGTGGTTCGTCCGGCTGGTCGACGACCAGCGGCTGATGGCGGGGCTTGCAGCAACAGCGTCCTGATCGGCATCGGCGTGGTGTTCCTCGCCGTCGCCATCGGGCTCGCCGGTGCGCTCTTGCTGACCCAGGTGGCCATGCGCGCCCGGTCTGGCTACTACACCGTCTTCATCTCGCCGATCCTGATCCCCGGTGTCGTGCTCGGCATCTCCACGGTGTTCTTCTGGGACCGCGTCGCCGCGCAGCTCGGCATGAGCTACGGCGGCATCTTCTACGACGGCATCTTCCTCACCGTGCTCGGCCAGTCGGCCTTCATCGCCGCCTACTGCATGCTGGTGTTCCTCGCCCGGCTGCAGCGCTTCGACTACCAGCTCGGTCGATGCCGCCCTCGATCTCGGCGCCACCAACGCCCAGGCCTTCCGCCGCATCCTCCTGCCGTTCCTCAAGCCCGCCATCGGCGGTGCCGCGGTGATCGCCTTTCTGGCATCGTTCGAGAACTACAACACCACCGTCTTCACCATCTCCTTCTACAACACCTTCACGGTCGAGGTGGCGCAGAAGGTCCGGCTCGGCATCGACCCGTCGATCTCGGCGCTCGCCGTCATCATCATCTTCCTGTCGCTCGTTGCCGCCCTGATGAACGAAGCGACGCAGAGCCATACCGCCAACCGGCTGAGCGGCGGCGGCAGGGGCTTCGCCGCTTTCTTCACCCGCAACCCGGCGGCCATCCTCGCCGCCTTCATCGTGCTGGCGGGCTTCGTGGTCGTGGCCTACGCCGTCCAGCACGATCCGGCGGCCTGCCAGGCGCGGCTGCTGGAGCAGCGGCTGGAGCGGCAGCGGGAGTTCGCACCGACCACGACGCCGCGGACGCCCGCTGCACGAACCCAGGAACCAACCACGGCGCCCTCGGCACGCGACCTCAATCCCGGCCAAGGCACCTTCGGCGACGTCTTCGGCCCGGGCGGGCTGGCGCCTTCGACCCCGGGCGAACCGGCCCCTGCCAGCCCCGACCCCGATGCCCGCATGCAGAACCCCGGCCAGGGCAGCTTCGGCGACGTCTTCGGCAGCGGCCTCGCCCCGGGCACGGCGCCGGCGGACGAGCCTGCCGAGCCCGAGGCCAGCGAGCCAGCACCGGACGATGATGCCCGCATGCGCAATCCAGGCCAGGGCACCTTCGGCGACGTCTTCGGCAGCGGCCTGGCACCGAGCGCACCGGCCGAGGCGACGGGCCAGTAGGCGGCTCAGCCGGCCGATGATGACCGGGCCGTCAGCCTCTTACCCGCGCGCTCTTCGGATCGTAGGGCGGCGCCAGGAACACTTCTGCCGGAACGCGATCACCGGCCACCTCGAGCTCGTAGCTGCCGTCCAGCACATAGGCGCGATCGACGCCGTCGGGATTGCGGACATAGCCGAGACCGATGTTCGTCTCGATGGTGTAGCCCCAGCCGGCGGAGCCGAGCCAGCCGCAGCGCTCGCCGTTGCGAAAAATGGTCTCGCGGCCGAGCAGCAACACCTCCGGGTCGGCCACTGTGAAGCCGGCGAGCAGGCGGGGCAATGGCTGGCGGTTCTGGGCTTCGAGCGCATCACGCCCCTTGAACGGAATGTCCGACTTCAGCTTCACAGCCCAGCCGAGGCCGGCCTGGAACGGCGTGTGGTCGGGGCCGATGTCGCTGCCCCAGGCGCGGTAGGCCTTCTCCAGCCTGAGCGAGTCGATGGCCCGGTAGCCGGCGAGTGTCAGGCCGTGCGGGACGCCGGTCTCGCTGATGGCATCGAACAGGGTCGCGGCGAACTCGACCGGCGTGTGCAGCTCCCAGCCAAGCTCGCCCACATAGGTGACCCGGAGCGCCCGGACCGGGCAGCCGGCGATGCCGATCTCGCGGACCTCGGCGAAGGGGAAGGCCGCGTTGGCGAGATCGCTCGACGTCAGCGGTTGAAGAATGTCGCGCGCCCTGGGTCCGAAGAGCGAGAGGACGGCCCAGGCGCCGGTCACCTCGCTGAGCGTGGCGGCCATGCCGGCCGGAATGTTGCGGCTGATCCAGTCGCGGTCGTGGGTGGCGAAGCCCGTGCCGGTGGTGATGTAGAAGCGGTCGCGGGCGAGCCGTGCCACGGTCAGGTCGCACTCGATGCCGCCTCGGTCGTTCAGGAGCTGGGTGTAGGTGAGCCGGCCTTCGGGCTTGCGCACGTCATTGGCGCAAAGCCAGGAGAGCGCCGCCTCGGCGTCGGGGCCGGCAAGCTCGAACTTGGCGAAGCTGGTCTGGTCGAAGAGCGCGGCCGTCTCGCGGGCCGCCCGGTGCTCGCGGCCCACCGGCTCGAACCAGTTCTGCCGGCCGAAGCCATAGTGGTCCTCGCGCGGCTCGCCCGGACCGGCGAACCAGTTGGCGCGCTCCCAGCCCAGCTTCTCGCCGAAGACGGCCGCCCTTGCCTGCAGCCGGTCGTAGAGCGGCGAGCGGCGGAGCGGGCGGCCGCTCTGCATCTCCTCCAGTGGCCAGGCCATGGTGTAGTGCTTGGCATAGGCTTCGAGCGTTCTGGTCCGGACCCAGCCGGTGTCCTGATGGTTCGGGCCGAAGCGGCGGAGGTCGACGGCCCAGAGGTCGAAGGGCGGGTGGCCGGTCGCAACCCATTCGGCCAAGGCCATTCCGGCACCGCCGCCGGCCGCGATGCCGAAGGCGTTGAAGCCGGCGCCGACAAAGACGCCGTCGACCTCCGGCGCCTCCCCCAGGATGAAGTTGCCGTCGGGCGTGAAGCTCTCCGGGCCGTTGATCAGCTGCTTGATGCCCGCGGTCTCGAGCGCCGGGACGCGGCCGAGCGCCAGCTCCATCATCGGCTCGAAATGGTCCCAGTCCTCGGGCAGGAGCTGGTGCGCAAAGTCGGTGGGCACGCCCCCGCTTGCGCCTGGGATTGGTGCCCAAGGCCGCGGGTTCTGCTCGTAGCCGCCCATGACCAGCCCGCCCACCTCCTCCTTGTAGTAGGTGAGCCGGTCGGGATCGCGCAGCGTCGGCAACTCGGACGTGACGCCCGGGATCGGCTCGGTGATCAGGTATTGGTGCTGGACCGAGACCAGCGGCACATTCACGCCGATCATCGCCGCAAGCTGCCGGGTCCACTGGCCGCAGCAAAGCACGACCTTCTCGCAGGCGACACGGCCACAGCTGGTTTGGACGGCACGGATGCGCCCCTGGTCCAGCTCGATGCCGGTGACGGCGGTGTGCTCGACGATCCTGGCCCCGGCTTGCCTGGCACCCTTGGCCAGCGCCTGGGTGATGTCGGACGGGCTCGCCTGGCCGTCGGTCGGCAGGAAGGCGGCGCCGATCACGTCGCCCACCTGCATCAAGGGCCAGAGATCCTGCGCCTCCTTGGGGCTCAAGAGCTGCATGTCGAGGCCGAAGCTGTGCGCCGTCGTCGCCTGGCGCTTGACCTCGATCCAGCGCTCGGGCGTGCAGGCGAGCCGGAGCCCGCCATTGCGCTTCCAGCCCGTGGCCTGGCCCGTCTCCGCCTCGAGCCGGTCGTAGAGCGCCACCGAGTACCCCAAGAGCTGGGTGATGTTGGCGTTGCTGCGCAGCTGGCCGACGAGTCCCGCGGCGTGCCAGGTGGAGCCCGAGGTGAGCGCGTCCCGCTCGATCAGCAGCACCTCGCCCTTGCCCATGCCGCGCCAGGTGGTAGGCGGTGGAGCAGCCGACGATGCCGCCGCCGATGACGACGAAGCGGGCGCTCTCCGGCAGATCGGTCATGCGCGGTCCATGGTCATCGGTCCAGCTCGTCGAAATAGCCGAGCGCGCGCTCGTAGCGCTTCAGGTTCTCCTCGGTGTAGGCGATGAAATCCATGTCGATCTTGGAGTAGAGCTCGGAGACCATGCTCCACATCGCCTCGCGCAGCAGCGATGCCGTGAGCATCGCCTGGCTGCGAATCCGCAACGTGTCGTCGACCGGACGCTCGTAGTAGGTCTCGAGCAGGAACTCGCGGCCCGCCTCGTCGAGCTCGCTGTTCGACGCGAGGCCGCCGAGATCGAAGAGCGGTGAGTTGAGCCCGGCATAGTCCCAATCGACCAGCCAGAGCTTGCGGCCATCGTCGATGATGTTGCTGGCGAGGAGATCGTTGTGGCCGAGCACGATCTCGACCGGACCGATCCGTGCCTCGAGCCGGGCCGCCGTCTTCGACCACTCGCCGAGCCTGGGGGCATGGCGATGACCGGCCTCGGCCAGCCGGTGGCTGTAGTCGCGCAGCACCTGGAAGACCCAGAACGCGAGCACGGGGCCGCGCAGATGGCGCGGCACCTCGCGGTGGCAGCGCTTGATCAGCGGCACGATCCGCCGCTGCATGGCGCGCTCGCGGATGTCCGCCGGCTCCAGTGTCCGGCCCTCGATGAAGTCGAGGATGGTGATACCGGGCTCGCTGTACAGCACCTCGGGCGAGATGCCGGCGCGGGCCGCCGCACGGCTCGCGGCAACGTCGGCAAAGCGCAGCAGATTGTGCTCGGGCACGTCCGCGCCGACCCGGACGACGCAGCGGCGGCTGCCGTCCTGGACGAGGAAGTTGTGGTTGGTCATGCCGCCACCCAAGGGCACGGCCTCGACCTTGCCACGCCAGAAGGAGAGACTGGCGATGCGCGCGATGAGGTCGTCGGTCATGGGGCAAGTCCGAGGCGTTGACGGGTGCGGAGGCTGGCCGCCTGGATCAGCCGGTCCGCGATGATGGCGATGGCGGCGACCGCGAAGCCGGCGACGAGGCCGAGGCCGACATCGGCCTTGGTCAGCGCGATATAGACCTCCTGGCCGAGATCGCGGGTGCCGACAAGCGCTGTGATCACGAGCATGGAGAGGGCCAGCATGATGGTCTGGTTGAGGCCGAGCAGCATCTCGGGCAGCGCCAGCGGCAGGCGGATTCGGGCGGTGAGCTGCAGGGGCGTGCAGCCCGTGGCGATCCCCGCCTCGACCAGCTCGGCCCGGGTCTGGGCGATGCCGTGGCGGGTGTAGCGGATGGCGGGCGCGAGCGCATAGAGGACGATGGCGATCATCGCGGTGAAGTCGCCGACCCGAAACAGCATGACCACCGGGATGAGATAGACGAAGGAGGGCAGCGTCTGCAGCGTGTCGATGAGCGGCTCCACGACGCGCCAGGCCCGTTTGCTGAGCCCGGCCAGGATACCGATGGGCAGGCCGATCAGCACCGCCAGCACGACCGAGACGCCGCAGAGATAGACGGTGGTCATGGCGTTCTGCCATTGCCCGGCAAGCACGATGTAGAGCGCCAGCGCCGCGACGAGGCCAGCCAGCCGCCAGCCACCGAGCCGCCAGCCGAGGAACGCCAGCAGACCCACGACCCAGGGCCAGGGTTGGGCCAGGAGGAAGCGCTTCACCGGCACGAGAAGGTTGATCAGCATGGCCGTGCGAAAGGCCTCGAGCTGGTCGAAGTAATTGACGTTGACCCAGCGGACCAGCTCGCCCCAGAGCGGCGCCGTCGAGACCTGCAACGCCGGCGGGAAGGTGGCGAGCCAGGGCAGCAGCCGGCCGAGCGCCATGCTCAAGACGGCAAGGCCGATGAGCCAGAGGAGCACGCGATCGTTGCGCCAGCCGCGATCGTCCGAGCCCACTGCCGCCGCCTGGCTCAACCGGTCGAGAGCGATGGCCAGCACGGTGATGGCGAGGCCCGCCTCGAGCCCGGCGCCGATGTCGAGGCGGCGGAGCGCCGTCAGCACGTCGTAGCCGAGGCCGCCGGCACCGATCATCGACGCGATGATCACCATGTTGAGCGACAGCATGATGACCTGGTTGAGGCCGACCATGAGCGCCGGGCGCGCGGTCGGCAGCTGCACCTGCCAGAGCAGCTGGCGGCTGGTGCAGCCGGCCATCCGGCCGTACTCGCTGATCTCCTCGGGTACCTGGCGGAGCGCCAGCATGGTGACCCGGACCATGGGCGGCATGGCGTAGACGATGGTCGCCAGCATCGCCGAGACCGGGCCGAAGCCGAAGAGGATCAGGATCGGCACCAGATAGGCGAAGACCGGCACGGTCTGCATCAGATCGAGCACTGGCCGCAGCATCCGCTCGACCGCCCTCGAGCGAAAGCCGGCGATGCCGAGCAGGAGCCCAGCACCAGCTGCGAAAGGCACGGCGATGACGATCGAAGCGAGCGTGACCATGGCACTCTGCCACTGGCCGAAGACGAAGAGATAGGCGAAGGCGAGCACGACCAGCGTGGCCAGGCGCCCGCCGCCGACCCGCCAGGCGAGCCAGCCGAGCAAGCCCGTGAGCGCCGCCCAGGAGATGGGTGCGGTCCAAGCGACCGCAGCCGAGCCCTCGCCGGTCTCGACGCCGGTGACCAGCAGGCTGCCAGCCAGCCAGAGCGGCCATTCCATGAGCCAAGCGAGCCCACGGGTGAGATCGCGAAAGGAGAGCGGCCCGATGGCGGCCTGCTCGATCAGCCAGGTCATGACCGTCGCGCAGCCATTGGGCGAAGGGGATCTGCCAGGCCTTCGGCAGCTCGGCCAACCAGGAAGGCAGCACGCCGCGCGGCGCCAACGTGAAGGCGAGCGATAGCGCCAAAACAGCGAGCAGGACGGCCGGCGCTCGCAGCCGCTGCAGGCTGCCCGCCGGCTCGACGGCAGCGACTGGTGCTGCCAGGCTCACCGCACGGCCTCGCCGCCGACCAGCACGGCCATGACGGCAGCCCGGTCGAGCTGGCCGATGACGGTGTCACCGTCGACCACGGCGACCGGTGCCCCTGCTGCATCGACCTCGGCAGCGATCGCAGCGATCCGGGCATCGGCCGCAACCGCGTGGGCGAAGCTGGCACCCTCGGCCGGTCGCATCACGGCCCGGGCGGTCAGGATCTTGCCGCGCGGCGCGTCGGCGGTGAAGGCCGCGACATAGTCGGTGGCCGGGCTGAGCAGCAGCTCCTCCGCGGTGCCGATCTGGATGATCCGCCCGTCCTGCATGATGGCGATGCGGTCGGCCAGGCGCACCGCCTCGTCGAAATCATGGGTGATGAAGACGATGGTCTTGTGCAGCAGCTGCTGCAGCCTGAGGAACTCGTTCTGCATCTCCCGGCGGATCAAAGGATCGAGCGCCGAGAACGGTTCGTCGAGAAACCAGAGCTCGGGTCCGACGGCAAGCGAGCGGGCGATGCCGACCCGCTGCTGCTGGCCGCCGGAGAGCTGGCGCGGGAAGTGCCCTTCCCGCCCCTCGAGCCCGACCAACTGGATCATCTCGAGCGCCCGCGCCTCGCGCGCTTGCGGCGCCACCCCCTGGATGGCGAGCGGGAAGGCCACATTGCCCAGCACGGTGAGATGCGGCAAGAGCGCGAAGTGCTGGAAGACCATGCCCATCTTGTGGCGCCGAAGCTCGATGAGCTCGCCCTTGCCCATGCCGAGGAGGTCCCTGCCCTCGAGCAGGATCTCGCCGGCGGTGGGCTCGATCAGCCGGGACAGGCAGCGGACCAGCGTCGACTTGCCGGAGCCCGAGAGCCCCATGATGACGAAGATCTCGCCAGTGCCGATCTCGAGATCAGCCGCCGCTACCGCGGGCACGAGCCCGGCATCGCGGATCGCTTCCGTCGAGGCATCAGGATGCTGCTCGAGAAATCGGGCCGCATCGGGGCCGTAGAGCTTCCAGACCCGCCGGCAGGCGAGCTTCGCCGCCGTCATCCGTCGCCTATTCGATCCAGGCGCGCCACCGGTCCTCGTTGGCGGCCATCCAGGCGTCGACCACCTCGTCGATCGGCTGGCCCTCGAGATCGGCCTGGGCGATCATGCCGGCCATCTCCTCGGTCGAGACGTCGAAGGCGCTGATCGCCTGGTACGCGCCCGGCCACTTCTCCTCGACGCCGGCCCAGGCGACCTTCCAGATCGGCCCGCGCGGCTTGCCGCAATCATAGGCCATGTCGGGATTGGAGCCCCAGCTCGGATCCTCGTAGCACTCGGCGGTGTATTCCGGGAACTCGACCCACTCGCCATCGTATTTCGCCACGGCCCAGTGCGGCTGGTAGACCCAGAGCAGAATGGGCGCCTGGCGCTGGTAGGCACTCTCCAGCTCGGCGAAGAGCGCTGCGTCGGTGCCGGCGTGGATCACGTCGTAGTCGAGCCCCAAGGCCTCGACCCGCTCGTCGTCGAACCCGCCCCAGGTGACCGGGCCGCCCAGATAGCGGCCGCGCGGCGCGGTCTCGGGCGTGGCGAAGACCTCGGTGCAATCGTTGAGCGCTTGCCAATCGGGCAGGCCCGGGCAGAGCTCCTTGACGTAGCTCGGGTACCACCACTCCTCGATCGCGAACATGCCGCTGTCGCCGAGATTGACGACGTTGCCGGTAGCCACCGCCTCGTCCATCGCCTCCCGGCCGGTGGTCTCCCAGATTTCCATGGCGACGTGCAGGTCGCCGGTCTTCAGCCCGGCGAACTGCGCCAGATAGTCGGCCTGGACATAGTCGACGGTGTAGCCGGCTTCCTGCAGCACCTCGCCCATGATGGTCGTGGTGATCAGCTGGCCGGTCCAGTCGTGCAGCGTCAGGCGAATTGGGTCGGTCAATTCGACCGCCCAAGCGGCCGAGCCGAGCATGGTCAAGGCCAGCG
This sequence comes from uncultured Alphaproteobacteria bacterium, assembly GCA_963700945.1. GTDB lineage: Bacteria > Pseudomonadota > Alphaproteobacteria > Geminicoccales > Geminicoccaceae > SLRI01. The sequence goes on from CAVOZQ010000022.1 coordinate 105,238, forward strand.
CCGCCGCGGCCGAGCGCGTGCGGGTTCTCAGAAGTGCCATTTGTCATCCCCCTTTTCGTCGCAGTCCGATCATTCGCCGCCGCCCGGCCCGCGGTCAAGCTCGGGCTGTCGCTTCGGGGGTGACCAGCCCGCCGATTGGCTGTACACGAATTTGTTGATGGGGAGTTGGGGATGAGCGTCGATCAAAGCGTGCCCGACCAGGACGGGGTGCGAAAAGAGCCTCGCGGCACCGCCGAGCAGCCCAGCACGCGGCCTCGCCTCGCCTTTATCGGCCTCGGCCGGATCGGCGCGCGCATGGCCTGGCGGCTCGCCGATGCCGGCTTCGAGCTTTCGGTCTATGACGCCGACCAGCGGGCCATGGACCGCTTCGGCGCCACCCGTGTCCGCCGCTACCGCTCGCCCGAGACTGTGGCACTCGACTGCGCCATCGTCGTGACCGCCCTGCCCAATGCGTCAATAGCGAGCAACGTGCTCAATGCCGCGGCACCGGCTGCCGGCAGCCTGGTGATCGAGATGAGCGCGGACGACCCGGAGGCATCGCGGGCGCTCGGCACCACGCTCGCTGCGCGCAACGTGGACCTGGTCGACGCCGCGGTCACCGGCAACGTCGAACAGGCGGCCGCCGGCACGCTGTCGATGCTCGTCGGCGGCGAGCCCGAACCGGTCGCTCGGGCACGGACGGTGCTCGACCTCCTCGCCCAACGGGTGGTGCATTGCGGCCCGGTCGGGGCCGGCGTGGCGATGCGCGCGCTCAACAGCCTGCTCTCGGCCATCGATTTCGCAGCAACCATCGAGACGATGCAGATCGGCCGCCGCTATGGGCTCGATCCCCGCCTGATGCTCGACGTCTTCAACGGCTCGACCGGCACCAACCACGCAACGGAGGCCGAGGTCGGGCCGTTCGTGCTCACCGGCCGCTTCAACTCCGGGCTCAGCCTCGGGCAGCTGGTCCGCGAAGCCATGACCGCGCTGGCGCTCGCACGCACGACCAAGACCGACGTCCCCTTGTGCCGCACCGCGGGCGAGCTCTGGCGCATGGCCGAGGCCGGCCTCGAACCCGGCGCCGATCACACCGCTCTTGCCCGATGGTACGAGCACCGCAGCGGCACACGGCTCAGGTCCTAGCTCGCCAGGGTCGACAGCGGCCCCGACCGCCCCGTCTGTCCGGGACGGCCCGCCACCCAGAAACCCCATTGCCGCAAGGCCTTCGCCCTGCCACCTTCGCTCCACGCGGAGGGTCGCCGAGGGGACCCGCCTTGCTATCTTCAAAGACACGCCAGAGAGCGGGACCGCATGCCCCGGCCGATCGTTCTTTTCGTCCGCTATGTCGAGGCCTTCAACCGCGTCGTCGGCCGGCTGATCATGCTGCTGGTCTTCGTGATGATCGGCGTGCTGCTGTATTCGTCGATTTCCAGGACCGCCTTCAACCTGCCGCTGATCTGGGTCGTCGAAATGTCCCAGTTCATGCTGGTCGGCTACTTCCTGCTCGGCGGCGCCTACTCGATGCAGCAGGGCGCCCATGTCCGCATGGATTTGTTCTACGCCAAGTGGGCGCCCAAGAAGCGCGCCTTCACCGACACGATCACCGCCTTCTGCCTGATCTTCTACCTCGTCGTCCTGCTCATGGGCGGCCTGTCGTCGACCTGGTACGCGATCGAGTACGGCCAGAAGAACTACTCGAGCTGGGCGCCTCCACTGGCACCGATCAAGATCATCATGTGCATCGGCATCTTGATGATGCTGCTCCAGGCCATCGCGATCTTCATCAAGGACCTGGCCAAGGTCCGCGGCATCGCCATGCCGGGCGTGCGTGACGCGGAGACCGAGCAATGAGCTACGAGCTCATCGCCCTCCTCATGTTCTCGACCATGATGCTGATGCTGCTGACGGGCCAGCGCGTCTTCGGCGCCATCGGCTTCATCGCGGCCGCCTCGGCGCTGCTGCTCTGGGGCGACGGCGGCTCCGAGATGCCGTTCAACGCCGCCTTCCAGCTGATGAACTGGTACCCGCTGCTGACCCTGCCGCTGTTCGTCTACATGGGCTACGTCCTGGCCGAGAGCGGCATCGCCAACGACCTCTACGACATGCTCCATGTCTGGTCCGGCGGCATGAAGGGCGGGCTCGCCATCGGCACCGTCATCCTCATGGTCATCGTCTCGGCGATGAACGGGCTCTCGGTCGCCGGGCTCGCCATCGGCGCCACCATCGCCCTGCCGGAGATGCTGCGCCGCGGCTACGACAAGATCATGGTGACCGGCATCATCCAGGCCGGCAGCTCGCTCGGCATCCTCGTCCCGCCCTCGGTCGTCCTGATCCTCTACGGCATGATCGCGCGCCAGCCGGTCAGCCAGCTCTGGCTCGCCGGCGTCTTCCCGGGCCTGCTGATGGCCAGCCTGTTCATCCTCTACATCGCCGTCCGCTGCCGGCTGAACCCGGCCCTCGCCCCGGACTCTCCCGGCAGCCGAGCGCAACATCCCGCTCGGCCAGAAGCTCTGCTGCTGCGTGCCGGCATCCTGCCGCTGCTTGATCTTCTTCTCGATGACCGGGCTCTTCCTCGCCGGCGTCACCAGCCTGGTCGAAAGCGCCGCCTACGGTGCCGCCGCCGCCACGCTCGCCGCCGCCGTCAAGCGCCGGCTCACCATCAAGGTGCTCGAGGAAACCGTCCGCAAGACGCTCGCCATCTCCTGCATGTTCTTGTGGATCATCATGGCCGCGCTCTGCTTCGGCGCGGTCTTCGACGGGCTCGGCGCCGGCAAGGCGCTGCAGGGGCCTCTTCCTCGAGGAATGGCACCTCTCGCCCTGGACCATCCTCATCATGATGCAGCTCAGCTTCATCGTCTTGGGCATGTTCCTCGACGACACCGCCATGCTGGTCATCGTGGCCCCGCTCTACATCCCGCTCGCCATCGCCCTCGACTTCAACCCGATCTGGTACGGCGTGCTCTACACCATCACCTGCCAGATCGCGTACATCACCCCGCCCTTCGGCTACAATCTCTTCCTCATGCGCGCCATGGCGCCGCCCGAGATCAGCGCTCGGCGACATCTACCGCTCCATCGTGCCGTTCGTCGGCATCATGGGCCTCACCCTCGCCATCATCATGATTTTCCCCGACATCGCCCTCTGGCTACCCACGTGGTATGCCGGCAACTGACCCGGCGGGGCTGGCCACGTGCCATGCCCGCAACTGACCCGAAGCCGGCGCAAATCCTGCCGCCCAAACCTGAAGGAGAAGCGAACATGACGATCAAGAACGCCAAGCGACGCGACTTTCTGAACAAGGCCGGCGCCACCACGCTCGGCGCCGGTGCGGTCGCCGCCGCCTCGACCTTCCCCGCCCCCTACGTCAAGGCGCAAGGCCCGATCCGCTGGCGCCTGCAGACCTACGCCGGCCCGGCCTTGGCCGAGTTCGTCATCAAGCCCTCGATCGACCAGTTCAACCGCGTCGCCAACGGCGAGATGGAAATCGAGCTCTTCTTCGCCGACCAGCTCGTCCCCACGCCCGAGCTCTTCCGCGCCATGCAGAACGGCACCATCGACGCCGTGCAGAGCGATGACGACAGCATCGCCGCCCCCGTCGACGTCTCCGTCTTCGGCGGCTACTTCCCCTTCGCGTCCCGCTACTCGCTCGACGTCCCCACCCTCTTCAACCACTGGGGCCTGAAGGAGATCTGGCAGGAAGCCTACGACGAGATCGACGGCGTCACCTGGCTCTCCGCCGGCTCCTGGGACCCCTGCAACTTCGTCACCCGCGACCCCATCCGCTCGATCGCCGACCTCCAGGGCAAGCGCGTCTTCACCTTCCCCACCGCCGGCCGCTTCCTCACCCAGTTCGGCGTCGTCCCCGTCACCCTGCCCTGGGAAGACATCGAGGTCGCGCTGCAGACCGGCGAGCTCGATGGCGTCGCCTGGTGCGGCATCACCGAGGCCTACACGGTCGGCTGGGCCGACGTCACCAACTACTACCTGACCAACAATATCTCCGGCGCCTGGGTCGGCTCCTACTTCGCCAACACCGAACGCTGGAACGAGCTCCCCGACCACCTCCAGGGCCTGTTCACCCTGGCCATGAACAGCTCCCACTACCACCGCCAGCACTGGTACTGGTGGGGCGAAGCCTTCTACCGCGCCACCGGCGACAAGCTCGAGCTCACCACCATCCCCGAAGCCGAATGGGCCGAGGTCGAAGCCGCCGCCGAAGTCTTCTACGAAGACATCGCCGCCGAATCGGAAAGAAGCGCCAAAATCGTCCAGATCATCAAGGACTACCGCGCCGCCATGGCACAAAGCCGGCCCGCCCTATCGTTATGGGTGAGAGCGTAAGGGAAGAATGTGGGGAGGCACGCCTCCCCACGCCCCACCGGTTGTTTGGGGTTAGCGAGCTCCGGTTCGCTGTCAGGCGGCGCCCTTGATGTCGGTGTGCTTGAAATCGTTGCCCTTGAACAGGAGTGGTTCGCCCGTGGCTTTGGCGAGCGCGTAGGCGAACACGTCACCGAAATTGAGGCCGGCGGCGTGGCGCCCCTTGCCGTAGCGGCGGAAGGCGTCGCAGGCATGCTCTGCCTGCGTCGGCCGTCACGGGCGCGATCTCGGCCGCCGGTCAGCTCGAGGAACTGCCCGAGCAGCCGACGGCCGGGCTCGCCCTTGCGGCTCTCGATCACCATCGTGACCTCGACCAGCGTGGCGGCGGACACGAGGCGCGTCGAGTCCTGCTCGATCAGGCGGGTGAAGCTCCGCCGCTCGGGCTCGTCGAGCAGAATGGCCAGAATGGCCGAGCTGTCGAGCACCATCAGCGCGGCAGGCCGTGCGCGTCGTAGCCGATGATCTCCTCGGCACTGCGGCCGTCCAGCTCGGGCAGCTCGGCACCTTCCCGAGCGAGCGCATCGAGCCGGCCGGCGAGCCCGGTAGCCTCGCCACGCTTACGCCGCTCACGCGCCAACCGCTCGGCCAGCGCCCGCCGCACGGCCTCGGTCAGGCTCTCGCCCGTCAGCCGCGCCACCTCCCGCGCCAGCCGGTCCGTTTCCGCATCCTTCGAGGCTGAGCGCCATGGTTCGACCTTTCTAGACAATCGCGGATGCTTTATAGATTGGCGACAAATGTCTGTCGACCGCTGTGGCGGCAGATGCTGCGAGCCGGGCCAAGGCGAGCTGTGACATGGTTAAGATCGGAGATGTCCCGCTAGGCCGAGAGAGCAGCCCGCCACGGCGTTACCGTCGCGGTACGTCAGTTCGCGGCAGAATGACGCGGTCCATTCATCGCTCCGTACCGGAGCTACCAGGCCGACCGCGCCCCCTTGTCAGCATGTGCTCTACTGCCTCGCCGAACGCAATATCGACCCAGTCTTTCCTCCAAATCTTTAAAAAATTGACATCGCTTGAACTCGGCACCAATTCAATATCACCTATCTTGATAATGGCCGGCACTGTGGTAGCGTCGCCTATCAAAATCCTGATTATCCGTTTTTCTGATCCAGCGATGATGGCCCGATACGGGCGCGGCTTGGCCTGCAGCGCGGCCCACATCAGGCGCTTGGTTATGGTGTCGAGTTGGTAGCGGCGGTTGAAGCGCCAGGCGAAGCTGGCGAGGAAGCGCTGGGCGTGTTTCTGGCTGACGTGGTGGTATGCGCCGGCGAGCGCCGTCTTGATGTTGCCGAGCGTCGTGTTCACCGAGTTGAACGACGGCCACTGCGCTGCCTTCTTGCCACTGCCGCTGAGCATCGGGAAGTGGTCGCAACCGGCGGCCTCGACGCTCCGCCAGCACGACAGGCCGTCGCTGACGATGTTGGTGCCGGTGGCGAAGCTCGGCCGGGCCAGCTTGGCGATCTCGGCTTTGCGGAAGCCCTTGACCACGAGCAGCTTCAGGCGCCTCGGCTTGCGGTCGAGGCTCGTTTCGACCGCAGCGACGAACGGTGTCTTGCCGGCCGCACCGCGCCCACGCTTGCCGCCGCTGCGCACGCCGCCGAGATAAGCGTCGTCGAGCTCGACCCGGCCGCTCATCTTCGGCTTGCCGGCGTCGCGTTCCGCCATGGCGGACATCAGCTTCTGCTTCATCAGCCAGGCGGTCGGCCGCCGCACACCCAGTCGTCGCGCCAACTCGATCGAGCTGATCCCGCCCTTGGCCTGCGTCAACTCGTAGATCGCGCGAAACCACGTCGTCAGCGGCAGCTTCGTGCTGTGGAAGATCGTGCCCGCCGTGAACCCCGTCTGATGCTTGCAGGCGTTACTCTGGACCTGCTTCCTGCTCTTCATCCGCGAATACTTTTCACAGCCGCACCGCTCACAGATAAAGCCGCGGCCCCAGCGCATCTCGAACAGCACCGCCAGGCATTGCGCCTCGGTCCCGAACCGCGCCCGAAACGCCGACTCGCTCAATCCACGCATCCTGGCCGCCAGATTATTCACTGTGCCTAAAAACCGACCACCTAACACAAGACCCGCTTGCGTTCAATATCTGCGCGAAGCGGAATATCGCCAAGTGTCATTGAGAGCATAAAGAGCTTTTCACGACATGATCCGTCATTTTTTGACCTACCACTGATCGAAATTGAGTCCAAAATTCGTGGTTTAAACCTCGGTCGTGTTCTTTATCTCCCGACCTTTCGGAGAATAGAAAGAGATATTCGATCCTACTTTCCAGATGCCGACGAGCCACGTGCTCGAAAGTGGCGATCCTTGCCGTCGATGGGTGGATTCCCGTGCCAAGCGCAGAGGCGGGTGCATCAAGCGAACCGGATTGGATGTCCTTGCCAAGGCCTTTGAAGAAGGCCTGGATCGGGGTGGGTAGCCGAGGCATTTGCGTGGCGTGAGGTTGAGCGAGAGGACGATGTCCTGGAGGTCGGCCTGGCTCACGGTGTCGAGGTCGAGATGCCTGCGGCAGCTGTCGTCTGAGCCGGCCGTTGGTGTTCTCGACGCTGCCTTTTTGCCAGCTGGCATAGGCGTCGCAGAACCAGGTGGTCATGCCGCTGACGCTGGCGAGCAGGCCGTGGCGGGCGAACTCGCTGCCGTTGTCGAAGGTGATCGAGCTCTTCAGCTCGGGCGCCAGCCGCTTGAAGATCGCCATGAGCGTCGCCGCGGTCTCGGCGGCACTCTTGCCGGCGAGCTTGGCCGCGAGGGTCAGCCGCGAGGTGCGCTCGTGCAGCACCAGGACCGGCTGGGTGCGCCGGCAGAACATGAGATCGGCCTCCCAATCACCGAGCTTCTCGCGGCCCAGGACCGCTTCGGGTCGCTCGTGGATCGAGCGGCGATCGGTGATCGTGCTCTTCGTCTCGCGGCGTTTGCGCCGGCCACGCCTCGCCTTGCCGCGCGGCAGCAGCTGCCAGAGCTTCTCGAACTTCTGCCGCGCGCGATAGATGAAGCGATAGATCGTCTCCGTGCCGAGCCCGCGCAGCCCCGGCTCGTTGCCGGCTTTGAGCCATCCCGCGATCTGCTCGGGCGCCCAGCCCTCGGTCAGGCGATCGACCACGAACCGCTCCAGCCGCTCGTCCCGCTCGAGCAACGCCAGCCGCTCGCGCCGCGCCAGGTAGGAGCCCTCGGCGAAGCTCGGCTGGTAGCCGCCCGACGGCAGCCGGTTGCGCGCCAGCTCGCGATTGATCGTCGACGACGACCGCCCCAGCCGCCGCGCCATCTCGGCCTGGCTGACTCCCTCCAGCCGCCAGATCGCGATCTGCTCGCGCTCCTCAAACGACAAATGCCGGTAGCGGCCTTCCCCCATCCTCCAACCCTCCAAGCGTTTTCAGCACCTTAGTGCCTCTGCGCTTGGCACGGGAATCACCTTGGAGATACGTCAGACTTTGGTAATATAGTACTTGCTAAAATTGCCAATATTCAGAGAGATGATAATGGAGAAATTAAAGTTGATCTGCTCGACGGGTTTGGGAATGCTATTTGTCCATTAGGGTTTTGCGATGAGGAGGTGAAGGTGATTGAAAGAATAATGGCAAGCAAAGATTTTCGGTCGTGGTTTCGCGGCAAACACTGCTGGCAATATCTGAGAAAAATAGTTGACTATTTTTTTGATCATAGAGAGATTGCGCAACGAATGAACGGAATGATTAGCAGCAAAGGCCTCATAGAATATTGCAACATTGGATGCAATATTTTGAGCCTTGAAGAATATATTTCTGAGAGGTTGCCGGATAATCAAGTGAAGACGTTCCGAAAAGTGTCTAACTTTTGCTCTTTCTCAAAACGCCTAGGACGAATTCTACTTATTGTGC
>CAVOZQ010000023.1:0-70273 GCA_963700945.1 uncultured Alphaproteobacteria bacterium
AGCCAATCGCTCGAACACGCCGACGATCTCGTCCTCGCTCGCCCGCCCGATGGCGCCGCTCTCTACCTCTTGCTGCGTCCACATCCACGATCGCGCTGGGTCGTCGCGCATGGCCCAGTTGGCGAAGAGGCGTTGGTCGATGGGTTTGCTGACGAGGCGTTGGACCTCGACGTGGCGGTCGTCGCGGGTGATGCGGTCGTAGGTGGCCTCGACCGCTTCCTTCGGGCCTTCGAGCAGTTGGAGGTAGAGGTCGGCGCGGCAGATCAGGGCGCCGGTGACGTCGTTTTGCGGGTTGAGCCGTCGGGCGTCGCTGAGGATGCCGTTCAGGGTGGGCGCGTCGAAGCCGAAGGGCTTCGAGGCATAGACGAGTTGGATCAGGCTCACGGTGGCGCGCACTCCTCTGGTGGGGGCGAAAGCCCGCAACCGAGACTGCCAGCATCAAGCCATCGGCGCTAGGCCCGAGCGCATCCCACACCACCTCCCCCACCTCTCACCACCCCAAGAATCCCGAGGGGCGTGGGGAGATCATCTCCCCACATCTTCCGTCTCTTCCCCCTGGACCTCGGCGACGAACGCGCCATGCTGGCAAGGAATTCACTTGGCGATCGATCGGCGTCGACGATACTGGCCGCGGTCGCATTGTTGGAATTCCGGCGGCATTGTCGATGATCGAGCAGGGGAGCAACACCGATATGGACGTGGCTGATGTGCAGGGTCTGCTCGAGGCGGACGAGGCCGAGATGAGCGTGGTCATCTCCAACCCGGCGCTGCCCGACAACCCGATGATCTATGTGAGCGAGGAATTCGAGCGGCAGACCGGCTATTCGGCCGAGGAGGCGATCGGACGGAATTGCCGCTTTCTGCAAGGTGCTGACACCAACCGGCACGCCGTCCAGGCGATCCGCGAGGCGCTGGCGGCGCGGACCACGTTTACAATCGACATCCTGAACTACCGCAAGGACGGCACGCCCTTCACCAATCGCCTGCGCATCCGCCCGCTCTTCGACCAACGCGGCGAGCTGCTCTATTTCGTCGGCGCCCAAAACCCCGTCTGATCCACGATAGTTTCCCGCTCCTGGCCGAGCACTCTACTGCCGCGATCGAGCACCACCCGCAAAATCCCGGTGGGGCCCGGGGAGGCCGGCCTCACCGCCGCTTCACCTCCCCGGCTCGACGACCCCGATGCCGAGTGGGTGCTTCAGCACGAGAAGCGGGAGATCGACCAGCATGACCCAGGCGACGACATCGCGGGCCGAGGCGCGCCGCTGCTCGACGAGGACGATCGAAACGGTAACGCGGATCAACGCTCGGCGCGGTCGCAGTCGAGATCCTTCAGGATGTCGGCGAGCCGGATGGCCCGCCGCGTCGCCGGTGCGCCGGGATCGCCCGTGGACGGTGGCGGGGCGGCGCCGGGGTGTACCGGTTCCACGGTCGCGGCCGCGAGAACCGATTCGGCGCGGGGCGCGGACAGTTCGGCCACGATCCGCTCGCCTTCGGTGACGAGCACGCGGTCGCCAGCGGCAGCGAGATGGACATATTCCGACAATCGGCTCCCGAGCTCACAGATTTCGACAGCATGCACGCGCATTGCTTGGCCTCCAATGGCCATGAGGTTGAAGGGACGTCGATGGCTGGCCCTCGCACGACGCGGTATCCGCCACCCCGAAATCCCGGTGGGGCACGGGGAGGCGAGCCTCCCCGCTCCTTCCTGCTTTCCTCAGCTAAGCCGCCGGACGGATGTTCATGTTCATGCGCAGCAGGTTCTTCGGATCGACCTTGGCCTTGACGCTGGCGAGGCGGTCGTAGCTGGGGCCGAAGGCGCTCTTGACCCGGCCGGTCTCGTCCTCGGGCATGAAGTTGACGTAGACGCCGCCGGTGGCGAAGCGGGCGGTGCGGTCGAACAGCTCGCGCGCCCAGGCGATGCACTGGGTGTCCTGGGCCGGGTCCTGCCAGCGGGTGTGGACGTTCATGAGGAAGTTGGCACCACGCTGGGCGAAGGCGGTCGAGTCCGCGTCGACGCGTTTGGTGGCGCCGCCGAGCTGGGCGATGAACACCTCGCACTCCCCGGTCGGCAGGCGGCCGACGCCCTCGACCAGGAGGTCGATCAGGCCGTCGTCGATCGCGTCGAAATTGTGCGACTTCCAGTAGTTGCGGGCGCCCGGTGTCAGCAGCGGGTCGAAGGCCTGTTGCCAGCCGGCAAACGGGTGCGGGCTGATGACGTCGGCGATGGGCGTGCCCAGCGCGCGGAGCGGGGCCAGGGCCTTTTCGCCTTCCGCCATGTCGCCGGCGTAGCAGGCGGCGAAGACCAGGATCTCGCGGCCGTGCCATTCCTCGGGCAGGAAGGGCAAGGGCGGGGCCTTGCGCATGACGACCCAGACGGTGAGCTCGTCCGGCATGACAGCTGCGAGGCGGCGGTACTCCCGGAGCAACTCCGGCGCCGCCTCGAACGGGTGGACGACGAGGCCCGAGAGGACCTCCGGACCCACCTGGTGCAGCTCGAAATGGAACCTTGTGACGACGCCGAAATTGCCGCCGCCGCCGCGGATCGCCCAGAAGAGGTCCGGATTTCTCGCTTGCGCTGGCGCGGCGGCTCTGGCCGTCGGGGGTGACGATCTCGACCGCTTCCAGGCTGTCGATGGTGAGGCCGAGCTTGCGCGACAGCCAGCCGATAGCCGCCGCCCAGCGTGAGCCCGGCGATGCCGGTGGTCGAGTTGATGCCGGTGGGCACGGCAAGGCCGTGCGCCTGGGTCGCCGCGTCGACGTCGGCGAGCAGCGCGCCGGGCTCGACACTGGCGGTGCGGGCAGCGGCGTCGACCGTGACATGCTTCATGGCCGAGAGATCGAGCATCAGCCCGCCGTCGCAGACGGCATTCCCGCCGATATTGTGGCCGCCGCCCTTGATCGCGGTGAGCAGCCCATGCTCGGCGGCAAAGCCGACCGCGCGGGCGACATCGGCGGCGGACCGGCAGCGCACGACGAGGCCCGGCCTGCGGTCGATCATGGCGTTCCAGATGGTCCGCGCCTCGTCATAGCCGGCATCGCCGGCGGCGATGGCATCGCCGTCGAGCCCCTTGCGCAGGCCGGCGAGCACACCTGCGTCGAGGCCTTTCGCGCCGGCGTCGAGGGTCGCTAGTGTCAGGGTGGTCATCGGTTCATCCTCCAGTATAGCCGATGACCCGATGGTGGCACCGGGCGGTCAATCATGATATCGGTCAACTAGCGTAGCAATGCCGCCAATGATGACGTAGTCGGGGTGTCATTTTCACGACTGCACCAGTGCGGGCATTGCTCGATCGATCGGGGGAGGACGAGGCGTTTGGCGGCCGCAACGGACGGCGACGCACTCAGCGCCCGTGAAGGCGAGGTCGCTCGTCTTTATGTCGACGGGTTGAGCTACAAGGAAATCGCGCGGGATCTCGAGATCTCGCCGGCGACCGTGCGCACGCATCTCAACACCATCTACCGCAAGCTCGAGGTGTCGAGCCGGATCGAGCTGCTGCATCGGCTCGGCGGCAATGGCGCCGTCCGCGACGCGCCGGCCGCAGCCGCAGCCCCGGCTGAGCCCGTGGCACCGCCCGCTACCATCGCGCCACGGACCGAGCGGCGGCAGCTCACGGTGATGTTCGTCGATCTCGTGGGCTCCACGGCGCTGGCGGCCGGCATGGACGCCGAGGACATGCACGAGCTGCTGCAAGCCTACCGCGCGGCGGTGCGCGGCGAGGTCGAGGCGGCGAGCGGGCACGTTGCGGGGTTTCCGGGTGACGGGGTCGTGGCCTGCTTCGGCTGGCCCAGGGCGCTGGAGGATGCGGCCGAACGTGCGGTGCGCGCCGGGCTCGCCATCCAGGCGGCGATCGGCAGGATCGGCGCGCCCGGCGGTGCGCCACTGCAGGCGCGGATCGGCATCGCCACCGGTGTCGTGGTGGTCGATGGCGGCAAGGGTGACGCCGACAGCCTGACCGGCGGCACGCCCAACCTCGCGGCCCGGCTGCAGAGCGCAGCCGAGCCCGGCGCGATCGTCATCGCCCAGGCGACGCGCGAGCTGATTGGCGACCTGTTCGCCGTCGAGAGCCTGGGCGCGCACGCGATCAAGGGCCTGCCGGCCGCGGTGCCGGTCTTTCAGGTGACCGGCGAGCGGCAAGCCGAGAGCCGCTTCGAGGCGCGTCATGCCGGCAGTGTCGCTCCGATGGTCGGGCGCGACCTGGAGCTGGCGCTACTGCTGGAGCGCTGGGAGCGCGCCAAAGAGGGCGAAGGCCAGGCCGTCCTGCTCACCGGCGAGCCCGGAATCGGCAAGTCGCGGATCGCCGCGGCCCTGCTCGACGCCGTCGGCAGCGAGGCCAATGACGGGATCTCGCCACTGGTGCTGCGCTACCAGACCTCGCCGCAGCAGGGCGACAGCCCGCTCTGGCCGGTCCGCCGCCAGCTGACGCTCGCGGCCGAGCTCGAGCCCCTGGCCGACGACGAGACCAAGCTGCGCTGCCTCGAAGCTTTCCTCAATGCGACGTCGCCGGTTTCGGCCGAGACCCTGGCGCTGGTCGCCGAGTTGCTCGACATCGAGACGGCGACACCGTTGCCGGCGATGAGCGCCACGCGGCGCCGCGAGCGGATCATCGAGGTCTTGACCGAGCGGCTGCTCGCCCTCGCCCGCAAGGCGCCTGTGCTGCTCTTGTTCGAGGACCTGCACTGGGTCGACCCCTCCTCGCTCGAACTGGTCGACCGGCTGATCGCGCAAACGGCGGATGCGCGGGTGATGCTGCTGGCCACCTCGCGGCCGGAGGACGAGCCGCACCTTGCCGGCCACGCCCACCTGACCCGGATGAGCCTGAGCCGGCTCGGACGGGCGGCGGCAGCGGCCGTCATCAAGCGGCTGGTTGGCGACCGGCAAATCACCGACGAACTGGTGCAGACGATCCTCGAGCGCACCGATGGCGTGCCGCTCTATCTCGAGGAGATGACCCAGGCCATCCTCGAGACCGGCGGTGCCGCCGCCGAAGTACCGGCGTCGCTCTACGACTCGTTGATGGCCCGCCTCGACCGGCAGGGCGACGCCAAGGAGATCGCCCAGCTCGCCGCCTGCATCGGCCGCGAGGTCGACCCCGAGCTGTTGCATGCGGTGGCGGAGCGGGACGCCCGCGCCATGGCCGCGGCGATTGATGGGCTGGTCGCGGCCGAGCTGCTGTTTCGACGTGGCCAGGGCTATGTCTTCAAGCACGCGCTGGTCCAGGACGTGGCCTACCAGTCGCTCCTGCGCAGCCGTCGCGCGGAGCTGCACGGCCGCATCGCCGAGACGCTGCTCGGCCGTTTTCGCAGTCGGGCCGCTGCTGAGCCGCAGACGGTCGCGCACCATCTGGAGCAGGCCGGCCGCACCGAAGCGGCGATCGACTACTACTCCCTGGCCGCCGATCTCGCCAATGACAAGGGCGCCAATCGCGAGGCCAAGCGCTACCTCGAGCGCGTGCTTCGGCTGGTCGAGATCTTGCCGCCGACGAAGGAGCGCGACCGGCGCGAGGTCGCGGCGCTCACCATGCTCGGCAAGGTGACAGCGGCAATCGAAGGCCATGCCAGCCCGGTCACGGCGTCGGTGTACCAGCAGGCGCTCGAGCGCTGCCGCAAGGCCGATCTCGGCCTCGCCGAGTTCCCGATTGTGCTCGGGCTCACGGTTCTTCGGGCGGTCGAGGGCAGCACGCATGAGGCGATGACGCTGGCGCGGCGGCTGGCCGAGCTGATCGAGGGAATCGACGACCAGACGCTTGCCGTAGAGGCCGACTATGCACTCGGCATCACCCATTCGTGGCGCGGCGATCTTGCCCTGGCCCAGCACCACCTCGAGTCGGCACGACGCAACTATTCCATCGAGCAGCACCCGCGGCACCTGGCTCTGTACGGGCAGGATCCTGGTGTGGTCTGCGGCTGCCGCGGGGCGATGACGCTCTGGTACATGGGCTTTCCCGATCAGGCCGCCGCGCAGTTCGCGGCATCGATGGCCCTGGCGACCCGGCTGGGCCACTCGTTCAGCACCAACTATGCCTTGAACTGGACCGCCATGCATGCGCTGGAGTGCGGTGATCCGACGGCGTCCGAGGCGGCGGTGACGGCGACGCTCGAGCATGCCGCAGAGCAGGGCTTCGGCACTTGGCTGGCATTGGGTCAAGTGTGTCAGGCGCGGTTCCTGATCGAGTTCGGCTCGGCCGACGAGGCCATGGCCGGCTGCGAGCGGGCACTCGCCGAGGTGCGCAGCTCGGGCAGCTGCTGTTTCGAAAGCCTGGCGCTGGGTTTGCTCGGCGAGACCCTGCGGCGACAGCACGAGCCCGAACGGGGGCTGGCCCGGATCGAGGAGGCGATGCAGGTGATCGAGCGCGGCGGCGCGCGCTGGATGGAGGTCGAGACGCTGCGGCGGCGCGCCGCATGCGAGCGCGATCTCGGTGCCGACGACGCAGCCGAGGCCACGCTGGAGACGGCGCTCACGGTCGCACGGCGCCAGGGTGCGCGGATGCTGGAGCTTCGGGCGGCATGCGATCTGGCGCGGCTCTGGGCCGAGACTGCCAACCGGGCGCGCGGTCAAGCACTCCTGCACAAAAGCCTCGCCGGCTTCACCGAAGGCCACGATACGCGTGATCTGCAGGACGCTCGGGCATTGCTGCAGACGCTCGACGGCTGATCGACAACGTCAAGATTCACCGGCTGACATTCGAGCGATAAGTCACTTTGGAGCACTGTCCAGAGCTGCGATTGCTTCGGCCGCAATGCGCCCGAGACTTCTTATGGATGACCGCCAAGACAGGAGCGCAAAGCCCTGGCTGGCAGCGCTACTGCGCATCGATGAGCGTGACCGCGACGCACCGATTGAGTGGCTCGGAGACATTGTCGCCGGTTGGTACGGGAAGGTCGAATGGCCCTCGCGGCGATCCAATGAGATTGTCACGCGGGATACCACGCTCGACGAGCGCATCGATCACTCGATTAACGCGTCGCTCGGCCAGCCAGATATTGAATTCTACCGTCCCGACAGTATCGGTGAATCCAACGACCTCGACCAAAAATTCGCCATCTAGTTCGACGAGCGCGGCAGCTGCTCGGTCGACCATCATAGCGCCACCAGGTGAGAGGTACGAGCTGCCGTGATTGAAATGGACAAGTGATACGTCGATCGGGAGCTCGACGGCGGTCAACGCTGGGCCCGCTGCCGGCTCGACGGCACTTGGTGGTGCAGAAACGGTAGCCTCGCCGGGCGCCCACAACGAGGCTGCGCCTATCGACGACTCGGCGGTCTCAGCTGACCGAGTGGCGACCGGCGGCTCGTCGGTTGTTGCAACTTCTGCACTCGGTTCGGCCGGCTTTGGGCTGTCGACTTCCGCCTCGGCACCCGGCTGCGCCGCATCCTCGGGCGTGTTCCCGGTCGAAATAGCGAAGTCGGGCGTTTGCAGCACAGGCGTTGTTAAAGCACCTTCGACGACTATTTCGTTCTCGGCCAATCCCATCGTGCCAAGATTTGCAACCGGCGCAACAACCGGTTCTCCTGCATTCGGCAGATCGGCAGGATCATCCTCAAGCGCAGCGAGATCATCCCCTAGTGTCGGCTGGCGCTTGACAACCGACGGCTCTTGCGCCGTCGTCGACGTACTGTCGCGCGCAGCCTGACCGGGGTCGGTTGACGCCTCGACCGTCTCGATTGCAAGATCAGACGGTGCGCCGGGCTCGGCAACCGGCGTGGGAGTAGCAGTATCCACCGGGCGCCTGGCCCTCTCGACTTGGCTCTCACCCTTAAAACTTGCGGTTGCGCCGGGATCCAGTTCGGCTGAGGCGATCGAGGCTGTCTCGCGTGAAGGCTCAGGCGCAATCGTCTTCGGCCCTTCGGCGAAATCAACCGGCGCATTTTCGTCCGCGACTGCCGTTGGCGAAGTCGACAGCGGCTCAGCCAGCTCACTTCGACTTGCGCCGTCTGAGGAAGTGGGCGAGCCGGAAACTGGCGCAGCTTCCGCCACCGACAAATCGCTCGTGTCGACACCGGCGTCGACCGATGGTCTTTTCATACCGCCGGCGTCGATGGATGCCCTCGTGCCAGAGGCATCGCTCGTTTCTTCCGATCTGGTCGGCTCACCTGACGGCGCCGCTTTTTCCCGATCTAGCCACTGGGTGCCAATGACTGTCGCCGCCAAGATCACGCCGGCTGTCGCCAGTGCGGTCATCTGCATGCGGTTCAGCATCGCGTTGCGTTCCCCCGGTGGCTGCGTCCGGTCACCGGCTGCGGAGCATTACCCCCCCGCGAAGCCAATCAGTTCAGCGATCTGCGATCAGCTTCTTAGGAGTTACTGGAGATTTGAGCGTCAAGATTGCGCAATACCGACCCAAGCTTAGATTGAATGTTGCGGAACCGTCACGAAAAACAGCTCTAGGTTGTTTTACCGACGCACAATTACAACCGTGCGGTCATCGGCGCGGATCCGGCCGATGGTGCCCTTGACCGAGGGGTATCGGTCGAGCTTGTCGGGATCGTCGCGCTCGACCGCCGCGAAGGCGGCTTCCCAGGCCTCGACCGTGGGCTCGGCACCGGCCTCGAAGTAGCCGTCGGTGAACAGCTCGAGGGTCGCGAGCGAGCTCTTCGCGCGGTCGATCGTGCGCACCAGGCCCATGGGCACGGGGAAACCGTCGAGGACGCAGTAGCTGAGCGGGCTTGCCGTGTTGTTCTGAAAGCGGCCCTGGCCGTCGATGATGCCGCCATCGGTCAGCGTCAGGATGTCCTCGGCCGGGACGTCGGGGAAGCGGCGCGCCGCGTCATCGAGATAGAGCTGCCGCAGCTGGGCGAGCGAGCGCTCGTCGAGCCAGGGACGCATCTCGGGGTGCAGCCTAGCCAGCCCGTTGAAGACACAAGCGCGCGCCACGCGGACCCGCTCGGCGTGATCGGCGCCCTTTTCCTCGAGCAGCCGCCAGGCGGCCACGCGGATAGCGCTCGTGACCTTGTCGAGGCCGGGATCGACCGTGATCAGCTCCTGGCCATTGAAGCGCACGCCGCTGTCGCCCACCAGCACGACGCGAACGCTGTCGCCCAAATCCGCGGCGAGCGCCAGGGTGGCGCCGAACCGGCGGGCGGGACGCGAGGCGGCGATCTCGGCGATGGCGAAACGGGCATAGGCGGCCTGGATGGCGGCGGTGATGTGCGCGACGAGCCTTTGCGGATCGCAGTCGCGGTTGGCCGGATCGAGCAGGAACGAGACCGTGGCATCGCGGACCACGAGACCGGCGAGCTTGCCCGCCAGCATGCCGTCGTAGCGATCACCGGTGCGGTCGGTGACGCCGTCGATCACGGCGTAGCCGCGGCCGGGCAACACCAGCAGCTGGTCCTCGTTGGCGCCGGGATCGTCCAGGTTCTTGCCTTCGGTGAACGCCTCGATGCGCATGGCTCAGACCGTCAGCCGGTCGTCATTGCCGCCGATCAACGTGAAGACGACGAGCGAGAGGACGGTGGCGAGGATCAGCAACGACGCAACGGCCGCCGCCGGGCCGTAGGCGCCGGCCAGCACCTGGCTGTAGGTGGCGATCGGCATGGTCGACGTGGTGCCGGTGTAGAGGACGACCGTGGCGGAGAGCTCGTTGATCACCTCGACCCAGGAGAGCACCGCACCGGCGAGAATGCCGGGCGCCATCAAGGGCAGCATGATCTTGCGAAAGGTCTGGGCCGGCGGGGCGCCCAGATTGATCGACGCCTCCTCGACCGAGCGGTCGATCTGGTAGACGTAGCTGGCGCACGCCCGGACCATGTAGGGCAGCCGGCGGATGAAATAGGCCAGCACGATAATCGCGGCCGTGCCGGTGATCCAGATCGGCGGCTCGTTGAAGGCCGTGATGAAGCCGATGCCGAGCACGGTGCCGGGGATGACGTAGGGGATCATCAGCCCCGTATCGAGCAGCTTGGTGAGCGCCGTGTCCCGGCGGCTGATGATGTAGCCGATGACGCTGCCGGCGGTGACGATCAGCGCCAGCGCGATGCCGGAGAAGACGAAGCTGTTGACGATCGCACCTCGCACCAGATGGAAGACCTGGCGGTAGCTGTCGAGCGAGAAGCTCTGCAGGAACACCGGGCCCGGACGTCTCGAGGAACGAGGTGTAGACGATGATCGCCAAGGGCACGTTGGCGATGATCATCACCCCCCAGGCGAAGGCCGGGAAGGCCAGCTTCTGCCAGCCGACGATGCGGCAGGATCTCGGGCCGGTTGATGGCATCGGTGGCGTAGTTGCGCCGGGCCACGACCCAGCGCTGCAGGAGGATGAGCAGCATGGCCGTGGTGACCAGAACGACACTCGTGGTGGACGCCATGGCCGGGTTGCCGCCGATCTCCGAGAGGAAGAGGGTGAAGGCCAGTGTCGCCAGCACCGGGTAGTTCTCGCCCAGCAGGGCCGGCGTGCCGAAATCGGACAGCACGCCCAGGAAGACCAGGAGCGCGCTCGTCGCCATGGCGGGCAAGGTGAGCGGCAGCGTGATGTGGCGGAGTGTCTGCAGCCGGGTCCGGCCGAGCCCCATCGACGCCTCCTCGAGCGTCCGGTCGATGCGCATGAGGGCACCCGAGACCAGGAGGAAGACCAGCGGGTAGAGGTTCAAGGCCGTGACCAGGATGATGCCGGGCGCACCATAGATCGTCGGCAGCTGGATGCCGATGGCTGCCGCCGCCTGGGTCACCATGCCCTGCCGGCCGAGCAGCATGATCCACGCATAGGCACCGATGAACGGCGGCGAGATGAGCGACAGGAGGACCAGGATGCGCAGCAGCGCCTTGCCCTTGAGTGCATAGCGCGACGCGATCACGGCGAGCGGCAGCCCGATGGCGAGCGCCAGGAGGGTGCCCATGGCCGAGGTGTAGAGGCTGTTGAACAACGCCCGGCGGAAATAGCCCGAGCCAAAGAAGGTGACGTAGTTGTCGAGCCCGAGCTCGCCCGAAAACTCACCGTAGAAGCTGGCCGAGAAGACGTTCCAGAGCGGCCAGACGACGAGGACGGCGAGGACCATGAGGCCCAGCAGCGTGAGCGAGGTCCAGAGATCAGGAAGGCTGAGCCGGCTCTGCACCTAGCGCACCCGTTCGCCCGTCTCGGCGTCGAAGTAGTAGGCGCTCTCCGGCCTGATGCCGACGCGCACCGCACTGCCGGCAGCAAGCGCGCTCTCCGGCGCATTGCTGGGCGCTTCGACCTCGAGGGTCGCTGCACCCGAGGTCGTCGCGACCTGGATGCGCGATTGCGGCCCGAGATAGCTCACCAGCTCGACCGTGCCGTCGAGCGTGGCGAGGCCGGGCTCGGCCGCCTCGGTCAGAATTCGCAGATGCTCCGGGCGCAGCGCCACCCTGAGCGCCGTGCCGGGGGCGACGGCGAGCTCAGGCACTTCGAGCACGGCACCCTCGACCCGCACACCGCCCGCATCATCGCTCACACCGTCGAGCAGGTTGCTGGTGCCGATGAACGAGGCGACGAACAGGTTCTCCGGGTTCTCGTAGATCTCCCTGGGCGTGCCCAGCTGGCGGACCTCACCCGCGTCCATGACCATGATGCGGTCGGAGACGACCAGCGCCTCCTCCTGGTCGTGGGTGACGTAGAGCGTGGTAATGCCGAGCTTTTGCTGGACGAGGCGGATGTCGCGGCGCAGCCCGACCCGGACCTTGGCATCCAGCGCCGACAGCGGCTCGTCCATCAGCAGAACTTGCGGCGCGATAACCAGCGCCCTGGCGAGCACCACCCGCTGCTTCTGGCCGCCGGAGAGCTGGTCCGGGAACCGCTTCTCGTAGCCATCGAGGCGGACCAGCTCGAGGGCCTCGCCGACGCGTGCGGCGATGTCCTGCCGGCTGACCCGGCGTTGCCGCAGGCCGTAAGCGACATTGTCGAAAACCGACATGTGCGGGAAGATGGCATAGTTCTGAAAGACCATGCCCATGTCGCGGCGGTGCGCCGGCAGGTCGTTCGCCAGCTTGCCGCCGATCCTGAGGTCGCCCGCGTTCTGCCGCTCGAAGCCGGCGACGATGCGCAGCAAGGTGGTCTTGCCGCAGCCGGACGGGCCGAGGAGCGTGAAGAACTCCCCGGCCCTGATCTCGATGTCGAGCGACTTGAGTGCCGCGACCGCACCGAAGCTCTTGGCCAGCCGCTCGATGCCGATCGCCGCCATCAGGCGATCAGCCGCCTCCCGCCGCCTCGATCACTGGCGCAGGATCGAGAGGTAGCGCTTGATGATGTTGTCGCGCTCGGCACCGGCCCAGGCCATGTCGTAGTTCTGGATGGCCAGCTCATCGAGGCCGGGCAGGCCCTCGGGCTGGGCGACATCGGTGCGCACCGAGCGGCGCTGCATTGCCTCGACCAGGAACGCCTGGATCTCCTCCGAAAGGACGAAGTCGACGAAGGCCTTGCCGGCCTCGGGGTTGGGGCCATTCTTCACGAGTGCGACGGCATCGGGCAGCGCCGAGGTCGCGGGCTCGGGATAGACGATGACGACCGGCGCCCCGCCGGCAACATAGCGCTGGGCCGCCTCCTCGAGCGTCAGGCCCACGGCGAACTCGCCATCGGCGACGCCGCGCGGCACCCGCCCGGAGCTGCCGGTGACGATGAAGTTGCCCATCATGTCCTCGAAGATCGCCCAGCCCTCCTCCTCGCCGTAGACGTCGAGGATGGTGGCGAGCTGCATGAAGGCCGAGCCGGAGCTGTCGGCACCGGCATAGGCGACCTTCTGGTCCCACTTCTCGTCGGCGAGATCGGCCCAGGCGACCGGCATGTCGCCCTCGGCCACCATGTCGGTGTTGACCACCATGACCATGGGGATGCCGGTATAGGGCAGCCAGTTGGTGCCGACCTTGTAGAGCGGGTCGATCATGTCGTCATGCACGCTGGTGTAGGGCTCGAGCAGGTCGCTATTGGCCTCCAGCGCCTCCCCGCCGATCGACCAGATGACGTCGGCCAAGGGCGACGCAGCCTCGGCCCGCGCGCGCTGGACGATGTCGCCGGAGCCGGCCTGGACGAGCGAGACGGTGATCCCGGTCGCCGCCTCGAACATCGGCACGACCTCGTTGTAGATCTCCGGCGCATGCGCCGTGTAGACCGAGACCGATCCCTCCTGGGCATGGGCCGTTGCGAGTGTCGTTCCCACCAGGAGCACGGCCGCGAGGCCGGCGATGGCTTGCTTCGTCATAGGTGCGTTCTCCCTTGCTGCGGAGCGGTGCGGCACGGCTTGCGTGGGTAGGCGATCGCCATGCGTCTTTTGTGACAATTGCGTGACGCCCGCTTAGCACCGCCGCTGCGCCCTGGCCATCGCGAAGCGTGCCGTCGTCTTGCGTCGCCTGCGCCGCGACAGACGAGCGCTCGGCTCTGGCCCCCCAAGCTGCTGTCTATCCAAGGTTACGGCAAGCAGCGGAAATGCTATACTTGCACGCGAGCACGAATGGCCAGGGGAGATGGCTGGTGGCAAAAATCTCGATGAGCGAACTCGATCGGATGCTGGCCGATGTCGACGTCCCGGACGCGGACATCGCCGAGTTCCTAAAGGTCCTCCCCGACGAGTTCGAACCCCTTCAACCCGGTCGCCGTGCCCGATCCGGCGAAGGTCGAGGCGCAGACCCCGCTCGAGGAGTTCCAGGCCGAGGCGGCGGTGGCCACGGGCCTGATGAGCTTCTGGGCACGCGAGCGGCGGCGGCGGCGGTTCGAGCGCGATCTGCCGCACAGCGACAAGCCACTGGTCTACGCCGAAGGCGATTCCTGGCTGCAGTTTCCCTTCCTGATCAAGGACGTGATCGATCACCTCGACGACGATCACCTGATCTACTGCACCAGCAAGCCCGGCGACACGCTCGCCAACATGGTGATGGACGAGCGGCGCAAGGAGTATGTGCGCGAGCTGAAGAAGCTGCTCCTCGACCGCCGGCTGCCGGTCAAGACGTTCCTGTTCTCCGGCGCCGGCAACGACGTGGTCGGCAAGAACACCGATGGCGAGGCGGCGCTGGCCGCGATCGTGAAGCCCTACGACGCCACCAAGAGCATCGCCTGGCACATCGAGACGCCGGCCCTGGTCGAGACGCTGGCGTTCATCGAGAGCGCCTATCTCAAGGTGATGAGCGACATCGACGACGCCTTCCCGGCCAGCGCCTTCCCCGACCTCAAGCTGGTGATCCACGGCTACGACTACTCGCCGGTGCGCGGCGTGCCGAACGGCGATCCGAACCGGCCGGCTTATGCCCGGGACTGGACCGGCGAGCCCTTGAGCCAGCTGGGCTTTCCCGACAATGCGGTGGCGAGCGAGGTGGTGGCAGCGCTCATCGACCGCACCAACGAGATGACCGCCCGCGTCTGCGGCGCCAACCCGCGGGCGGTCTACGCCGACCTCCGGGGCTCGGTCCCGGCGCATCAGTGGGCGGACGAGCTGCACCCGACCGACGAAGGGTTCGCCGCAGCGACCGACAAGCTCCGCAGCTTTCTCTGAGTGGCGCGGTGAGCGTGCGTTGAGCCGCCGATGAACTGGGACGACGAGCGGGCGGCCGTTCTCGCACGCGGGCTGACCGCGGCCGACCGCGGCCGTCTCGATGACCTGCGGGACCGCGCCGAGACAACGGATCTGGGCCCGCCCGACGATACTGGTGGGCTCTGGCTCAATGTCCGGCCCGACCCGATCGATTTCCGCGACCGCTTCTTCGAGCCGGGGCTGCGCTCGCTGCGGACCCGTCTGGCACCCGACCCGGCGCTGCTCGATGACATTCCGGTGCGCAACCAGGCGGCGACCAAGGCCTGCACCGGGATGGCGCTGGCGACCGCGATCGACCTGCTGCGCTGGCGGCGCTGGCGCGAGGACGAGGGCGACGCGGACGAACGGCCGAAGCCGGTGAGCGCCTGGATGCTCTACGAGATGGCGCGCGCCTTCGACGAGTTCCCCGACGACGGCCTCTTCGGCTCGAGCGTGCGCGGCGCCATCAAGGGCTTCTTCCACAACGGTGTCTGCGACGAGGCGCCCGAGCATCTCGAGTTCATGCCGGAGGACTGGCGGCTCACGGTCGAGCGCGCCAAGGCCGCGCGCCACGTCTCGCTCGGCGTCTACATGCGGCTCAAGCACGTGCTGCTCGACCACCACACCGCGTTGAACGACATCGGCGCGCTGCTGGTCTCGGCGCGCGTCCACACCGGCTGGCGCGAGGACCAGCTTGCCGATGACGGGGCCGTGATCCCGTTCGACCCGGAAGCGCCGAGCCTCGGGCTGCATGCGTTTCTCATCGTCGGCTACGACAACAGGGGCTTTCTCGTCCGCAACTCCTGGGGGCGGACCTGGGGCGGCTGGGTCGACAAGAATGGCCAGCTCTGGCCCGGCATCGCGCACTGGTCCTACGAGGACTGGCAGCGCAATGCCATCGACTCCTGGGCGCTCCGCCTCGCCGTGTCGCCACCCGACCAGTTCAACGCGGTGGGCGGTCAGCAGAGCGCCGGCGGCATCGCGGCACCCAGCCTGAGCCGGACACCACCCAGGATCACCATCAACGGGCACTATCTCAACATCGCCGATGGCAGGCTGGTGCAGGGCGGAGTCTTCAACAGCCACCTCGATTCCGTCCAGGAGACGGCCGACCTGCTGGCCGGCTCTGACCGCTACCGGCACCTCGTCGTGATCGTCGAGAGCGGCCTCGAGAGCCTCGAGACGATGACCCACCGGGCGGCCGTGCTTACGCCCTACATGAAGGCGCTCGACGTCTACCCGGTCTTCGTCCTCTGGCGGCAGGACGTCTTTCGGCTCACGGCAGAGCTGCTCGAGGACCGGGCGCGGCGGCTGGAGGCCAGGAGCGGTGGCTTCGCCGCCCTCACCTCGCTCCTCCTCGATCGCTTTGCCAAGGAGTTCATGCCGCCGGTCTGGCGTACCTTCGAGGGCGAGGTGGAGCGCGCCTTCTCGACCACCGACGCGAGCCGCGGCGAGGCCTGGCCGGCGCTGAAGCTCCTGCTCGAAGGTGCCAGGCGCAACGCCAACCCGCTGCAGCTGCACTTCGTGGCGCACGGCACCGGCGCGCTCTGGCTCAACCGCTTGCTGCAGCGCATTGCCGAGACCAACGCTCTGGCCGGTGAGGATGACGACCCCGTGGCGGTTCGCCGGGAAGCGATCGCGACGATCGATCTGCTGGCCCCGATCTGCTCGCCCGAGAGCCTGCGCGGCCTGCTCGGCAGCCTCTGGGGCAGCCCGGTGCGCAAGGCGGCCAAGGGTGCCCCGGCGCCGGTTGCGATCTACACGCTCGACGAGGCGGCCGATGCGAGCGACCGGGTCGGCGCGTTCGAAGGCTCGTTTCTCGAGCTGGCGCGCCGGGCTTTTCCGATCGCCGGCGCCGAGCCGTCCGGGAGCGGCAGCCGCTGCGCCGTGCTCGGCCACGCGAGCGAGGCGGTGAGCCTCAGCCGCCGCACCGACACGCACCGTTTCACGATCTGCGAGGCCCCGATCAACAGCACCTGCCGCAGCCATCGGGGCATGGCGAGCGACGTTCAGGTGCTCTCCCACATCCTCGGCCGCATCCGCCGAGCGGCGCCCGTGCCGCAGCACGCAGCGCTCGATCTGCCGGAAAGCGCCCTTCGCTCGCTGGCCCTGCCCTGAAAAGGCCTCAGGCGCGGCGCGGCCGGGTCAGGATCGGCCAATAGGCGAGGACAAAGGTGCCGAACGCGAGGATCCAGAGGCTGGCCGCCAGATGCTGCAGGCCCGGCACGCCCAATGCGGTGCCGGCGAGGATGCGGGCCAGCGCCGCGCCCAGGATCAAGACGTAGATGGCCTATTGTCCACCGATCGGCGGTGAGCGGGCGCCCGGAGTGGCCGAGGCTGGCACGGGTCATCACCGCCAAGGTCATGGTGCCGATGGCGCCCGCCGTCCACGCATGGATCGCTGCCACCGGCATGATCAGATCGGGCAGGACGAAGGCGCCGGCCACGAGCAGAAAGCCCAGCGGCACGAAGGCGTAGCCCAGGTGCAGGATGAGGACGAGGGGCTCGGCCAGCGTGCGGTCACCGGCCCAGCGGCCGAGCCGCACCAAGTGCAGAACACCGGCGACGAGAGCGAGCAACGCGGTGATCGGGGTCATCGGCTCGACCATCCAGCTCGTGAGCGCCAGGCCACCAACCGCGATGGCGACACCGTCGAGCGGGCCCATTGGCGCCGGCAGCCGTCCACTGCCCCGTTTCGCCAGCCAGTTGCGGGTGAAGCTCGGAACGATCCGCCCGCCGATCAACATGATCAGCATGATGGCGCCGGTGATGCCGAGCCTCGTGCCGATGACAGCATTGCCCGCCAACGCCACCTCCAGATGGAAGACGGCATTGCCGATGAGCAGCAATGTCAGCAGCAAGAGCACCGGCAGGTTGCTCTTGTTGGCGCCGGCGATCAGCTCGCGGGCGACGACGACGGCGAAGCTGGCAAGGAAAGCCAGGTCGATCAGCGCCATCGACAACGGCCCGAGCCAGAGGCCGGTGAGCACGGCGAGCCGGCCGGCAAGCCAAAGGCCGACCAGGGCCAGGAGCGGCCAGCCGGTGACCGGCAGCCGGCCGGTCCAGTTGGGCACCGCGGTGAGCAGGAAGCCCGCGACGATCGCCGGCAGGTAGCCGAAGAGGAAGGCGTGGACGTGCCAGTCGACGGGCCCCATCGCGACCGGCAGGGCGAGCTTGCCGGTCAGCACCAGGAGCCACGCCAGCATCGCGAACGCCGCCCAGACGGCTCCGGCAAGGAAGAAAGGGCGAAAGCCCAGCGCCAGGATGGCTGGCGCCTCCTGCGCGTGACGACGCTCGGCGGTGGTCGAGGTCATGCTTGTCCGATCGCTGATCGAGGCGGCGCCAGCGGGCCGCCGCTTGCCGGTGCGGCGCCTCAGTGCAGCAGGGCCGAAGGCGATCGCTGGAGCGGGCCCGCCGCCTCCCGCCAGCACGCATCGAGGCCAGCGCTCTCCAGGTAGCGATGCCGCACCAGATCCTCGACCAGCTTGGCGGTGCCGGCATAGAGCCGCCGCCAGGTGGGACAGGCGTCGGCCGGCGGCTGATGGCCAGCGGTCAAGGTCTCGAGGCACGACAGATAAGCCTCGATCCTCGCATGCTCGGCCCTTAGCCGGCGCAGATCGCCATCGCTGTCCGGCGCGCTCCGGCGCAGCCGCGGAAAGAGCTCGGTCTCCTCGTGGCCCATCAGCCCATCGAGCATCAAGGCCAGCTCGTGCAGGACGCCCGCGAGGCCGTAGGGCAGATCGGGATGGCCGGCGTGCTGCGTCTCGACCGCCTCGGCAAGCGCGATCAGCTCCGGCAGCTCGGCGCGATGCACCATGTGGTAGCGGGCGAGGATGTGGCCGATCAGCGGCTCCATCCGGTGCGGATGCGTCGCCACGTCGGTCGACGGCAGGCCCTGCAGCGCCGCCTCGACGGCCTCGACCGGCGTGTCGTGCGCCGCCGCCACCTCGGCGAGCGGCTGGTCCAGCATGCCGCAAAAGTCGAAGTGAAAATGCCGGAAAACGGTCGTAGCACCAGGCATGGTCGCAGCAAGCTCGACGATCGTCCGATCGGCGAGGCTCGATGTGGCATTCATCTGACGGCTCCCCTCGGCGACGCATGCTGTCGTCGCCCCCAGCAACACTTGCAGTCTGCATTTCACGCGTCCTAGACCTGCAGCTCAATGCCCTTTCGTGGTGGAGCGGCGATGCGCCTCAGCTGCCTCAAGCGCGCGACCAGCGCGCGGCCCGGTAGCGCCGGATGACGGCCGGCTGGACCGGCTACGCGCTGGCTTTCGTGGCCTTCGTCCTGGCCCATGCCGTGCCGGCCCGTCCGCCGATCCGCAGCAGGCTCACGGCCCGGCTCGGCGAGCGCGCCTATCTCTGGCTCTATTCGGCAGTCTCGCTGGCCCTGCTCTACTGGCTCGTCATTGCGGCCGGAAGGGCGCCCTACGTGCCGCTCTGGGCAACGGCCGCCTGGCAGGCCTGGCTCGCCAACCTGGTCATGCCGCTCGTCGTCCTGCTCGCCGCCCTGAGCATCGGCCGACCCAATCCCTTCTCCTTCGGCGGCGGCAGCGGCACCTACGATCCGGACCGGCCGGGCATCACCGGCCTGGGCCGGCACCCGCTGCTCCTGGCCATCGTCCTTTGGGCCGTCGTGCACATGCTGGCGAACGGCGACCTCGCGCATGTCCTCTTGTTCGGCATCTTCGCGATCAGCGGCGTGCTCGGCATGGCGATGCTCGATCGGCGGCGGCGGCGCAGCTGGGGCCCCGCCGTCTTCGCCGAGCGCAGCCGCAACACCGCGCTCTGGCCCGGCAGCGCCTGGCTCGACGGCAGGGCACGGCCCAACCTGAAGGTGCTGCCGGTCCGGCGGCTGGTGATCGCCGTCGTCGTCTACTGGCTGTTGCTTTGGCTGCATCCGGCGCTGCTCGGCGTCTCGCCTCTCCCACCGCACTGAACGGATCGCCAGCCATCGCAATTGCCGCTAGTTTACGCGCGGGCAAGAATGCCCATGCAACAAGGGGAAGGACGCAGCGAGATGGGCATCGAGAGCTTGATCGTCTTCATTCTGGTCGGTGCTGTCGCCGGTTGGCTCGCCGGCTTGATCGTCAAGGGCTACGGCTTCGGCATCATCGGCAACATCGTCGTCGGCATTGTCGGCGCGTTCATCGCCGGCTTGATCTTTCCGGCCATCGGCCTCGCCTTTGGCGGCGGAATCCTGGCTGCGATCATCCACGCGACCATCGGCGCGGTGATCCTCCTGGTCATTATCAGGTTGGTGAAGAGGGCCTGACCGACAGGCGAAATATGGCCATCTGGCTCGGCCCGCCGAGCGTCGGGTGGCTGCCACCGAGAGCGTGAAGCGTCGCCCGGTAGCCATGCCGCCGGGCGACTTTCTCGGCCCATCCCGCGAACCGCTCGCGGCCCCACTCGAAGCGATGATCGGGGTGACGCATGCGATGCTCGGGCACGCCGAGCAGCGGGTTGAAGTCGGCATTGGGCGTGGTGACGACGACGAGCCGGGGTGCCAGTCGTTGGAATACGGCATGCTCGACAGCCGAGAGATGGCCAGGCTCGATATGCTCGATCGTCTCGATCATGATCGCGGCATCGAAGCCCCTGAGCGCCGGGTCCGGCCTTGCATAGGAACCCTCGCGGAGCGTCACCTTGGCGGTGACCGCGGGCAGCATGACATCGAGCTTCTGCCGCAGGGCCGCAAGTGCATCAGGCGACTTGTCGATGCCGACGAGCCGCTCGATGGCCGGCGCCTCGGCCAGGCGCAGGAGCAGGCCGCCATCGCCGCAGCCGAGGTCGAGCACCGTTCGGGCACCACTGGCCAAGACGATCTCGAGAACCGCGGCGAAGCGCGCCTCGTGCAGGGCCGTGGTCACGGGGCCGATGCCTTCTGCAGGATGGCCACGTCCTTCACCGGCACGTCGATCGCAAGGCCCAGAATAGCCGCCAGATGACGGAGCGTGTCCTCCCTGTAGAAGACGACATGGGTCGGATCGCGCCGGTAGTGCCAGTCGGCAAAGCGCGCGTCGTCGGTTTGAAAGCAGGTCATGATCCCGAGCCGACCGCCCGGCCGCAACAGGCCTCGAAGCCGGACGAACTCCTCCATCGGTGCCTCGAAATGCTCCGCCACCTCGCTGCAGGTGATCGCGTCGTAGGTCGCCTCGAGCACGGCCGTGTCCGGCCGGTAGAGCGGATCGTAGAGGCGCACGTCGTGGCCGGCCTCGCCGAGCATCCGGGCAAGAGCCGGACCAGGGCCGCAGCCATAATCGAGCACGCGCGAGCCGGGCGCCAGGCGCTCCAGGAGCGGCACCGCCAGTCGGGCCAGGAACCGGCGATAACCCGGATCGTCGACGGCGTTCTGGTGGCTGTCGTAGTGGGCGCGTGACACCGCGCGGTCCGGCCGCTGCGCCGGCTCGAGAAAGGTCGCCGAGCAGACGGTGCAGCGCCAGTAGTCGCGGTTGCGAACGGACGCGAAGGCCCGGACTGCGGTTGCCAGGCAGACCGGGCAACCGGGCGGCGGCCTCATCCGGCGCCGGCGGTTGCAAGGTAAACGGTCTGCGTCACCTCGCGATCCTGCAGCGGGTTCCAGAAGGTGACGGGGATGGCCTCGGCCGACGCGAAGACGGCGGCGAGGCGATCGGTGAAGCCGGTATCGGGCGGCTCGTTGGACCAGAGGCCGAAGAGCCCGCCGGGGCGGAGATGCGCTCGCAGCTTGGTCAGTCCCGGCAGGGTGTAGAAGCCCGCATGAGCCGGATCGAGGTGGAAGTCCGGGGTGTGGTCGATATCGAGCAGGATCGCATCGAGCCTGCGCCCGTCGCATGCCGGATCGAAGCCCGCGTCGCCTGCCGCGAGCGCGAAGAAATCGCCCTCGACGAAGCGGCAGCGGCGATCTTCCGTCAAGCCAGGCCCGAGCGGCACCAGGCCCGCCTCGTGCCAGCGGATCACCGGCGCCATCGTCTCGATGACCAGAAGCTCGGCGACGCGGGGCTCATCGAGCACGCGCCTCGCCGTGTAGCCGAGCCCGAGTTCGCCGACGACGATGTTGAGACCATCGCCGGAACAGGCCTCGAGCCCGAGCTCGGCGAGCGCGATCTCGGAGGTGCTGAACTTGCTCGACATCAAGAACGCATCGCCGAGCTTGACCTCGAAGATGTCCTCGCCAGTCCTGAGGTCGCGGCGGCGCCTGAGGCTCAAGTCACCCATCGGCGTCGGCGCGTAGTCCAGCTCCTCGAAGGCGAGGCTCATCGCGGCACCAGTGCTCGAGGACGGCGCAAGCCCGCCGCTCGCACCCGAAGATCGCATGCCAGATAGCAGACGCCGGGCCGCCCGACCATCGGGCCGCCGGCCCAGTATCGCGCGACCCAGCCGCTCAAGTGATCGCCTCCGGCCGCGCCCCGAACGCCGCCGCCAGGTCGCGCACTGCTTGCCGCTCGACCTCGAGGCCGAGTGCTGTCTCGGCTCGCGCGAGGGCGAGGCGGGAATGGCGCGCGGCACTTTCCTCCATATCGGCGCTGCCGAGGGCGGCCAGCGCCAGAAGCGCCTTTTGCAGCTTGATCTGGATCTCGACGAGGCCCGCGCCGTCGCGCCCGATCGGGCCGAAGAAATCGTCGAAGAGGTCGTCCGACCGGAGTGGTGGAACGAACACCCGCGGGCATTCGACCTCGCGTTCCTCCTCCTCGCCCTTATCCTGAGGCGCCCAATCGGCCAGCACCCGCACGCCGCGGCCGATGACATCGATGGCGGTCCCAGGGTCGTTGATGCCGGGCGAGAGCGCCCGCGAGGCGATCTCGGCCAGAACACAGAGACCGAAGCGCGGGTCCTGGTCGAACGACCGGTCGTTGCCGATGGTGAAGCTGGCGGCGATCTGCTTCAGGGTCTGCTCGTCGGCGCTGCCCGTGACCCTGGCCAGCGGCCGGTTCGGATCGATGAACGAGCCGGGCAGGACCAGCACGAAGATGGCACCGTCGATCGCCTCCGCGGCGGCGTCGAGCGCCCGGGTGTCGATGTTCTGGACGTGGCCTATTTGGGTGACGCAGATCGGCTGCGCTTCGGCTGGCACGTCGCGTGCCGCGTCGCGCAGCGGCCTTGCGCCGAGAAACGGATGCTCCATCCGGTCGCGCAGCGCTTGCGACGCCTCGGTCTCGACCTTCTCGGCTGTCTCGCCGACGCGACCAACCAGCGAGAGGTAGTCGATCCAGCGCAGCATGGTCACAACGATCAGGAAGATGACGACGAGCGTGACGATGAACAGCACGAGCCGGCCGTTCTCGCCATAGGCGCCCGTGGCCAGCATGATGATGCCGACCAGGCTGAAGATGAAGGAGCCGATAAACGTGCCGAGCGTGTTCTGCGTCGTCGGGTCGTCCATCAGAAGCCGGCTGGAGCGTGGCGTGGCGTTGCTGGTGGCTGCCGTATAGGCTGAGACCATGGTGGTGAGCGAGAAGGTGGTGACCGCGAGCATGCTGGAGGCGAGGATGCTCAAGATGTTCTCGAGCGCCGCAGTGCCGACCCGGCCCGGCACGACAGGCGGGATGAGCGGCCCGATTGCAGCGGCCAGCAGCGCCGTGCCGAGGGCGGCGAGCGAAAACAGGGTCACCCGCACCCAGAGCCGGCGACCGAACTGCATGATGAGCCACTGCCAGCGCGAAAGCATGATGGTCGAGATCCAATCCGTGATGGCACCGGCAGAGCCACTGCGCGATCGAACGGCAAGCGACCGCCGTGGCTGGGCGTTGCCGCGGCGCGACCGCGGGCCGCCTTCCGACTCACGCGCGACCGGCGGCAGATCGTGGCTGCGGTCGAGGCTCGATCGCGCGATCCCAGGCCGTCAGCCGATCGGCCAGCGCAATCCTAGTGCCTTGCTCGGGGGCTGACCATGCCGCCGTTCGGGCCCGACAGCCGTGCCACTGAGGTCAAGAGCCTGCATGACGCCGCACTCGATGCCGGCCAGGCGGCAATGGCAGCGGCACTCGAGCTCGGCTTTCCGGTCCGCCTGATCGGCACCTTCGAGGGCCTCGTCACCTGCCGCATCGACGATCGGCTGAGCCAGGTCCTGGAGCGCGCCGATACGCGTCCGTTCGACCAGCTGCCGGTCACCGACGATGGTCGGATCGTGGGCCTGCTGCGCCTCGTCGGGCTCGATGCGCGTCCGGGCCGAGGGACCGGTCGGTGACGTTCTGGAGCGGATCGACGAGCGGTTGCTGATCGCCGCCGATGCCAGCATCCTCGCCTTCCTGCTCGGCGCCAAGACGAGCCCGTGCCGATTGATCCTCGATGGTGACCGGATCACCGGGCTGGTCGGCCGCTCGGATTTGCAGAAGCTGCCGGTGCGCTCGCTGCTCTTTCACCTCGTGACCCATCTCGAGCTGGCGATGGCCGCCTGGATCCGGCGGCACTTCGCGGCGGAGAGCGACTGGCTCGACCTCCTCACCGCGAGCCGCCGCACGGCGGTCGAGAAGCGCTATCAGGCGCTCAACGCGGCGCGCTTCGCGGTCGACCGCCTCACCGCGACGATGCTCGCCGACAAGCGTGCGGTCATCTTGCGCAAAGCCGCCCTGCCGATGAGTTCGCAATCGGGCCAAGGCCGACATGGAGGCGATCGAGGCGCTGCGCGACGCCGTTGCCCATATCGGCGACTACGCGCTGAACCAGGACGCCGCCGACCGCATGATCGACACAGTCGCCCTGGTGCGGCAGTGGATCGACCTCCTGCCGGGCCTCGTGCCCAAGGGGCCTGCCGCCCGGCAAGCGTAATGCAGTTTGCCAGCCCAGGCGCTACATGCCGCTGTCGATCGGATGCTCGACCGCACCGCCGCTGTCGACCCAGGCCTTGAAGCCGCCGAGATTACGGACGTCCTTGTACCCCAGGTCCTTGAGCACCTTGCCGGCCAGGGCCGACCGGCCGCCCGAGGCGCAGTAGACGATGACGGTCTGGTCGGGGCGCAGCCGAGCGTCGTGGAAGGGTGAGGCCGGATCGGCGCGGAATTCCAGCATGCCGCGCGAGATGTG
This sequence comes from uncultured Alphaproteobacteria bacterium, assembly GCA_963700945.1. Taxonomy (GTDB): domain Bacteria; phylum Pseudomonadota; class Alphaproteobacteria; order Geminicoccales; family Geminicoccaceae; genus SLRI01. The sequence continues at coordinate 24,457 of CAVOZQ010000023.1, forward strand.
CAGCGCCCCCTCGACCTTGCCGCTGGACTCCACTTCGGGCGCATCGCGCACATCGATCACCTGGGCGGTCCCGTCGGCGACGAGCGCCTTGGCCGCCTCCGGCGTGATCGTTGGAACGACTTGATTGGCCGCGGCCACCATGGCCTGGAGCGTCGTCGCCATCGCATTCACTCCTCAATGAGATGCGGCGAGCATCTCGCGCCAGCCTCGGGTCGGACGCAACACAAAATGTGTCGTGCGCACCGGCGCCTTCAGCTGACGGGTGCGACCTTGACCTTGTGCGCGCGCAGGCTCGCCTCGAGCGCCGCCCGGTCATGACCGGCGAAGCGGCAGAGCAGGGTGACGTAGGCCCGCACGAAGCCCGGGCCGTGACCGTCGTCGCTCATGCCGTGCGCGCATTCGTGCAGCACGATGATGCGGGTGCGGGCCCAGCGCGGCAGCTTGATCACCTGGCGCGAGCCGCAGGCGTGCCGGCGGCCCCTGCCGTCGCCGAGCACCGGCGGCTGCCAGTCGCGGGTGCCTGTGTCCGGCCGCTCGTGCCAGCGATAGGCCTCCTCGATCAGCGCCGCGCAGGCAGCGAGCGAGAGCTGGCGGCCAGCCGTCGGATCGAGCACGGCTGCCTCCCAGGCATAGACGCGGCGGCGCTGCGAATCCCGTTGGCGCGGCGGCCGCGAGGCTCGCTTCACCGCCTTGTCTCGGACGGGCGGCGATGGACGGGACGGCACGGCGCCCAGCAGGACGAACAGGCGTTGGAGCACGAAACGCAACCTGATGTGGTTGACAGCGGTTGCCTTTTCGCGGGTTTTTGGCGATGCCGCCAGGGCCTGGGTGACAAGCCGTGGAAGATTGTTCATTGACCTTTCGATTCACACGAGCCGAGCGGCATGTCCGCAACAAATGATCCGGCCGGCTATTACCGGGCGCTCGGCGTGCCGCGATCGGCCACGGCGGACGAGATCCGCGCCGCGTTCCGCAGCCGGGCGATGTCGGCGCACCCCGACCGCGCCGGCGCGACCACCGCCGACAGCGAGGCGTTTCGGCTGATTCGCGAAGCCTACGAGGTGCTGCGCGACCCGCGGCAGCGGATGGCCTACGATGCGGTCGCCGCCGAGAAACAGCGGGCGGCGGAGACCGCCGAGCCGGCGAGCCGGCCGTCAGCCGAGGCATCGGCCGCGTCCGCCGGTCCGGAGAGTGCCGGCAGGCCGCGCCGCGGGATCGATCGCGCGCTCGACGCGGTACCGGCCCGGCTGGCCCGCTATGCCCTCCCGGCTGCCCTCGGGCTCACCCTGCTCCTGCTGGTGGCGCTCGGCGCCCTCTGGTCGGCCAACCGCCAGCTCGCCGACCGGAAGCTGCTCATCGACGACCTCTATGGCCGCCTGGCGCTGCTGAGCGAGACGCAAGCCGAGCTCAACGCGCAGTACCGCTCGCTGGCCTTTCTCGACCTCGAGCGGGCGCTCCGCCTGGGCCGAAGCTCGACCGGCGCCGTTCGCGCCGATGCCGGCCCGGCAGCCTACGTGCACCACATTCGCTTCGCGCCCGGCGGCAGCGAGCTGACGCCGGGCGCCGAGGATGGCCTGGCCCGCGCGCTGATCGAGGTGGCGCGGCGCATCGAGCGACTGCCGGCGGATGCCGATTGGCTGATCGTGCTCGATGCCCAGGCGCGCCGCGCCACGCTCGCCGATCAGGTCGCCGTCGAGGCCTGGGAGCCGGCGCTGCTGCAGCTGGCGACGGTCCTCGACCATCTGCTGGTGCAGGGCCTGCCGAGCGAGCGGCTGGCGATCCGCTTCGCCGCCGGCTTCGCAAGCACTGCCCCGGCCGAGACGCCACCCGCAGGATCGATGGTCGATGCCGCACCGGGCCAGGTGTCGATCAAGCTCCTCTGCTGCGCTCCTTGAGCGCACACCGGGATTGACCCGGATCGCCGCTTGCTCACCTATCGTCTTGGCGTCCCGAGGGCGCTGACCCGCCGGCTCATCCGCCATCCCGCCGAAGGAGACCAAGCCCATGTTCGTCGCCATGAACCGCTTTCGCGTGCGCAAGGGTGCCGAGGAGCAATTCGCGGCCGTTTGGCAGAACCGCGATTCGCACTTGCAGGGCGTGCCCGGCTTCGTCGAGTTTCACCTGCTCAGGGGGCCGAGCGAGGACGACCACACGCTCTTCGCCTCGCACACCATCTGGGCGAGCCATGCGGCCTTCGTCGACTGGACCAGGAGCCAGGCCTTCCGCGACGCCCACAAGAACGCCGGCGGGCACAGCGACCTCTATCTCGAGGCACCCCGTTTCGAAGGCTTCGAAGTGGTGCAGACCATCGCCTGAGCCGGCGGCAACACAGCCGTGCACTCGGCGCCCTGCGGTGCTATGCGACCAGGGCCGGCGCGCTTCCGTCGTCGGTCAATCCGAACCGGGGAGGATCAGCGCACGTGTCGCTCGACAAAGAACTGCTCGACCATCTCAAGGCGTTCGACACGCCCACCATCTGCAACGCGCTCGAGGTCGTCCAGGGCGCGCGGCTGACCACCGGCTTCACGACGGCGCACATGGTCTGCGCCTTTCCCGACCTCGAGCCGATCGTCGGCTTCGCCCGGACGGCACAGATCAAGGCCGCGACCCCCTCGACCCTGCCGCCGGCCGAGGCCAAGGCGCTGCGGGTCGGCTACTACGAGTACCTGGTGAGCGGCCCCGTCCCGGCCATCACCGTCATCCAGGACCTCGACCCCGACCCCGGGTTCGGCGCCTTTTGGGGCGAGGTGAACACCGCCGTGCATCGCGGCCTGGGGGTGCTCGGCTGCGTCACCAACGGCTCGTTCCGCGACCTCGACGCCATCGATCCGCGTTTCCAGCTGCTCGCCGGCAAGGTCGGGCCGAGCCATGCACATGTCCATGTCGAGGCGTTCGACGTGCCGGTCGAGATCTTCGGCATGAGCGTCAAGCCCTTGGACCTGATCCATGCCGACCGGCATGGTGCCGTGGTCATTCCGGGCGACGCCGCCTTCAAGCTGCCCGAGGCCATCGACCTCTGCATCCGCAAGGAGAAGCCCGTCCTCGAGGCCGCGCGCAGCGGGCATTTCGACATCGACCAGCTCAAGGCCGCATTCGCCGCCGCCGAGGACATCCACTAGCCGCGCCAGCGTCGCCCGCCGCCGTTAACGGATTGGCAAGGCCTTTCGGCTATCGTGGCGCCGCCGTCGTCTCTGGCGGCGCCGCTATGGAGCATGGATGCCTGCCGCCTCGACACTGCTCGACAAGCTGCGCGAGCTGATTACGCATGACGGCACGCCCTCGGCCGAGCGGCGATTAGCGCTGGAGCGGCTGGAGCGGCTGGTAGCCGGCCATGACGGTGTCGGCATGCCGGTGACCCGGATCACCCGCTCGGCGCGGATCGGCCGCCAGCGACGCGCCCTGCCGCTGGACGAGCTGGCGCGGCTCGGTCCGTTCACGGACCGGCTCAGCTTCGCCGACTGCATCGCCGCGATCGCCCGCGCTTGCGCGGCGCACGGCATGATGCCGACCGGCATCGATTTCGGCTGCCGCGACGAGGATCAACCGGTGGTCGCGGCCGTTTTCCCGGCCGAGGAGGCGCCGAACGTCGTCGCCTTCGCCGCCGCCATGGCCGAGGTGCTGCCGGGGACGCGGGTCAACCTCGCCGAGCGCGGCGGACCCAATGAGCGGCGCTTCCTCCTCTACCTGATGGGCAAGGTCAGCGAGCTCAGCGAGGCCTGACGGTCGACATCGACGTTGCAGCCAACGGCCAGGCCGACCGAGGGTCAGCGATCGCCGTCCGGCGTCGGACGGGCCTCGTCGCCCCACCGGCGCTGGCTGGCGAGGTCAGGCGTTCCCCTTCCCGGCGGGCTGAATCTTGGCCAACCGCTCGGCGCAGCTCTCGGCCATCTCGCGGCTCATCTGGAAGAGCTTCTGCGCCTCCTCCAGGTAATCCTCGCGCGCGGTCTCGACGAAGGCGGTCTGCAGCTCCATCGCCGCCTTGACGTCGCGACACTCGGCCATGCGCTTGGCGATCTCGACATCCTTGCGCATGCGCTCGCCGAGAAAGCCCAGATAGTCGCGCTGCAGCTTGCCCATGCCAACCAGCCAGTCGCGCTGCAGCTCGAGCATCGCCTGGCCGTAGGCATTCCCCATCTGGCCGGGATCGATGTCGGCAAACGGCATCATGCCCGCCATTCCCCCGGTTCGGCTCGCCGGCCGCCTGCGATCGTCATCGCTCATCAGTGTCTCCCTCACGACAGATGTTCGAGCCGATCCTTCGGGGATAGAACTCACGCGGATGATACGATGGAAGGGACACCGGACGATAGCCGGAAAGTGCTCGACCGATCGTCGCGTCGACGCGCGTCAGCCGCCGAACGGCGCGTTGAGGCGAACGACGGTGAAGTTGAGGAAGGCGGCGAAGCTGACCCAGAGCAGATACGGCACGAGCAGCCAGACCGCCCGGATCGAGTAGGGCCTGACCACGGCCATCAAGAGGATGATCGAGGCCCAGAGCACGCCGACCTCGACCAGCGCCCAATCCGGGCGCTGGAGACCGAAGAAGAGCTGGCTCCAGAGCAGATTCAAGAGCGCATTGAAGGCGAAGACGCCGATGATCCGCGTGCGCGGCCAGCCCGGGCTCGCCCTGATCCAGGCCTCGAGGGCGGCGAGGGCCGTGAGCGCGTAGATCAGCGTCCAGACCGGCCCGAACAGCCAGTCGGGCGGCTGCCAGGACGGTTTCGCCAGCCCCTGGTACCAGGGTCCGATATCGGTTGCGGCACCGCCGAGAGCGGCTACCACCAGCGCCGCCCCGAAAGCGACGAGGACCGGTTTCCAGCGGCGGCGGGTCTGGCTGCTCAAGCTTTGGCGAGCCCCGAGAGATGGGCGAGGTTCTTGAAGAAGATTCGCATATGGGCCAATGGCTTGGCCTTGACCAGCTCCTTGTCCATGTAGGCGTCGAAGGTGAGCTCCTGGACGTCCCGGTCCTTGCAGATCGTGACGAAGCGCTCGCGCCGGTTGTCGTTGATGTACCAGTAGTCCTGCATGACGCCGAGAATCCAGAAGACGGCGCCATGGGTGCGCATGAACCGCCGCCTGGCCGATTTCAGGGCCGCCGCGTTGCCGGTGCGGCAGAGCTCGTCGATGGCGTCCGCGGCAAGCCGGCCGCAGGTCATGGCGTAGAAGATGCCCTCGCCGGACGACGGGGCGACGACGCCGGCAGCGTCGCCGGCGAGCAGTACGTCCTTGCCGTTGTCCCAGCGTTTGTGCGGCTGCAGTGGCAGCGGCGCCCCTTCGGTGCGGATCGTCTCGGCGTGCTCGAGGCCGAGCTTCTGGCGCAGCTCGGTCGTGGCCTTGCGCAGCGAGAAGCCCTTGACCGCCGTGCCCATGCCGATCGAGGTCGTTCGCCCGTGCGGGAACACCCAGCTGTAGAAGTCCGGCGAGTACTTGCCGTCATAGATGACGTCGCAACGGGTCGCATCGAACGCGTCACCGGTGCTCTCGGGCGAGCGGATGATCTCGTGATAGGCGAAGACCTTGCGCATGTTCTCGGCACCGGGGACGTTGCCCTGCTTCGCCACCAGCGAGTTGGCGCCGTCGGCACCGATCACGGCGCGGGCACGGACCGCGTGGCGCTCCGTCTCGCCGTCCTCGTGGCGAACCTCGAAATGGACGACCGCCGTGCCGTCCTTGTCGCGCTCGATCCGGGTGAAGGTGCCGGTCCGCCGGCTGGCGCCGGCCGAGGCGGCGCGGTTGCGCAGCCATTCGTCGAAAACCTCGCGATCGACCATGCCGACGAACCCGCCGCCGATCTTGATGTCCACGTGCCGGTAGGTCGGCGACACCATCCGCGCCGAGGTGACCCGGGCGACCAGCAGTTGCGGCGGGATGGCGAACTCGTCGATCAGCCGTGGCGGAATGGCGCCGCCGCAGGGCTTGATCCGGCCGCCGCGCTCGAGCAACAGCACGCTGCGCTTCTTGCGCGCCAGATCGGCAGCCGCCGTGGCGCCGGCCGGCCCGCCGCCGACGACGACGCAATCGTAGGTTTCGGGTGTCTGCATCGCTTCAGCCTCCTCCAAGGCCGGCGGCATAGCCTTCGCCGGCGTCCTTCACGTTGAGCTTCTGCTGTGCCTCGGCGATCCGTCCGAGACGGGCGGCGAGCACGGCCGCGGCAAGAAAGACCAGCCCTTGGGCCAGGAACACCCCGGCATAGGCGAAGAGCGGCGTGCCCATGATCCAGCGCACCAGGTCGACCAGGCCGGTGGCGACGATCCCGCCGAGGCCGACGGCGATCGCCTGGGCACCGCCGAAGAGCCCCATGCGGATGCCCTCGCGGCGCTCGCGTCCGGCGTCGACCAGGCTCATCATCGAGCCGATCGCGGCCACGGCGAAGATCCCGAGCGTGACCCCGAGCCCGAAGACCGCGAGGCGCAGGGGAAAGGCCGGGCCGACGAAGCCTGCGCTCACCAGGAGCAGCATCGCCACGGCAGCACCGGCGCACCCAACGACCATCCACAAGCGCAAGGTGCCAAAGTACGGCCCCAGCCCGCCGACGATCAGCATGCCGAGCAGGATGCCCTGGTACTGGAAGCTGGAGAGCGTCGTGCTCTCGCCAGGCGTGAAGCCGAAGACGGCGCCGGCGAACGGCTCGAGCACCAGATCCTGGGCACCGTAGCCGAGCATCGAGACGAACACGAAGAGCGTGAACTGCCGGGCGATGGGCTCGGCCCAGACCTCACGGAGGGCCTCCTTGAAGGGCGCGCTGGCGGTGCGCGGCTCGCCGTGCCCATGGTCTTCGACCGCACTCGGCACAAGATGGCCCTCGACGCCCCAGACGGCGACGATCGTGATCAGCATCGCGGCCGCGGCAACACCGCAGCCGACGGCCATCAGACGGCTGGCCGAGAACGGATCGAGAAGCTGGCCGGCCGATGCCGTCGTGACGATGAAGCCGGCGATCATCATCAGCCAGATGATGGTGGCCGCGGTCGGCCGGCGGCGCGGCTCGATCCGCTTGGCGACCAGCGTCAAGAGCGCCGTGCCGGCGGCTCCGACGCCGATGCCGATCAGAATGAAGGCGACGACGGCGAGCGCCACGCCCGCCAGCGTCGCCTGCGCCATCCAGACCGTGGCGGTGACGGCGAGCGCGCCGCCGGCGGACAGGACCGCCATGCCGCCGATGATCCAGGGCGTGCGCCGTCCGCTGACGTCCGAGCCGTAGCCGAGGCGCGGGCGCAGGAGCTGGACCGTGTAGTAGAGTGAGACCAGCGCCCCCGGCAGCAGCGCTGGCAGCATCAGCTCGACGACCATGACGCGGTTGAGCAGCGAGGTGCAGAGGACGACGATCGAGCCGAGCGACGTCTGCACCAGCCCGAGACGGAAGATGGCGAGCCAGCCGAGTGTCGGCGCTCTCTTCGGGGACGTGGACGTCGGGGGCACCGTCTCCGGGGGCGCCGTCTTCGGGGGCGCTGGCACCCGGCGCGCGCGCATCGGGACCACCGTCACAGGTCGGCACCGGTAAGCGCCCGCACGGCGAAAGCGCTCACCAGCATGCCCAGCACGTAGAGCGTCGTGCCGGTGGCGTTGTACCAGGGCGCCCGCTGGCGCGGTGCCTCGAGGAGACGGAGCATCAAGAGGAACTGGGCCAGCAGCAGCAGAACGACGATGGCCGCGTGGATCGGCCGTCCCCATTGCAGGAGCAGCACGATGACCACCACCTGCGGTACCGCCATGACCCAGCAGGCGAGCCGGGCGGCCGCAGCGACGCCGAGGGTTGCCGGCAGCGAGCGGATGCCCGTCTGGCGGTCACCCTCGACCGCCTTGAAATCATTGAGCGTCATGATGCCGTGCGCGCCGACGCTGTAGAGGAAGGCCAGCGCGACGATGCGCCAATCGGGAAAGCCGGCGGCCATGACCGCGGCCCCGGTGAACCACGGCAGACCCTCGTAGGAGAGGCCGACGGCCCCAGGTCCCCACCAGCCGCTCTGCTTGAGCCGGATGGGGGGTGCTGAGTAGAGCCAGGCGAGGATCGTGCCGATCACCGCGGCGCCCAGCACCCAAGGGCCGAGCAGGGCCGCGACGATCAACGACAGGACCGTCCAGGCAATGGCAATATAGAGGCCCCAGCGACCAGGAATGCGCCCCGACGGGATCGGCCGGTCGGGCTCGTTGATCGCGTCCACCTCGCGGTCGAACCAGTCGTTGACGGCCTGGCTCATCGCGGTCAGCAGCGGTCCGGCGAGGACGATGCCGGCGATGATCACGAGCCAGCGCTCAGCCAGCGGCACACCGGCGGAGACGACGCCGCAGCCGAATGCCCACATCGGCGCGAACCACGTGATCGGCTTGAGCAGCTCGACAAATGCTGGCATTTTCCGGCGTTTCATGGATCGGGCTTATGCCCGCCGGTGGGTGTGTGTCAATCAAAGTTTACAGAGTCTGACGCCAAGCAACCGGGCACAGAAAGGCCGCACGATGCAGCTTGCTCGAACCGGTCGGCGGCAGCTGCTGCGCGGCGCCGCCGGGGTTTCCTTCGCCACCGCAGCCGGCCTCGCTGCCGCGGGCATCGCTCCGTCGGTCGCGGCCGAGACCAGCGCCGCCGGGAACCCGTTTCCCAGCCTCCCCGCCGCGGTGCAGGGCGAGCGGCTGGAGATCGATGGCCGGGCCGGCCGGCTCAGCTACTATGTCGACGGCGCCGGGCCGCCGTTGCTCTTGATCCACAGCATCAACGCGACCGCCTCGGTCTTCGAGGTGGAGCCCATCTTCAAGGACCAGGTGCGCGATCGCCGGGTCTTCGCCCCGGACCTGCCGGGCTTCGGCTTCTCCGACCGGTCGGACCGGCGTTACACGCCCGAGCTCTACGTCGATGCGATCCGCGACATGCTGGACGTGATTGCCGCCGACCAGGGTAGCCGGCAGCCGATCGACGCCCTCGCCCTCTCCTTGTCGAGCGAGTTCCTGGCCCGGGCCGCCAGCCTCGAGCCCAGGAGCTTCCGGCGGCTCGTCCTCGTCACCCCCACCGGCTTCGACAAGCGCTCGGCCAAGCAGCGCGGCAAGCCCGGGGCGACCCGCGAGATGCCCTGGCTCTACAGTCTCTTCGAGCGGCCGCCCTGGCGGCAGGGCCTCTTCGACCTGTTGGTCAGCCGCCGCAGCATCCGCTACTTCCTCGAGCGCACTTTCGGCAGCACCAATGTCGACGAGACGCTGATCGAATACGCCTGGCTGTCGGCGCACCAGCCGGGCGCCCGCTATGCCCCCTACGCCTTCGTCTCGGGCGCGCTTTTCAGCGCCGACATCCGGGACGTCTACGAGAAGCTCAGCATGCCGGTCTGGGTGCCGCACGGCACCCGCGGAGATTTCAGGGATTTCTCCGGCGCCGGCTGGGCCGAGGCGCTGCCGAACTGGCGCTTCGAGGCGTTCCCCACCGGCGCCCTGCCCCATTTCGAGATGCCGGGACCGTTCAACGATGCGCTGCGCGGTTTCATCGGCGCCTAGCAGCTCGCTTGGCGCTTGGGGGCTTGGGGCTCGGTGCCCGAGGGCTCAGGCCTCCGCCCCGTCCGGACCGAGGTCGCCGAGCCCGTAGCGCCGCAGCTTGACGTAGAGGCTCTGCCGCGAGAGGCCCGAGCAGCTCGGCCGCCGACGCGCGGTTGTCGCCGGTCAGCTCGAGCGCCGCCTCGATGCAGAGGCGCTCGATCACGTCGGTGGTCTCGCGGACCAGATCCTTGAGCGGGACACGGCCGACCAGCTCGGTGAGCTGCTCGACCGAGCGCGGCAGCTCGCGCACGTTGGCCTGGCTCTCGGCCGACAGGCGGTCGCCGATATTGCGGATGGTGAAGCCGAAAGCCGGCTCCTTGCCGCCGTGAACGGCGGTCGCCGAGAGCTCGACGTCGGCCGTGGCGCCGTACTCGCCGCGCACCAGGGTCGAGAAGCGGCGCACCGAGCCGTGCTGGCGAAGATTGGCGAGCAGCACGTTGAAGTCGATCCCCGGGCGGCCGAGCCAGCGCTCCAGGGGCTCGCCCCGCACCTGCTCGTCGGTGGCGAGCTGCACCAGGTCCAAAAACGCCGCATTGGCGCTCTGCACGCGGCCCTGCGGGTCGGCGATCACGATGGCATCGGGCGAGCTGTCGACCATCTCGGCGAGCCGGCTACCGCCCTTGCCCGCCTGGCCGCCGGCCAACGCGGTCTCGGCCGGCACCAGGCGGACGAGGAAAAGCGCGGTGCTTTCCTGGCGGAAGAGCGAGGCCGAGGCGATGAACTCGCGGCGCGAATCGGCGAGGCGCGCCCGCACCTCCTCGGCCCGGCCCGTGGCCCGCACGCTCGCCAGGAGCGACTGTAGCGCCGTCGTGCTGTCAGCGTCGAAGCCGTCGGGGAAGACCCGGCCGACGACCCGCCGCGCGGCCTCGCCGAACAGCGGCCCGGCGGCGGGATTGGCCTCGATCACCTTGCGGCTGACCGCATCGACGACGAGCACGGCTTCAGCACTCATCTGGAAGAGCAGGCGATACCGGGTCTCGAGATTGCGCAACCTCGAATAGTGGCGCTCCATCGACTGCTGCGCCTCGATCAGGCGCTGCTGAAGCGCTGCGGAGGAGCGCAGGTCGCGGCCGCAGGCGATGATCGGCCCATCGGGTCCGAGACGCATCGTGCAATAGAGGACCGGGACGTCGGCCCCCCACGAGGACGGGTGGTTGACCTGCCGCCAGCGCGACGGCGTGGCCGTCGTCGCTTCCTCGATCAGCGCCTCGATCTTGCCGCGTGTCTCGCCCGTGACCGTGTCGACCCATGGCAGGCCGAGCCACTTGCCGTACCATTCGACCGACCAGTCATCGCTGCCGAAGGCCAGATCACGAATCACGCCATCGGTATCGACGATCAACGCGATATCGCTCATCGCGGCGATCAGCGTCGCTGCCATGTCCGCATCGACATCGCCGATCGAATCGCGCGGAAACCTGAATTGCATCACCTGTGGCGAGCCCCCTAGCCAGGCGTCTCCTATGGCCTCAGCACGCTCGACACGACCCCTCCAAAATACGTGGATGAGCGCCCACAGCACTCTTGAGGTATGCGGGGCTCAGGGGGAAATGTCAATCAAACCTAACACTCGTACAGAACACGAGTGTTAATATGGTTTTGGCCGGGCACCACCGGAACGGACTGTAAGGCAAAATTGACAGTGTCTATCGAAATGGTCGCCAGCGAAGGTGCGCAAGATGGGGAAAGCGCATGCCGCAAGGCAATGACGAATGGGTGCCGTCGGAGGAGGTAGCGGGGAAAAGGAGAGGTGCCGCCAAAGGCGGCCGTATCAGCGGCCGCGGCCGAGCAGCGACAGCGCGCTTTGCGCCTGGTGCGTGGCCTGCCGCGCATCGACGGCCGTCGCATCGGCGCCGACCAGGGTGACCAGTTCCGGATGCCCGACGAAGACCGGGCCGCCGACGAGGACGCCGACGCCGCGGTTGCAGGATGCGCGACGCACCGAGCGGATGCTCGAGGCGAGCGCGTCCAGCCGATCGTCGGCGCTGACCGAGAAGCCGACCAGCGTGAACGCTTCATTGCTGACCAGCTCGGCAAGCTCGCGGTTCGGCATGCTGCCGCTCCAGACATCCCAGCCGGCCCGGCGGAAGAATTCCGCGACCATGTACACACCAAAAGTATGCTGCTCGCCCGGCACCGGGACGAGAAGCACGCGGCGGCGGTGCTCGTGATAGTCGATCTCGTGAACGAAAGCCGGGCTGAGTTCGTGCAGCAATTGTTGCAGGCGGCTGCAGCCCAATGTCACCGCGTTGAAATCGGCGATGTCCGAGTCCCAGAGCTCGCCGAGATAGCGGGCCGTGGGCGCCAGCAACTCCAGATAAAGGGTCTCGACCGTGATGCCCTCGCTGCGGAGCGCCTCGATGCGGGTCGAGGCCGCGGCCACGTCCTGGCTCGCGACGAGCTCCGCGAACTCCGCGATGACGTCGTCGCCGGGTGTCCAGCCCAGCGGCTGACGCACCGGCGCCGGCTCTGCCGCGCCCCGGCGGGAGAGCACCAGCCTCGGGATGATCTCGCTCTCGATCGTCGTCAAAAGGTGCCGCTCGCGCGAGTTGCGACCACGGGAGCGGAAGCGGCCACCGACCTCACTGTCGGGAGCATCCTGGCCCTCGAGTTGGAAGGCTCCAAAGCTTCCGTCCGACGACGACATTGCATAGCCCTCCCAAGACGTTCCGCCAGCCATACAACGGCCTCCCCGCGACGCTCAAGTCCCTTAGCCATCGTGCCCGGTCGATTTGTCACGCCAGCAGCCCCCAATCGCCCCAATTCACGGACGAATCGCGGGACGAGCAGTTTGGCACGAAGCTAAATGGCACCGCCGAAATCTGTCAAGTGTGGTTGACGTTTAGTTTTGTTGACAGCCGTCCCGGATCGCGGTTAGCCTCCGAACAGATGCCGGAACCGTTATGGCATCTACCGTTAGGGAGGGCAGACGGACGATGCAGCGAGGACGGCCAGGACGCACCATCGCCCAGCCGCTCTACACGCCAGAGGAACGGCGTCGGCGCGATGCGTCGCCGTGGACGCTGGTGCAGGGCATTCTCGCCCCGGTCCAGTTCGTCGTCTTCCTCGTCAGCCTCGGCCTGGTCGTCCGCTACCTCCTGACGGGCGACGGCTTCACCGCCGCCACGGTCTCGATCGTGGTCAAGACGCTGATCGCTCTACACCGATCATGGTCACCGGCTCGATCTGGGAGAAGGAGGTGTTCGGCCGCTGGCTCTTCGCCGGTCCCTTCTTCTGGGAGGACGTGGTGAGCATGCTCGTGATCGCCCTGCACACCGCCTATCTCGTGGCGCTGTTCACCGGTTGGCTCGATCCCCGGTCGAGCAGATGCTCCTCGCGCTCGCGGCCTATGCCACCTACGTCGTCAACGCCGCGCAGTTCGTCTGAAGCTGCGGGCGGCACGGCTCGGCTCGGAGCCGGCCGCCGCGCCGCGGGCAATCTGGAGCCGGCGCGATGAGGTGCGTCACCAGCCGCGGCCCGCCGGCGATCGGCGGCTGCACGGACGCCCGGTCCTCTACGAGCGCGGCCAGCGCGAGGTCTTTTGCGGCCTCACCGGCATCGTCTGGCTGCATCGCAAGATCCAGGACGCCTTCTTCCTCGTCGTCGGCTCGCGCACCTGCGCGCACCTGATCCAGTCGGCCGCCGGCGTGATGATCTTCGCCGAGCCGCGCTTCGCCACGGCCATCATCGAGGAGCGCGATCTCGCCGGCCTCGCCGACGCCAACGACGAGCTGGACCGGGTGGTCGACACGGCTGCTCGAGCGCCGGCCGGACATCAAGCTTGCTGTTCCTGGTCGGCTCCTGCCCGTCGGAGGTGATCAAGCTCGACCTCGCGCCGCGCGGCGCAGCGCCTGAGCCGCGCTTTCGCGCCCGCGTCCGCGTGCTCAACTATTCGGGCAGCGGCATCGAGACGACCTTCACCCAGGGCGAGGACGCCTGCCTCGCCGCCTGGTGCCGGAGCTGCCGGAAGCGCGGCGACTGCGGCCCGCTCGCTCCTGGTCGTCGGGCGCGCTCGCCGACGTCGTCGAGGATCAGTTCCGCCGGCTGTTCGACCAGCTGGGGATCGAGCGCCGTCGCACTTCCTGCCGCCGCGCAACAGCCGACGAGCTGCCGCCGATCGGCCCGGAGCACCCGTCTACCTGTCTGGCCCAGCCGTTCCTCGCCGAGACCGGCAAGGCGCTCGACGAGCGCGGCGCCGTCCGCCTCGCGGCGCCCTTTCCGCTCGGCAGTCGAGGGCACGACCGCGCCTGGCTGGAAGCCGCGGCCAGCGAATGGGGGGTATCGGCCGACCCGCGCCTCGCCGAGGTGACGGCGGCACCGAGCGGCGCTGCCAGGCCGAACGTCGCTCGAGCGCTACCGCGAGCAGCTCGCCGGCAAGCGGATCTTCTTCTTTCCCGATTCGCAGCTCGAAATCCCGCTCGCCCGCTTCCTGGCGCGCGAGACTGGGCATGGAGCTGGTCGAGGTCGGCACGCCGTATCTGCACCGCAGCCATCTGCCACGGAGCTCGACCTGCTGCCCGCCGGCGACCGCGCTGAGCGAGGGCCAGGACGTCGAGCTGCAGCTCGACCGTGCCAAGGCGGAACGGCCCGACATCGATCGTCTGCGGCCTCGGCCTCGCCAACCCGCTCGAGGCCGAAGGGCTGACCACCAAGTGGTCGATCGAGCTGCTGTTCACGCCGATCCAGGGCTTCGAGCAGGCCGGCGACCTGGCCGAGCTGTTCACGCGCCCGCTCAACCGTCGCGCCCGGCTGATGGTGTAACGCCATGCAGCTGACGCTCTGGACATATGAAGGCCCGCCGCATGTCGGGGCGATGCGCGTCGCGACGGCCATGGAGGGCGTCCACTACGTGCTGCACGCGCCGCAGGGCGACACCTATGCGGACCTGCTGTTCACCATGATCGAGCGGCGCGACAAGCGCCCGCCTGTCACCTACACGACCTTCCAGGCCCGCGATCTCGGCATCCGACACGGCCGATCTGTTCAAGAGCGCGGCCCGCGATGCCTACGAGCGGTTCAAGCCCGAGGCGATGATGGTGGGCGCGTCGTGCACCGCCGAGCTGATCCAGGACGATCCGGGCGGCCTCACCAAGGCGCTCAACCTGCCGGTTCCCGTGGTGCCGCTCGAGCTGCCGGCCTATTCCAAGAAAGAGAATTGGGGCTCGGCCGAGACCTTCTACCAGATGGTCCGCTCGCTCGCCGGCCCGAACGCGCCGGCCCCGGGTTTCGTTCGCGAGATGGGTGCCAAGCCCAGCTGCAACATCCTCGGCCCGACGGCGCTGGGCTTTCGCCACCGCGACGACGTGGCCGAGATCATCAAGCTGCTGGGCCAGCTCGGCGTCGACGTGCGATGTCATGGCGCCTCTCGGTGCCCGTCCGGCCGATCTGGCGCGGCTGGGCGACGCCGATTTCAACGTCGTGCTCTACCCCGAGACGGCCGACATCGCCGCCGGCTGGCTCGAGCGCACCTTCAAGCAGCCTCGGACCAGACGGTGCCGATCGGCGTCGGCGCCACCCGTCGACTTCATCGACGAGGTGGCAGAGATCACCGGCATCGACCCGATGCCGGTGCTGAGCGGCGCCAATTCGCGGCTGCCCTGGTACTCGCGCTCGATCGACTCCACCTACCTGACGGCAAGCGGGTCTTCGTCTTCGGCGACGCGACCCACGCCATTGCCGCCGCCCGGGTCGCCGCCGACGAGTTCGGCTTCGAGGTGGTCGGGCTCGGCACCTACAGCCGCGAGTTCGCCCGCGACGTCCGCAAGGCCGCCGAAGCGGTTCGGCCTCGAGGCGCTGATCACCGACGACTATCTCGAGGTCGAGCAGGCCGATGGCCGAGGCGCAGCGCCGAGCTGCGTGCTCGGCACGCAGATGGAGCGGCACATCGCCAAGCGGCTGGGCATCGCCTGCGCGGTGATCTCCGCTCCGATGCATGTCCAGGACTTTCCCGCCCGCTACTCGCCGCAGATGGGCTTCGAGGGCGCCAACGTCCTGTTCGACACCTGGGTGCATCCGCTGATGATGGGCCTGGAGGAGCATCTGCTCGGCATGTTCCGCGAGGACTTCGAGTTCCACGACGACGCCGCCCCCTCGCATCTCGGCCCGGCCATGCAGCGGCGGCGCCCGCCGGCGTCGAGGTCGGCCCGCGCCGGAATGGCCAGGCCGAGGCGGCGCCCGTGGGCGCGGACGGGCCGATGGCCGCAGCCGACGGGCCCTCGAGCTGGGCGCCCGACGCCGAGCACGAGCTGAAGAAGATCCCGTTTTTCGTGCGCGGCAAGGCGCGCCGCAACACCGAGCGGTTTGCCAAGCCGATCGTGGGCTCGCCCTCATCACCGTCGAGACCTTGTACGATGCGAAATCGCATTTCGGCCGCTGATCCGCGACGTCCCGTGCGGGTGACGCTGTCACGCTGGACAGCCACTCGGCTGGCGCCGTCGCGCGCGTCCGCGACGACGCTCGCGCGCGACGATCCCTGGCCTCGCGCTGAGCCTGCACGCGGCAGCCGAGTTCGGCGGCGACGATCCGCGTCGCTGGACGCGCTGTCCGCCGACATCGACCAGGCCGACATCGTCTTCGTGCTCGCATGCTGTTCATGGAGGACCACATCCAGGCCGTGCTGCCCTGCGCTGCAGGCGCGCCGCGACGACTGCGACGCGATGATCTGCTGCATGTCCGCCGACGAGGTGATCAAGCTCACCCGGATCGGCCGCTTCACCATGGACAGGCCGAAGCAGAGCGGCGCCATGGCGCTGCTCAAGCGGCTGCAAGCCGAAGCGCAAGACAACCAGCCAGAGCGACGGCGCCCAGCAGATGACGATGCTGCGCCGGCTGCCGAAGATCCTCCGCTTCGTCCCGGGCACGGCCCAGGACGTTGCGCGCCTACTTCCTCTCGATGCAGTACTGGCTCTCGGGCTCGGACGAGAACATCGCCAACCTGGTCCGTTGGCTGGTCAATCGCTACGCCGACGGTCCGCAAGGCGTGCTGCGCGGCACGCTGGACGCAAGACTGCCCGTCGAGTACCCCGATCTCGGCCTCTACCACCCGCGGCTCAAGGGCCGGATGACCGACCGATCTGACCGAAGCTGCCGGTGTCACCGCCAAGCGCGGCGCCAAGGGACGGTCGGCCTTCTGGTCATGCGCTCCTACGTCCTGGCCGGCGACAGCGGCCACTATGACGGCGTCATCGAGGCGCTCGAGGCCAAGGGGCTCGAGGTCGTGCCGGCGTTCGCCTCAGGGCCTCGACGCCAGGCCGGCGGTCGAGCGCTACTTCTTCAAGGACGGCGCGCCCGCGGTCGATGCGGTCGTCTCGCTGACCGGCTTCTCGCTGGTCGGTGGCCCCGCCTACAACGACGCCAAGGCGGCCGAGGACATGCTGGCGCGGCTCGACGTGCCCTACATCGCCGCGCACGCGCTGGAGTTCCAGACGCTGCCGGAGTGGGAGGCGTCGGATCGCGGCCTCCAGCCGGTCGAGGCCACGATGATGGTGGCGATCCCCGAGCTCGACGGCTGCCACCGGACCGATGATCTTCGGTGGCCGGCCGACGACCAGCCGTGGCGACCGGGCCGGCGACATGGAGACCCGACGGCGACCGGGCCGAGCTCCTGGCTGCCCGCGTCGAGAAGCTGATCGCAGCTGCGGCGCACCGAGCGCGCCAACCGCAAGATCGCCGTCGTCCTCTTCAACTTCCCGCCCAATGCCGGGGCCACGGGCACCGCCGCCTATCTCGCGGTTTTCGCCTCGCTGTTCCGCACGCTCAAGGCGATGCACGAGGCCGGCTACGACGTCGAGGTGCCGGAGTCCGAGGACGCGCTGCGCGACCGGCTGCTCAAGGGCAATGCCGAGCGGTTCGGCGCCGATGCCAACGTCTTCCACCGCATCGCCGGTCGACCAGCATGTCCGCCAGGAGCGACATCTCGACGAGATCGAGAGCGCCTGGGGCCCTGCACCCGGCCGGCAGCTCACCGACGGCCAGAGCCTGTTCGTCCTGGGCGAGCGCTTCGGCAACGTCTTCGTCGGCATCCAGCCCGGCTTCGGCTACGAGGGCGACCCGATGCGGCTGCTCTTCGAGAAGGGCTTCGCGCCGACCCACGCCTTCTCCGCCTTCTACCGCTGGCTGCGGCAGGACTACGGCGCCCACGCCGTCCTGCATTTCGGCACCCATGGGGCGCTCGAGTTCATGCCCGGCAAGCAGGCCGGCATGTCGGCCGCCTGCTGGCCCGAGCGGCTGATCGGTGACCTGCCCAACCTCTATCTCTACGCCGCCAACAACCCGTCGGAAGGCACGATCGCCAAGCGCCGCGCTGCGGCGACGCTGATCAGCCACCTGACCCCGCCGGTGGCGCATGCCGGGCTCTACAAGGGCCTGGTCGAGCTGAAGAGCTCGCTCGACCGCTGGCGCGGCCTGCCGCCCGACGCCGCAGGAGGAGCGCACCAAGCTCGCCGAGCTGATCCAGCTGCAGGCCTCGGAGCTCGAGCTGGCGTCTTCCGAGCCGGGCTGGGGCGAAGCCGCCACGGCCGAGATCGCCAAGCTCACCGGGGCCGTGCTCGATCTCGAGTACACGCTGATCCCGCACGGGCTCCACATCATCGGCGAGCCGCTCAGCATCGCCGCCAGAACCGACATGCTGCTCGCCATGGCCGAGGCGAATGGTGGGCCGCTGCCACCACGCGAGGCGGTGGAGGCGCTGGTCGACGGCGCAGCACCCGAGGCCGTCCTGGCACTGACCGAGACGCCGCGCGAG
Source organism: uncultured Alphaproteobacteria bacterium (assembly GCA_963700945.1). GTDB lineage: Bacteria > Pseudomonadota > Alphaproteobacteria > Geminicoccales > Geminicoccaceae > SLRI01. The sequence goes on from CAVOZQ010000023.1 coordinate 42,713, forward strand.
ACGGCCATGCTCGAGCAGCTGCGGACCCTGGCCCGGACCGATCGGCTGCTGGCCGAGGATCACGAGCTGCCGGGTATTCTCCAGGCCCTGGACGGGCGCTTCGTCCGGCCCGTGCCGGGCGGCGATCTGCTCCGCCAGCCGGCGATCCTGCCGACCGGCCGCAACCTGCACGGCTTCGACCCGTTCCGCCTGCCCTCCGCCTTCGCGGTGCGCGATGGTGCGAAACAGGCGCAGCGGCTGATCGAGCGGCACATGGCCGACGGCAATTCCCTGCCCGAGACGGTGGCGCTGGTGCTCTGGGGCACCGACAACCTCAAGTCCGAGGGCGGCCCGATCGCCCAGGTGCTGGCCCTGATCGGCGCCCGGCCGCGCTTCGACTCGTATGGTCGGCTCGCCGGCGCCGAGCTGGTCAGCCTGGAAGAGCTGGGCCGGCCCAGGATCGACGTGGCGGTGACGCTGTCTGGCATCTTCCGGGATCTGCTGCCGTTGCAGACCCGGCTCTTGGCCGAAGCCTGCTTCCTCGCCGCCAGCGCCGACGAGCCCCTGGAGATGAACTTCATCCGCCGCAACGCGCTGGCGCACATGGCCAAGCATGGCTGTGATCTCGAGACCGCAGCGCTGCGGGTCTTCAGCAACGCCGACGGCGCCTATGGCTCGAACGTCAACCAGCTGATCGACAGCGGCTGCTGGGACGACGAGGACGAACTGGCCGAGACCTACACCAAGCGCAAGTGCTTCGCCTATGGCCGCTCCGGCAAGCCGGTGCGCCAGGCCGAGCTGCTCGGCAGCGTGCTCGAGGGCGTCGAGCTCGCCTACCAGAACCTCGAATCGGTCGAGCTCGGGGTCACCACCGTCGACCACTATTTCGACAATCTGGGCGGCATCAGCCGTGCCGTCGCCAAGGCAAAGGGCACCCGGACGACCGACGGCGCGCCGCCGGTGCCCGTCTATATCGGCGACCAGACCAAGGGCAGCGGCACCGTCCGCTCGCTCGGCGAGCAGGTGGCGCTCGAGACCCGGACCCGGATGCTCAATCCCAAATGGTACGACGGCATGCTCGAGCACGGCTACGAGGGTGTCCGGCAGATCGAGGCGCACGTCACCAACACCATGGGCTGGTCGGCGACGACCGGTCAGGTGGCGCCCTGGGTCTACCGCGAGATCACCCAGACCTTCGTCCTCGACCCGGCGATGCGCGAGCGGCTCGCGGCCTTGAACCCCAAGGCCTCGGCCAAGGTCGCGAACCGCCTGCTCGAGGCCTACGAGCGGCAGTACTGGGAGCCCGACGCGGCGACGCTCGAGGCGCTGCGCGAAAGTTGCGAGGATCTCGAGGATCGGCTCGAGGGGATCGGCGTCGAGCCCTCCCCGGCCGCCACCCCCAATCAACCCAACACGATCGCGCGCGGCGCGATCACCAAGGAGATGGCAGCGTGAGCACCCTGACTTTGGACATGCCCCGCCACAAACTGCACCCGACGGCGCAGAAGCAGGAGGACGGCGAAGGCAGCGTGCAGGTGAAGCTCGACCCCAACGTCAAGATCGAGGGGGCCAAGGTCTTCGCGGTCTACGGCAAGGGCGGCATCGGCAAGAGCACCACCTCGTCGAACCTCTCGGTCGCCTTCTCCAAGCTCGGCAAGCGGGTGCTGCAGATCGGCTGCGATCCCAAGCACGATTCGACCTTCACGCTCACCAAGAAGCTGATGCCGACGGTTATCGACGTGCTCGAATCGGTGAACTTCCACGCCGAGGAGCTGCAGGTCGAGGACTTCGTCTACGAAGGCTACAACGGCGTGATGTGCGTCGAGGCGGGCGGGCCGCCGGCGGGCACCGGCTGCGGCGGCTACGTCGTCGGCCAGACGGTGAAGCTCCTGAAGGAGCATCACCTCCTGGAAGAGACCGACGTCGTCATCTTCGATGTCCTGGGCGACGTCGTCTGCGGCGGCTTCGCGGCACCTTTGCAGCATGCCGACCGAGCGATCATCGTCACCGCCAACGACTTCGATTCGATCTATGCGATGAACCGCATCGTCGCCGCCATCAAGGCGAAGTCGAAGAACTACGATGTCAGGCTCGGCGGCGTCATCGCCAACCGGTCCAAGGACACCGACGAGATCGACAAGTACAATGCCGTGGTCGGCCTCAAGACCATCGGCCACTTCCAGGATCTCGACATCATCCGCCGCTCGCGGCTGAAGAAGTGCACGCTCTTCGAGCTCGAGCCCACGCCTGAGGTCCTGGCCGTGCAGGCCGAGTACCTTCGGGTCGCCGAGACGCTCTGGAACGGTGTCGAGCCCATGGAAGCGACGCCGATGCGCGACCGTGACATCTTCGAGCTCTTGGGCTTCGACTGATGCCTACCGCGACCTACCAGACCAGGCGATCGCAGCTGCTCGACTATTTCGACAGGACCGCTGTCGATGCCTGGGCGCGGCTGACCAGCGACGTCCCGGTGAGCGGCATTCGCGCCACCGTCCGCGCCGGCCGCGACACGATGCGCGAGACGCTGCTCGGCTGGCTGCCGCGTGACCTGACCGGCCGCCGGGTGCTCGATGCCGGCTGCGGCACCGGTGCCTTGTCCGTCGAGGCCGCCAAGCGCGGCGCCGAGGTCGTGGCGATCGACCTGTCGCCGACCCTGGTCGACTTGGCGCGCGAGAGGCTGCCCCTGATCCCCGGCCCCGGGCGGATCGATTTCCGCACCGGCGACATGTTCGACCCGGCGCTCGGCAGCTTCGATCACGTGGTCGCCATGGATTCGCTGATTCACTACCGGGCACAAGATATCGTCGACGTGCTCGCCGGCTTCGCCGCCCGGACCGCGGGCTCGGTGTTGTTCACCTTCGCGCCCCGCACACCGGCTCTGGCGACGATGCACGCGGTCGGCAAGCTCTTCCCGAAGGGCGACCGGGCACCTGCGATCGAGCCGGTGGCCGAGCTGCATCTGCGCAGCCTGCTGCTCGACGAGACGGCGCTGGCCGAGTGGATGCCGGCCAGGACCCATCGCGTCGCCCGCGGTTTCTACACCAGCCAGGCGATGGAGCTCGTCCGGCCATGAGCAAGACGGCGGCAGGCAAGGCGGCGGTTGGCAAGCTGAACGATCAGCTGGCCAAGACCTGGGTGATCCTGGGTCCCCGCTTCCTGCCTTTCGCCGACGCCGCCAGCGACGACCTGCCGCTGCCCCGCCTGCTTCGTCTGTCACTCTTCCAGATCTCGGTCGGCATGGCCGTCGTCCTGCTCACCGGCACGCTCAACCGCGTGATGATCGTCGAGCTCGGCGTGCCGACCTGGCTCGTGGCGCTGATGGTCTCTCTGCCGCTGCTGTTCGCCCCGTTCCGGGCGCTGATCGGCTTTAAGTCCGACAATCACCGCTCGTTCCTCGGCTGGCGCCGGGTGCCCTATCTCTGGATGGGCACCTTGCTGCAGTTCGGCGGGCTGGCGATCATGCCGTTCGCGCTGATCGTGCTCTCCGGCGACAGCACCGGGCCGGCCTGGCTCGGCCCGGCGGGCGCCGCCTTGGCCTTCCTCCTGGTCGGCGCTGGGCTGCACACCGCCCAGACCGCGGGCCTGGCGCTCGCCACCGATCTCGCACCGGTGGACAAGCGGCCGCGGGTCGTGGCGCTGCTCTACGTCACGCTGCTGCTCGGGATGGTCGGCGCGTCCTTGGTCTTCGGCATCGTGCTGCATGATTTCGGCCAGGTGCAGCTGATCCAGGTGATCCAGGGCACGGCGGTCGTGACCGTCGTCCTCAACACCGTGGCCCTCTGGAAGCAGGAAGCGCGCAATCCCAGGCTGACGCGGCATGACGAGGAACGCCCCTCCTTCGGTGCGTCCTGGTCCGCCTTCGTCAATGGCGGCCGGGCGACCCGGGTGCTGGTGGCCGTCGGTCTCGGCACCGCCGCGTTCAGCATGCAGGACGTGCTGCTCGAGCCCTATGGCGGCGAGATCCTCGGGCTTTCCGTGGGCCAGACGACGCTGCTGACGGCGTTGCTCGCCGGCGGCTCGCTCGCCGGCTTCGCGCTCGCCGCCCGGCGGCTCGGCCGGGGCAGCGACCCCTACCGCCTGGCGAGCCTAGGCCTGCTGCTCGGCATCATCGCCTTCTCCGCGGTGATCTTCGCCGAGCCGCTCGGCTCGGGCGCGCTCTTCCGGGTCGGCACGGCGCTGATCGGCTTCGGCGGCGGGCTCTTCGCGGTGGCGATGCTGACCGCATCGATGCATCTGGCCCAGGACGGGCAGAGCGGCCTGGCGCTCGGCGCCTGGGGTGCCGTGGTCGCGACCGCGACCGGGGTGGCGATCGGGCTCGGCGGCGCCCTTCGCGACCTGGTGACCACGCTCGCGGCGCACGGCGCGCTCGGTCCGGCGATGACCGGTCCCGAGGTCGGCTACAGCTTCGTCTATCACCTGGAGATCGCTTTTCTCTTCGCGACGCTGGTCGCGGTCGGCCCGCTGGTGAGCAGCGCGCGGCCACGCGATCAGTCGTCCGCACAGCCGGCCAAGTTCGGCCTTAACGAGTTCCCGGCCTGAGGCCGGCCAACCGCAACGGGGCAATCTCGGAGACGTCACATGGAAACAGGCGCAATCACCGGCTATATCGACGTCGCACAAGTCGTGCTCTACGTCTTCTGGGGCTTCTTCTTCTGCCTCGTCATCTACCTGCTGCGCGAGGGCAAGCGCGAGGGCTACCCGCTCGACGCTGACGGTGGCCGAGCCGATACCGGCGATTTCCTCTTGCCGATACCGGCGCCGAAGACCTACCAGCGGTCTGAAGGTGGCACCTATTCGGTCCCCGACGGCAAGTTCGACACCCGCGAGATCAAGGCCATGGCCTATGAGCGCTTCCCGGGGGCGCCGTTGCATCCGACCGGCAACCCGCTGGTCGATGCCGTGGGCCCGGCATCCTACGCCCAGCGGCAGGACGTGGCCGACGTCACCTTCGACGGCAAGACCCGGATCGTGCCGCTGCGCATCGAGGACCATTTCGAGGTCGCGGCCGAGGATGCCGATCCGCGCGGCATGCCGGTGGTCGGCGCCGATGGCGGCGTCGCCGGCAAGATCAGCGACATCTGGGTCGATCGCTCGGAGGCGATCATCCGCTACTACCAGGTCGAGCTCGAGGGCGGTGACCAGGTGCTGCTGCCGATGACCATGGCCAGGCTCAATCGCTCCAAGGGCTATGTCTCGGTCAAGTCGATCCTGGCCGCGCACTTCAAGGACGTGCCGCGGACCAGGAGCCTAGATCAGGTCACCCATCTCGAGGAGGATAAGATCTGCGCCTATTACGGGGGCGGCCAGCTCTACGCCACCGCCGATCGCCTGGGGCCGGTGATATGAGCGGCCAGGTCTATCTCGAGCCGCACCACACCGAGGCCATGGGCGAGCACGAGTTCGAGCCGCAGCCCGGTCTTCCCGGCCGCTTACCGAAGGGCGAGCACGTCCTCTGGCAGGGGCTGCCGGACTGGCGGAGCTTCGCGATCCATGCCTTCCATGCGCGCAAGGTGGCGATCTACTGCGTGGTGCTCATGGTCTGGCACTTCATCGGTCGGCTCTACGACGGCTACTCGCTGGGCATGGCCCTGAGCGCGCTCTTCTGGCCGGTGGTGCTCACGATCGCGGTGACGGTGCTGCTCACCGGTCTGGCCTGGCTAAGCGCCCGCTCGACGCTCTACACGATCACCAATCGGCGCGTGGTGATCCGCTCGGGCATCGCCATCCCGCTCAGCATCAACATCCCGTTCAAGAGCCTGTCCGAGGGCAATCTCAAGCAGCATCGCGATGGCACCGGCGACATCATCTTGAACATCGCCGGGCGTGATCGGATCGCCTATCTCCACCTCTGGCCGCATGCCCGCCGCTGGCGGTTCACGCGGCCGGAGCCGATGCTCCGCTGCATTCCGGATCCCGTGCGAGCCGCTGAGGTGCTCGGCAGCGCGATCAATCCGGAGCTGCCGCCGGAGCTCATCCCCGTCGCCGCCCCGGCCGCCCGCCAGGACGCGACGGCAACCATACGGAAAGGCAGCCGGACGGGCGATCTCGCCGCCCTGGCGCGCTGAGCCGATCGGCCCGGCCGCCGCCAGGTGCAAGTCTAGCAAAGGTCCAGGTCATGGAGGGACGACCCGGTCATGAGCGAGAAAGTAAGTAGCGCCTCCCCACTCCCCAAGCCGGCGCTGATCGGCGCGGGGCTCCTCGTCGGCTTCACCCTGCTCGCGGTGATCGGCGGCAAGGAGCTGGATGTGGGGGTGGTCAAGAATCCCGAGGCCGCCGTCGTGATCGAGCGGCAGCTGCGCTTCGAGGACCGGGAGAATGGTGCTCTCCTGGTGTTCGAGGCGCCCGACGACCGGCTCGTCTACACGATCGAGCCCGGCTCCAATAGCGGCTTCGTCCGTGGCGTGCTGCGCGGCTTCGCCCGCGAGCGGCATCGCTCAGGCGTCGGAATCGAACCGCCGTTCTTGCTTTCGGCGCTCGCCGATGGTCGATTGTTCCTCGAGGATCCAGAGACGGGTCGCAGGGTGCCCCTGGACGGCTTCGGCCGGACCAACGCGGAGGCCTTCGCCCGACTTCTGGTCGCTGAAGGAGGGACCTCATGATCGCCGGCTTTTTGGCCAGTCGCGAGACCTTCACCGTGCCGTGCACGGTCGAGGTCGAGCACAGCTTCGACAGTCTCCATGCCTACGCCGATCTCGACGGTGACATCGAGATTTTTCCGGGTGACGAGGTGATCATCCACGACGCGCCGACCGACGTGCCCTACGGCGAGACCCGCACCGTGCGGTCGACCGCCACCGTGATCAGGGCATCCGCAGTCGAGCGCGCCTGGACCAAGATCACCGGCCGGTTCGAGTTCATGGAACTGCTAGAATTCAGCTTCTCTTCGGGGACCAAGCTATGAGCGCCAGCATGACCGCCTCCACCGAGGCTGCGAAGACCGGGAGCGCCGCCCCTCGCCAGCGCGAGATCAACGAGACGACCCGGATGGCTCAGGAAACGACGATGCTGAGCCCGCGCTTCTACACCACCAATTTCGCCGAGATGGACAAGCTCGACGTCGAGCCGATCCGCGCCCAGTGGGATGCCCTGATCAAGGAGATGCAGGACGACCCCAACAAGGGCCACTTCAAGCGCACTGACGAGTGGGATACCGTCGATCTCGAGGCGCTCGAGCCCGAGCTCAGGAAAGAGCTGACCGACTTCCTGGTCAGCTCGCTGACCGCCGAGTTCTCCGGCTGCGTGCTCTACACCGAGATCAGGAAGCGCATCCAGAACAAGGACATCAAGGAGCTGTTCAAGCTCATGGCGCGGGACGAGTCGCGCCATGCCGGCTTCATCAACGACACGCTCAAGGACTTCGACATCGGCGTCGACCTCGGCTTTCTCACCAAGGCCAAGAAGTACACCTACTTCCAGCCGAAGTTCATCTTCTACGCCACCTACCTCTCCGAGAAGATCGGCTACGCCCGCTACATCTCGATCTATCGCCACCTCGAGAAGCACCCGGAGAACCGGATCCACCCGATCTTCAAGTGGTTCGAGAAGTGGTGCAACGACGAGTTCCGCCACGGCGAGGCGTTCGCGCTGCTGATGCGCGCCAACCCGAGCGTGCTCGAGGGCATGAACAAGCTCTGGGTCCGCTTCTTCGTGCTCGCGGTCTTCGCCACGATGTATGTGCGTGACCATGCGCGTCCGGCCTTCCACAAGGCGCTCGGCCTCGATCCTACCGAGTACGACAAGCAGGTCTTCCGCATCACCAGCGAGATCACCAAGCAGACCTTTCCCCTCACCCTCGCCATCGAGGACCCGCGCTTCTACGCGGGGCTGGAGCGGCTGCGCGAGACGGCCGCCGCCATCGGCGAGGCCGAGAAGGCAGGCGGCATCGGCGGCAAGGTCAGGAAGGCGGCCTTGGGTGCGCGCGCGTTCTTCACCTTCGCGCGCCTCTATCTGATGCCCGTGCACAAGAACGAGCTGCCCCAGCAGATTCGTCTGGCACCGGTCTGGTAGGCGGGGAGCGCCACGCGTGTCCGGTTACGGCTGGCCCATCCTGGCGACGCTCTTTGTCTGGTGGTTCTCCACCGGCTTGGTGCTGTTTGCCGTTCGCTCGCCGCGCGCCAGCTACCGGTGGAGCCTCTGGCTCGCCACCGGGCTCCTGGCGCTCGGCCTCTACGGCGTTGCCTGGAGCAGCAGCGCGGCCACCGTCACCGGCGCCTACGTGGCGTTCCTCTCCGCCCTTCTGGTCTGGGCCTGGCCGGAGATCACCTTCCTCATGGGCTACATCACCGGCCCCAGGCGCCGGCCCAGCCCGATCGACTGCGGCTTCTGGCCGAGGCTCGGCTTTGCGACCCAGGCGATCCTCTACCACGAGCTGGCGATTGCCGCGGCCGGCCTCGCCGTCCTGGCCTTGAGCTGGGGTGCCGAGAACCAGATCGGCACCGCCACCTTCCTCGTGCTCTGGGTGATGCGGCTCTCGGCCAAGCTGAACGTCTTTCTCGGCGTGCCCAACCTCGCCGAGGAATTCCTGCCGCGCCATCTGCGCCACCTGAAGAGCTATTTCAGGAAGGCGCCGATGAACGTCTTCTTTCCCTTTGCCGTGACCGCGGCGACGCTGGTTCTCGGCATCGTCGTCCAGATCGCCACGGCGGCCGACGCGTCGGCCTTCGTCACGGTCGGCTGGACGCTCGTCGCGACGCTGCTCGCGCTCGCCATTCTTGAGCACTGGTTCCTCGTGCTGCCGCTGCCCGACGCGGCGCTCTGGAGCTGGGCGGTCAAGGCGGCCGAGCGGCAATCCCGTCCAACCGGTGGCACGCGCCACCCTTACACGCCGGCGCCCAACCTGATCCCGGCCACGTCGACCCAACGGAGGCAATGATGCACTACGACGGATTTTTCAGGAGCCAGCTCGACGGCCTCAGGGAAGAGGGCAACTACCGGATCTTCGCGGATCTCGAGCGGCACGCCGGCGACTTTCCGCGGGCCACCCACTACAGCGACGGCCGGCGCAACCAGGTGACCGTCTGGTGCTCCAACGACTATCTCGGCATGGGCCAGAACGGGGCGGTGATCGACGCCATGCACGAGGCGATCGACCTCTGCGGCGCCGGCGCCGGCGGCACGCGCAACATCTCCGGCACCAACCACTTCCACGTGCTGCTGGAGCGCGAGCTCGCCGATCTCCACCAGAAGGAGGCGGCGCTGCTCTTCACCTCGGGCTACGTGTCGAACTGGGCGGCGCTCGGCACGCTGGCTTCGCGCATGCCGAACTGCGTCGTGCTGTCGGACGCCGGCAACCACGCCTCGATGATCGAAGGCATCCGGCACAGCCGTGCCGAGAAGATGATCTTCAGGCACAACGACCCCGAGGACCTCGACCGCAAGCTCTCCACCACGGCCCCGGGCCAGCCGAAGCTCGTCGCTTTCGAATCGGTCTACTCGATGGACGGCGACATCGCGCCGATCGCCGAGATCTGCGAGGTCGCCCAGAAGCACGGGGCGATGACCTATCTCGACGAGGTGCACGCCGTCGGCCTCTACGGGCCGCGCGGCGGCGGCATCGCCGAGCGGGAAGGGCTGATGGACCAGGTCGACATCATCGAGGGAACGCTGGGCAAGGCCTTCGGCGTGATGGGCGGCTTCATCACCGGTTCCGCGGCGGTCTGCGACTTCGTCCGCAGCTTCGCCTCCGGCTTCATCTTCACCACGGCCCTGCCGCCGGCACTCGCCGCCGGTGCGCTCACCAGCATCCGTCATCTCAAGGAGAGCAGCCTCGAGCGCGACCGGCAGAAGGAGCGGGTCGCCAAGGTTCGCGCCCGCCTCGATGCGGCCGGCATCCCGCACATGCCGAACGACAGCCACATCGTGCCGGTGATGGTCGGCGACCCGGTGCGCTGCAAGCAGATCAGCGACCAGCTGCTGGACCAATACGGCATCTACGTGCAGCCCATCAACTACCCGACCGTGCCGCGCGGCACGGAGCGGCTGCGGGTGACCCCCTCGCCGCTGCACACCGACGCCGACATCGATCACCTGATCGGCGCGCTGACCGCAATCTTCACGGCTGTCGGCCTCAAGGAAGCCGCCTGACCGACGCCGGCTGGGCGACAAGCCCCGACGTGCGGCCCGCGGCGCTCCGCCCGCGGGCCGCACTGCTGTTTTGCCGGAATTATTGTTGGCTGATTATTGATTTTGATCAATGAGTTGCTAGTTGTTTGTGCTCTAGTTGCTGTCAACTGACTGTTGAACACGCACATCTCGGGGAGGGCCAGCAATGCAGCAACCCGCTAGCGTTGCCGGGCGCATTGGTCCGAACGCTATCAGTCAACTCGCCGCGGTGCTCGATGACCGGGTCGGCGCCGTGCCGGTCCAGCGCCTCTTCGCGAGCGCCGGCATGGCCCATTATCTCCAGGCGATGCCCAAGGAGATGGTGGCCGAAGCCGAGGTGCGCGCGCTGCACGCCGCCCTTCGTGAGCAGTTCGGCCCGGCTTGTGCGCAGGCCCTGGCCCGCGCCGCCGGCCGGCGCACGGCCGGCTACCTGCTGGAAAACCGTATTCCCAGGCCGGCGCAGTGGCTGCTGCGCCGCCTGCCGAAGCCGCTCGCGGTTCGCCTGTTGCTCAAGGCGATCGAGCGGAACTCCTGGACCTTTGCCGGCAGCGGCACCTTCGTTGCCGTCTACGGCCGTCCAGCGCGGCTCGGCATCACGCACAACCCGCTCTGCCGGGACCTCAACGCCGAGGAGCCGAGCTGCGATTTCTATGCCGGGACCTTCGAGGCGCTCTTCCGGGCACTGATCAATCCTGACGCCAAGGTCCGCGAGGTGGCCTGCGAGTCGATGGGCGCTCAGGCCTGCGTCTTCGAGCTGAACTGGTAGCCGACAGACTCGACCTCCTGCCGAAGGCAATAAACGCCGCCTGCCCCGGGCTTGGCCAAGTCACATCTCTGGCCTCGCCCTGCCGCGACCAGCGGCGAGCCTCCCGGCAACCGATCGACACCGCCGAGCGGGAGACCGGACGACCGCCCAGCCGTGCGTGGCTGGGCCTGAACCTGGCCCCCCAAAACCCGCGCGGCCCCGGGCGTTGGACGCCCGAGGCCGCTAGCCAGCCGGCGGCGCGCCGAGGCGCGCTGCCTGCATCTCCGATCTGTCAGTCGACGACCGCCACGCTGCCGGTATCCGGCACGGCGACCGAGGCTTGGGGTGCCGGTGCCAACCCGTCCGGGCCGAGCGCCGGGAACTGCTCGTAGGCCGGTGCGCCATTGAGCGGCTTGTTCAAGCCGTTGTGGCAGGTCGCACAGTTCGCCTTCGGCGCATCGCCGAGCGGACCGAGGCGGTAGTGGGGGTAAACCGGGCCCAGCGGATCGAGGTAGTCCACGTTCAAGGCCCGGTTCATCTGAATACCGTACCAAGCGGTCATCCGTGCGGGTGGTGCCCCGTCCCAACCCTGGAACTGCCTCGTGTTGTGGCAGAACGTGCAGTTCACACCCAGGCCTTCCGACATGTGGTTCATCAGGCTGTAGGTGTACTCGGTGGCCTTGGTCCCGATCTGCGGTCCCTCGGCTGGCGGCAGAGCACCGAGCCCGATCTGGCGAATGGACTGATCCTGCAAGAGGAAGGGCGTGAACGGATCACCCGGCAGCGAGGCCGAGGCGATGCCCGGCTCGTTCTGGCCGGCCCGATAGCCGACCATCCCACGCATCGACTGGTCCTGGGTGAACCAGATATTGGCCGGCACGTTCAGGCCGCGGTGGCAGGTGTAGCAATTGACACCGGTCTGGGCGACGTGGTCCTGCCACTCGGAGTTGATCGTCTGCGTCATCTGGATCATCCGCCGCGAGACGATCTTGGTGTAGACCGAATCGTCAGCGAGATTCTCCGGGTTGTGGCAGTAGTTGCAGCCCTGCTCAAGCGGTCCCTCCGGTGGATCATCGGTGATCGGCGCTACCCACTCGGTGATCTGCGCCATCAGCCGGTCGAACTGGTCCGACGGCAGATGGCCCAGCACCTGGACGTTCTCGTAGACCTCCGAGGCCAGGGGCGTGCCTTCCGGCGATGGCTCGTATGGCCACACCGGCTCGGGCATCTGAACTCGCGTCCAGGAGCTTCGCCCGGGTGCGCGGGTTGACCACCGTCTCCATGGCGACGCCACGATAGCCGATCTGCTCGCTCTCGATCGGCGGCGCGTCCCAGCCGGCCGTCGTGAGCATTGCGATGCCGAGCAGCGAGCCGACACAGATCGCCGCCGCACCACCTATTCCGATGTTCATCACATGGCTCCCGTGAGCGTGGCCGGATCGACCGTGTCGGGATAGACGATCGGATATTGCGGGGCGAAGTTATGCTTCACGGCCCACAGGTACCAATTGTCGACGACCGTACCGGTCAACAGGATGCCGATCCCGCCGGTAAGCGTGACCAGGACCGCAAACCACCAGCCCCACCGATGGATCGATTCCATCGAGGCATTCCAACCCATCGTCCAGCGCCAGAAGAGGGCGGCGCGCTCGGATGCGGTTCCACGATCCGTGATCTGCTCGATCTCGCGCTCACCACCGAAGCGGCTGACGGCGAGAATGGTGGCGCCATGCATCGCGAACAGCAGGGCCGAGCCGTAGAGGAAGGCGATCGAGAGCGCGTGGAACGGGTTGTAGAAGAGGTTGCCGTAGCGGATCGAGAAAGCCGCCGTCCAGTCGAGGTGCGGGAAGATCCCGAACGGCACCGCCTCCGACCAGCTGCCCATCAGCACCGGGCGGATGAAGCCGAGCACCAGATAGAGGAAGATGGCCGACGCGAACGCCCAGGCGACGTGCGTGCCGAGGCCCAGGGCGCGGGCACGGCGATAGGTGCGCAACCACCAGAGCAGGATCGAGACCGTCAGGAAGAACCCGGCCATCAGCCACCAGCCACCTTCCTTCAGCGGCGGAATGGAGAGGCCGTACTTGGCTGGGGGCGGCTCGAGCGCCAGCCAGAAAAGCTGGCGGACGAACTGGACCGGATCCCAGCCCACCGAGGCCCACATGTTGAGGCCGATGATCTCGAACGCGATCAAGCCACAGAGCAGCGACAGGATGCCGAGCCAACCCAGGTAGATCGGCCCGATCTGCGCGTTGCCGAGCCGGCCATAGAGATGGACGAAGAAGCCCTCGCCGGTGCGGGGGTCGTCCCCAGCCGGGAGATCGGGGCCGACCTCCGGCGTCTTGGGACGGATCTGCACCTGGGTGAAGATGTTTTGATACTCGATGTCGATCATGGGTCTGTTGATCATTGGTCTTTCCTCACCCTCAGCGCCAGATCGGCAAGTCGAGCCACCAGTTCCACCATTCCGGCCAGCCACGGGTCCAGAACGGGCCGCTGATGATGATGCAGACCGCGCTCCAGAAACCGGCGTTCAGCGCCAGGAAGAGGCCGAGCCGATGGATGCCGAGCGAGCCGATCGAGTAGCCGATCGTGTCCCTGAAGAAGGTGTCCTCGTATTCAGGCGTCTTGACCTTCTCACCCTTGGGCGGATTGGTAACCGAGAGGATCAGGCCACCGTGCAGCGATAGCGCCAGCGCTGTCGTGAAGAAGAAGCTCACGGCGATCATGTGCGCGGGGTTGTAGTGAAAATGCAGGTACTGGTAGCCGACGTTCGACACCCAATCGAGATGGCTGAAGATGCCGTAGGGGAAGCCGTGTCCCCAGGCACCCATCAAGATCGGCCGGAAGACGACCAGCGTGATGTAGGCGAAGATCGCGACGCTGAAGGCGAAGGGGATATGCAGCCCCATGCCGAGCTTGCGGCTGATCTCGACCTGGCGCAGCGCCCAAGAGCAGAAGGCGCCGATCGCGCAGATGGTGATCAGCTGCCAGAGCCCGCCTTGGGCCAGCGGCGCGAACGCCAGGCCATAGGAGAGATCCGGCGGCGCAATGTTGATCTGCCAGACATTCCAGGTGGGTCCGAGCGCGGCGCCCCAGAAAATCAGAGCGGTGCCCAGGATAGAAAAGAAGATCGTCGTGACCCCGAAGAATCCGACGTAAAAGGGCCCGACCCAGAAATCGAAGAGATCTCCGCCGATCAGCGTCCCACCGCGTACGCGGTATTTTCTTTCAAAGCTCAACAAAGCCATCGTCTTAGCTCCGATCGGTAGGCCCGGACCTCGTCACCGCCGCCCCGGCGCCGCCGAACCTGGCGACACCGGGGCTCGCGATGCCGGCAGCGCCCCGAGGTCGGATCGATTTCCGCCCCGAAGCCACTGCCGCTGTCGCACGCGACTAGTCGACGAGCGCTGCTACGCGGTCTCGATCGACGCGACAGTGCTCATCGGCTCAACGCTGGCGGCCGGGCCATCCAGCCAGTTGAAGCGGTCGGTGCTGAGCAGGATGAAGTGAATCAGGATCGCCAGCGTGAACAGGAAGACCCCGAGGGCGACCAGCGTGCGCCGCGGGTCGAACAACTGCCAAACGCGCCACATTTCCATGACTGCGCTCCTTTAAACGAGGAAGGAGATGGTCTGGAGCGCGGTGTCCTGCACTCCATTGAGAGCCGCCTGCCAACCGCCTTCCGGCGGCAGCCAGGGGCGCCACGCCCAGGCGAGGATGTGAGCAACCACGGCCACCGCCGTGAAGATGATGAAGCTCTGGACGAAGATCTTGTGGAATTCCTTCGCCTCGTTGTCGGTCAGGCCCGAGAGCCCACCCGTCTTTTCAAGTTCCGCAGCCATATCGCATACTCCGGCTGTTGGCCGCTGCGGCCGTTACCGCGCCAAGCCCGCGCGGCGGGGGTTGCTCTGTCCGTTGACGGCGCCGGCACGCCAGCCCCTCCCCCAAACGGACAGCCTCGCGTCGCCTATCGGGTGAACGCGAATGGGATGAAGGCACTGGTCAGGGCCCGTGCCTCGCCGATCACCGAGCGGTTCCCGGAGAGACCGGCAAGACTGGGGCGCCGGCTCCTCGGCAGGAACCGCATGGCGACGACCACGAGAAGGAAGTAGGCGAACCCGACCCAGTACATGAGCCGGAATTGCCGTGCTGTCGCCGAGCGGACGTCGCTCGGCAGATGGGTCATCGAAGCGCTAGCATTTGCCATGTCAGCCACCTGCTCTTGGAAACGACCGGGCCCCGTGACCCAGCGTGTGACGCCCGGCCGCTGGCGCGGTCACGAGCATCGGGAAAGACATCGAACGGTCGAACGTCGGTCTGGTCATGCGACGGGCTCCGGCTTGCGGGCGTCGCCGAAGCTCGCCATGCGCGCCTTGGTGACCCGTCCCTCGCCGGCCTCGAGCGCCTGACGCTCGGCCTTGTCGCGAAGCTGCTTGGCCGCCGAGATACGGGTCAGGATCGGATAGGCATCGACCAGCTCGTCGAGCACCGCCTTGGCCTCGTCGTCCCAGGGGATCTGCTCCTCCAGCCGGGTCGGCGTCGCCTCGACCTTGTCCATCTCGCTGCCGAGCGGCAGGATGTTGAACAGCGCGTCGAAGAGGGCGTTGCAGACCTCCTGGACGAGGTAGGTGGCGCCCGAGTAGCCCATGAACGGCGTGCCGGTGTGCCGGCGGATGATGGCGCCCGGAAACGAGGCCGGGATGTAGATCGCCCGGTTGCCGATCTCGGCCAGGTACATCCGCTCGTTGTAGCTGCCGAACAGGACCAGCGGCGTCTCCTTGTGCACCGCCTCGCGCACCGCCGCGTTGTCCGTCTTGCCGCCGGGCACCGTGGGATCGCGAACCGGCAGGGAAAGCCCAGCTCGTCCTCGAGGAAGTGCCGGATGCCCCGGGCATAGGTCTCGCTGGCGACGATGCCGAAGCTCGCCGTGCCGAAGAAATCCTGGGTCACCGACCGCCAGAGGTCCCACAGCGGCTTGATCGTCGTGTGCTTCTCGCGCTCGATGAAGGGCTCCGGGTCGAGATCGAGAAGCTCGCCCAGCTTGCGCAGGAACTTGGTGGTCGAGAAGAGGCCGATCGGCGCCTGCAGGTAGGGCTTGTCCAGGGCCTCGCAGAGCATGCGGCCGAACTCGCGGTACATGCAGATATTGACGTCGGCATCGACCAGCCGGCTGATGTCGGCCAGATGGCTGCCGAGCGGAAAGACCATGTTGATCTCGGCGCCGATGCCCTCGACCAGGCGACGGATCTCGGCGAGGTCGGACGGCATGTTGAAGGTGCCGTAGGCCGGGCCGATGATGTTGACCCTGGGCTTCGCCCCTTCCGGCCGGCTCTTCTCCTTGGGCATCCGCCCCTTGATCGCGCCGAACTCCGACCAGAGCCAGGCCATGGCGCGGTTGGCGCTCTGCCACTGGTCCTCGTCGATGGTCCGCGGCAGGAAGCGGAGGATGCCGGTGCCTTCGGGCGTCACGCCGCCGCCGATCATCTCGGCGATCGAGCCCGTGACCACCACCGCCGGCAGATGCGGGTCGAGCGTGGTGTGCGCCCGCTTCATCGCCGCCTCGGTGCCGTGCTGGCCCAGCTCTTCCTCGCCCAAGCCCGTGACGACGATCGGCAGCTCGTGCGGCGGCAAGCCGTCGGTGTAGTGCAGGACCGAGGTGACCGGCAGGTTCTCGCAGCCGACCGGGCCGTCGATGATCACCTGCAGGCCCTTGATCGCCGTGAACACGTAGACGGCGCCCCAGTAGCCTCCCGCACGGTCGTGATCGAGGACCAGCATCAGTAGTCTGCCAGCTTCGAAGCGGTCTTGGCCGTGGCCTTCGCACCGCGCTTCTTCATCCGCTCCCGGAACTCCGGGCGGTCCACAGGCGTGTCCTCCCAGACGCCGGCCGAGAAGCCCTGGCCCACGCCCTTGAAGAAGGCGTCCATCGTGTCGAACCGCTCCTTGTTGCCGATCGCCGTGGTGACGACCTGGGCGAGCGAGCCGGCACCGGCCGGACCCATCAGCGGGCGGGCCGAGATCAGGTTGGTGAAGTAGAGGGCCGGGATCGCCAGCTCCTTCGCCTTCTGCACGACGGGCGTCGTGCCGATGGCCAGGTCGGGCTGCTCTTCCCGCATCGCCTCGATGTCCTGCTCGAGCGAGGCGCGGTACTGGACCTTGACTCCCTTGGCCTCGAGCCACTCGCGGTCACCGTCGGACCACCGCGTCTTCGGGCAGGCCGTGCCGACATAGCGGACATCGGCGCCACTCTCGACCAGGAGCCTGGCGACCAGGAGCTCGGAGCCCTCGTAGCCCGAGAGCGTGATCCGGCCCTTGATCGGCATGCCGGCAAGAGCGCCGCGAATCGCCGGGAGGAAACGATTCTTGGCGTCTGCCACCTTGTCGGCAGCGATGCCGTAGGCGTCGCCGATGGCGTCGAGCCAGTCGGCGGTGCCGTCGTGGCCGACCGGGGCCGAGCCCACGACCTTGCGGCCGGCCTGCTCGAAGACGCGAACCGAAGCGGTGTAGAAGGGATGAATGGCGGCAACCACGCCGCTGTCGAGCGCGGCGTAGAGCTCGCGCCACTCGCGGGTCGGCACGACCGGCCCGGCGGCCAGGCCCAGCGGCTCCAGCATCATGCCGATGCCGACCGGATCGGCCGGGAACATCTCGCCCAGCAGCGTAACCGTGGGCTTCGCCGCGCGGCCGCCCTTGGGCGCCTGGACGGGGCCGCTCTCGGCCTCCTTGCGGGCGTAGTCGAGCATCGCACCGGCCAGGATGTCCTTGGCTTCCGCGTGGGTCGGCACGCCGAAGCCCGGCACGTCGATGGCGATGATCCGCACGCCGTTGATCTCTTTCGCGATCTTCTGGATCGGCACGCCAGACGCCGTCGGCACGCAGAGATTGGTGACCACGATGGCGTCGTAGAGCTCGGGATCGGCGAGCTTGATCACCGCCTCGCGGATGTCCTCGTAGAGCTTGCCGGTGACCAGCGTCTCGGAATTGAAGGGCACGTAGCCCACGGTCCGCCGGGCGCCGTAGAAATGCGAGGTGAAGGTGAGGCCGTAGACGCAGCAGGCGGAGCCCGAGAGCACGGTTGCCGTCCGCTTCATCCGAGGCCGACGCGCAGCGAGCCGAAGGCCGGACACATGCTCTGCGGCTGGTCGTGCGGGCCGACCGGGTAGTCCTCGGCATAGCGCTCGAGCGTCTCGCTCTTGCCGGCCGCCACTGCCGCCGCCTTCATCTTCTCGGCACCAGCATGGCAACCGACGCCGTCGCCGGAGGGGGGCGACGACGTCGGTGCCGAGACCACCGGCTCACCGCCCTGGTGCTGCCCGGCTACGCGCTGGGCATCGTCGGGCTGAGCGGCATCGAGCGCGGCGGATGCTGTTTGCTCGTAGAGGATTTCCGTCATCTGCTGCGGTTCCTCAAACGTCGTCGTAGACGACTTCGAGGGACGGCTTCTCGACGATCTCGCGGCCGCACATGTCGGCCAGGGTCGCCGGCTGCAGGGTCACGCCGCGGCCCACAGCCTCGCTCTTGAAGAGGCCCAGCAGTTCGTCCTGGGTCAGCGGATTGGGGCGGACCGGCTGGGCCTCGGCGGCCTGCTTGGCGAGATCCTCGAAGACCGAGGCCCAACGGCCACCCGGCTTGCCGATGATCTCGTAGTTGGCGCTCTTCTTCCGGATGTCCTCGTCGGCCGGGATCGCGGCGAGGACCGGAATGCCCACCGCCTCGGCGAAAGCCTGGGCCTCGCCGGTGTGGTCGTCCTTGTTGATGACGAGGCCGGCGACCCCGACATTGCCGCCGAGCTTCCTGAAATAGTCGACGGCCGAGCAGACATTGTTCGCCACGTAGAGCGACTGCAGGTCGTTCGAGCCCACGACGATGACCTTCTGGCACATGTCGCGGGCGATCGGCAGGCCGAAGCCGCCGCAGACCACGTCACCCAGGAAGTCGAGTAGCACGTAGTCGAAGCCCCAGTCGTGGAAGCCCAGCTTCTCCAGGAGCTCGAAGCCGTGGATGATGCCGCGGCCGCCGCAGCCGCGGCCGACCTCGGGGCCGCCCAGCTCCATGGCGAAGACACCGTCGCGGATGAAGCAGACATCGCCGATGGTGACCTCCTCGCCGGCGAGCTTCTTCTTCGACGAGGTCTCGATGATCGTCGGGCAGGACTTGCCGCCGAACAGCAGCGAGGTGGTGTCGCTCTTCGGGTCGCAGCCGATCAGCAGCACGCGCTTGCCCTGCTGGGCCATCATGTAGCTCAGGTTCGAGAGCGTGAAGCTCTTGCCGATGCCGCCCTTGCCGTAGATGGCGATGACCTGCGTCTCTTTCTTCGGCGGCTCGGTCGAGACCGGATCGGGCTCGATCGCCGCTTCCGCGCGAAGGTCGTCGGTCTGGCTGGTGCCGAGCGTCATGAGCAGGCTCTCCAGTCGAGAATCATTTTCAGGCAGGCGGGATCGGAAAAGGCCGTGCCGTAGGCACTGGCCGCATCCGTCGCCTGAGCGCGATGGGTGATCAGGCCGGCAAGCGACAACCGGCCGGCGTCGATGTGCTGGCGCACGGCGACGAGGTCCGGCGCCTTCCATTCGGCCGCGATGCGAATGCGCGCCTCCTTCATGAAGGCGGGCGGGAAGGTGAAGGCGAGGCGGTCGCTGTAGAACCCGGCAAGGACGATCTCGCCCTGCGGCGTCAGGCGACCGACCAGCGTGTCCAGGATGTTGCTGTCACCGCTGACATCGTAGATGGCGCGATAGTCGCGGCGCTCGTCCGAGTCGGGATGAACGACGCGATAGCCTTCGGCGCCCTTGGCCCGCTCGGCGTCGAGCTCCCAGACGGTGGGCTCGCCGCCGATGGCGACCGAGAGCCGGGCCAACAGGCGGCCTAGCACGCCGTGGCCGATGATGAGATCCGGCGGGGTCAGCTCGCCGTCCTTGCGGCCGCCCTCGATGGCGTGCCAAGCGGTGCCGGCGAGTGCGAGCAGCACCGCCTCCTCGCCCAGCGCGTCGCCGACGGGCATCACCCGATCGCCGGCGACGACGACCCTGGAGGCGGCACCGCCGAACAACCCCCTCACCTCGCCGTAGCAACGGGCCCCGGGGACGAAGACGCGATCGCCGACCCGGGCCTTGGCCTCCGGGCCGACCTGGGCGACGCGGCCCACCAATTCGTAGCCGGGGACGAGCGGGTAGCCCATGCCCGGGAACGGCGGCATGCGGCCGGTGTAGAGGAGGCGTTCGGTGCCGGTGGAAATGCCGGACCACTCGATGTCGACGACGATGTCTGTTGCCGCGGGCTCAGCCAGATCGAGCCGGCTCAAGACCAGGCGCTCAGGCGCTTCGAGAACCACGGCGAGGGTGTTCATACAGACGCTCGCCTCCCAACGAGCTGTGCAACTGCTTCATCAGCTACCGTGTCAGGTTACTTTGACGGCAGGACATGTCAAGCAAGACTTACACTTTCTCGGCGATCGCTCGCGCGATGATCACCCGCGTCAACAGCGGCGTCCGAGTGGCCAGCAAACGCGCCTGGGCAAAGCCGGATTGGCCCAGCATCGCCTCCAATTCGGCCTGCGTTCGCGGCCGCCCACTGCCCATCGCCATGAGGTAGAAGCCGAAATAGGCGTCGCCCGAGGCCTCCGCGCCGGGCGTGCCGGCCATGGGCTCGGCGAGCAGCAGCGTGCCGCCCACCGGCAGCGCCTGGCGCGCCCGGCGCAGGATGGCGAGCGCGGCTGCGTCATCATGATCATGGATGACCCGGACCAGCGAGACGATGTCGGCGCCCTCGGGCAGCTTGTCCTTCAGGAAGTCGCCCCCATGCGCGCTGGCCCGGCCGGTGATGCCCGCCTCGGCGAAACGCGCCCGGGCACGCTCGGCCACCGGCGGCAGGTCGAACAGCCGAAGCTCGAGCGCCGGCACCGCCTTGGCCACGGCCATGAGGAACGTGCCGTCACCGCCGCCGAGGTCGAGCAGCCGGCGATGCCGCTGGAGCTTGTAGGATGCGAGGATCTCGGCCGAGACGAGGTTCTGCGACGCCGCCATCAGCCGGCTGTAGGCATCGACCGATTCGGCCGGCACGGCGCCCGGATCCTTAGCCCGCGCATAGCGCCAGAACCGCATCAGCTCGGTCTCGCCGGCCTCGCCCTTGAGCAGCGGCAGCGGATCGGCGAGGTCGGCGTAGAGCATGGTGTGGTGCTCGACCATGGCCGCAATGCCGGGATTGTCGACCATGGCGGCACCGAGCTGGCCGAGCCCGAACCGGCCCTGCCCCCGCTCCTCGACCAGCTTCAGCGCCTTGGCCGCACGCAGCAGGCGGAGCATGCCCTCCTCCGGCAGGCCGAGGCGGCTGGCCAGCGCGGCCGGCGTCGCCGGCGCCTCGGCCAGCACGTCGAACAGCCGCAGCTTCACGCAGGCGAGCAGCACCTGGGTGTAGACGAAGCCGGCGCAGAGGTCGAAGAGGTCGCCCGCGCGCCGCCTGGCGACAAAGCGGGTGAGCGGGAAGGCCGCGGCCAGCTCGCGAAAGCGTGGGCTGGCGATCAGGCGATCGCGCCAGGCGAGGAGCCGGTCACGCCAGGGTAGCTGCGGCACGGCGTCCAGGGTCCTCGCCATCGCCGCCGCTCAGGCGGCCACTTTGTCGAGCACCGCTTTCCTGGGTGCCAGGCGATCCGCCTCGCCCATGACGATGCCGCGCAGGAGGTCGGCGCCCTGGCAGTCGGGAATCGCCTCCATGGCGCCACCGATCAGCTGCTTGAGCCGGGCGACGGCACCCGCGACGCCCAGCTCGCTCACCGCGTTGGGCCGGGCCAGGGCAGCGTCGACACCGACCGGCTTGCCGATCGTGGCCGCATCCTCGAGCGCATCCTTGAGGTCATCGGCGACCTGATAGGCCTCGCCCAGCCGGTCGCCGAGCTCGCGCCAAGGCGCCGGATCGGCGCCGGCGGCAGCAGCACCCGCCGCGGTCGCGGCAATGAACAGCGCACCGGTTTTCGCCCGCTGGTACTCACGCAACGGCGCGGTGGGCTCGCTTTCCCAGGCCTGGCCGGCACAAATGCCGAACGGCGCGCCGACGCTGCGGCCAATGATCGAGACCAGGGGCCCGAGCCGCTCGGGTGCTGCGCCCGCCGCCCGCGCCAGCGTCTCGAAGGCGAGCACGATCAGCGTATCGCCGGCGAGCACGGCCAAAGGCTCGTCGAAAGCGCAATGCACCGAGGGCTTGCCCCGGCGCAGCGCTGCGTTATCGAAGCAGGGCAGGTCGTCATGAACGAGGGATGCGCAATGCAGGATCTCGATGCTGGCCGCGGCCGCATCGGCGAGCTCCGGGCGGTCGTCGCCGCAGGCCAGAGCCACCGCGAGGCAGAGCTTGGGCCGAACCCGGGCACCGCCAGGGAAGACGGTGTAGTGCAGTGCCTGGGCCAGCCGCGGCGGGCAGCTCGGCCCGTCGGCTGCGGCGATCGCCGCCTGAAGCGCCCGCTCGATCCGCTTGCTGCCGCTCATCAGCCGCCTCCCCTGCCACGCTTGCCCCGAGCGTCACCCGAAGCGAACTGTCAATCTGACTTGTCATCGCTGACTGTCATTCAAGATAGACACAAACCGCCGATCCCGACAAGACTGCTGCACAGAGCGCGATCCCTGGAAGTTCTGCGACCCTTGCCGGCCAACCGTCCTGTCTGACTCCCCCATGCCCGATGGCTTCGATGCCTGAGACCCCCATGCTAGACCACCCATGCCTGAGGCTGGCGTCGTCGTCATCGGCGCCGGCATCGGCGGCCTCGCCGCCGCCGCGGAGCTCGCCGCCAATGGCGTCCCGGTGACCGTCGTCGAGGCGCAGGCGGCGCCCGGCGGCAAGCTGCGCGAGGTGCCCGCGGGCACAGCGCCCGGCGCGCCAAAGCTCGATGGCGGCCCTACCGTCTTCACCATGCGCTGGGTGTTCGACGCCCTGTTCGACGCGCTCGGCACATCGACCGAGAGCGAGCTCACCCTGCGGCCGGCATCGATCCTCGCCCGCCATGCCTGGGACGAGGCCCGGCTCGACCTGTTCGCCGCCATCGACCGCTCGGCCGACGCCATCGGCGCCTTTGCCGGGACCAAGGATGCCGCCGGCTACCGCCGGCTCTGCGCCGACAGCCGGCGGATGTTCGACATCCTCGACACCTCGTTCATGCAGGCCCCGGCACCGACCATGCGCGGGCTGATCGGCGGCGTCGGCGCGGGCGGCGTTCTCGGGCTGCGCCACATCCGCCCCTTCACCACCCTCTGGCAGGCGCTCGGCGACTACTTCACCGATCAGCGGCTGCGCCAGCTCTTCGGCCGCTACGCCACCTATTGCGGCTCCTCGCCCTTCCAGGCACCGGCGACCTTGATGCTGGTCACCCATGTCGAGCAGGCCGGCGTCTGGTTCGTCGAGGGTGGCATGCACCGCCTGGCGCGCGCCATCGAGGGCGCGGCGATGCGCCACGGCGCCCGCTTCCGCTACACGGCACCGGTGGCCGAGATCCTGGTCGAGCGCGGGCGCGTCGCCGGTGTCCGGCTGGCCTCCGGCGAGCGCCTCGCCGCCGACGCGGTGATCGCCAATACCGACATCTCGGCCCTGGCGACGGGCAGGCTCGGCGCCGGCGTCAACAAGGCCGTGCCCGGCACGGCCCTGCCCCGCCGCTCGCTCTCGGCCGTCACCTTCTGCATGACGGCCAGGGCAACCGGCTTTCCCCTGGTCCGCCACAACGTCTTCTTCTCGGCCGACTACGCGCGCGAGTTCGCCGACATCTTCGAGCGCCGCTCGGTGCCAGGCGACCCCACCGTCTATGTCTGCGCCCAGGATCGGGGCGACGACCCGGGACTGGCGCCGGACCAGCCCGAGCGCCTCTTCTGTCTCGTCAACGCGCCGGCCACCGGCGACACGTCAACGCCTCTGGAGATCGAGCGATGCACGACGCGGCTGCATGCGGTTCTGGCCCGCTCAGGGCTGCAGCTGGAGGTGGCAGCGGACGCCACGACGGTGACGACGCCCATGGACTTCGAGCGGCTGTTCCCGGCGACGGGGGGAGCCCTCTACGGCCCGGCGTCGCACGGCTGGCAGGCATCGTTCCAGCGGCCGGGGGTGAAGACGAAGCTGAAGGGGCTCTATCTGGCGGGCGGCAGCGCCCATCCGGGCCCGGGCGTGCCGATGGCCACACTGTCGGGGCGCATGGCCGCCCAGGCCTTGCTGAAGGACCGCGCTTCGACCCCAGGGTACCGGCCGGCGGCTACCATTGGTGGTATGTCGACGCGCTGAGCGACGACGGCCGCTTAGGCCTCACGATCATCGCCTTCATCGGCAGCGTCTTCTCACCCTACTACAAATGGGCAAGGCGCAAGGGTCCCGCCGAGCCACTGAACCATGCCGCGATCAACGTGGCGCTCTATGGGGCCAGCGGCCACAAATGGGCCATGACCGAGCGCGGTGCCGGGGCCGTCGAGCGGACGGCGAAGCACTTCGCGGTGGGCCCGAGCGCGCTGCTGTGGAACGGCCAGTCGCTGGAGATCCGCCTCGACGAGATGACCTTCCCGATCCCAGGCCGGATCAAGGGAACGATCCGCCTGCATCCGACCAGCCTCAACCCCGATGCCTTCACGCTGGAGAGCGTTGGCGGCCATCTCTGGCGACCGATCGCACCCACGGCCCGGGTCGAGGTGGCGCTCGACAAGCCCGGCGTCCGTTGGCAGGGCGACGGCTATCTCGACAGCAATTGGGGTGCCGTGCCGCTGGAGACCAGCTTCGTCAGCTGGGACTGGAGCCGGGCGCCGGTCGGCGGCGGTGCTGCGGTGCTCTACGAAGGCGTTCGCCGGGACGGCGAGCCTTTCGCGCTGGCGCTTCGCTTCGACCGCAACGGCCGCGCCGAGCCTTTCACGCCGCCGCCGGCGCAAGCCCTGGCGAGCTCGCCGATCTGGCGGATTCCGCGCGCGACGCGGGCCGAGCAGCCGGAAGGTGCCCGCGTCACCCGGACGCTCGAGGATACGCCCTTCTACGCCCGATCCGAGCTGCGGACGCAGCTCCTGGGCGAGACCACCCAGGCCGTGCACGAGAGCCTCTTTCTCGACCGCTTCGCCAAGCCGATCGTCCAGGCGATGCTGCCCTTTCGGATGCCGCGACGGGCGCGCTGAGAGCCCGGCAAGTGAGGATGTGGGCCTCAGAGCCTGCTTGTGCCCCTTATCCCCAGATTGCACAGCATCTTGCTGACGTACGGAGTCAATTTCGAGATATTATTCAATGCGATAGAGGCGGCAGGGTGGGCCCGGGAATGGCGAACGCGAAGGATGAAAGCCAAGAGCCGCATTTGAGGCTGGGTCTCGACCGCCGAACCAAGCTCGAGTTTCATCTCGCCAGCTACGAAGACGTCAACGACGTCGAGCGCTTGGCTGCCGATCCGGTCTGGCCGTGTGAGCGGTGCAAGCGAACCCACGTCGCTTGCTTGGTGCCTCCGACGAGGCCACTCTGACCACCAATCCAACCCCAACTGGGGAATACCGGCGCATATCATCATGACCAAGCAGGAAGCGCGGACAGCTCGACGACTAGCGGCGGTCATGGCGACCGATGTCGTCGGTTACTCGCGAATGATGAATGCCGACGAAGCGGGCACGCTCAAGGCGCTGAAACGCCATCGAGAGTCGCTGGTCGATCCGATCGTCGCTGCTCACAATGGCCGTCTGGTGAAGCTCTTGGGTGACGGCTCGCTGGTCGAGTTCTCGAGCGTTGTCGATGCTGTCGGATGCGCGGTGTCGCTACAGCGCGCCCTGCATTCCAACGGTTCGGCGGATGACGGCATCGTCCTGCGCATCGGCATCAATATCGGTGATGTCATCATCGATGGTGACGACATTTATGGTGAAGGCGTCAATATCGCTGCTCGACTGGAGCCGCTCGCCGAGCCCGGTGGGATCTGTGTGTCGTCGATTGTCGTCGACAGTCTGGGCCGCAAGACCGACATCGTTTTCGTGGACTGCGGCAAAGTCGCGGTCAAAAATATCGACCAGCCGATTGGTGTCTGGAAATGGCATCCGTCTGGTGAAGACCTGGCAAATGCCGTATCCCAAGCCGTCGTCCAGCCACTAAAATCAACGGATCAGCAATCGTCAGTCGCCGTCTTGGCGTTCGACAACCTGTCAGGTGATCCAGAGCAGGCCTATTTCTCGGACGGGATCGCCGAAGACATCATCACCGATCTCTCGAAGGTCAGCGGTCTTCTTGTCATCTCTCGCAATTCGAGCTTTTCTTACAAGGGCAAGAATCCCGACATTCGCACTGTCGGGCGCGAGCTGGGTGTCAGGTCGGTCCTGGAGGGCTCGGTGCGTCGCGCCGGCGATCGTGTGCGGATCACCGCCCAGCTCATCGATGCGGCCACCGGCGCACACCTCTGGGCTGAACGATACGATCGAGAGCTGACCGATATCTTTGCCGTTCAGGACGATGTCACCACGAGCATCGTCAGCGCGCTCAGAGTAGCGCTCACGACCACGGAACAATCACGTATCGCCCAGGTGCTGACACACGATGCCGAGGCGCACGATCTCTTCTTGCGCGGGCGTGAGGCGCTCTTGAGCACCCAGAACACCAAGGAGATGTTCGAGTTCGCCGTCCGTTGCTTCAATCGGTCGATTGCCCTCGATCCAGACTATGCCGAACCCTATGTAGGCCTCGCCCATGCCTATACTCGCGATTTCCAGAACAAGTGGACGGGGCGGCCCGACAGCAAGGAGCTTGCGGCACAATTCAGCGAGCTGGCACTCGCGAAGGCCCCGGATCTTGCCTATGCACACTACATGGTGGGACTGACCAAGTTCTGGAACGCCGATTTGGCCGGAACGACCGCATCGATGGCGCGAGCGTTGCAGCTCAGCCCGAGCTTCGCGCTCGCCATCGGCATGCGGGGCTTGGCCAACATCTATGGAGGATCGCCGCTCGACGCCGTTCCAGATCTCGAGCGCGCATTCCGCTTGGACCCGCTTGCAGGCCATCTCTACCTGCACTTCAAGGGAACGGCCTTTCTGCTCGCCGGCGAGACCGCAAAGGCCGTCGAGGCCTTCGACGAGCGGATTCGAAGATCACCCAACACGGATTTGACCCGGGGCCTGCTGATTTCGGCACTTGGTCACCTCGGCGACCGAGACCGAGCCCGCCGGATCCAGGCCGAATTGACGGAGCTGAACCCGGCCTATTCATTCGCCGAGCATATCGGACGCTTGCCCTTCAGCGACCCGGTCGATGCTAAACGGCTCCTGGACGGCTATGCCAAAGCGGAGGTTGCAAGTTAGCGGCCGACGACGGGCTACCCATCTGGCTCGTGTCCGCCCTAGCTTCAGAGCCTACCAGGCGACCCAGGTCGAAAAGTTTTGGCGGTGTCTGGATTGGGTGTTGATCAAGCAGCGAGGGCGATCTGCCAAGCGGCATTCTCTGCGTCTTGTTGATTGCCGACGAGCCTGGAGACGAACCATGCGGCATAGGCGGGGAGGTTTTTGGTTGCCGGTCCGCAGAATGGTTTCATGAAGGTCTCGAAGCGGCTGTGCAGATTGTTGACGGTCTGCATGTGGAAAGCCTTGGCGATGACCCGTGGACCCTTCTTGGGGTGAAGGCGATAGTGCGGCATGGCGCGTTGTCGTGCGAAAAGATCGTAAGCACTGTCACCATCCGTACAGAGGACCGCATCCTGTCCGACATGGGCTTCGAGCCGGGAGACGAGGCTCGTTGCGCGGCGATCGGGGAGCACGTCGGCGCGCCGTGTC
>CAVOZQ010000024.1:0-23952 GCA_963700945.1 uncultured Alphaproteobacteria bacterium
GGCCCGCCGCCGGGCGTTCTCGAGGAACACCGGCAGGATCGGCTGACCGCTGAGCGGCAGGGTCAGCGACAGCAGGTGCAGCACGGCCTGGCAATCGTTGAGCGCGCGATGACCGTCGAAGAAGTAGCCGAACCGATAGAGCAGGTAGTCGAGGCTGCGGCTGCGCAGGCCCTCGTCGGCCCAGGGCACCTGCTCCCGCGAGCAGCCCCAGGGCGTGTCGACGAAGACTGGGAAACGGCGCTCGAGGAACCGGCGATCGAAGCCGGCATTGTGGGCGATCACCAGGCTGGCGTCGGCGGCCAGAGACGGTGACGGCATCATCGTCGAGCGTCTGGCCGACGGACGTCGTCATCGGTGATGCCGGTGAGCCGGCTGATCTCTTTCGGAATGGGCACTCCGGGATCCTCGAATCCGGCATAGCTGTCGCGCACGCCGTAGAGGACGCCCTCGGACGCGAAGTCGAAGGGCAGGATGGCAAGCTCGATGATCTTGTCGCGCGTGGGATCGAGACCGGTCGTCTCGACATCGACGATCAGGCCGAGGCGCTTGGTGGCGGCATCGTCATCGGCGTAGCCGTCGACGACCGGTACGCGCCTGAGCACGCGGTAGTCGCCGCTCTCCTCCAGACGCAGGGCCAGGTCTTCGAGGTCGTCGTGATCGGCCATGGGTCTCCTCCCGTGGCCCGGCATCCTACGTGAGTGATGCCGTCGGCGCACTTCGGCGGATCAGTCGGGCTGGCCTTCTTGAACCATCGCGTTGTTGGCCTGCTCGATCCTGACGACCTCGGGAAACTGGCTCTCGTGATTGGCTGATTAGTAGCCGATGAACGAGCTCGCTTAGCGGTAGCTCACGCTGGCACGGGCTCGGCCTTCTTCGACAACCGCCGACCGCGCACTGGCTTCACGGCGATGCGGGGCGCAGGTTTCGGCTTAACGACGACCTCGGGCTCCGGCAATCGACGCTGGCCCAATCCGGTGCGCCGGGCGATCTCGGCGCGCTGTTCGGAGGATGCCGCGGCGACCATCGGGTAGTCGCGGGCAAGGTCGAACATCTCTCGATAGGACGTGGCTGTCAGGTCATGGACGGCCTGGAGATGGCGGCGCAACGACTTGAACGGCTTGCCGCAGACCAGGCAGACCAGATGATCATGACGGACCGAGCGGCGGACCGTCACGGCGGGCTCCGGCTTGGCTGGCACCGGCTCCGGCTCATGACCGAGACCGTTCAGTTCCTTACCAACCTCGACGATGAGATCGCCAAGATCAGTGATCGCAATGTCGTGGTGACTAACATAGGCCGAGACGATTTCGGTCGTCAGCGCGGCGATTGACGTTTGCTCGATGTCCTCGTTCATCATGATCTTTCAGTTGTGATCTGTTCAACTGTCTAGGTAGAAAGATGCTCTTGCAACCGCAAGTGTATTTCGTGCCGTAGAGCATCAATCAAAATCGAGAGTGGTGTAATGACAATTGCGCCCGCACGGCGCGAAGGAATCGTTCTAAGGCAGCCGCTTGACCGGCGTCCCGTCGACCACCTCCACGCTCTCGACCACGGGCGCGAATGGCTCGGCGGCATCGAAGTAGGAGCTGGCCTGCTCGACCCGTACGACCTCTGGAAACTCCCGCTCGTGGTTCGCCGGGTAGTAGCCGAGGTGCATCATGGCGACGAATTGCCTGGCGACCCTGCCGGCGTGGTCCGGTGTCTCGGCCTGGATGACCAGGGTGGCCCAGTGCTCGTCGTCGTAGGCGTGGACACGATAGTGCGGCATCGGCGTCTCCGGGCGATGCGGCCCCGCCGTTCGGCGCCAGCGGGGCCGAAGGCGTCGGCTCAGTGGCGGGGAATGTCGACGTCGACCGCGAGCTTCTTGCGCACCTCTGGCAGCTGGTCGGCGACGATCATCTGCAGCCAGGTGTCGAAATCCGTGGCGAGCTTGTCGGCTCTCGCCGCAGCTCTCGGCGATGCGCCAGGTGGCCAATGCCCGGGCGAGGAAGATCCGGGCGCTGGCCTGGACAGGGCCGAAAAGGGCGGTGTTGGTGGGCTTGCCGTTCGTCCAGTCGTGGCAGGCCTCGAACAGGCGCTGCTCGAGGTCGTCGGTGTTCATGGCGGCGTCTCCGCTTGGTGGCCCCGACCACCGGGGCCTGCTACGAGCCTGAGCCCCACCGGGCCGGACCCGGGCGGGGCTGGCTCGGGCGTGGCGCCGCTCAGGTGAGGCGGTAATATGCGGAGCGCATGGTTATGCGGAGTTGCGGGCAGCACGGGTTGAGCCGCCCTAGTTTGTTGGATTTTGGCTCCGCATAATCATGGCCTGGATTTCCCTGAGAGCATGGCCAGGAGCTTGTCCGGCGGGCGGAAGCGTCCCGGCGTTAGTTTCGGCATGGCGACCCCTGCGATCATTTCGAGTTTCTCGGTTGGATCGGCACGCAAGTATATCTCGGTGCTCTGGATGCTGGCATGGCCAAGCCAGAGCGACACCTTTCGAACGTCGCCTGTAGCCTGCAGCGTGTGCATGGCGCAGCTGTGCCGGAGCACATGCGGCGTCACCCGTTTTTCCAGAAGCCCCGGCTCCGCTTTCGCCGCTACGGCCACGTGCCGGGCGAGGACGTATTCGAAGCCCGATCGCGACATCATCCGGCCGCTGCGGTTGTGGAACAGGGTGGCATCGCCGTCCGGATCGCGCAGACGCAACCACGCCTCCAGGGCGGTCCGTGACTCCTTCCAGAGCGGGAGGATGCGCTCGCGCCGTCCCTTGCCCATCACATGTAGGCTGGCTGGATCGCGACGGTCGTAATCGACGAGCCCCAGCCCGGTCAGTTCGCTGACCCTGAGGCCACAGGCATAGGTGAGGCTGAGCATGGCCCGGTCGCGGACGCCCTCCCATCGCCGTGGATCGGGCGCGGCAATCAGCGCCCGGATCTCGGCCCGCGAGAGCCAGGCCACTAGCGCTTCATCTGCCTTCTTGTGCGGGATCGCGTGCATCTGCCGGATCTGCTCGAGTGATGCCGGGACGCGATGTTCGAGGAACCGGAAGAACGCCTTGACGGCGGCGAGCCGGGCATTCCGTGTGCGGACGCTGGCGCCGCGCCGCTCGATATCCTCGAGGAAGGCGAGGATCAACGAGGTGTCGATGTCCTCGAGCATCAGCGCCGATGGCGCCCGGCCGAGCCTCGTCGCGGCAAAACGCAGTAGAAGCGAGAGCGTCTGTGTATAGGCGTTGATCGTGTTGGGGCTGGCGGCGCGATCTCGGGGCAGGTGCTCGCGCAGCCAGGCGGTCAGGTATCTGGCCAGCGCGGTCATGGGTGCTCCCCCACCACGAAGGCCTCGGTGCTCGCCGCGATCCGGCCGAGCACGGCGGGCGTGCCTTCGAGATACCAATAGGTATCGACGATATTGACATGACCGAGCCAGTTGCTCAGCCCCACCATGTGGCGAGTGACCGCACCACGCCCCGAAGCACAGGCTTCAAGCGAGCGTACCGCGAAGGTGTGGCGCAGATCGTGGATGCGCGGATTGCGACCGCCTTGTGCAGCGCCTGTGAGACCCGTCAGGGCCAGCATGCGCCGGAACATGTAGCGCACGGCCTCGTCCGAGCAGCCGCCCACTCCGGTCGCCGAGGAACATGGCGCCGGACGCATCCGGGATCCGCGTCCGCCGGTCGAGATACGCCTGGAGCACAGTCTCGACCGTCGGATGGAGAGGCAGGAGCCTGCGCCCCCGCCGCTTTGCCTCGCGGATCAAAAGCCCGTCCGGCGTGACATCCGCAATGTCGAGCCCGAGTGCTTCCGATATACGCATGCCGGTCGCGGCCAGAAGCCCGAAGAGGACCCGGGACTGCCCCGGCGCGCGGCAGCGTCGACTGGCTGCCCGGTCGGCAACGGCAACGAGCCCAGCGACTTCGTCCGGTGTGTATATATACGGTATCGGACGCTGCTTCGCCGCATACGGCAGCAGCTCCGGCGGGCGGCACCTGATGACCGGCATCTTCGGCGACCTCGGCCAGAGCGAAGCGGCGAACAGTCAGGTACAACGTCCGGCGGCGCAGGGCCGACGCGGCCTTGCGGGACCAGTCCAGAACGGTGTCGGTCCGCACATGTGTGTCGCCACAATCTTCGGCGAAGGCCGCGTAGCTGGTCAGAAGCTTCGCCTGCTTGTCGAAGACGAAGCCGCAGGCGCGCATCAGCGCGATATGTCGTTGCACGGCGACGCTCAGCATGGCCGCTTCTCCGGCCAAGCCTGCGCTATGCCGCGCAGCGCATCGAGATCGACCTTGGCGTAGTTGGCCGTAGTCGAGACGGATTTGTGCCGTAGCACCGTAGCAATGATCTCGAGGCTCGCGCCGTCCTCCAGCATGGCGCGGGCGGCTGAGTGGCGCAGGAGATGCGCACCACGTGAGGGGGTGTTCGTCAGACCCGCCCGGTCGAGGGCGCTGGCCACGATCTTGGAGATCGCTGCCGACTCCGTGAACGGTCGCCAGGGCGGCGCATAGCGTAGGAAGACATGCGGGTCGTCGCACCTGCGGGCGGCCGTCCTCGAGCCAAGCGAGAAGCGCATCGCCCACCTCCTGTGGTAGCGGCAGCCGGCTCTCGCGCCGCCCCTTGCCGATTAGTGTGATGCGCCCACGCGCCCAATCGATCTGGTCGAAGCGTAACGACCGCACGTCCTCGGCCCGAAGCCCAAGCCGGGCGAGGAGAAGCAGGATCGCTCGATCCCGCCGTCCTGTCGGCGTGGTCAGATCGCAGGCGGCGAGCAGCCTGGTTACATCCTCAGACCGCAGACCGCGCGGCAGATGGTGGCCCTTCCAGTTGGCGATCGTTGGGACGGCTGCGACCAGAGCCGGATCGGATCGTCCCATCGCGCTGTGATAGCGCAACCAGGAACGCAGGACAGTAGTCGTGGCCTTCAGCGCCCCTCGGCTCTCGCGCCCGCGCCGGTCGAGGATTACGCTGCGCAGACAGGCAGCTGACCATGCCGACGGGTTCGTCCCGATCACTGGCAGAAGCTGGCGCAGCCTCTTGGCGTGGCAGTGCACCGTGGTGTCGGCTAACCCGCGATGCCGCGCGAGCCAATCCAGATAGGGCGCAATGTGCTCCGCATGATCGTCAACCGAAGGCGTCGGAGCGAGCACCTCCTCGCCGACCAGGAAGCGGATGAATCGCTCGACGAGGAAGAGGTAGGCCCGCGACCGCGACCGCGGGCGACTCCGCCGATACCCGCCGCATTGACAGTCGTGCTCGGCGAAGTCACGCAATAGTGCATCGCCTGCGCCTTCGAGCATCCGCCCGGCAAGATGCGTCCAGGCGCAGAAATGTCGGGCTGCCCCAACGATCTGAATGGAGGTTCCGGCACTGTAGCCTACACAGCCGATCGCCTCGGCATAGGCAGCAAACAAGCCCGCATTGGGGCCGAGATCCATCGCCCACCGCTTGGGCTGGAAACAAGGTGTCGTCGCCATGTCGAAGTCTCCGATGTCGCGCCAGAAGGCGCGGGTGAAGACCTCGAACATGAACACGTTATGCGGAGCGATCCGACATCAAAGAATTGAGAAACCGCGGAAAACCAACTTTGCTCCGCATAACCATGCGCTCCGCATATTACCGCTTATGCGGAGCCCGCATAAGCGGTAGACGCGCCGTCCTTGACCATCCTTGGTCGAGGTGACCTGGAGGCCGAGCTTCTTCTTGAGCGCGCCGGAGATAGCGCCGCGAATGCTGTGTTTCTTATGCCGAAGTCGGCATAAGAAACATTATGCCGATCTCCGGATTATGCCGATGTAGGTCTGTAAGTTCTTGGATATCCTCAAGCCTTTTGTATCCGGGTCGGCATAATCTTCGGGGCTGAAGACTGGTAGCGTCTCCTCTTTCACGTCGAAAAGAGGAGATTTTTGTTTTGAACGAGATCACTGACACACAGACCGACCGTCAGCTCGCGGCCCTTTCGAAGGGCTTTGCGGTGGAATTGAAGCGGCAGGGATACGCGCCGCGAACGATTTCGGAGCACCGAAGGCTGCTGCGCGATCTGAGCGACTGGCTCGAGAGGCGGCAGTTGACCGCGGGCGATCTGTCCATGGTGCAGGTCGACCGTTTCCTGTCGGATCGCCGGTCAGCCGGTGCCGTCCGGCACAAAACGCGCAAGGCATTGGCCCCCATTCTCGGCTATCTCCGTGGGCTGGGGATCGCGCCTGCGGCCGAAATACGCGTTGAGGATGGCCCCTCCGGGAAAATCCTGAACCGGTACCGCCGGTACCTGGCCACGGAACGGGGTCTGGCGACGATGACGGCCGATCGGTACATCCATTGCTTCCGTCCCTTCCTGGACCGCAGGATGGTGGCGGGTGATCTCGATCTCGAGAGCCTGACGCCGGCCGATATCACCTCCTTCGTGGTGGCCTGGTGCCCGCGTCTGAACAACGGCGTGGCAAAGCTGACGGTCACGGCGCTGCGTTCGTTCCTCGGCTTTCTGCATCAGGGTGGCGTCACGGAACGATCGCTCGTCCACGCCGTGCCGAAGGTGTCCCGCCGTCGGCTGGCCGGGCTGCCCAAGGGGCTCGAGCCCGATCAGGTGCGGCGCCTGCTCGCGGCCTGCGATGCCGACACCGCCGTCGGTTGCCGCGATCTGGCGATCCTGACCCTGCTGGTCCGGCTCGGCTTGCGGCGCGGCGAGATCGCCGGGCTCAGGCTCGACGATATCGACTGGCGCGCCGGCACGATCAGTGTGCGCGGCAAGGGCAATTGCCATGAACGGTTGCCCTTGCCGCCCGATGTCGGGCACCGGGTGGCCGAATATCTGCAGCATGCCCGACCGGCGGACGCCCAGGGGCGGACCGTGTTCGTCCGGCACTTCGCGCCCCATCACGCACTCGGGCCGACCCGAGTGAGCACCATCGTGGCGAGACGCCGCCCGGCGCGCGGGCCTTGTGCGTATGCATGCGCATAGCCTGCGCCACACCGCGGCAACGGAGCTTTTGCGGGCCGGCGCGTCCTTGACGGAGATCGGCCAGCTCTTGCGTCATCGCCGCGCCGTAACCACGGCGATCTACGCCAAGGTTGATCGTGACACCCTGCGCCTGATCGCGCGGCCTTGGCCGGAGGGCGCCCGATGAGCAATCTGCATCAGGCCCTTGCCGATTATCTGACCATGCGGCGCGCCCTCGACTACAAGATGGACAAGGCCGAGCGGCTTCTCGGCCAGTTCGTTGCCTTCGCCGAGGACCACGGCGAAACGCATGTCCGGACCGAGACGGCGCTGGCCTGGGCGACCCGGCCCCCTGGCGCCGCCGCGATCTGGACCTCCAGGCGTCTGGCCGAGGTTCGCCTCTTCGCCCGGCACCTCCGCGCGCTCGACCCGAGGACCGAGGTGCCGCCCGCCGATCTTCTGCCGGCGCGAGGGCGCCGCGCAACGCCGTATCTCTACACGCCGCAGGAGATTGCAGCACTGATGGGGGCCACGGGCCACCTGCGCGGATCGCATGTGCAGGCGACCTATCGGACCTTGATCGGCCTCCTGGCGGCAACCGGCATGCGGGTCGGAGAGGCGATCGGCCTCGATCGAGACGACTTCGACGCGGGCAGCGGCATGGTTACGATCCGGCACGGCAAGTTCGGCAAGTCCCGCGAAGTGCCGCTGCACCCGACGACCGTCGCTGCCCTGGACGATTACCTGCGCCGCTTGGATCGCCCCCGCCAAGCGGGCACGCCGGTCCTGCTGATCAGTTCGACCGGCAAACGGCTGCGCTACGGAACCGTGCAGCCGATCTTCCACAAGCTGCTGCATCATTGCGGCATCGCGCCGCGCTCGGCGACATGCCGGCCCCGGATCCACGATCTTCGGCACAGCTTCGCCGTCAGCACCATCGTCGACGGCTACCGGTCGGGCGACCCCGGTTCCCGCCTCGCGATCCTGTCCACCTACCTTGGTCATGCCGATCCCGGCCACACCTACTGGTATCTTTCGGCCGCGCCAGAATTGCTGGGGCTGGCCGGCGAAAGGCTCGAGCGCCACCTGCGAGGTGACGCATGAGCGCGCTCGCCACGACCTTGCAGGCGTTCTTCACCGACCGTCTCACCCGCCAGCGCCAGGTCAGCCCGAACACGCTCGAGGCCTATCGCGATACCCTGCGGCTGCTCCTGGTCTTCGCGTCGAACAGACACGACAAGGAGCCGAGCAAGCTCGATATCGACGATCTCGATGCGCCCCTGATCGGCGCCTTTCTCGACCACTTGGAGCACGACAGAAACAACGGCGTGCGCACCCGTAACGCGCGGCTTGCCGCGATCCGGTCCCTGTTCCGCTATGCGGCCCTTCGGCATCCCGAACATGCCGCCGTCATCGAACGCGTCCTCGCCATCCCGCCGAAACGCTTCGAGCGGCGGCTCGTGACCTTCCTGACCGAGGTGGAAATCGACGCCCTGCTGGCCGCGCCGGATCGGACGACCTGGACGGGGCGGCGCGACACGGCGCTGTTCAGCCTCGCCGTCCAGACGGGCCTTCGGGCCTCCGAGCTGATCGGCCTCATCTGCGCCGATGTCCACCTCGGATCCGGTGCGCATGTCAGTTGCAACGGCAAGGGGCGAAAGCAGCGGATCACGCCGCTCACCTCGGGCACCGTCGCGGTCCTGCGGGCCTGGCTGGCCGAGCGCGCCGGCCAGCCTGCGCAACCGCTGTTCCCAACACGGACCGGACGCGCCCTCAGCCGCGATGCCCTCGAGCGCCGGCTGGCCAGATATGTCGAGGACGCAACGGCGGTTTGTCCGTCCCTGGCGCGCAAGCGGGTGACCATGCATGTGCTGAGGCATTCCGCGGCGATGCGCCTGCTGCGCGCCGGTATCGACACATCGGTGATCGCGCTCTGGCTCGGTCACGAACAGATCGAGACGACCCAGATCTACCTGCACGCGGACCTGCAGATCAAGGAACGCGCTCTGGAAAGGACAGCCCCGACAACCACCAAACCCGGCCGCTTCCGGCCGACCGACAAACTCCTCGCCTTCCTCGAGGCCCTTTGATTATGCCGACTCCCTCGCAGCGGTACCCACCAGAAACAATGGCTTACAGACCTACATCGGCATAATCCGGAGATCGGCATAATGTTTCTGCCAGCCGGTGGCCTCGGCGATCTCGTCGAGGTCGGCGCCCTCGGGGCGGCGGAGCATGGCGATCAGCGTCGCCTGCTTGGTGTTGGCGCGGGGCGTTGGCTTCGCCGCATCGGCGTCGGTCTCGGCGCCGTCGGCGGCGGCCGTCTCGACCTTGGCGTCGTCGGCATCGGTGATTGCGGCCAGCCAGTCGGCGGGGCTCAGCCGGCCGTCGAGCAGGCCGGGCGCGGCGTCGAGGATGGCGTCGGTGGTCAGGCCGAGGGCGGTGGCACGGCGCTCCAGGGCGGTCAGCGCCTTGTCGCGGTTGGCGGGGTTGCGGGTCTGCCCGTCGAGGGCGGAGAGGATGGTGGCGAGCTCGGCCTTGGAGAGGTTGGTCGGCATGGGTCGGGTCTCCGGATCGTTGGGCCGCACCCTTGCGGCCCCTACGACCCCGAGCCCCGGCTGCGGTGCAGCGCGGGGCCAGAGGCCGGATGATCCGGGCTCAGGCGGCGGCGCGGCCTCCAGCTCGGCCTCGACCTGCATGTGGCCGACCAGGCCGGTCAGGTAGGGCAGGCCCTGCGGGATGCCGGTCTCGCGCGCCATCAGCCGGCCGATGCGCCAGCCCATCCAGGTGTCGACCATCGCGCCGATCGCGGTCTCGAGGCTGCGGCTGGCAGCCAGATGGTTGGCGACCTCGTCGGCGAAGTGGCGGCCGTGGCGGCTGTCCAGGAAGTCGCGCACCGCGGTCTCGGGCAGGCCGGTGCATTCGGCGATCTTGGCCATCGCCATTGGCCAGGCGGCGGCAGGGTCGGTGCTGTGCGCGATGCTGCCCCAGAAGCCCCGATCGGTGTTGTTGCTGGTCAGGCTGGTCATCGTCGGTATCCCTCGGCTCGTTGGCGTGGGTGCATGAATCGCTTCGATCGGGGTGCTTATCCAGTGGAATATCGCTCTAGCGATCGAGATTAAGCTGTTGACTTGGAACGCTTATCGCCATGCGGGCCACGAGTAATCGCCAGCTCGCCGGCGCTCTCGGCGTCAGCGAGACAGCGGTCAGGAAGGCGCTGGCCGCGGGCCGGATCAGCCGCGATGCGGACGGCGGCTTCGACATCGCCGAGGTCGAAGCGGCAATGGGCCGGCAATAGCCGAGCTCGTCGAGGATGAAGAAGTCGAGGCGGCGGACGCGATCGGCGGTGCGGCCGTCTTCGCCGCGCAGGGTGAGCAGGTGCTCGGCATCAGCTTCGCCGAATTCGAGCGCGCCATTATCCGCGAACGATCTCATGCAGGCCTCGCCCAGGCAAGAGGCGAAGGGCGGATCGGCGGCCGCCGGCGCAAGCTCAATGCCCGGCAACAGGCCGAGATCGTGGAAAGCGTCGCCGCAGGCCTAAAATCCACCACCGAGATGGCCAGGCTCTACCGCGTCAGGGAAGCCACCGTTGCGCGGATCATGGCCGAGCACCGACAAGCCTTGTGGCCAATAGCTCCTGCCTTACAGGGCATCCGTACCCGATCCTCACTGGGGCCTAAACCATCAGCAGCGCCTGCGGCGACGCGGCCACCACCACGAGGGTCTCGCCAGTCATCGGCGACGCGAAGGTGGCATAGTCGACCAGGGCCCCTTGGGGTTGCGCTAGATTCACGCCCGGCGGCGCCCAGCCCACCGGATTGATGATCTCCTGTCCGCGAAACCGAGCCATCCATTCCAGCGGATCGATGTCGTCCGGCCGCTCCCTGA
The DNA here is from genome assembly GCA_963700945.1 of uncultured Alphaproteobacteria bacterium. Taxonomy (GTDB): domain Bacteria; phylum Pseudomonadota; class Alphaproteobacteria; order Geminicoccales; family Geminicoccaceae; genus SLRI01. The sequence continues at coordinate 10,798 of CAVOZQ010000024.1, forward strand.
CCAGGGGTCTGTACTGATGCAGGTCCTTCGCGTGACCGACCGTTATGCTCACCGAGTCGGAGGCCGTGCGTCCGAAGGAGTCGGTGACCGTCAGCCTCACCACACCGAGCGGGTTCACCTTGTTGAACTCGAGGTACGCCACCGTCTGCCGGTCGATGGCAATCTCGATATCGACCTTGTTTGACGTCCCGATCGGCTGGCCGTTGAAGGTCCATTCATAGCTCAGCGTCCCTTGCAGGCCCGACGTCTTGGTGAGGATGTAATGCAGGGCAATGGTCCCCGCCCAGCGCTTCTGGAAATCTCCGTGCGGTGCCGCAGCGATTGCCAGAACGGCGGTGGATGGTGCCTCCCCGTCGCCCGCCGGCGGTGCGGGCTGCGGGCTGGCGCTCGGCTCCAGCGTCTCGATCTCGACGCTATGGCTGCCGCCGATGCGGATCCAGGGGGCGGCCGTGGCATAGGCCGGGCCTTCGACCTTGGCGCTCAACCGGGTGCCGAGCTCGTTGATAGTGAAACCGTTAGGGATGACCTTGACTGTTCCCAGTCCCTCGGGAAGGCTCTGCTGATGGGAAACCTTCAGCGTCTGCTTCTGTCCTACTTGGCTGCCGGCCGATGTTCCGTCGCTGAGGATTCCGGGTTCGACCAAGCTCCACTCGGCTAGTCCTATCCCTGTCCCCAGGCCGACGCCGGCACCAGCGATGCCACCGGCGACCGCGCCCGCGATGACCGCCCCGAGCCCGGCGCCAGTGATTGCGCCGACGATAGCGCCCACGCCGGCGCCCGCGAGCCCACCGACGGCGGCACCCAGCAATGTCAGGATGATGGTGCTGACCACCTCGGCCCAGCACGGCACGTCCTCACCGAAGGCGCCGCCGCCGACGAGCGTCATTTCCGGATCGCTGGAATGAAACGACATGTCGATGGTGATCTCACCGTCGACCTCGGCGTTGAACCAAAGCAGGGCGTTTTCATGCTTGCCGGAGACGTCGGCGGTGAGTCCACCGGGCCGGTATCGCCAAACTATGGTGTTGAGCTGCAGGTCGCCGTTGCTGTCGACCGTTCCCTTGTCGGCATCGAAGCGCAAAGGCAGGGTCTTGGCGTATCCGCTGTTGAGCCCTTGCTCGAGCCACACCAAGTCCTGGATCAGCGCCATGTCGCCGTTGCCCTTGATGTGATTGGCGACGGCATTGAGATTGCCGCCGGTCACACCCGCCCTGGACAGCCCAACCACAAGAAGCGGCCCGGCTGCCCCGGCCGGCTGCTTGATCGCGAACGCGCACTGGGGCGGCGTGGCGCCGACGCCTTGCGCCGCTAAGAGGTCGCCGTCGATGAGCATCGGCGTCAACGGCAGGCGCAGCGCGCCCGACCACCAAGATTTGTAGAGCTTGCGGAAGTCCCGATAGGCGCTGTGCGCCAGCTTGGCGAGGTCGGCCGCGGCTTGTTTCGGAGAGCCGGCGCTGGTGACCTTGACGCCGACGTCGACGAGCTCGAGAGCGTTGAAGGAGGCCTCGACGTAGCTCGGATAGCCATGATCGTCCTTGGCCAGAACCAGCCTGGCCTCGATCTCGAGGGTTCCCTTGACCGGCTGGGTGCCGAAGCCCTGGGCAAGGAAGCCGCTCGTGATGCGAACCCGGTCGCTCTTTTGGGTGATGAACGTCAGCGACGGCTCGCCCAGATGCAGCTCTTTGTTCGGCTCCCCGAGCGATGGTCGATAGGTTTCGTAGTCGCTGCTGTCGAAGCAGTAGCAGAGCTTGCCGCCGGCCTGGTAGACGCTGCGCGGCAGGTTGCCCAACGCGTAGTGCCGCTTGAGGAACCGTTCCGACAGCTCTTCGCCGAACTGGGCGACGACGTCGAATCCGTGCGCTCCCTTGCCCGGCTTCGGCCCCGGATCGGGGAGGGGCACCTGCTTGCCGGCAATGGTCATGAGGCGCTCGCTGCCGACCGGGCGGCGGGCGAGCTTGAGGTCCAGCGTGTCGGGAATGGGATCCAGGTCGGCGAGCCAGCCGAGATAGCGATCGCGATCGATGCGCGACATATGCGGCAGGCGTTTCGTCAGCTCGCGGGCGGCTGGGCGTGAGAGATCGTAGCCGAATTCGCAGAGAACGCCCACCGGGTCAACGATCGCCAGCAAGGCGCGGCGCTTGTCGTTGTTGAACTGTTCGATGATGTCTTCCGTGTGCGCTCGCAATTCCTCCAGCTTCTCGATTCGGATCAACCGCTGCACGTGCTCCTGGGCATGTCCCGGGCGCCTGCTTTCCTCATCCGTTCCCGTAGATGACATTGTAGAACTCCTCCTCCCCGCGACGGCGCCACCAAGACGGCGGACGCAATCCATCCGGAAGCATAGACGGAATGGTCGGCGATCTCCAAGTCGGGGTGACAAACGATCGATGATTTTGGTCGCACTGGTTCCCAAAGCTTGAAATGTCCCGCCAAGGCCCGGAACGGGCGGTTTCATGCGGCTGCGGCCTAGTCTCGTTGGCCGTGCCGCGCCATTTCGGGCATGCGCGGCATTTTCATGTTGATGCAGCCGCCATCTGCCACTCTGCCATTGCCTGACTACGGAAAGCCCAGCATCTCGCGCAAGAGGTCAGCGTCAGACGTCTTTTCCAGAAGACCCTGACGGGCCTTCATCTCGTCGGTCATCGGTTCGGTGCTCGGGTTCGGGTTGGCGGCACAACCAGACCTTGCCGAAGAACTACCGATGACCGCCGTCAGCTACATTACCACTCGGGACAAGCCCCCCCCGCGCCCCGTCGGGTAGCCTCAAGTCGCCCTCGAGCACCGTCGGACCTGCGGGAACGAGCACTCGCGGCTCGTATCCTCGCAGTAATCCGGCTCGCTGCGTCGCTGTGACTCCTGCATATTGCTCAGACGGCGAACGGGAAAGTTTCCGGCACCTCGCCCACTTTCCACTCGGCCGCGTACTCCAAGGGCTCGATCGCCCGCGTCTCGTCGAAGTGTAGCACCGCGTCGAACTGGTCCGGCAGCCGCGCCATGAAGTAGTGGCTCATCCGCTCCGTCCGGGGTCGGTAGATCACGCCGATCGCCCGCTCGAGACGAGGCTCGCGCAAGGCCGCGGCGACGAGATCGCCCTCCCGCCAGCTGAGCATGAACGGAGCGGGCCGCGCGGCGTGGAACAACGCCTCCCAGCTGCCCGTCAGCGCCGGGCGGACGCGCTTGCGCTCCGCCGCCGAGCCCCAGTCGGAGGCGGCGGTCACCGTGCCATGGTGCGTGGTGAAGCCGACCAGCACCGCGTCCTTGCCGAGCTTCTCGCGGACAAGCTGACCCAGGTTGAGCTCGCCGCGCCGGCCCATCTCCGTTGCCCTTGCGTCGCCCAGGTGCGAGTTGTGCGCCCAGACAGCGATCTTTGCCCGCCCGACCTGGCGCTCCAGATGAGCCATCAGTGCCTCCAGCGTGTCCGCCATGTGGCGGTCGCGCAGGTTCCACGACGACACTTCTTCCAAGAACATCGAGCGGTAGTAGGCCTCGGCGTCCCGGACGAGCCTGGCGTTCTGCTCGGCATCGAGCACCTCATCCTCGGCGAGACGACCGTCCTGTCGCGCATAATCCAGGGCCCGACGTTGCAGCTCGACCAGCTGGTCGACCGCCTCATGCTCACAGGAGCCCGCCTGGCCGGTGCCGGCGAAAAAGCCGTAGGATTGCTCGTCCTCACCGAAATGGTCGAAGCAGGCATAGCGAGCCCGCGCCCGCTGCGCCGCCTTGGGATCGACCTTATCGAGAAATCCGAGCACGGCCTTCATCGAGGCACGAAGGCTGTAAAGGTCGAGTCCATAGAAGCCGACTTTGGCACGACCCCGGGGCAGGGCGTCGTTATAGGCGCGCAGCCACTCGACGAACTCGACCATGACAGTGTTACGCCACATCCAGGTCGGGAAGCGGCGAAAGCCCACAAGCGCTTCCGTGGCATCGATGTCGTCGCTCTGGCCGCGCACATAGCGGTTGACGCGATAGGCGTCCGGCCAGTCGGCCTCGACCGCGACTGCAGCGAAGCCCTGCTCCTGGATCAGCCGTCGGGTGATGCGGGCTCGCTCGTGGTAGAACTCGTGCGTGCCATGCGATGCCTCGCCGAGCAGGACCAGGCTCGTGTCGCCGATCAGGCGCAGGAGCGGATCGTAGTCCGATTCCACGCCGGTCAGCGGATGAGCGTTCGCCCGCAAGACCTCCAGCATCTGTTGGGCGGGCGGGACAGCGGTGGCGCGCTTGTCCTCCGTCCCTTCTCGCCGCGCGAGCAAGTCACGGACCTCCTCGTCCGTGGTTTGGGAGAAGTCTTCGTACCAGCGGCCGACCGACTGGAATGGTGTTGGTGTGATGTCGCACACGATCTCGTCGGCGTCGGCCTGCAGTACCGCGCAGGTCTCGGGCGCCGCGACCGGGACCGCCACCACGATCCGCGCCGGCTGCTGCTGCCGTAGGGCGCGCACGGCCACGCGCATCGTGGCGCCGGTCGCCAGACCGTCGTCCACCAGCAGCACGGTCCGCCCGCGAATGTCAGGTGCTGGCCTGCCCCCTCGATAGACCCGCTCGCGCCGTTTCACCTCGGCCTGTTCTTGCGCTGTGACCGCCTCGATCAGATAGGCTGGAACGCGCAGGCCGGTCACGATGTCGTCGTTGAGGACCCGCACCCCGCCTGTGGCGACGGCGCCCATGGCCAGTTCCTCGTAGCCGGGCACGCCCAGCTTGCGCACGACGAACACGTCCAACGGCGCGCCCAGGGCGCGCGCAACCTCGTAAGCGACCGGCACGCCGCCACGCGGCAGCGCCAGCACCAGCAAGTCCGGACGGCTCGCGTAAGGCATGAGCTTCGCCGCCAGCACTCTCCCGGCTTCGCGACGGTCCTGAAAGGGTGTCGGTACCATTTCCGCTCCTTCGCCTTGGTCGCCCGACCACATTCACAGCACTCACAGCGAGTACCGGGACACTGCCTCGTCGGTCGCGGCCGTTCTCCCCTCTTCTTCGCCGGCACTTTCCCGATCTTGGCCAACTCCATTCCTCTGCCGACGCTGAGAACTGGCGACCCGACCTCTAGCGATGCACTTAGAGCGCTCATTGTGCAGAGCATCATTGACTTCAGATCAAGGCCAGGAACTACCCCTCGGCCGATGCTGTGGTTGGGCAGAGATGCCTGTGGAGTACACTTTCTGAAGGACGTCCGGCAGCCTGGCCGGTGCAGCGTGAGGAGCGGAGATGAGCGACGAGATCGGGGAGCAGCTAGTACGGGAACGGGCGCACGCGATCTGGGGAGCGGGAGGGCCGCCCTGATAATGCTGCCGAACGCCACTGGGCCATGGCGGGAGTTCGAGCTGCGCGCCGAGGGCGCCGAGCGCCTGGCGGCGCCGACTACGCCGTTGATTGGCGCAGGCTCAACTGAGCCGACTGAGGACCTAGGCAGTGGCACGAAGCGCAAGACCCCAAGCATAAAGCGCCATCGCGGCAGAAAGAACACCAGTTGATCGCGAACGTCGCAAAGGCGGCGGCAGGTCAGTCGTGAGAACGACCCTGTCATGAGAAGCTGGCTTGAGCCAAAACAAGAGCGATCATAGCGTTTCGGGATGACTAGACTCAGTCCATTCTGCTACTTCAAGAAGTCGCTGGGGATGACCCGCTTGGCAGTGATGATGGACGTGCGCTTTCCACTTTCACTGAAGTATTTGCACGTCAAGAGCGTAGTCGAGGCGCAGCGAGGCCGACGCGGTCTTTGGATGGCCGCCAACTTATTAAGACTGAACGACTGCCGCTCATTTCCAAATCATCTCTATCGATAGCCGGCTCTTCAGCGGCGAAAATGATTGTCCATTCGGTCAAACGCTTTTTCAATTGTCTCGTCCTCAACGCAGAACGCCATTCGGACGTGATGCTCGCCCGAAGGGCCAAAGGCATGCCCAGGTGTAAGAGTGACGTGCGTCTTTTCGAGGACCTCGAGGCAGAAGCTCCATGAGTTCTCGTGCGGTACCCGGATCTCGGGAAACATGTAATAGGCGCCTTCGGGCCGTTCATAGGCGAAGACGTGCCGCAGGCGGTCGAGGCGGTGGCAGATCAAGTCCCGCCGCCGCGCCAATACCGTCTCGAATTCGGCGAGATGCGTGGGTTCCGTCTGAAGCGCTGCGAGCGCCGCGACCTGCGAGATTCGCGGTGCGCAGATCATGGTCGCGTCATGAACCTTCAGGACTTCGCTGCGCAGCGGCTCGGGCAGAACCATGTAGCCGACGCGAAAGCCGCTCATCGCATAGCCCTTGGAGAAACTGAACAGTCGGACCACGCGTTCGGTGAGCTCGGGAGCGCTCGCCAGGCTGAAATAGTCGGCGCGATGACCGAAGCAGAAGTCCACGTAGGCGTCATCGAGCAGCAAGAAGATGTCATTCTCAAGAGCAGTTCTACCTACCTCGCGAAGCGCTGCCTCGCGAAAAATGGTGCCGGTCGGGTTGTTCGGAGAGACTAGCACGATCGCCTTGGTACGCGGTGTGATGAGCGACGCGAGGCTCGTCGGATCGAGCTGCCAGCCACTGTTCTTGTTCAGCGGCCAGAAAACCACCCGGCCGCCGCAGAGGCGTATCTGCTGGGCATGCGAGGCGAATCCCGGGTCGGTCAGGATCACCTCGTCGCCGGGATCCAACAGCACATGCAACAAGGAGTTCACGGCTTCTATATTGCCGGCGGTCACCAGAATATGACGATCCGGATCAACTTGGGTGCCAGTTGCCGCCGCATGCGCAGTCGCCGCTGCCGCCCGCAAGGCAAGAAGGCCGTCCGGCATGCTGTATTTGCCAATTTCCAGATCATCGACCAGACGTCCCAAGAGCACCTCGCGGATCGGCGCCGGCGTTCGGAAAGACGGCAGGCCCCAGGTGAGTTGCGCTACATCGTCGAAGGCCGCTGCCCGCAACGCCATCTCCTTTATCGCCGAGACGGCAATGCCTTCCGCCGCCGCCGACAGCCACGGCTTTGCGTCGCGCATTCCATCTCTCCGACGTTACTGGGCCCATGCTTGGCGCCATTGTGAAACACGCATAGTGGCGCCAAAGCTCCGACGTGTGGTTGACTGAGATAAATGGCAACTGAAGCGTGACATCGTTGTTCGCAACTGAAGGGCGTTCGCACTCGGGCGCTATTCCGGAGATGCTTGCTCTCGTTACCCATCTGCGGATTGACATCGATCAAGGCGCGGCCCGTCGACCAGTGGCACGTTAGCCTCTGGAGCTTGGTGTGCTTGGCTCCGAGGGATCGGCCATGCCAGATACACGAACATCACCGGCGGCTCAGCGGCAGCGGATCGTCAAGCCCGGTGCCGGCAAGGATGGCTATGCGGCGATGTGCGCCGGCTTCTCGTGGGAACGGGCACGGGCGCTGCTCGACGGTCTGCCGGATGGCCGTGGCCTCAACATCGCGCACGAGGCCGTCGACCGCCATGCGACCGGCGAGCTGGCAGCGGCGGTGGCATTGCGTTGGCTCGGCAAGACCGGCGAGCGGATCGACATGACGTATGCCGAGCTCGCCGAGCGCACGGCCCGCTTTGCCAGCTTATTGCGGACCCTCGGCGTCGAGCCCGGCGAGCGCGTTTTCGTCATGCTCGGCCGGGTGCCCGAGCTCTACATCGCCGTACTCGGCGGGTTGAAGGCAAAGTGTGTGGTCTCACCGCTTTTCTCGGCCTTCGGGCCCGAGCCCATAGCCACCCGCCTCGACATCGGCGAAGGCCGCGTCCTGGTCACCAGTTCCGAGCTCTACACGCGCAAGGTATCGCCAGTTCGTGCCAAGCTTCCGAGCCTTGCCCACGTGCTGGTGACGGGCACCGATCCGCCCGCGGGCACGATGGCGCTCGGGCTCCTGATGGCCGAGGCGTCGCCCGACTTCATCATCCCGCCGACCGACGCAGAGGATCCGGCGCTGCTCCATTTCACCTCAGGCACGACCGGCCGGCCGAAAGGCGCCATCCACGTTCACCAGGCCGTCGTGGCCCACCACGTGACCGGCCAGTTCGCCCTCGATCTGCAGCCCCATGACATCTTCTGGTGCACCGCCGATCCGGGTTGGGTAACCGGCACCAGCTACGGCATCGTCTCGCCTTTGACCAACGGCCTCACCAATCTCGTCGTCGAGGCCGAGTTCGACGCTGGCTATTGGTATCGGACCCTCGCGGACGAAAAGGTCACTGTTTGGTACACTGCACCGACGGCCATCCGCATGTTGATGAAGCTCGGCAAGGACGTACTCGAGGGGCACGACCTGAGCGCTCTTCGCTTCATGGCTTCGGTTGGCGAGCCGCTCAACCCGGAGGCGGTGATCTGGGGCCAGGAGGCGTTCGGCATGCCCTTCCACGACAATTGGTGGCAGACTGAAACCGGCGGCATCATGATCGCCAACTACGCAGCCATGGACGTGAAGCCCGGCTCGATGGGTCGCCCGGTGCCCGGAATCGAAACCGCCATCGTCGAGCGCGAACCGGACGGTGGCGTCAGCCCGATTTCCGAGCCGATGGTCGAAGGCGAACTCGCGCTCAAATCCGGCTGGCCGTCGATGATGCGTGGCTATCTCCACGAGGAAGCGCGCTACAGGAAATGCTTCGTTGGCGATTGGTACCTGACCGGTGACCTCGCGAAGCGTGACGCAGAGGGCTACTACTGGTTCGTCGGTCGTGCCGACGACGTCATCAAGAGCTCGGGTCACCTGATCGGTCCCTTTGAGGTCGAGAGCATCCTCATGGAGCACCCTGCGGTGGCCGAGGCCGGTGTGATCGGCGTCCCCGATCCTTTGGCAGGGGAGCTGGTCAAGGCGTTCGTGGCCTTGAAACCCGGCTTCACGGGCGACGAGACGCTGCGTCGCGACATCCTCGGCCATGCCCGGAAGCGCTTGGGCGCCGCGGTTGCGCCCAAAGCCATCGACTTCCGAACCAACCTGCCCAAGACGCGCAGCGGCAAGATCATGCGCCGGCTCCTCAAGGCGCGCGAGCTGGGCCTGCCCGAGGGCGATCTCTCGACTCTCGAAAGCGACGAGCAATGAGCGCAAAAATCCATCTCGACCGGCCGCGACTTCTCCATCTGCTTGAGGCCATGTTGCGCATCCGGCGTTTCGAGGCGAAGTGCGTCGAGCTCTACCAGGCGCAGAAGATCCTGGGCTTCCTCCATCTCTACGATGGTGAGGAGGCCGTCTCTGTCGGCGTCATCGAAGCGCTGGCGCCCGAGGACGCCATCGTTGCCACCTATCGTGAGCACGGGCAGGCGCTCGCTAAGGGCTTGCCCATGGATCGCCTAATGGCCGAGATGCTGGCGAAGCAGGAGGGAACTTGCCGCGGCCGTGGTGGCTCGATGCACATCTTCAGTGCCGAGCACCGGTTCTACGGCGGCAACGCCATCGTCGGCGGAGGTTTGCCGTTGGCCATCGGCGTCGCCCTGGGCGACAAGATGCTCGACCGCAGGAGTGTAACCGTCTGCTTCTTCGGCGACGGGGCGGCCGCCGAGGGCGAGTTCCACGAAAGCCTGAATCTCGCGGCTCTTTGGCAGCTGCCCGTCCTGTTTGTCTGCGAGAATAATCTCTACGCCATGGGCATGGCGCTCGAGCGTGCCGAGGCGCAGACCGACATCGCCAGGAAGGCCGTGGGCTACGCCATGCCGGCCGAGGCCGTCGACGGCATGGATGTGGTTGCCGTGGAGGCTGCGGCCGGTCGCGCACTAGAGCGGATTCGCGCAGGCAAGGGGCCGTCCTTTCTAGAGTGTCGTACCTACCGTCTGCGTGCGCATTCGATGTTCGATGCCCAGCAATACCGAACCAAGGAGGAGATCGCCCGCTGGCGCGGCAAGGGGCCGATCGTCCGGTTCCAGGCCTGGCTCGAGGAAAACGGTCTCCTGCACGCGGCAGAGCTCGAGGCCATGGAGCAACGCATTGACGCCGAGATCGCGGCCGCGGTCGCTTTCGCTGAAGCCGGCACGCTCGAGCCCGTCGACGAGCTTCTCCGCTTCGTCACCATGGACGAAATCCCAGCCCATCAGGTGCCACAATGACCGATGGCAAGGTGACCTACCGTGAGGCCTGCAAGCAGGGGCTCCGGGCCGCTCTCCTCAAGGACCCCAAAGTCTTCCTGATGGGCGAGGACATCGCCCACTACGGGGGCTGCTACGCTGTCACCAAGGGGCTGGTCGAGGAATTCGGCGAAACGCGCATCCGCGACACGCCGTTGGCCGAGAGTGGTTTCGTGGGCGCGGGAATCGGCGCTGCCATGGCCGGAATGCGCCCCATCGTCGAAATAATGACAGTCAATTTCAGCCTCCTGGCGCTCGACCAGATCGTAAACAACGCCGCCACGATTCCGCACATGTCGGGCGGCCAGTTCGCCGTGCCCATTGTCATCCGCATGGCGACCGGCGGCGGCAGGCGGGTTGCGGCGCAGCATTCGCACAGTCTTGAGGGTTGGTACGCGCATATCCCGGGCCTGCGCATCCTTACCCCCGCCACCATCGAGGATGCTCGCTTCATGGTCGAGGCGGCGCTCTTGGATCCCAACCCCGTCCTCATCTTCGAGCACGTCATGCTCTACAATGACGAGGATACGCTCGACCCGACCGTCACGGAGGTCGACATCGCAACGGCCAAGATCCGCCGCGAGGGTATGGACGTCACCCTCGTCACCTATGGCGGTAGTCTGAAGAAGTGCCTGGCCGCCGCGGTCGAGCTCGGCGACATGGGCATTGCAGCAGAGGTGATCGATCTGCGTGTGCTCCGCCCGCTAGACATGGCGACGGTGATCGCCTCGGTCCGCAAGACCCATCGTTGCGTCATCGTCGACGAAGGCTGGCGCACGGGCTCGCTCTCGGCCGAGATCGGCATGCGTCTCGCCGAAGAGGCCTTCTTCGACCTCGACGCTCCGCTGCGCCGGGTCTGCACCGCCGAGGTGCCGATCCCCTACGCGCCGCAGCTCGAGGATGCCGCCCTGCCGCAGGTGCCGGCCATTGTTGCTGCGGCCCAGGCGCTTGTTGGCAGCCGGCCGTGAGCGCGTTCTGCATGCCGGCGCTCGGCGCCGACATGGAAGCGGGCATCCTCGCAGAGTGGCTCGTCAAGCCCGGTGATACTGTCGAATCTGGCAACGTCGTCTGCGTCGTCGAGACCCAGAAGGGTGCCATCGAGGTCGAGATCTTCGAGACCGGTACGATCGCCGAGCTTCTCGTCCATGTTGGTGAGGAGGTGCCGGTCGGCGCCCCGCTTGCCCGCCTCGGCGACGGCGCAGCAAACGGTGAACCGCCGCCTGCGCCCGCGCCTGTTCTCGCCGGCGGCGGCGCCCGCGCCGCCGCACCTCGAGCCGGCACCCGACCAACACCCAAAGCCGATTGCCCCGGCCGTCGCCTGCGGTCGGGTCGCGCCCGTCGGTCAGTCCTGCCGCCCGACGCGCGTGCGCGCGCGAGCCTGCACCTCGATCCTGGCGAGCCTTGCTGGAACCGGCATCGACGGCTCGGTCACTCTGGCCGACGTTGAGGGCTGCTGCTCGGGAGGCACCGCCGAGGGAGACGAGGCAGTCGCCGGCAACGTCGCGCAAGGGCTTCGATCCGACCGAGATGCGCGAGCGATCGGTGCCGCCATGCAACGCTCGAAGCGCGAGATCCCGCACTACTATCTCGGCCAAACGGTCGACTTCGGCGCTGCCGTCGTTGGCTCGAGACCGCCAATCGCGCCCGCCGCCCGACCGCCTGCTGCCGGCCGTGCTCCTGCTCAAGGCCGCGGCGCTGGCGCTCAGGGAGGTGCCCGAGCTCAACGGCACCTACGAAGATGGCACCTTTCACCAGGGTTCCGGCATTCATGTCGGCTGGGCGATCTCGCTCCGCGGCGGCGGCCTCGTGGCGCCGGCCATCCGGGATACTGATCGTCAGCCTCTTGCTGGGCTGATGCGCCGGCTCCGCGACCTCGTGCAGCGCGCCCGCTCGGGCGGCCTGCGTGCGTCCGAGCTGTCGTCCGCCACACTCACGGTCACCAGTGTCGGGGAGCGCGGTGCCGAAGCGGTCACCGGCATCATCTATCCGCCGCAGGTTGCGATCCTCGGCGTCGGCCGGATCGCAACTCGCCCCTGGGTTGTTGGCGACAGCGTTCAGCCACGGCCAGTCGTCGCCTTGACGCTCGCCGCCGACCACCGTGTCACCGACGGCCACCAAGGTAGTCTCTATCTCGCTGCCATAGACCGCCTGCTGCAGGAGCCGGAAAAGCTATGACCGACGCCGAACGGGAAGCCCTCATCCGTGACGTCCTCGCCGATTGCGCCAGAAGCCGCCAACTCGCCGCTTGCCCCTGGCGCCGATCTCCGCGACACCCTCGATCTCAACTCGATGGACTATTTGAACTTCATCATCGCTCTGCACGAACGTACCGGTGCCGACATCCCGGAACTCGATTACCCGAAGCTCCTCACTCTCGAGGGGGCTGTCGCGTACCTTGCAAGCAAAGGTGTTTAGGCCGCCCGCCCCGTCGACGCTTCTCGTCTCAGTCCAGTTGCGTTCCGCCGGTGCCTGGGCTCTTAACATGGGCAGGGTGTTGGACGTCGACAGGCTGATTGCCGTGCCGAGCAATGTGTTCGATGCGATGCTGGAGCGCATCGCCAAGGCTGGCGCCCGGCGTACGGCGCACGAGGTTGGTCTCGACCGGGCGGACATCGGCGACAGTCGTTCTCTGTTTGCAGGCCCTCGCATCGGCAAGCAGACTGCGGTCCTGCCCGGATTCGGCGCTATCCTGCTTGGCCTTCTGGCCGAGCGCGCCCATTAACGCCAGCGGCGAAACCGCATGGCGCTACGGACGCGGCGTTCGGCGAGGGTGACGGCGGCCTCGCGCGGCGGCGTTTGGGTTCGCGTGGCTTCCTCGAGGACGGCTCGTGTATTGGCGCTAATCCGAGCGTTGATGGTCGCCATCGCCGTCGTCTCGTCACCGCCCCCGAAACTCGACCGCAGCGCAGATCACGCCGCCGGCATTGGCAATGAAGTCGGGGATGACCAGAACGCCCCTACTGTGCAGCCTGGCCTCGGCCTCGGGCGTGGTTGGAATGTTGGCGCCCTCGAGCACCAGCTTCGCCTTCAGCCGGTCCACATTGCCAGCGTCGGGCCCCAGTCCGGACGCGCGGCCGGGATCCAGATGTCGCAGTCGACCTCGACGATGGCGCCGGATGGCAGCTTC